>WTGI01000087.1 GCA_011523635.1 Acidimicrobiia bacterium
CCTCCTCGGGTATCGCGAACCCAAGCCCATGGTGTTCTGCGGGCTCTATCCCCTGGACGGCGACGAGTACCCCGATCTGCGAGACGCCCTCGACCGGCTACGTCTCAACGACTCCAGCTTCAGCTACGAGCCGGAGACCTCCACCGCGCTCGGTTTCGGCTACCGGTGTGGCTTCCTGGGCCTCTTGCACATGGAGATCATCACCCAGCGCCTCGAGCGCGAGTTCGCCCTGGACATCATCGCCACCAAGCCGTCGGTGGAGTACCGGGTGCGCACGGCGTCAGGGCAGGAGCTACCGGTCGACAACCCCGCCAAGATGCCTCCGGCCGGCGAGGTGGTGGCCATCGCGGAGCCGATACTGGCGACGAGCATCATCAGCCCGGCCCGCTACACGGGACGCCTGATGGACCTCTGCCAGGGTCGCCGCGGGCGGATCAAGGGGATGGAATACCTGTCCCCGGAGCGGGTCGAGTTGCGCTACCGCGTCCCGCTCGCCGAGGTGGTGACCGACTTCTACGACCAGCTGAAGAGCCGGACCCGGGGCTACGCTAGCCTGGACTACGAGCCCGACGGGTACGAGGACGCCGACCTGGTGAAGGTGGACATCCTGCTGCATCACGACCCGGTCGACGCCTTCAGCGCCATCGTCCACCGGGAGGCCTCCTATCCCTACGGCCGCCGGATGACCGAGAAGCTCAGGGAGCTGATCCCCCGCCAGCAGTTCGACGTGCCGATCCAGGCCGCCATCGGGAGCAGGATCATCGCCCGCGAGACCGTCAAGGCCTATCGAAAGGACGTCACCGCCAAGCTCTACGGGGGCGACGTGACCCGCAAGCGCAAGCTGCTACAGCGCCAGAAGGCGGGTAAGAGGAGGATGAAGGCGATCGGAAGCGTCGACGTCCCGCCCGAGGCCTTCATCTCGGTGATGAGGATGCCTGGCGCCTAGCTGCCGGGGCGCAGCGGCTTGCGGAGTGTGTGGTGGGTGGCGGCCGGGCATCGTCATTCCCGGACCCGACAGCCCTGCACACCCTATGCGCGCGACGTCTGCCATGGGTGGTGATTACAAGGTAACGCGGCAGGTCACATCCGTGAAGGCCGCTTCACGATCCAATCTGGAGGATTGAAGGCTTCTGAGCTCTCCTCCCCGCCATCACCACCACTGACGAGACACCATGCCCGACCGGGTGGGTTCCGGCGCCGGGAGTATCGGCCCCGGTTGGGTTAGGAGAGGGCGTTGGCGAGGGCGCGGGTGGCGGAGGCTATCTCGGGTATCGGATCGTCCGATGCCAGCGCCCGGCGCACGAGGGCGGACCCGACGATGATGCCGTCCACATGGGGTGCCAGGGCGGCCGCCTGCTCGGGAGTTCCTATGCCCACTCCCATCACCAGGGGCGTCGCGGTTACGGCCCTGATCCGCTCCGCGAGGCGGCGAGGGACGTCCGACACCTCGTCCCGCTCCCCGGTCACCCCCATCGCGGCCACGCCGTAGATGAATACCGGGTCGCGGGCGGCGATCCTGGCGAGGCGCTCGTCATGGGTGGTGGGTGCGGCGAACAGCACCAGGCCGATCCCCGCCCCCTCGGTCGCCTCGATCACCGGCCCGGCCTCCTCTAGGGGCAGGTCGGCCACGATCAGCCCGGCAGCTCCGGCATCGGCGGCCCGGCGCGCGAACTCGCCCGGTCCGACCCGGAACACCGGGTTGGCATAGGACATCGCCAGCGAGGGCCGGCCGGTGGCCTCCACGACCCGGCGGAGGACCTCGAAGCCGCCCCCGAGCGTCATGCCCTGGTCGATCGCTCGCTGGCTCGCCAACTGGATGGTGGGTCCGTCCATGAGCGGGTCGCTGTAGGGGATGCCGACCTCGAAGGCGTCGGCCCCGGCTTCCGCCATCGCGATGAACGTCTCGACCGTTTCGCCCGGGCTGGGAAGTCCGGCGGTCATGAAGGGCAGGAAGGCCGTGCGACCCTCCCTTCTCACGTCGGCGAACAGCCTGTCGAGGTTCCTGCGGCTCATCGGATCACCTCATTCCGGTCTTGGCAGCGATCATCTCGACATCCTTGTCGCCGCGCCCGGAGAGGTTGATCAGGACCGTGCGGTCCCGCAGGGCATCGGCTTCCTTGGCCACCCAGGCCACCGCGTGGGCGGATTCGAGGGCGGGAATGATCCCCTCGGTGCGCGAGAGCAGGTCGACTCCCCCCAGGGCCTCCTCGTCGGTTATGGATACGTACCGGGCCAGACCCGCGTCGGCGAAGTAGGCGTGCTCGGGTCCCACTCCCGGATAGTCGAGGCCGGCCGAGATCGAGTGCGCCTCCAGCACCTGGCCCTCGTCGTCCTGGAGCATGTACGTCCGGGCGCCGTGGAGGATGCCGGGCGAACCGGCCCCTATCGAGGCGCCGTGCCGGCCGGTCTCGATACCGTGACCCGCCGCCTCCACACCGATCAGTTCTACCCCTTCACGACCGGCGAACGGGTAGAACATGCCGATGGCGTTGGATCCCCCGCCCACGCAGGCCACGACCACGTCGGGCATCGCCCCCGCTAGCTGGGCGATGCTCTCCTCACCGATCACCTTCTGGAACTCCCGGACGATCCACGGGAAGGGATGGGGGCCGACGACCGACCCGATTATGTAGTGCGTAGTCTCGACCGTGCGTACCCAGTCGCGCATGGCCTCGTTGACGGCGTCCTTCAGGGTGCCGGCCCCGGAGGTGACCGGCACCACGTCGGTCCCCAGCATGCGCATCCTCTGCACGTTGAGGGCCTGACGCTCGATGTCCTTCTCGCCCATGTAGACCAGGCACTCCAGCCCGGCGTAGGCGGCGGCGGTGGCGGTGGCGACGCCGTGCTGGCCGGCCCCGGTCTCGGCGATCAGCCGCGACTTGCCCATGCGTTTGGTGAGGAGGGCCTGGCCAAGCGCGTTGTTGATCTTGTGGGCGCCGGTGTGGGCCAGGTCCTCCCGCTTGAGGAGGACGCGCACGCCGATCTCCTGCGACAGATGATCGGCGGAGCGGAGCGGGGTGGGCCGGCCCGTGTAGCTGACCAGCAGGTCATGGAACGTGCTGACGAAGCCCGGGTCGATCCACGCCTCGGCGAACTCGGCGGCCAACTCCTCCAGGGCGGGCATAAGGGTCTCGGGAGCGAACATGCCCCCGTAATCGCCGAACCTGCCCCGCTCGTCCGGCCGGTCCAACCTGGGGCCCGGACCCGTCGCGGCGGTTACCGTCATGGACTCTCCTCCACCAGTTTGGCGTTCCTCACGAAGCTGCGGATCCTGGCGGGATCCTTCACCCCGGGCGCAGACTCTAGGCCGGACGAGGCATCGACGCCCCATGGACGATGACGCGCCACCGCGTCCGCGACGTTCGAGGGGTTCAGACCGCCCGCCAGCACGTACCGGCTGCCCGGAGGCGGGAGCCACTCCGCGGCGACCCGGCGGCCCGTCCCGCCCAGGTCGTTCGCCGAATACCCGTCGAGGAGGGCGGTGAAACCGGGCGCGATGGTCCCCAGGTCCACCGGGCCGCGTACGCGGTGGGGCCGGAGCACGAAAGCCCCGACCGTGGCGGCCAGGCGGGCGGCCTCGGACGCGTGGTCACCGTAGGGTTGCACACCGGCGGCGCCTACCCGGTCCAGCAGGTCCACGAGGTGGTGGGGATGGGCGTCGAGGGTGAGGATCACCGCGGGCACCCGGGACACGGAGGCCAGGCGGGCGGCGCGCTCCACCTCCAGGTACCGGGGAGTTCCGGGGATCAGGTTCAGGCCCAGCGCGTCGGCGCCGGCGTCGGCCGCCGCCTCCACATCACCGGCGGTGCGCATGCCGCAGACCTTCACCCAGGTCATGCCGCCCCCTTGAGCCCGGAGATGGCCGCGGCCGGATCCGGCGATCTCGACAGGTACTCCCCCACCAGGATGGCGTCGTATCCGGCGGCTCTGAGCCGGGCGGCATCCTCCGGGCCCTGCACGCCGCTCTCGGCAATCCGGACGTCGACGCCGGCCAGCAACGGCGCGATTTCCTCCGAGGTGGCCAGGTCCACGTCGAAGGTCCGCAGGTCCCGGTTGTTGACCCCCACCACCCTGGCGCCGGCGTCCAGTGCCCGGATGGCCTCCTCCCGGCTGTGGACCTCGACCAGCGCGGCGAGCCCCGCTTCATCGGCGGCGCAGAGCAGCCGGGCGAGGAGTGCATCGTCGAGTATCGCCACGATCAGCAGCACCGCATCGGCGCCCATGGCCCTGGCCTCCCAGACGTGGGCGGTGTCGAGGGTGAAGTCCTTCCGGAGCGCCGGCAGCGACGTCGCGGACCGGGCGGCCCGGAGGTCGTCGGGGGTTCCCACGAAGTGATCCGGCTCCGTCAGGACCGACATCGCGGACGCCCCACCCGCTTCGAAGGCCGCGGCCCGCTCGGAGGGGTCCATACCGGTGTTGATCACCCCCTTCGAGGGCGACGCCCTCTTGAACTCGGCGATGATCGACAGCCCGGGACCGCCTAGGGCGCCGTTGAAGTCCCTCGGCGGCGGCAGGATGGCAGCTGTTTCGCGCAGCTGATCCTGGCGCGCCCTCACCTCGGGCAGGCGGCGGTGCACCGAGGCGAGAACCTTGTCCAGCATGGGGCGAAGGCTACTCGCCCTGGTGGGCGTAAAGGTATAGGGCAGGGGCCGGGGGGCCGTCCCGGCGCAGCGCACCAGGTGGCCTGGAAACGCTATTCCGTCCCGGCGGTCATGGGTAGCCCGTGGACTTCCGCTTCAGCCTGCGCGCCCTCCCAGGTCACGGTGACGCGGCTTCCGGGTGGGGCTTCTCGGCGGATCAGTGCCAGCGCGATCGGGGCGTTCAGCCCCGGACTCTCCCCCACCGTCGCCAACTCACCCACCAATCTCTCCCCGAGGGTTACCCGGGCGCCCACCGGCGGCACGACCGGTTCGAGCATCCTCAATCCCCGGAGGTGGCGGTTGACCCGGCCCCGGCTGTCGATGCGGGCCACCAGTTCCTGCCCCAGGAAGCAGCCCTTGGTGAACGAGACCGCCTCGGGAACCAGGCCGGTCTCCTGCGGGATGGTCTTGGCGTTGACGTCGATGCCCATCCTGGGTTCCCCGGCCTCGATCCGCAAGGCGTCGACAACGCGGCGGCCGATCGGAACGGCGCCGAGTTCCTCGAGCGCCTGCGGCCCCGGACCGGCGACCAGGCGGCGCCGTACCGGCCGCTCTCGCAGTTCGGCGGCCAGCACCCCCTGCTCCTCCCGCCAACCGCCCGGCGCCCCGGGGACACGGTCGCCGGGTCCCCACACGTCGAGCGCCGGCCGGTCATCCCCGCTGAACTCGACATCGACGCGCAGCCGCCAGCGCGAGAGCGAGGCAACAACCGCCGCCTGGCGGGCCGCGTCGGTGACGATCCCCACCCGGTCCTCGTCGCGCAGGACCCAGATCAGGGCGTCCAGCTTCCCGCGGGGCTCCAGGAGGAAGGACCTGGCCGTCTGCCCGGGGGCGAGCCCCTCGATGTCCTGGCTGAGGATGCCTTGCAAGTAGGTGATGGCATCCGGTCCGACCGCCCAGAACAGGCCGAGCGTGTCCGTGGCGAATCCCGCCACGCTCCGGGCATGGGCATACCCGGCCCTGAAGTCGTCGGGCTGGCCGGCCAGGGTGGTCAAAGCAGATCGGCCCCCGCCACGGCCGCCATAGCCGCGGCCGCCTTGTCCTCCGTCTCCTGGAATTCGGCAGCCGGATCGGAGTCGGCCACCAGTCCGGCGCCCACCTGGACCCAGGCGGTGCCGTCGGCGATCACGACCGTCCGCAGGCAGATGGCGGTGTCCACGTTGCCGCTGAAGTCCATGTAGCCGGCGGCGCCGGCATAGGGACCGCGGGCCACCGGTTCCATCTCATCGATGATCTCCATGGCCCGCACCTTGGGCGCCCCCGACACGGTGCCATGTGGGAACACCGCCCGGACCACGTCCACCGGACCCAACCCGTCACGGAGCCGTCCCGACACGCCCGACACCAGATGCATGACGTGCGAGTAGCGCTCCACCACCATCAGGTCGTCCACGGTCACGGTGCCGTAGTCGCATACCCGGCCCAGATCGTTGCGCGCCAGGTCGATGAGCATGACATGTTCGGCCCGCTCCTTCGGGTCGGCCAGCATCTCCTCCTCCAAGGCCAAGTCCTCCGCCTCGGACACACCCCGCCTCCGGGTGCCGGCGATGGGGCGGGAGAACACGGTGCCGTCCCTGACCCGGGTCATCAGCTCCGGCGACGCACCCACCACGGTGACCTCCGGGTGCCTCAGGTAGAAGAGGAAGGGCGAGGGGTTGATGAGGCGCAGGGCACGGTAGAGACCGAACGGATCGCCCTCGAAAGGCGCTGCGATACGGCGGCTCAGCACCACCTGGTAGGCGTCGCCCTCCCGGATGTAGTCCTTGACCGTGAGGACGGCTTGCTCGAAGTCCTCGCGGTCCAGCGTGGAGGTGATCGGCAGGTCGGGCCGGGCGGAGCGGTCGGGTCGGGCGGCCGGGCGGTAACGAAGGGCCGTACCGAGCCGCTCCGCGGCGTCGCGGAGCCGGGCCACCGCGTCGTCGTACGCGGCGTCGAGGTCGTCCTCGAGGTCGACGAAGACGTTGCGAACCAGGTGCAAGGTCTGGCGGGGATGGTCGAGCGCGGCCAGGCTACCGACGAACTGCCACATCATCTCGGGCAGCCCGCGGTCGTCGGGAGGCCGGTCGGGGAGCCGTTCGATGTACCGCACCGCGTCATAGGAGAGGTATCCGACCGCCCCGGAGTGCAAGGGGGGAAGGTCGTCCATCGGGTCGGTGGCGTAGCGGGCCAAGAACCCTTCGAGGACCGTGAGCGGATCGCCATCCGGCACCCGGACCCGGGCATCGTCCACGTGGCAGACGCCGTCCCGGCTGGTGAGGGTGAAGACCGGGTCCCACCCGAGGAACGACCAGTGCGCCCAACGCTCCCCTCCCTCAAGGGACTCGAGGAGGAATCCGGGCGAGTCCCCGACCAGCTTGCCGAAGGCGCTGACCGGAGTCTCCCGATCGGACAGCAGGGCGATCCTGACCGGGACCACCGAGGCGTGCTCGGCCAGGCGGCGGAACTCAGCCGGGCTCGGAGTGACTTTCATGGGTCCACGTTACCGAGCGAGCTACCGGGACGGGAACCCCGGAGTGGCGCCCCCGGCCATCGATCGGGCCATGGCATTGCTGCGGGTGCAGTCCATGGAGGCGAGGCCTCAACCCAGCACGACCACCGGCATGCCGATCGGTGCCCACTCGTACAGGAACTCCGCCTTGTCGGCTCGTTGCCGTACGCATCCTGCCGACAGGGATTGGCCCAATTGCTCGAGCGTCTGCACAGGCTCCCCGTTGCTCCTCAGGGGTATGGCATGAAACCCTATCCGCCACCCGTTCAAGCCCCACGCGAAGCGCACCATGTCGTTCATGCTGCCGCCCCTGTATCCGTAGGCGATCGGCGACTTGGAGTAGACCTCGTATTGACCGGCAGGAGGATTCCGGAACATACCGCTGACCGGGTAGCTATCCACGAGCGTGCCATCGGCCTCGACCAGCCACATCATCATCTTCTCGCCACGCCGGTCGTAGACCGCGTGCCGGCGGCCGCCGAGACCCACGTCCGGCGCCGTGAGCCCGGCCGACCAGAGCAACTGCGCATCGTTGAGGCGGATGGTTGCTCCGCCGTCCCGGGGTAGCGCAAGTTGGGCGCCGTCGAAACCGTCCGTGCCGGAACGCCAGACCGGCCCACCTCCGAGCCGGGGCGCCGAGTACATGACGAGGTCACCGTCCTGCTGCATGACGAGGCGGTGGCCTCCCATGCCGCGTGTGCCTGCCGACCAGATTTCCTCGACACCCCAATAGGGAGCGAGGTTGCGATACAGGACGAGATCGCCGCCCCAAAGGAACGCCAACCGGTACGAGCCGTCGGGAGACAGGAGGGATTGGCCGCGCAGCATGACGTCGCCGGGTCCGAGCGAGTCACGGAGGGACACCGGTGCTCGCCCTGCGCCGCCGCCTGCCTGGGCGAGCACGCCGGAAGCAGGAAGGAGGAGGGTCGCCAGGACCGCTACCGCGCCGATTCGGATCCGCATCATACGGGACTATAGGTCGACGATCGGCTAAGTCCGTACATTAAGCCTGGTGGAGGGAGTTTCTACGTCCCGCGATCAATCGGGCGGGTCGAGGTTTCTCCTCGTGGCCTCGGCGGCCATCTCCCTGGCCAGGTCGCTCAGCCAGCCGCGGAAGCCGTCCTTGTCAAGCGTCATACGGGCCTTGTTGGCCTCGATCGCCTCCCGTTGCTCGGCCAGGAAGGCGTCCACCTCCCAGCCGGGCAGGTCCTCCGCGGCCTCGATGAGGCGGCTGGCGCCCTCGATCATCCGGAACGCCCCGTAGATGGGCTTCTCATCGAGATGGAGCCTGGCGCAGGTGACCAGGTACAGCACGAAGTCGAACAGGAACTCCCGGGGATCGATCTCCTGGCTGCTCATGGTGACTCCGTCCACGGCTGACCGAACCGGTCGGCATGGACGGACGGCTGGAAGCCCTTGAGCGGCTTGGAGGGGTTGGAGACCGGTACTCCCACCGCCATCAGCACCTCTGGACGCACATGCTCCGGGAGGCCCAGGATGGCCTGGACGACCTCTTCACTCCAACTGGTGACCTTGCACACGCCGATACCGAGCGCCGGCGCGGCGATGGCCATGAAGGCGGCGGACGCGCCCGCGTCCAGCCTGCTCACTACCTCAACCCCCCGCACCCCCGACTCGGCCTCGGACCTCACCAGGTCGCTGCATACGGCGATGGCCGCCGGGGCGTTGTTCACGAATCCCGGGCACGCCTGGCGGAGGGTGTGAACGATCCGTGGATCGGTCACCACGATCAGGTGCCGGATTCCCGGACGGGCCACCTGGGCTCGACCGGCGGCGTAGACCAGACGATCGAGGGTGGCGCGGTCTGGCGGTTCGGGCCGGAAGTCGCGGTGCATGCGGCGCCGTCGCATCGCCTCGAACACCGCCATCGGAGCGCTCAATTCCTGTTCCTTCCCCCGCCGCGGCCACGCACCGGGCGGATCACAACGAAACAACCCCCGTCCCCATCAAGGGAACGAGGGCCGTACCGGGTAGCGGGGGTAGGATTCGAACCTACGACCTTCGGGTTATGAGCCCGATGAGCTGACCAGACTGCTCCACCCCGCGCCGTGGGAAAACAGTTTAACGCGTCGGGCGCCTACCGGCAATAGGGAGTCGTTCGGGGTGACCGGCGAGATAACTCGTTCATTGGAGCACGGCAATGATGATCGCGGCCGCACTCGCAACCAGACCGGTCATCCACCCCACGATCCAGCGCGTCTGTTCGGCGAAGCGCCTCTCTATGTCGGCGCGGAGACGCGAGATGGCAGCGTCCAGCCGGTCGGAGCTTACGTACTTCTCGGTAACCTGTGTCATGTCCCCAATCTACTTTCGTCGCTCGTCGGGGAAAGTTACTCTCTTACTCTACCATAAGTAACCAACTGTAGCGTCGTCAACGGACTATCAATGTGGCCGGCGTTCCCGCTCCGCACGTGTAACAGGGTCGGGTAAGTCTTCGACGAGTACGATCGGGGCGGTCGCCGCCCGATGCATGGAGGTCATCAATGAGCCAGGCTTCTGCTTCTGATAGCTTCGAGTGCGACCTCCTGCTCGAGGGTGGGGAGGTGATCACGCTGGACGGGAAGCGGCGCGTGCTGGATGACGGCGCGGTGGCCGTCTCCGGCGGGAAGATCGCGCAGGTCGGCGCCGCCGCCGGCATGCGGCACCTGCGGGAGACGGCCGGAAGGGTCGTCGACTGCCGGGGCAAGGTGGTCCTGCCAGGGCTGACCGACGGGCACACCCACCTGTTCCAGTCGTTGGGCAGGGGACTCGGCGACGGTATGACGCTGGTGCCCTGGCTCCAGAAGTTCATGCTGCCCTACTCGAAGGCCATCACCAGGGAGATGAGCGTGGCGGCCGTCCAACTCGGAGCACTCCAGGCCGCCCTCTCCGGAACCACGATGGTGGTGGACAACCACTATGCACCCACGGACACGGAGACCATCCTCGCCGTGGCCGACGCGGTGGAAGAGGTGGGGATCAGAGGCGCCATCGCCCGGGGAATCTTCGGGGAGATGAACCCGGGCGGCGAGCTGATGGGGGTGGATCCGGACCTGTTCACCTGGACCAACCAGGAGGAGATCGCCATCACCGCCGAGTGCATGGCAGAGCGCCCGCGGGGCGGCCTGGTCGAGGTCTGGCCGTGCCCGGAGAACATCGTCTACGTCTGGCCGGAGCTCATAGATGCCTCCGCGGAGATGGCTGCGGTCGCCGGGGTTGGCTGGCACATGCACTGCTCCGAGGTGCAGGACGAGATCTCGTTCTTCATGGAGGTGCACGGAAGCCGTCCGGTGGCGTGGCTGGCCGACCGGGGGCTGCTGAGCCGCCACACCACACTGGCTCACGCCGTCTGGCTGGATCCTGACGAGGTGGCCGCCATGGGCGCCTCCGGGGCCACCGCAGTGCACAACCCGATCTCCAACCAGTACCTGGCCTCGGGCGTGCTCCACCTCGAGGCGCTGTTGTCGGCGGGCGCCACCGTGGCCCTCGGGAGTGACGGGGTGGCCGTCGCCGGGCAGGACATCTTCGAAGCCATGAAGGCCGGGCTGCTGATGCACCGTGTCGCCAGCCTCGACTCCACCGCCACCACAGTGGAGCAGTTCCTCGAACTGGGGACGCGCGGCGGAGCGGCCATGACCGGCCTTGACGCCGGATCGCTGGAGCCGGGCCGGGCTGCCGACCTGGTGGTGGTGGATGTCTCCGGAGTTCGGCACACGCCGTGGAGCCGTCCGGTTGCTTCGGTGGTGCACTCCGGTAGCTCGGCCGACGTGGAGATGGTGATCGTCGGGGGCGAGATCATCGTGGAGGACGGCCGCTCCACGAGGGTGGACGAGGCCGAGGTAAGGGCCAAGGCGGGAGAGGCGGCCGCCCAACTCTTCGGCAAGGCACGCCTGAGCGAACTCGCCAAGGACTGGATCAGTTCCTAATTTCTAGTCTGTAGTCCTAGTTAATAGTGATAAAGCACAACTAGCAACTAGCAACTAGATAGCGGCCAGGTCCTCGAGGCCGAGCCTGATCATCCACTCGCTGATCAGGCTCGACAGATCGGTGATGCGGCCGGTGATGAACAGCCAACCGAAGACGATCATCAGGAGGCCGGACAGGACGTTGATGGTCCGCAGATGGCGCTGGAGGAGCTTGATGCCCGAGTAGAGCTTGGTCACGCCGATTCCGGCGGCGATGAACGGCAGGCCCATACCCATCGAGAACACGAACAGCAGGAGCATCCCCCTGGCGACCGTCTCCTGGGTCGCGGCCTGGGTGAGGATGGCCGCCAGCACCGGACCGATGCACGGGGTCCAGCCGAAACCGAAGGCCATTCCCATCACCAGCGGCGCCCAGCCGCCCAGTTGCGAGGGCCGCACGTGGAGCCGCCGCTCCCGGTAGAGGAAGGCCAGGCGAGGCGACGTGCTGAGCGCCATCAGCACGATGACCAGCCCGAACACGGCGATCAGCCAGCCCGCTGCCGTCGTGATGACGCCCTTGTTGCGGGCGAGCAGGCCTGCCACCGAAGTAGCCCCCGCTCCGAGGGCCACGAAGACGATCGTGAACCCGAGCACGAACAGCACGGTGACCCGGAGCATCCGGGCTGTGGAGGCCTTCCCCTGTTGCAGATCGGCCACCGAGTAACCCGACATGAGCCCCAGGTATCCGGGCAGCAGCGGCAGCACGCAGGGCGATACGAAGGACAATGCCCCGAAGACGAGGGCGCTCAGGTAGCCGGCCGGGTCCATGATCCTGGATTCTAGTTGTCAGTCGCCGGTTGCCAGTCAGTTGCTAGTTGCTCTATTGACTAGAAACCAGGGACTATCAACTAGCAACTAAGTGGCGATGGCGTGGAAGCCGGCGTCCACGTGGATGACCTCGCCGGTTACCTTGGTGGCGAAGTCGGAGAGCATGACACAGATCATGTTGGCCACCGGAGTGGGATCGGACGTGTCCCAGGTGAGGGGGGCTCGCTCGCTCCAGACATCCTGGAACCGTTCGAATCCGGGTATGCCCTTGGCCGCCATCGTCGACAGCGGTCCCGCCGACACGGCGTTCACCCGGACGTTGTGGCGCCCCAGGTCGCGGGCCAGGTAGCGGGTCACCGAGGCCAGGGCGGCCTTGCAGACCCCCATCCAGTCGTAGGCGGGCCAGGCTTGGGTGCTGTTGTCGAAGTCGAGGGTCACCAGGGATCCTCCCCCCGCCTCTTCGAATAGCGGGAGCAGTCCCACGGCCAGCGTCTTGTAGGAGAACGCCGAGGTGGTGAAGGCAAGGGAGGCGCTGTCCACGGGCGTGGTCAGGAAGTTGCCGCCCAGCGCGTCCTCGGGGGCGAAGGCTATGGCATGCAGAGCCCCGTCCAGGCTCCCCCAACGGCGCCCCAGCTCGTCCACCAGCTGCTGCATGTGAACCGGGTCGTTGATGTCGAGTTCGAAGACGTCGGGCGGATCAGGCAGGCGGCGGGCTGCCCGCTGGGTGAGACGGATCCCCCGCCCGAATCCGGTCAGGACGATCTCTGCGCCCTGTTCCTGGGCGACCTTGGCGCTGTGCCAGGCGATCGAGCCGTGCGTGAGGACGCCGGTTACCAGCACCCGCTTACCTGTAAGCAGCATGACCTCTCCTCCGTAGCGTTACCCTGCCGGGCGCCGGTCCCGAGCGAGAGCCGGCGGCGCAGAGCGCTCAGTCCTCGTCAGCAGGGGCTGCGGCCGCCTTCTCCGCGATCTCGGCAACGATATCGGCATTGGCCAGCGTGGTCACGTCCCCCAGCTTCCGCTGTTCCGAGATGTCCCTCAACAGGCGCCTCATGATCTTGCCCGAACGGGTCTTGGGCACGTCGGGCGTGAAGACGATGCTCTTGGGCTTGGCGATCGGGCCGATCGAGTTGGCGACATGATCCCTTAGCTCGCCTATCAGCGATGAGTCACCCTCCATGCTGCCCCGTAGGCTGACGAAGGCGGCGATCGCCTGGCCGGTGAGCGGGTCGGAACGGCCCACCACCGCAGCCTCCGCCACGGAGGGGTGCGAGACCAGGGCCGACTCCACCTCCATGGTGGAGATGTTGTGGCCGGACACGAGCATCACATCGTCCACCCTGCCCAGCAACCACAGATACCCGTCATCGTCCAGCTTGGCCCCGTCACCGGGGAAGTACATGCCGTCGTAGCGGGACCAGTAGGTGTCGACGTACCGCTGATCGTCGCCCCAGATGGAGCGCAGCATGGAGGGCCAGGTGTTGCGGATGACCAGGTAGCCGCCCCCTCCCCTGCCGACCGGGTTGCCGGCATCGTCGACCACGTCCGCCTGGATGCCCGGCATGGGGTTGGTGGCCGAGCCCGGCTTGGTGGTGGTGATGCCGGGCAGGGGTGCGATCATGATCGAGCCGGTCTCGGTCTGCCACCAGGTGTCCATGACCGGCGCCTTGCCTCCACCGATGAACTCGTGATACCACATCCATGCCTCGGGGTTGATGGGTTCGCCCACGGTGCCGAGCACGCGCAGCGTGGACAGATCGTGACGTTGCGGATACTCCTCACCCCACTTCATGAAGGCCCGTATGGCGGTGGGTGCGGTGTAGAGCTGGGTCACCTTGTACTTGGCGATGATCGACCACAGCCGGTCCTTGTCCGGGTAGTCGGGCGTTCCCTCGTACATGACCGAGGTGGTCTGGTTGGCGAGCGGCCCGTAGAGGATGTAGGTGTGACCGGTCACCCAGCCGATGTCGGCGGCGCACCACCAGATGTCCTGGTCGGGTTTGATGTCGAACACGAAGCTGTGCGTCGTGGCCGCACCCACCAGATATCCCCCCGTGGTGTGCATGATGCCCTTGGGCTTGGCGGTGGTGCCGGAGGTGTACAGGATGTAGAGCAGGTCCTCTGCGTTCATGACCTCGGGGGCGCATTCGGCGCTCTGCCCGTCCACGAGGTCGTGCCACCAGATGTCCCGCCCCTCCATCATGGTCACTTCGTTCTCGGTCCGGCGCAGTACCACGCACCGCTCGACCAGGTCCGTCCTTTCCATGGCGCGGTCGGCGGCCACCTTCAGATCCACCACGGTCCCCCGGCGCCAGGCGCCGTCGCAGGTGATCAGAACCCGGGCGCCGGCGTCCTCGACCCGGTCGTAGATCGCGTCGGCCGAGAAGCCGCCGAAGATGACACTATGGGCGGCGCCGATGCGAGCGCAGGCCAGCATGGCGACCGCCAGCTCGGGAACCATGCCCATGTAGACGGCCACCCGGTCACCCTTGCGCACACCGATCGAACGCAGGCCGTTGGCGAACCGGCAAACGTCCTCGTAGAGGTCCTGGTAGGTGATGGTGCGCTCGTCCCCCGGCTCGCCCTCCCAGTAGTAGGCCACCTTGCCGCCCTTGCCGGCCTCGATGTGGCGGTCCAGGCAGTTGTAGGACATGTTGAGCTCGCCGTCGGTGAACCACTTGAAGAAAGGAGGGTTGGAGTCGTCCAGGAGGACGGTGGGCTCCTTGAACCAGGTCACTCGGTTGCGGGCCTGCGCCTCCCAGTATGCGACCGGATCGGCGGCAGCCTGCTCATGCAGGCCGGGTAGGGCGTTGGCCTGCCGGGTGAACTCCGGTGACGGCGGGAAGATGCGATCTTCCTGCAACAGGTTTTCGATGGTGCGCTCGGCCACGTCTCCTCGCTTACGATCGGCGTGGGTTGGAGGCTACTCGCGTCGCCACGCCCTTCGCGCCGGGCCTCCTGGAGCCTTGGGATCCGGGGTGTTTCCGCCTCGGGGTCAGTGGCCGATCGCGGCGGCGGGAACGCCGGAAGTGGTGGCGGCGTCCAGGGAATCCCGGGCATGGTAGGACGACCGCACCAGCGGGCCCGACTCGATGTGGGCCAGACCGACCCGCCGGCCGAAGTCGGCGTACTCGGCGAACTCGTCGGGGTGGACGTAACGGTCCACCGGGCGGTGCCTCACCGTGGGCCGCAGGTACTGACCCACCGTGACCACGTCCACGCCCACCGCCCTGAGGTCGGCGATAGCTCCCAGAACCTCGTCGCGGGCCTCGCCCATCCCCACGATCAATCCCGACTTCACCACCCCGTCCGGCCGGTGCCACTTGGCCCGGGCCAGGAGCGCGAGGGAGCGTCCGTACGAGGCGGCGGTCCTCACCTCGCGCTGGAGCCGGAGCACGGTCTCGGTGTTGTGGTTCAGCACCGCCGGCCCCGCGTCCATGACCCGCTCCAGGTCCGCCCTGGCCCCCTTGAAGTCGGGAATCAGCACCTCTACGTCGCACTCCGGTACCCGTTTCCGCACTTCCTGCACCGTCCTGGCGAAGATGGTCGAGCCGCCGTCCGGCAGGTCGTCCCGGTTGACGGACGTGATCACGGCGTGGCGCAGTCCCATGGCCGCTATGGCCTCGGCCACCCGCACCGGTTCGTGGAGGTCGAGGCCCTGGGGGCGGCCCGTAGTGACGTCGCAGAAACCACATGCCCGGGTGCAGACACCGCCCAGGATCATGATGGTGGCGGCGCCCTCGCTCCAGCACTCGTAGATGTTGGGGCAGCCTGCTTCCTCGCAAACCGTGTGGAGGTCGAGCTCCCGCATGAGCCTCCCTAGTTGCCGGTACTCCGGCCCCAGGCGGGCGGTCACCTTCATCCAGGGCGCCCGCGGCGGCTCGCCCGCCAACCGCTTGCCGATGGTCACCGGCACGGCTGCCCGGCCCTTGGGGGCGAAGGTTCCCTCGGCGAGGAGCCGGTCAACCTCGAAGGCTCTGGGCCGTCCCTGCCCCCGGGTAAAGGCGCCCAGTTGGAGGTCGTTCTGCTCGTACCCGAACACCTCCACGAAGCGAGGGACCAGCAACTCCACGGCCTCCTCGATAGAGATCCTCGTGCCCAGCAATTCCGCGAGGGACGTGACGGGCCGGTCGGTGATGCCACACGGGTGCATGTGACCGAAGTAGCTCATGTCGGGATCGACATTCAGGGCGAAGCCATGCATGGTGACGCCCCGAGCCACGCGGACACCGATTGCGGCCACCTTGCCCCGGTCGGTCCACACTCCCGTGTACCCGGCATCCCGCCAGGCCTCCAGGCCGAGGTCGGACATGGTGCGGATCAGCACCTCCTCCACGGCCCGTACGTAGGGGACGATCTTGCGCAGGTCGGCCAGGGCCAGGATGGGGTAGCCGACCAGCTGGCCGGGGCCATGGTAGGTGATGTCGCCGCCGCGGTCGATGTCGAAACGCTGCGCGCCGATTCCGGTCAGGCGATCCTCGGGAAGGAGGAGGTGGGATCCGTCGCCGTTCCGACCCACGGTATAGACGTGGGGGTGTTCCTGCAGCAGCAGGTAGTCCGATCTCGCCCGGCCGTTCTGCCTACCTTCCCAGAAGGCGCGCTGGAGGTCCCAGGCCTCGTCGTAGGCGAGCCGACCCAACCATCTGGTGCGTAGCCGGGACGGGTCGGCGGCTACCCGGAACTGCAGGTCCGTTTCGACCGGGAGCGGGACCGGGTCCAGCGGCCTCTCTAGATCAGTTGCTGTTCCCAATCCCAGGTCTCCAGGTTTTCCTTGATCCGGCGGAGGAATAGGACCGCGACGGCGCCGTCGAAGGCTCGATGATCCCATGACAGGCCGAGGTAACCCAGGGGCCTGATGGCGATGGCGTCCGCGCCATCGGGCGTGGTTATCACCTTGGGACGCTTGGCGATCCCGTCCGTAGAGAGGATGGCCACGTTGGGCACGTTGATGACCGGCGCGGACATGAACGATCCGTACGGCCCGGGATTGGTGATCGTGAAGGTGCTACCGGATATGTCGTCGGGACCCACCTGACCGCCGCGCGCTCGCACCGCCAGGTCCCGGACCTTCCTGGCAAGGGCCCTCAGCGAGTAGTCATCCGCCTTCTTGATGGTGACCACCATCAGACCGTCCTGGTTGAGGTCGACCGCTATGCCGAGGTCGACATCCTGGTGGAAGGTGGCGGTGCGTCCCTGCTGGTCGAAGGAACTGTTGACCACCGGGAAGGCCCGGAGGGCATCCATCGTGGCGCGGGCGATGAAGGGCAGGTAGGTGAGCGAGAACCCCTCCTGCTGCCGGAAGGACTCGCGATGGGCTTGGCGCACCCTCTCCACCCGTTCGTAGTCGACCTCCATGGATGTCCACACGTGGGCGGCGGTTCGGAGGGAGGCGACCATGTTGTCGGCGATGCGCACCCGCAGGCGGCTGAGCTTGACGGGCTCGTCCATCGGGGGCCCGGGATCGGCCGGTTCGGGCGCGGGCGCGGCGGGGGCCGGCGCCGGTTCCGGCGCCGCCTTGATGCTCTCTATGTAGGCGAGCACATCGTTGCGTGTCACCCGGCCGTCGCGTCCGGTGCCCTCGATGACGCTCGGGTCGATGTCGTGCTCCCGAGCCAACCGGCGAACCACCGGCGACAGGAACTTGCGGGGTCCGGGCCGGTCGGGTGCGGCCGGTGTGGGAGTCGCAGCGGGAGCCGGCGGCGGCGCCGGCCGGGGCTCCTCCTCCGGGGGCGCTTCGGGCTCTGCGGGAGCAGCGGCCGAGACGCCCTCGTCGGCCGAGGCGATCACCACCATCGCCGTGCCGACCTCGATCGTCTCGCCCTCGCCCACCAGGATCTCGCTGACCACGCCGGCCACCGGTGACGGGACTTCCGTGTCGACCTTGTCCGTGGAGATCTCGACGATGGCCTCGTCGCGGGCGATGGAATCGCCCACCTGCTTCATCCATCGGAGCACGGTGCCCTCGGTTACCGTCTCGCCCAGCTGCGGCATGGACACTGTGGTTGGCATGTTTCTCACCTCTCCAGGGATCGGGCCCTCATCAGCGGACTCAGTGAAGGGGACGACCCGCCGAGGACAGCAAGGTCTCTCCTATCGCCTCGCTCAGGGTGGGATGGGCATGTATGAACGCCGCCACCTCCTCCGGCAGGGCCTCCCAGCCCACCGCGTACATCAGTTCGTGGATCATCTCGCCGGCCTGCGGTCCGACCACGGTGGCGCCCACGATAGGCCCGTCGACCTCGTTCACGATCCTGACGAACCCCTGGTTCCTCCCGATGATGCGAGCCCTGCCCACGCCCACGAAGGAGTGGTCGTGTTCCTGGACCGCCATGCCCGTGGCGGCCGCGTCGACGGAGGTGATTCCCACGGACGCCACCTCGGGATGCGTGTATACCACGCTGGGGAGGGCCCGGTAGTCGACGGGGCTCGGGCTTCCGGTGGCAATGAACGTGATGGCTGCGATGGCCTCGGCAAAGGCGCCATGGGCGAGCCCGGGCGTGCCGGCCACGATGTCGCCGACCGCGAACATGCCCGGCTCGGCGGTCTGCATAGTCTCCAGGTCGGTGATCACGAAGCCCCGGTCGGTTTCCGCCCGGACCGTATCCAGGCCGAGGTTCTCGGTCACCGGGCGGCGCCCCACCGCCACCAGCACCGCATCCACCTCGACTCCGGACGCGGCCGCGCCGGTCCCGCCCAGGAGGACAGGACGGTCGCCGGAGTTGTCGAGCGTCGCGGCGGCCTCCAGGAAGAACTTCACGCGCCTGCGCCTCAACTGCTTCTGGAGTTCGCGAGCGGCGGCCGGCTCGAAGCCGGGGATGATCTGGTCCAGCATCTCGAAGACCACCACCTCGCTGCCCACGTCGGCCAGCAGGCTGGCGAATTCGCAACCAACGATCCCGCCCCCGATGATCCCGACCCGGTCGGGCCGCTCGGTCCAGTCGAGCGCGTGGTCGGAGCTGACGATCCGTACGCCGTCGTAGGGAAACCCAGGTAGCTCGATCGGCACGGATCCGGTGGCGAGGATCACGCTCCGGCCCTCGAGCAGCCGGGTGGCTCCGTCGTGATCGACTTCGACCCTTCCCGGTCCGGCCATCCGGCCTGCGCCCCTGACAACCTCGACCTTGCGCATCCTGAGGAGACCGGACAGGCCCCTTACCAGGCCGTTCACGATCCGGTCCTTGCGCGCCAGCGCCTTGGGCCAGTCGAAGGAGGTCTCCCCCGTCACCACTCCGAACTCCCCGGCGGAACGAACCGTCGAATACACCTCTGCGGACTGGAGCCAGCTCTTGGCGGGTATGCAGCCGCGCAGCAGGCACGTGCCGCCCAGCTCGTCCTTCTCCACCAGAGCCACGGACAGACCGAAGTTGTGGGCGTACAGGGCGGCGCCGTAGCCGCCGGGGCCGCCGCCGATCACGATTACGTCATACACCGATGCGATTCTCCGATTAGCCAAGAGAGGAGCCTAGTTCGGGCTGAGCGGTTCCAAACTCTTTGGAGTGCCGGACGACGGGAACGGCTTGGCCCCGGCGACGCCCCGACCTGCGGCCTCGTCGCCGCTCATCCGGCTACCTGGATTTCTTCGGTACCCTCCCGGCATGCCTACCAGGTACCTGATCATCGCGGCGCTGATCACCGCCATGGTGATACTGGTAGGGGTGGGCGCCTGGTTCCTACTGGGAATCCTCTAATAGTCGTCCGTGGTCAGTGGTCAGTGGTCAGTGACCGGTGGTCAGCGCATGTCGTAACTCCGTGCGGGCACGGACACCCCACAGGCTTGAGGGCCACAGGAAACTTGATTACGTCCGGGTCGCCCACTGGCCACTGGAACCGGCCACTGGCCACTAGCGACGACCGACCGCCCGAAATCCTCGGTTGCGGGCCTCGGCCAGCGTGTCTGGGCCGAAGCTCTGCATCAGGTTGCGGCCCAGCAGGTCGTCGTCGCGGAGCCTGGCCTCGAGCAGGGCGAGCTGGTCACTGTCGTCGCAGTCGTAGACGATCATCGTGTCCCTGGCGCCGATGAAGCGGCTCTTCTCGAACCGGGACAGGCGCGAGCCTCCGCCGCCGGACACTCAGGCTCCTCTCCCCGTAGCCACCTCGGCCCCGCACATCGGGCAGGGCGCCACGCTCACATCACCGACGATGAAGCTGAACCCGCATTCGGCATCCGGGCACTTCGCTCTCCGGGAAGGAGCCTCGGGTGGAGGGGCCGGAGGCGCCATGTCCTGGGCCCGGGGCGCGGGACCCGGCCTTCCCCCGCCCGGGCCACGCACCTCGTTGGTGACCCCGCAGGCCGGACAGGCGTAGCGGCCCGGCGTCATGACCTCGAAACCGGTACCGCATCGACCGCAACGCGCCCTCATTCCGCTTCCCCTTCCTCGACCCGCTCTCCCAATGCTCCAATGCCCGCCAGATACGCCGCCTCGCCGGCCAGCACCGCGGCAATGTCGGACGGGGAGTAATCGTATCCGGTCCCGACCAGCATGCCATGGATGTACTCGATGGCGCTGCCCTCGCCCCCGGCGACCACCCGCAAGCCTCTCCGGCGGCGGGCGGGAACCGCTAGGCCCTGAAGGTAGTGGACGGACCACTCGATGATGCGCTGGACGCCCGCCGGCCGGATCCGGTCGAGGACGTCCGGATCGACATGTTCCACCGCGAAGTCGATGGCGTCGTTGATGACATAAACCGGTTGCCCGCCCGCCCGGTTGCTCCTGCGCCGGATCAGGACGGCAACCGATATGGCGGCCAGAGCCAGGAGGAGGAGTAGCGCCACCCCGAGCGCGATGACCGGAATGGAGGGCATGGCGGGGATCCTAGTGGTCAGTGGTCAGTGGCCACTTGTCTAGTACGTAATCGGCTCCGTCCCGTAATCCGGGAGGCGGAACCCGATCCAGGAGGTCGTCTCGAACGTGTCCAGGTCCGATCCCAGCAGGCCGCCTTCCGACACGGTGAAGAGCGTGTCGCCCACCACCAGGGAGCGGAGGATCGCCCAGGGCCCCCAGAAGCGGAGTTCGTCCTCGGGAATGCCGGGGACCTCGACCTCGTGCTCGAGGGTGGCCAGCGGCCGGATGCCTCCCGAGCCGACCGAGAGCACGAACGCACCCGCGAAGTAATCCCAGTAGTCCGACTGGTCGTCGTAGTTCCACCAGCTGACCGGCATCACGGCCATGCGCTTCGGCGCCCAGTACAGGAAGGCGCGGTGGTCCCACTCCACCTGCGAATAGGAGTCCTCCAGGGTGAACTGGTGGATACGGATCGGGTTGGCCAGGTCGGAAACATCGAACACCGATACCTGGGTACCCAGCGTCCATCCCCGCTCGTCGGCGTCCTGACCGATTCCCAGCAGGAGCCCGTCGCCGATCGGGTGCAGGTAGGCGGAGTACCCGAGGATCTTGAGCTCACCCACTACCCGGGGGGCCTCGGGGTCGGACAGGTCGACGGTGTAGAGCGGATCGGTCTGGCGGAAGGTGACTATGTAGCCGATCGGGCCGATGAAACGGACAGCGAAGATGCGCTCGCCCTGCCCGAGACCTCCCACTGATCCGACGACCCGCAGCCGGCGGCCGTCCCGGGCCAGGACGTCCACCCGGCTCACCGAGGGCCGGTTCTCGCTGACCCACCAACTCCACGACGGATCGTCGGTGGACGCCACCCGCAGGTGTCCGTCGTATTCCGACATGGCGAACTGGTTGAGGAGGAACCCGTCCACGGATCCGCTCGCCAGGTATTCGGCGCCGCCCGAGCCACCGATGTCGAATTGATGGATGTGGGTGCTGATGGTTTCGGCCTCCTCGATCGCTGTTTCCTCGTCGAGGACAGCCCAGTCGGTCCAGCGCTGGGTGGCGACGTAGAGGTTGGTCGACGACGCGTAGACCGTGTCTCCCCCCGACATCACAGTGGAGACCGCCTCGGTGCCGATCCCGTCGGCGAGGTCGAAGCTCAGCACGGACAGGAAGTCGAACCCCGAGAACTCCTCGGGTGCGTATGACGAGGCACAGTCGATGAAGAGGCCCTGCGAGACGCCGCCCTCGCCGTCGAGGACGTAACCGGGCGCCCAATCCTCCAGAGTCGATTCTTCGATGGTCATCCGGTTGGCCATCTCGGCCCTGGCCTCGGCCGACCTGGATGCGGGATAGACGAACTCGAGCCGGTCGTGGGGCCGGGAGGAGAGGACCAGGTTGACGCGCTCGCCCACCAGCCGGGCCGACACGTACCTGCCATCCACCGTGAGGGTGCTGGTCACGGTCATGTTCCCCGGGTCGGCCAGGTCGACCTGCACCACCTGGGTGAGTTCGCCTTCCGGTCCGTAGCCGCCGGCCATCAGCAGAGCGGTGCCTTCTCCGAGGAACATCTGGAAACTGTGGAAACTGCCGAGGCCTTCGTCCCTGCCCTGCTGGGACTCCCAGGACCAGAGATCGAGCGTCCCCACCAGTTCAGGACTACCTGAGGACACGTCGATGTAATGGAGGATGCCGTAGGCGAGGACGAGGATCCGGTTCCCGTCGGTCTTGACGATGTCCGGCTCGTCGACGCCGATCTCCTGGACGTTGGTGGTCGAGTAGTCAACGCCGGCTTGTGGGGCTGAGGCGACGCTGTCGGAGACGGCCGCGGCAGCGCTCTCCTCCATGATCTCGACATCCGCCTCTTCCACGATCCACGGCTCGGGGTAAGGGCCACCGCCGAGGCCGTAGGGTCCCACCCGTTCCAGCGCTTGCGCCTTGACGTGGCCGATGAACGCATCGCACGAGTCGAACTCCACCAGCGCCGAGGCGAAGAGGCCGACCACGGGGTCGGCGGCCGTGCTGGAGGATGTGGAACCGGCGGTGGAGACGGTCAGGCCCGTGGTGGAAACCGTGGAGCCGGCGGTGGGGGCCGCGGTGACGGTGCTTGACGGTACCGTCCCTGCAGTCGAGGTGGTAGCGACCGGTCGGGTGGTAGTAACGGTCGGGTCCGGCGCGCAGGCGCCGACGAGAAGCGCCATGGCGACCAACCAGGCTGCGTGCCTTTTCATGTCCGGCTCCTTCCAAGAGTCATTCCGATGGACGATTCGTCCCTATGACGTACCGGGACCGCCGTTCGGTTCCCGACCTCTCAGCCGGGCGGGTACCCTGGGGATGACCGCACCGCTTCCTCATCAGGAGATCCACGCATTGACCGATCCGGGCCCCCTGCTGGCCATAGATGACCTGCACGCGTCTGTCGACGGGGAACCCATCCTGCGCGGCGTCAACCTGACCGCCCGTAGGGGCGAGATCCACGCCATCATGGGGCCGAACGGCTCCGGGAAGTCCACCCTGGCCAAGGTCCTGATGGGACATCCGGGCTACGAGGTCACCTCCGGAACGGTCTCGTTTATGGGAGAGGACATAACGGACGCCGATCCTCCCACCCGGGCCAACATGGGGATGTTTCTCGCCTTCCAGTATCCGGAGGAGATCCCCGGCGTATCGGTGGTCAACTTCCTTCGCACCGCGCTGAGCAACCGGACCGGCGTCGATTACACCGTGTTGGAGCTGCGGCTGCGGGTAATGGACGCGATGGAGTCGCTCGGCATGGACGCCAGCTTTGCCGACCGCTACGTCAACCAGGGCTTCTCCGGGGGCGAGCGCAAGCGCAACGAGGTCCTGCAGATGGCGGTGCTCGAGCCGGAACTGGCCATCATGGACGAGACCGACTCCGGACTCGACATCGATGCCCTGCGGGTGGTGGCCGAAGGCGTGAACCGCCTGGCCGGGCCCGAGCGCGGGTTTGTCGTGATAACCCACTACCAGCGGCTCCTCGACTACGTCACTCCCGACCATGTCCACGTGCTGGTTGACGGCCGGATCGTGAGGTCCGGTGGCGCCGAGTTGGCCCGTCAACTGGAGGAAGAGGGATACGAAGCCTTCCGAGCCGTCCCCGCGCCATGATCGACACCGACGCGATACGCAGCGACTTTCCGATCCTGGAGCGCAGGATCAACGGCCGCAGGTTGGCCTTTCTCGACTCCGCAGCGAGCTCACAGAAGCCCGTGCAGGTTCTCGATGCGATGGGGGACATCTACCGCAACTCCTATGCCAACGTCCATCGGGGCGCCTACACCCTCTCGCACGAGGCCACCGAGGCCTACGAGGCGGCCCGCCACAAGGTGGCTGTCTTCCTGAACGCATCGTCCGACGAGGAGATCATCTTCACCCGCAGCGCCACCGCGGCGATGAACCTGTTCGCGTACGGATGGGGCCTGAACAACCTCGAGTCGGGTGATCGGATCCTGACCAGCGTGATGGAGCATCACGCCAATATCGTGCCCTGGCACATCATCGCCCGCCACACCGGGGCGGAACTGCGCTACATGGAGTTGACCGACGGTTTCCGACTCGACGTGGAAGGTGCCCGCGACCGGTTCGACGAGCGGGTCAAAGTGGTGGCGGTATCGGGGATGTCCAACGTTTTGGGCACCATGCCACCGGTGGACGAGATCGCCCGCCTGGCTCGCGAGGTGGGGGCGGTGGTCCTGGTTGACGGCGCCCAACTGGTTCCTCACGCGCCGGTGGACGTCCAGACCCTCGGGGCCGACTTCCTCGGATTCTCCGGCCACAAGATGCTCGGTCCGACCGGCATCGGAGTCCTGTGGGGTCGTAGGGCGCTGCTGGAGAGCATGGAGCCGGCCGAGGGCGGGGGCGAGATGATCCGCGATGTCCGATTGCACGAGTCGGACTGGGCGGCGGTGCCCCATAAGTTCGAGGCCGGTACCCCACCGTTCGTGGAGGCGATCGGGTTGGGCGCGGCGGTGGACTACCTGGCCGCCATCGGGATGGACAACGTTCTGCAACACGACCGGGAACTCACCGGCTATGCCCTGGAGCGGCTCGCCGGAGTCCCCGGCCTCTCCATTCAGGGCCCGGCGGACACCGTTGACCGGGGCGGTGCGATCAGCTTCGACCTGGCCGGCATCCACGCCCATGACGTCGCCACCATCCTCGACCAGGAGGGAGTGGCGGTGCGGGCCGGGCACCACTGTGCCAAGCCGTTGCTCCGGAGCCTGGGCCTCACCGCCTCGACCAGGGCTTCGTTCTACGTCTACAACGTGCCGGCGGAGGTGGACGCGCTGGTGGACGCCCTCGACGTGGCCCGCCGCATATTCGGACTCGACAGCCCTTGAGGGGCCGGGATTGCCGGCGGCGAGTGGTCCGGTAATGGTCACGAACCGCCTGCGCTCTCCAGGAGGGCACCGAATAATGTCCGGTTGCCAGGTTTCAGGCAATGTAACCCCAGGTCAATGCGGCGCGGGCCAACCCATCCCCGTCCTCTTGATCACCCTTCTATGGTTGGACGCTCATGGCGCTTGAAGATCTCTACCGCGAAGTGATCCTCGACCATTACCGGAACCCTCGTAACCGGCAGGGGCTCGGGCAGGCCAACGCGGTCGCCGACGGCAGCAATCCGCTATGCGGCGACGAGGTGCGGGTCGAATTGCTGATCGAGGGGGGCGAGGTCACCGCGATCGGCGTCACTGGTCACGGATGTTCGATTTCGCAGGCCTCGGGTTCGATGATGGGTGACGCGGTGAAGGGCCGGAACATCGAGACGATCCGGATCCTCACCGGCCGGTTCAAGGGCATGATGAGCATCGACGGCGCCGATGATCCCGGCCTCGATCCCAACCGGCCGGGTGCGGTGCTCGGTGATCTCGAGGCCCTCCAGGGGGTCCGCAAGTTCCCGGTCCGCATCAAGTGCGCCAACCTGCCCTGGACCACCCTGGAAGAAGCCATAAAGAACTTCGTTGCCAGTCATTAGTCTCTAGTCTCTAATCACTAGACCAACTAGCAACTAAAGGATCCCGCCTTCGGTCATCCGCTTGATGTCCAGCACCTGATCCAGTTCCTCCGCCTCCATCAGACCCATGTCGAGCACCACGTCACGGATGGTGCGGCCTGAGGCGTGTGCCTCCTTGGCCACCTTGGCGCCCATGTCGTAGCCGATCCTGGGGTTGAGGGCGGTGACCACCGCCAGGTTGCTCTCCACCAGCCGGCGAGCCCGCACTGCATCCGCCTCGATGCCGTCGACGCAGCGCTCCCTCAGAGTGGACGCGGCACTGGACAGCAGCCCGATGGACTCCAGGAGGTTGTGGGCCATCATCGGCATCATCACGTTAAGCTCGAAGTTGCCGTTGGCGCCTCCCCAGGCGATGGCCGAGTCGTTTCCTATCACCTGCGCGGCAACCTGGCACACCATCTCGGGAATGACCGGGTTCACCTTTCCGGGCATGATCGAGGAACCCGGCTGGAGGGCCGGAAGCCTGATCTCCCCGAGACCCGTACGGGGTCCGGACGCCAACCAGCGGAGGTCGTTGGCGATCTTGAAGAGGGACACCGCGACGGTCTTCAGGGCGCCGGAAGCCATCACGACCGCATCCTTGCCGGCCTGGGCCTCGAAGTGGTTGTCGGCCTCCCGGAGGGGGTAACCGGTCCTCCTGGCCATCAGCCCGATCACCGAGGCCGCGAACCCGTCCGGCGCGTTGATCCCCGTGCCGACGGCGGTGCCTCCCAGGGCGAGCTCGTCGAGGTCGGGCAGCACCGCAACCAGGCGCTCCACGCCCTTGGCCATCTGTGCCGCGTACGCGGAGAACTCCTGGCCGAGCGTCACAGGCGTGGCGTCCATCAGGTGGGTGCGGCCCGACTTGACCACGTCCCCGAAGTCGGCAGACCGCTCCTCGAGTGATCGAGCCAGCGCCCCGAGGGCCGGCAGCAGGTCCTCTCTGGTGGCGGCGGCGGCCGCTACGTGCATGGCGGTGGGGATCACATCGTTCGAGGACTGGCCGAAGTTCACGTGATCGTTAGGATGGACCGAGCGGTCCCCGATGGACCCTCCGAGCAGTTGCGCGGCCCGGTTAGCGATGACCTCGTTCGCGTTGGTGTTGGTGGAGGTACCCGACCCGGTCTGGAAGACGTCGAGCACGAACTGGTCGTCCCAGAGGCCGGACATGACCTCATCGGCCGCCTGCGACACCGCCGAGGCGATCTCGGCCGGCAGATGACGCTCCTCGCCCGCCACCTGCGCTGCCGAGCCCTTGATCAGGCCGAGCGACCAGATGAACCAGCCGCCGAACCTACGGTCGGAGATGGGGAAATTCTCGACTGCTCGCCGGGTAGAGGCGCCGTAGAGAGCATCCGAGGGGATCTCCACCTCCCCCATGGAGTCCTTCTCGATCCGGAACCGCACCGACCCCTCACCTTCGTGACCTCGACCCGCGCCCTTACGGACGGGCATGGCGAGTGTACCGCGCTCGGGATTCCAGGCAGGACGGCCGGACGAAACCCCGTACCCCGAACCACCGCGCCTACAGGCCGAGGCGCTCCATCCGGTCGGGATAGCGCTGCCAGTCCTTCTCGACCTTCACGCGGAGGTCGAGAAACACCCGCCGCCCCAGCACCTCCTCCAGCTCACGCCGCGCCATGGTGCCGGCATCGCGCAGGTTGGTCCCCCCCGCCCCCACCACGATCCCCTCCTGGGACTCCCGCTCCACGTAGATGACCGCCTCGATGCGCGTCAGGCCGTCATCCCGAACCTCGATCCCCTCGGTCTTGACGGCCACCGAGTGGGGCAACTCCTGCCGGAGCCCTGGTAGGAGCTTCTCACGCACCGTCTCGGCGATCAATACCTCCTCGGGCCGGTCGCTCACCACATCGGGTGGATACAGGGCCGGGCCCTCGGGCAGTCGGGGGATCAGCTCGGCCACCACCCTCTCGAGACCGTCGCCCTCGAGAGCCGAGACCGGGATGTAGGCGCCGAAGTCCCAAAGGGCCGCCTCACCAAGGCGTTCCGCCACGCGGCTCTTGCGAGCCGCGTCCACCTTGTTGACGATCAGGATCACCCGCTCGGGATCCACCGTCTCGAGGAGGTGTTCCGCGATCCGGCGGTCTCCGGGCCCCACCCGGGCGGTGGCGTCGATGACGAACAGCGTGCAGTCGGCGTCGGTCAGGGTCCGGTATGCAGTCGAGTTGAGGCGCTCGCCCAGGGCCGTCCGGGGGCGATGGAGTCCGGGCGTATCCACGAACACGATCTGGGCGGCGGGATCGTCCACTGTCAGGACACCCCGCATGCTCAATCGGGTGGTCTGCGGCCGCTGAGACGTGATGGTCACTTTTTGCCCGACCAGGCCGTTGATCAAGGTCGACTTGCCTACGTTGGGCCGCCCGACAACCGCCACGAATCCGGAACGCACGCCGACCTCAGCCCCCATTATTCATGGATGGGGGTTTGTCGGGTGACGATGAAGGCCGCTCCGTGCCCCTGATCCGGGGTTATGGCCTTTTGGCGGCCCCATCCTCTGGCCGAATGTGCATCAACCGCCGGGAGAAGGGTGGCCCCTTCAGAAATGATGTGCTTGAAATGGCCTGATCCGGGTCGGTGTGCTGGGGACATGAATAATGGGGGCTAGCGACCGGTGTTACCCACCCGGTGGACCAGCACGCGCTCCACCCGCCGACCCTGTACCCGGTCGGCGACGAGCACGGCCTCTCCCATCTCGAAGCGTTCCCCCACCATGGGAACCCGGCCGGCCAGTCCCAGCACCAGGCCGCCCACCGTGTCCCATTCGTCGTCAGGCAGATCGGCGCCCAAGACCCGGTTGAGGTCGTCCACCGACAGTCGAGCGGCCACCAGGAACCCTCCGTCATCCAGAGGCTGCACCATGGGGGCCTCGGTGTCGTACTCGTCAACGATCTCGCCCACCAGCTCCTCGATCAGGTCCTCGATGGTGACCAGCCCGGCGGTCCCGCCGAACTCGTCGACGGCTATAGCGATGTGGATCTGGCGCGACTGCATCTCCCGCAGCAGGTCCCGTACCGGCTTGGACTCGGGTACGAAGTAGGGATCGCGGGAGATTTCGGTGACGGGCTGCGGATCCCGTGATGCCGCGACCCGGCCCAACAAGTCCTTGGCATAGACCATCCCCACGATGTCGTCGGTCCCCTTGCCGGTGACCGGCACCCGCGAATAGCCGCAGTCCAGGATGAGATCCAGGGCCTCGGTAGTGGTGCTGGCGGCGCCCAGCGTCACCATGTCCGTCCGCGGCACCATCACCTCGCGCACAATCGCGTCGGAGAACTCCAGAACCGAGGAGATCATGCGGATCTCCTCTCGGTCGGACGGGTCGTGGTCGCCGTTGGCCTCGGCCGGGGCCGGGGCGACGTCCTCCTCGTCCTCGATCAGGTCTCCCGCTCGGCCGCCGATCGAGATCGCCAGTCGCAACAGCCTGGCCAGCCGGTACGCGACCCGGTGGGGTCGCTTCCGGCCGACGGAGCGGGGCCACAGATCTCCGAGCAACACGATCATCGCGGCTGCCAGGACCAGCGCCATCACCAGCCGCGACCCGCTCAGCGTGGTGCCCGTGGCCCAGGCCGCCGATAGGGCGGCGGTCACCAGGAGGGTGGTATGTATCAGAGAGACCGCCGGCCGTATGCGGGCGCGGTTTTCCAGCAGGCCCGCCACGATCCCGGCCCCCTCCCGGCCGTCCGCGGCGTCGTGCAGGGCATCCGCCCGAGGCGTACGGACCAGCGACTCGCCGGCCGCCCGGAGTGCCGCCGCCAGCGAGAGGACCGCCACCGCCGCCGCCCAGGCCAGCCAGTTCATCGCCGCTCCATTCCGATCGTCGCCAGGAGGTGGCGCTCCCTCGACTCCATGTGTTCCGCCTCCGAGTCCGACTCATGTTCATAACCGATCAGATGGAGCAACCCGTGGGTGACCATGAGCGCGATCTCATCCTCGTACGCGATGCCGAGGCGCCGCGCCTGGCCGCGGACGTAACCGGGCGCGATGATCACATCGCCCAGCGCGTACGGAACGCCCGCACCGGTCCGGGCGGCGCTCTCCCGATGCTCCACCCCGGGCGGCGCGAGAGGTAGCGCCAGCACGTCGGTGGGCCCGTCCCTGCCGAGGAACTGCTGATTGTGCACCGCCATGTCATCATCGGTAACCAGCATGATCCCCACCTCGGTGGACGGGGGCATGTCCTCGTTCTCGAGCACGACCTCGGCCAAGGCGCGGAGGGCATCCGCGTCCACGGGCAGGTCCTGGTGGTTCGATAGGTGAATCTCCACGGTTAGTGGTCTCCCTGCGAACGAACCAGGCGTGCTCTGCCGGCCACCGGCGCCCCTCGCTGCGTAACAAAGCGGACGCCGGCGGCTGCCGGTGTCCGCGTCGATCGGTGGCTGGTCACGCAGGGTCTCCTTCGGGGAAGTCCGGGTAGGGGATGCGCTGGTGGTAGTGCCCCACCAGAGCCTTGACCATCGCCTCTTTCACCCTGCTGAGATCCCCCAGCGTCACGTCCGAGGCCGAGAGCTGGCCGTCGGCCACCTTCTCCCCGACCACCTTCTCGACCAGGTGCTCGATGCGTTCGGGCGTGGGTTCCTCCACCTGGAAGACGGCCCGGCAGGCGCCCTCTACGGAGTCCGCCAGCATCACGATGGCCATCTCCTTCTTGACCGGTTTGCGCCCGGCGTGGCGGTAGTCCTCCCGGTCCACCGCATCGTCGCCGTACTGCTTCCTGGCCTTGTTGTAGAAGAAGTGCATGATGCCGTCGCCATGGTGGGTGATGACGGCTTCGGCCACGTCCCCGGGGATCCGGAACTTCCGCGCCAGCGTCAGCCCGTCCAGCACGTGGCGGCGCAGAACCTCGGCGGACCGCAGGGGGGGCATCTCGTCATGGGGGTTCTGGATGCCGAACTGGTTCTCGATGAAGAACTGTGGGTGCTCGGTCTTGCCGAGATCGTGGTAGTAGGCGCCCGCCCGGGCCAGCAAGGGGTTGGCGCCCACCGCTCGGGCCGCTCGATCGGCCAGCGTCCCCACCATCAGGGAGTGGTTGAAGGAGCCGATGGCCTTCTCCTCGAGGAGGCGGAGCGCGGGATGGTTGCGATCGGTCAGATCCAGGAGTCGTAGCGAGGTGGTGATGTCGAACACGATCTCCAGGACGGAGAGCAGCGAGCTTCCCACCAGCCACGAGATGGCGCCGCCGCCGACCGCGAACGCTGCCGACCGGAGAATGCTGATGTCCTGCGGGAAGAACCAGGCGATCAGAGCCGCGAAACCCCCGCACATCGCCATGATGTACAAGCCCGCCCGTCGCAGGTCGCGCCGGGCCGAGATGGACGAGACGAACGGGATCGGGACCAGCACCGACAGGCCGGCGTACAGCGTGTAGCCCGGATCGGTAGTGGCAATGGACGTCATCGACCCCACCACCACGGCCATCAGGACCGCGGTCCGGGCGTCGAACAGGATGGCGGTCATCAGGCCGAAGGCAGCCGCCGGCATCAGGAAGCCGATCGCTCCGTCTCCCCCGGCCGCGAACACGGCCGCCCCACGGGCGGACACCGCCGCGAGCACCACCAGCAGGCCGAACAGCGACATGCGCCGCATCGAGTTCCAGACGCTCGGTTGGAACCTGTGCAGGTAGAGCGCCGGCAACCCCACCACGATGGCCACGGCTGCGGCCAGCGCCACGTAGCGGGGTGCCGCCCGCCCGAGCAACCCCGCATCGGACAGCGTCGCCTCGATCTCCTCCGTTACCTCCTGGCCCTCCTCCACGATCACGTCACCGGGTTCATACTGGATGGTCAGCGGGACGACCTCGCTGGCCTCCTCCTCCCGGAGGCCCTCGGTAGCCACGGCATCGACCGTCTTGTTCGCCGCCAGGAACACGGTGGCCACTTCCGGCACCAGCTGGGAGACCTGCTGCCAGACAGCCGAATCGGCCGCCGGAAGCTGCACGAACCTCGGCGTGGAGCGGAGTTGTATCTGGACCTCGCGCAGGTTCTCGCTGAGGATCCCGCCATCGGTATTGAGGGCCTCGGTCGCCAGCAGGAGCGTCTCGCGCTCTATCGAGAGCAGCCACGGCTCCTCCCCCCGGATCTCGCGCAGGACGTCGCCGGTGGCGATGTCCACTAGGAGCGAGACCGCACTGTCGGAAAGCAGCAGGCCGCTCGCCCGGAGGCTGGCCAGCTGGATGTCCCTGGAAGCCACGGCGGGGCGCAGGGGAATATGGATTGTCTGCGTCTCCTGGCCATCCACGAGCTCCGCATCCTGGTAAAGGAGCTGCTCCGGTCCGGTCAGCCGGTCGGGAACGGAGTCGGTATCGATGAGAACGGCCGCCGGTCCAGGCGCCATCCGTCCGAGCGTGTAACGGCCGTCCGAAAACGTGACCGTCTCGAAGCGGGTGCCGGTAGCGTCGTAGGCCACCACCCTCACGTCGCCCAAGCCGTAATCCACCGCCAGGTTGAAGAAGCCGTTGGCGTCGGTATCGATGAACACCCGACCGTTGACGCCGGCCGTCGCTGCCACAGCGGCGGGCAGGGTGGTGGGCGTGGGCGCCTCCTGGGTGACCGTGGTCGACTCTTGCCCCGCCTCCGCGCCCGGATCGACGGTCGTGGCAACGGTGGTTGCGACGGTCGTAGCAACGGTCGTCGTGGTAGCGGCCGTCGGGCGGACCACGGTGCTGGTGGTGGTGACCACCGGAAGCGGGCGGGCGCCCTGGTCAAAGGTCGCGGCCCGTAGCGACTGGAAGAAGGCCCGGATGTCGTTGATCACGATGGCGTCGATCTCCTCGTGCCTCCCGTACACGGGGTCCACGGCATCCCGGGCCGCCTGGCGGGCGAGCTCGGTGGCAGCCGTGTCCTGGATCTCGATCGGGGACTCGGCCACGAAGGCCTGGGGCGCCGGCTCCCCCACCACCACCTGGACGGTGGTGAACTCCTGGTTGATCAGCATCCCGGCCCAGGAGAGGGCGGCGGTCGCCACCAGGATCAGCCCGGTGATGGCGGCCTTGACGCGACTGCTCATCGGTCGGGCGCCCGGCTGTCGGCTGCCTCGTAGGCTTCCACTATCTCTGCCACCAGGCGGTGGCGAACGACATCGGCGGCGCCCAGGTGGACCACCGCCACGTCCCGCACCTCCCCGAGGATTGCCCGGGCGTGGACCAGCCCCGACAGACGATCCCGTGGCAGATCGACCTGGGTGGCGTCGCCGGTGATGATCATCTTCGAGTTGAACCCCAGCCGGGTCAGGAACATCTTCATCTGGGCCCGGGACGTGTTCTGCGCCTCGTCCAGCACCACTATCGAGTCGTTGAGAGTACGGCCCCGCATGTAGGCCAGCGGTGCGATCTCGATCGTCCCTCGCTCTATGTAGCCCATGACATCGTCGGGCCCGAGCATCTCGTACAAGGCGTCGTACAGCGGGCGGAGGTAGGGGTTGAACTTCGCCTCCAGGTCGCCGGGCAGGAAGCCGAGCCTCTCTCCGGCCTCGACCGCCGGCCTGGTGAGGACTATCCGCTTGACCTTCCCCGTGATCAGGGACTCGGTGGCGGCCGCCATGGCCAGGTAGGTCTTGCCGGTCCCGGCCGGTCCGATACCGAAGACGAGAGTCGATCGACGGATCGCCTCGACGTAGCGGAGCTGGCCGACCGTCTTGGGACGGATGATCTTGCCGCGGGCCACCTCGATGGTCTCCCCCAGGACACCGCTGGGAGAGGGCACCGAGTCGTTGACCATCTCTATCACGCGATTCACACCTTCCGGCTCCAGGGTCATGCCCCGCTGGACGAGCATCAGCATCTCCTCCACCACTTTGTGGGCGCGGCGGGCCGCCCGTTCCTCGCCCTGGAACACGATCTCGTCACCACGCGCCACGATCACGGCTTCGGGGTATGCCGACTCCACCATCCGGAGGTGGGAATCTCGTTCGCCGAGCAGGTCGAGCATCAGGCTGATACCAGGGACATGCAGGGTGAGGGCAGGCGGCGCGGAGGGAAGCATTAACGCGGTAGGGCGATGGTGCGGAGCTCCAAAGGCCCGCTCAGGATACCACGAAGGGCTGGACTATCGATGACCACCACTAGTGGTCTGTCTGTGGAATGGCGGTGTGGTTTGGCGTCGGCAGCGGTGTTCCTCGCAAGGCCCGCTGACGAAGGCGTACCCGCAGCGGTACGTTGAGGAAGCGGAACGCAGCGACGGGACGCCGATGGCCGCCAGAGCACCCGGTTGTTTCGCAGACAGACCACTGGTTCTCTTCCGTGTTTCTTGCCGCGGATGGCAGGCCGAACCCGCGCATCGGCGGCTCACAGGAGTTCTTCACCGCCGGCATCGGCGAACTGGCGGAGCAGCTTACGCTGGGACCGGCTGAGCCTGGTGGGCACAACCACCTTGACGCGCAGGTAGAGGTCACCTCGACGCGATGTGCGGAGGCGCGTGATCCCCTTGCCCGGCACCCGGATGACTTCCCCGGGTTGGGATCCGGTCGGCACCTTGATCCGATGAGTCCCGCCATCGAGGAGGGGCACCTCCACCTGGGTGCCCAGCGCCGCGGCGGCGACGCCCACCTCGACCTCGCTGATCAGGTCGTCCCCATCGCGCTCGAAAACGGGATGCGGCTCTATGACCAGATCGACGTAGAGGTCGCCGGCCAGGGCCCCACGGCGACCGGCTTCCCCCCGGGTCGGGAGCCGGAGGCGGTTACCCGCCTCGACGCCGGCGGGAATATCGACCTGCACGGTCTTCTCACCCTCCCGGATTCCCTCGCCGCGGCAGGACCGGCAGGGGTTGGCCAGTACCGACCCGTCGCCTCGGCAGGACCGGCAGGTGGTGAGGGTCATCAACGAGCCGAACACGCTCCGCCGGGCCATCCTCACCTGGCCGCTCCCTCCGCAGACCCGGCAAGCCTGGAGACCGGCGCCGTCTCCGGAACCCGAGCCTCCACACGGTTCGCAGGTCAGGGCGGTCCGGAAGACGACTGATCTCTCGACCCCGAAGGCAGCCTCCTCCAGAGTCAGCACCAGGTTGACCCGCACGTCCCGCCCTCGGTTGACCCGTGGGTCCCGGGCGGATGATCCGAAGATACTGCCGTCACCGAAGACAGAGCGCAGCAGGTCGTCAAGCGAGCCCGCACCCTGGAAGAAAGCACCCGGATCGAGGGTCTCCCCGCGGTCGTACCGGGCTCGCCGCTCGGGATCCGACAGGACTTCGTATGCCTCCGCCACCTGGCGGAAACGAGCCTCGGCCGTAGGGTCATCGGGATTGGCGTCGGGGTGGGACTCCCTGGCCAGCCGCCGGAAGGCCCGCTTGATCTCGTCGCGGGACGCGTCGCGCTCGACATCCAGAATGCGGTAATAGTCGGCCATCGCGGTCTTTCTGCCGTCGGGTACGGCTCAGCTCTCGCCGAGGCTCTCGTCGAGGCCGACACCGATCTCCTCCAGCACCCGGATGGTCCGGCCGTAGTCCATCCTCATCGGTCCCAGCACTCCGAGCCGGCCGCCGGGACCGGACGACTCCTCGCCGTAGGTGGTGGTCACGAGGGAGATATCCGTGGCGGAGTCGATGCCCAGCTCTGAGCCGATCCGCACCTCGGTACCCGCCGGGAGGTGACCCAGTACCTCGAGCAGGGACGCTTCCCGCTCCAGGACATCGAGGACGCCTTGGACCTTGGAGAGTTCTCCCCAGGCAGCCGTCAGGTGGGATGCCGAACCCATGTACAGCTCGTGATCCGGTGCGCCGGTGTTCTCGAATGCGGCCGCCGCGTGCCGGAGGATGGAGGCCGCCCCCTCGGTGGGGTTGGCAAGGGATATCGCTTCCGGATCAAGGCTCTCGGACATCGAGGCACCCACCTGAAGGCTGCGGATCAGCCCTTCGGCCTCCCGTACCTCGGACCCGCTCACCGGCTCGGGCAGCTGGAGGAGCGTCTGGGAAACCCGTCCGGCCATCGTCACCACCACGATGAGGACCGTATCGGCGGTGGTACGGACCAGGTGTACCGCCCGGACCACCTCGTTGGCGATGCTGGGGCCGGTCACGACAGACGGGAAGTGGGTGATCTCGCTGAGCAGGGCAGACGTTGCCTTGAGCAGGCGACCCAGCTCCGTCTGGACCGATGCGAAGAACTCGGCCACTCTGGCCGAGGCAACCGGTGTCTCTCGTGGACGCATCAGGCTGTCCACGTAGTAGCGATAGGCGTGCGGCGTGGGGACCCGCCCGGCGGAGGTGTGAGGCTGGAAGGCGTACCCGGCAGCCTGGAGGGCCACCATTTCGGTACGGATCGTGGCGCTGGAAACGCCCAGGTTGCCCGCCTCGAGTATGGCGCGGGAACTGACCGGGCCACCCGTCCGGATGTGCTCCTCGATCATGATGCGCAGGATGCGGGCCCGCCGACCGTCCAACATGGCCGGATATGATACCCGCGCCTAGAGGCCCTGCCAGGGGACGATGCCGGCAGGCAGTTCCGTTGGAACGGTCGGACGAGCCTGCTAGCCTCGCGGCTCTCGCATACCCCACCCCTTTGAAGAGATGCCACACACCAAGTCACAGGAAAAGCGCGACCGGCAGGCCATTGCCAGCAGAGCCCGTAACCGGGCCATCCGTTCGGAGTTGAAGACGCGGGCACGTCACGTGGACGAGGCTGTAGAGAGCGGCGACCGCGACGCAGCCGAACAGGCTCTGCGGATCGCCCAGAAGCGGATCGATCAAGCGGTGGCTAGGGGGGTTCTCAAGAAGAACACCGCCAACCGCCGCAAGGCCAGACTGCAGGCGCTAGTCGCTAGTTTGTAGTCTTTAGTCGCTAGTTCGACTAGCAACTAGCAACTAGCAACTAACCGCGATACCAGTAGCAGAGGGCGGTCACCAGGCGCTCCAGGGTCGGTAGGTGGGTCTCCTCCGGCATGCCCTTCAGCGTGGCGTCGGCCCTGCGAACCGCGTCCACGGCTCTGTTCAGATCCTCCCTCGACATGGCCTGCCTCGCCTGCCAGGCCTTCCGGGTCGGGTAGGCGTCGGGTTTGGCGCCGGTCCACTCCGCGAAGGTGGTGATGTCCGGAGCAGCAGCCGCCAGTGCCCTCCTCCGGAGATCGTTCTCTATGGTCGCCACGAGGACAAGCGGGTGCCCGTGGGTGAGAAAGTCATGCAGCCGCCGGATAGCCTCGTCAACCACTCCCCTGGCCAGGGCGTCTGTCAGCTTCCAGAGGGGTTGATCCGGCCGGTTACGGAACCGGTCCAGGATGAGCTGGTCGGTCACCGGACCCTCTACGGTGCCCAACTGCTCGAGGGCCTGATCGATAGCGCCCAGGTCGGAACCGAAGCGTTGGATGAGGGCTTGAGCGGCGTCCGAACGGAGGCGGAGCCCGCGCCGGCGGGCGGCGGTGCGGACCCACCCTGCCACATCCCGGTCGGCCAGCTTGCGAACGGGTATCACCTCCGCGTTCCTCTTCACGTACGCGGCGAGCGGCGACGGGAGCTTCCCGCTCGTGACCAGCACCACCGGCCGGCTCCCGTCGGCATGGTGGGCGAGGAGATCGGCCAGGACGGTGGCCTCATCGGCCTGGAGCAGGTGAGCATCCATGAGCATGAGGCCGGTGCGCCCGCCGAACAGGGATCCGGACTGCAGGGCGGGCACGACCGGTTCGACCTCGGGACGCAGCATGCCCTCACCCCCTACCGACTGGCCCCTGCCCGGCACATCGATCCGGATGACCTCGGAGGGTTCGAACCCGGCGCCGGCGAACAAATCGCCTGCGCGGTCGAGCAGACCCCGCCGGTCACCGGGACCGGGACTCGGTGGACCCCTCAGATGGGTGAGAGCCTTCACTGGAGTATCCGGACTAGTGGTGTGCCTGCGATACAGCCAGGCGTGCTATGGCGGTCATCAGCGTCCCTCGCTGCGTTCCGCTTCCTAAACGTACCGCTACGGGTACGCCTTCGTCAGCGGGCCTTGCGAGGAACACCGCTGCCGACGCCACACCACACCGCCGCTCCACAGACACACCACAGTGGTCCGCCTGCGGAACGGCCACTAGAGGTTCCACCCCCCGCCGACCTGGATGAAGGCGCCGGTCACGTAGCCGGCCTTCTCGCTCATGAGGAAGCTCACCGCCTCCAGGACGTCGTCCGCGGTGCCGTGGCGGCGTGCCGGTATGCGGCTCCGGTCCGGTAACGGCCGGGAGTTCTCCAGCACGCCGGGCAGGATGGCGTTGACCGTAACGCCGTGACCGGCTTCCGCCCGGGCCATGGTCCGGGTGATCATCAGCACTCCCATCTTGCCGATGTGGTACGGAAGGGTCCGGGGCCGGGCCGTGATCCGGTCGGCGCCCGCGTCGGAAATGTTGATGATCCGGCCCCCCATCTCGCGCAGGAGGGGTAGCAGGGCCTTGGACACATAGTAGGTGGCCGTGGCCGTGGACGCGATCTGGGACTCCCACTCATCCGCGGTCAGCTCCTCGTAATCCTTGAGCAGGAAGAGGCCGGCATTGTTGATCAGCACGTCGAGTCCCCCCAGCTTCCGGCCGACGGTCCTCGCCATCCTTCCGACCTCGTCCGGGTCGGTGACGTCCGCCCGGACGGACAGTGCCGTGCCCGGCCCGTTCCGGATCGCCTCAACCAGCCGCTCGGCTCCTGCATCGTTGGAGCGATGGTTTATCACCACAGTGTGCCCGCGGCCGGCGAGCCGGATCGCCAGCGCCGCTCCCAGACCCCCCTCGTCCCCTCCGGACCATCGGCCGGCCCCGGTGATCAGGATCCGCTTGGACTGACTCGTCATCGCCATCGGTCCGGATCGTAGCGATGGGTCAGTTGGAACCGAGCCGGAAGCTCAGAGCCCGAGGCCGATCACCACGTCACCCTCCCGGTCGGTGCGGCGCACCTCCATCCCGGCTCGCCGGAGTGTCGCCAGCAGCTTCTCGGAGGGATGTCCGAACCGGTTGGGTCCGACGCTGACCACCGCCACGGAGGCGCCCGTCCCCACCAGCCACTCCGGGTCGGAGGTTGCGGCGCCCTGGTGGGGGACCTTCAGCACGTCCACTCGGGGAGGGTCCAGATCGGCCTGGGAAACACGTTCCAGATCCCCCGACAGCAGCACGGTCCCGCCACCGACCGTGGCCCGGATGGCGATCGACTGGTCGTTGAGCGAGGCATACCTGCGGGCCGGACCCAGCACTTCGAGCCAGATGGAGCCGATCCGGTGCACACCGAGACTCGGGATGGTGACCCGGGTCACCTGCTCGGCGGCCCTGACCAGCCTCGTGAACTCATCCGGCTGGCCGGGGAAGGGCGCGTACCACACCTGCCCGACGGGAAGAGCTCCGATGACGTCCGCCAGGCCACCGTAGTGATCATGATGGGCGTGAGACAGGACCAGCAGGTCAACCGCTCTCACACCGAACCGGGCCAGCCCGGCCCTGACCTTGGCGCCGTCACTCCCCCCGTCCACCAGCACCGTCTCCCCGGCCTCGCCCAGCAGCAACAGCGCATCGCCCTGACCCACGTCGAGAGCCACGAAGGCCGGCCCGACCGGAGCGCCCGCCACCACGTGCGGAGCGGCGAAGATCGTCAACGAGCATGCCAGCAGGGATGCGGCCAGCACCGCCACCGGGCGGAACCGCCGGGCCAGGGCCACCAGCCCGCACCCGGCGAACAGCAGGGCGGCCGTCCATCCGATCTGCGGAAGGGTTGACGAGAGATCGGCGATTCCGAGGACCGCCCGAGCCGGCAGGGCTCCGGCCTCCACCAGCACATCCAGACCCGTGACGGCCCCGGCCCCTCCCAGGCCGGTTGCCGCCACCACGAGAGGAGCGGCCACCACGTTGGCGACCGGAGACCACAGCGGCAGCTGCCCGATCGCGAGCAGGAGGATCGGGGCCACCGCGAGCTGAGCGCCGCAGGCGGCTCCCAGCGACGTGGCGAGCCACCGAGGCCGAAGTTTGGGGAACCACCCGGTTCCGACCACCACCCCCGCTGTGGCGGCTACCGAGAGCTGGAACCCGAGGCTATGGGCCAGTTCCGGGGAGACCAGGAGGAGCAGGCCCACACCGACCGCTATCACCCGCCAGATGTCCGGGCGCAGGCCGAAGGGTCGCGCCAGCAGGACCAGCCCCGCCATGGTGGCCGCCCGCACCACCGACGGGTCCGGCCCGATGAGGAGGACGAAGAAGGCCAGGCCGGCGAGGCCCAGGATGGCTCGGCGGATGGAATTCCAACCCAGCGGGCCGGCCACCAGGAACAGGGCGCCCAGGAACAGCGCCACATTGCTTCCGGATACGGCCACGAAGTGCGACAGCCCGGCGCGGCGCATAGCCTCCTCCTCCCACGGTCGCAGATGCGAGACATCCCCGAGCAGGAAGCCGGCCAGGAGCGCCCTCCCCCGGTCGGTACCCGGTCGGAGACGTTCGATGATGATGGAGCGAACCCGAGCGGCCTGTCCGGCCATCCATCCGACCCCTTCAGGGGCGGGGCGGGCGCGGGCCACCCGGCCCTCCCAGACCAAGGGGTCCCTGGCGGGATTCCCCGTAACCGGATCGGCCACGCGATGCATGGTCGTCTCGATCCACCACCGGCTGTCCCGCGTCCAGCCGGCCACGCCACCCCGGACCCGGCCGGCCGGACCATTCCATGAGACCGGCCCTGACGGCCCGTCGATGGCCAGGACCCGCACGAGAGCCCGATCCTGGCCCGAGCCACCCGACGCGTCCGCCAGGGCCTCGACCAGCAGCGCTACCTGGCCGGCGGGGAGCACGGCGCCCGCGGTCGCCTGGTGGCGAGCGTGCAGGAACAGAGCGCCGACAACCCCCAGAGCCACCAGGCTCGCCACCAGGGCGGCGCCCCATCTCTGCAGTAGAGCGGCTACTCCGGCGGCGGCCAGTGCCAGTACCGCGAGCCACGGGACCCGGGTCCCGGCCAAGACTCCGACCCATACCGCGCCGGCGCCGGCCAGGTACCACCGGGCTCGCGGGTCGGGCAGGCGGCCTATCGACCCACCTCTACGTAGTCACGCATCCCTGCCAACCTGCCCTCGCCGACGCCCGGAACATCCAGCAGGTCCTCCATCGTCAAGAAGGGGCCGTGGGCCTCCCGGTGGGCGACGATGCGCAGCGCCAGCACCTCTCCCACCCCGGGAATCCTCGTAAGGGCCTCGTGATCCGCCCGGTTGAGATCGACCGGATAGCCCGATCCCGCGCCGCCCGACGGTGGAACACCCGCGCCCGACCGGTCGCCGGCCCATGGGATGTCGAGGTGCATGCCGTCGGCGACCGGCGCAGCCAGGTTGACGAGGCGCAGCTCCGATCCGGGCAGGGCGCCACCCGCCCCGGCAATCGCATCGGCGACCCGGCTTCCCTCCGGCAACACCACCAAGCCCGGCGCAGCCACCGCACCCGAGACATGGACGGTCGCCGTAGCCGGGGCGGTCCCGACCGCGGACACGGGCGCGACCACCACCTCGGGGGACGGCCGGAACTCGGGCGGGGGTACCTCGGGACGGTTCCAGAGGGCGAACCCGGTGACGACCGCCAGCGCGCCGCCCAGGACCAGGAGGGCGCCCCGGCGCGACACCGGCATGCCCGGCGCCCCGGAGGGCACCCCATGACCGGATGGCGTCTCGGTTATGGCAGCCTCCTTCACCCGCTCCGCTGTACTTGTACCGGCAGTGAACGTTGTTGGGAAGCCCTCTGCCTGCCGGCGGAGGTGCGAGGTGCGGAGGTGTACGGGCCGGCGGTGATTACCCTCCCTACGGTCTCTCTGCAGGTGATTCGTGCTCGAACTCGACGGCTTGACCAAGCGCTACGGCGATGTGGTTGCCCTGGACGACTGCGGTTTCTCGGTCAGGCCCGGGCGGATAGTCGGCTTCCTGGGTCCCAACGGCGCCGGAAAGACCAGCGCTATGCGCGCCGTCTTCGGCCTGCTCCGCCTCGATGGCGGCACCGTGACCTGGATGGGTCGGTCCGTCACCCATGACGCTCGCCGGCGGTTCGGATACATGCCGGAGATGCGCGGCCTCTACCCCCGCATGCCGGTGCGCCGCCAGGTGATCTACTTCGGACGCCTCCACGGGCTCGGCAAGGCAACCGCCGCTCGCGCCGCCGACCGGTGGATAGCCCGGTTCGGGCTCGAGGAACGGGCAGGCTCACGGATCGACGACCTCTCGCACGGGAACCAACAACGGGTACAGCTCGTGACCGCATTGGTGCACGATCCGGAGCTCCTGGTACTGGACGAGCCATTCAGCGGCCTGGATCCGCTGGGCGTCGCGGAGATGTCCCGGATTCTGCGCGAGAGGGCGGAACAGGGAGCGGCGGTGCTGTTCTCGAGCCACCAGTTGGATCTTGTCGAGCACCTGTGCGATGACGTGGCCATCATCAACCAGGGCCGGGTGGCCCTGTCGGGACCCGTCAGGACGCTGAAGGACCGGGCGGCTCACCGCAGGGTCGAGGTGGACATGGACTCATCGCTCGCCCTTACCCCCGCCCTTCCCGGTGTCCGGCTGGTGGAATCACGGGGGACCCGACACGTTCTCAGGGTGCCTGCGGAGGTCGGGATGGACGAGATAATGACCGCGCTCGCGGACGGCCGGACGGTCCGGGAATTCTCCTACGGTCCGCCCACCCTCTCGGACCTGTTCAGCGAGGCGGTGGCTTCGTGACCACCTACCGGGCGGTCGGCCTCGTGATGCGGCGCGAACTCCTCGAGCGGGGCCTGAGCAAGTCCTATGCGCTGAGCTGGCTCTTTCTAGCCCTCCTCGTGGGTGCGGGCGTAGCCATCCCGGGGTTCTTCGGGGATGACGGATCCGTCCGCACCTACCGGGTCGCCACCGTCGGGGCGGCGAGCGTGGGTCCGGGAGAGCTGGCGAGGTCGACCGCGCCCGGAGAACCGGGTTCCTACCGGATCGACCTCACCGCATCTCCGGACAGCGGAGCAGCCGGAGCGGCCGTGGCAGATGGATCGGTGGACGCGGCCCTGGTCGAGGGCGACCGGGTATTGGTGGGCAAGGACACGCCCAGGGAACTCGAGTCCGCGCTGCAACAGGCCGTTCTCTCCTACCAGGTGCAGGACATGTTGGCCACCGGCGAGGTTTCCGAGCGGGCAGTGGCGATCATGGCCGGCGAGGGGGTGACCGTCGTGACCGCCGAACCGGAGGCGGATGCCGATGCCGCGGCCGAGGCCCGGCAGTTCGTGATCGCCCAGGTGGCGCTGGTGCTCCTGTTCATGGCCGTGATGACCACGGGGTCATGGGTGCTGCTGGGCGTCACCGAGGAGAAGACCAACCGCGTGTCCGAGGTGTTGCTCTCCTCCCTACGTCCGTGGCAGCTGCTGGCGGGCAAGATCATCGGGGTGGGATTGCTCGGGCTGCTCCAGTTCGGATCGATCGCGGCCAGCCTGATCGTGGCCGTCCGCCTGGTCCTCGACGTCACGCTGCCCGAGGTGGACGCCGGGTTCCTGGGCATCTCGTTGATCTGGTTCGTGCTCGGCTACCTCGTCTACGCGGCCGGTTACGCGGCGGTGGGGGCCATAGCCCATCGACCCGAGGATGCCCAGAACGCCGCCTTCCCCTTGACTCTGGTCACCGTTGCCGGCTACGTGATCGGCATCGTCTACGTCTCCGGCAACCCGGACACGGTGTGGTCGACCGTCCTCACGCTGGTTCCGCTGACCGCCCCCTTCGTACTCCCGGTTCGAGCCGTGTCCGACGCGGTGGCCCCGTGGGAGCAAGCGGCCGCGTTCCTCCTGATGATCGGCTTCATCGTCCTGCTCGTCAGGGTGGCCGGGCGGGTGTACGCGGGCGGGGTGTTCAACTACCGGACCCGGATCAAGGCCCGGCAGGCCTACCGCTCCGCCGAGTTCTAAAGACCGGCACACCCACCGGCCTCGGCGGCCCGTCTACACGACGATGTTGAGCAGCCTCGGCCTCCGGTCGATCACCCTCCGCACCTCGCTCTCCCCCACGTGGCGGGCCACGTTGTGATGGCCCAGTGCCAGATCCAGCGCCCCGCTCTCCGAGATGCCGACCGGCACCTCGATGCGGGCCCTGACCCTGCCGTTGACCTGGACCACCATCGTCACCGACTCGTCGGCGGCGGCTTCCGTGTCCGCTTCGGGCCAGGGCTGGAGGTGGATGCTGGCCTCGTTGCCGAGACCGCTCCAGACCTCCTCGGTCACGTGGGGAGCGATCGGTGCCAGCAGCAGGGCCAGGATGGTGAGGGTCTCCCGCCAGACCTCCGCGGTCACGTTCCGGGCCATCAGGGCGTCGTTCATCGAGTTGCGGAGCTTCATCAACTCGGCCACGGCAGTGTTCCACGAGAAGGACTCGAGATCCTGTCCCACCTTGATTATCGCCTGGTGGGCACGGCGCCGGAGCGCGGCGGTGGCGGAGCCGTCCGCCTGTCCGGCCCGGTAGTCCGCTTTGCCGAGACGCCAGACATCAGCGATGAAGCGCTGCGCGCCCTTCATCCCCCGGCTGTCCCACGGGCCGCCCTTTTCCCACTCGAAGGCGAACATCAGGTAGGTCCGGACCGTATCGGCGCCGAACCGCTCCACCAGGGCGTCGGGATTCACCACGTTGCCGCGGGATTTCGACATGCGCTGGACGTCCAGCCGGTGGCGGAGTTGGGTGACGCTGTTGGTCCCCGGGATGGTCGGGATCTCGATCGTCGCGCTCTCAGGAATCTCTACGGTCACGGGCTCGGCCCCATCCGGCGGTCGGACCACCAGCAAGCGCTCGGTGCGGCTCACGATCTCGCCCACCAGACGATCCCCACCCGCGCCCGCCGGCGGCCCGCCGGCATCGGCCAAGACCAGCACCGAGTCGGCCACCAGCCGGTCTCCCTCCGGCCGGCCGGCCACCAGAACCCGGTCACCTCTGCGCTCCTCCCCCAGCACCTGGCCCTGGTTGCGGAGCATCAACATCGGCTCGTCGAACATGCCGTCGGGATCACGACCGTGAGCTTTCATCGCGGCGGCCGTGTCCTCGAAACACCCCATGTCCCGCAGGGCTTTGGTGAAGAACCGGGTGTACATGAGATGCATCACGGCGTGCTCCGAACCACCGGTGTAGGTATCGACCGGAAGCCAGTAGGCCGCCTCCTCGGGATCGAACGGAGCGAGGTCGAATCCCGGGCTCAGGTAGCGAAGCTGGTACCAGGACGAGCACATGAAGGTGTCCATCGTGTCGGTCTCACGGGTCGCCGGTTCCCCCTCCGAGTCGACCGCCTTCAGGAACGGTTCATGGGAGACGAGCGGGCTCCGGCCTGTCGGCATGAACTCCACGTCCTCGGGCAACTCCACCGGAAGGGCGTCATCGGGCACCAACTCGACGGTCCCGTCCTCGCGGTAGACCACAGGAATCGGCGAACCCCAGTAGCGCTGCCGGCTTATCAGCCAATCCCGAAGCCGGTACTGGATGGCCCCCTCGCCGTGTTCCGCGGCCTCGAGCCAGTCGATCATGGCCACCTTGGCCTCTGCTATGTAGAGCCCATCGAGAAAGTCCGAGTTGATGGACGGGCCGTCCCCTTCGTAGGCGTCGCCCTCGAAGTGATCGGGCGGCCGGACGGTGCGCACCACTGGCAGCCCGTACCTGACGGCGAACTCCCAGTCCCGGCTGTCCTCACCCGGAACGGCCATGATCGCCCCAGTGCCGTAGCTCATCAGCACGTAGTCGGCGATCCAGACCGGGATGTCGCCGCCGGTGACGGGATTGGTCGCGTAGCCGCCGGTGAACACCCCGTGCTTGTCGCGGGTCAGGTCGGTCCGCTGGAGCTCCGAACGGCGGGCGGCGCCGTCGCGGTAGGCCCCCACCTCATCGCTCCGGTCCGGGGTGGTCAGCACCTCCACCAGGGGATGCTCTGGAGCGAGCACCATGAACGTGGCGCCGTGGAGGGTGTCGGGGCGCGTGGTGAACACCTCGATCGGATCGGCGCCTTCCACCGGGAACCGGACCCGGGCCCCCACCGAGCGTCCGATCCAGTTGGTCTGCATTGCCTTGATGGGTTCGGGCCAGTCGAGACCACCGAAGTCCAGAAGCTCCTCCGCGTACCGGGTGATACGGAAGAACCACTGCTCCATCATCCGCTGGACCACCGGCTGGCCGGTCCGCTCGTCCCTCCCGTCGATCACCTGCTCGTTGGCCAGCACCGTCTGGAGGGTCGGGGACCAGTTGACCAGGGCCTCGCCGCGATACGCCAACCCGGCTTCATAGAGCCGGGAGAAGAACCACTCTGTCCACCGGTAGTACTCCGGCGTGCAGGACACGGCCTCGCGATCCCAATCGATCATGGTTCCCATCGACCGGAGCTGGCTGCGCATCCGCTCGATGTTGGCGTAGGTCCACCTCCAGGGGTGGATGTTGGCCTGGACCGCGGCGTTCTCCGCCGGTAGCCCGAACGCGTCGAACCCCATCGGGAAGAGGACGTTGTAACCCTTCATCCGCATGTAACGGGCCCGGGCGTCCGAGGGCGTCATGGCGTACCAGTGCCCGATGTGGAGATCGCCGCTCGGGTAGGGCAACATGGTCAGCGCGTAGTGCTTGGGACGCTCCCAGTCGACCACCGAGCGGTAGACGCCGTCCCTTTCCCAGGCTTCCTGCCAGCGCGCCTCGACCCGCTCGTGATCGTATCTCTGGTTCCCTCTGGTCACGCCGGTGATTCTAGGAGGGTGCTGAAAAAGGCGAGGATCGGTTGGCCCACGATGCTTCTAGCTGGTGTTTCGCTTCCGGCTATCGGGCCAACTGGACATTTTTCAGCACCCTCCTGGAGAGTGCCGGAGAGGGAATATCGCCGGTGGGACGGCGGAGGGCGGATGAGGTGGAGCTGACGGGATTTGAACCCGTGACCTCTTGCATGCCATGCAAGCGCTCTGCCAGCTGAGCTACAGCCCCGTGGTCGGTCCCTCGACCGGGATGGGGGATCCCCACCAGCTTACCAAGCTTCGACCGCCGGACCTCCGTCCGATCAGTCCGGCGGGTCCGGCTCCCATAGGAGGCGCGGCGCATCACCCCACAGCCGGTCCAGGGCGTAGAAGTCCCTTGCCTCGGTCTGGAAGATGTGGACCACCAGGTCTCCGTAGTCCGCCAGCACCCACTCGCCGGTGTCCGTGCCTTCGGTGCGCAGCGGCTTGCGACCGCACCGGCCGAGCCGCCGATCGACTTCCTCGAGCATGGTGCGGACCTGACGTTTGGAGGTTCCGGTGCCGATCACGAAGATGTCTACGATTCCCAGCAGATCCCCCATGTCGAGGATCACTATGTCGCTTCCCTGCTTGGCATCGATGGCATCAGCCGCGATGGCGGCAAGTTCTGCCGACGCGATCTCGATGGCTGTTGCCTGCTGGTTCTCTATGGCCGGCTATCCCGGACTGGCGACACCTCCTCGGGGCAACCCGGATTATAGGAGGGTGCCGAAAAGGACGGGGCCAGGTTGGACCGCGATGCCTTGACCTGGGTTTCTTTTGCCGACAGCCGGGCCGGACGGACATCGTGCAGTACCCGCCGCGGCCCGGAGGCGCCTCGGTGTCTCAGCGGTAGAGGCCGCGGGTCTCGATATAGCGCCATACGCCCTCCGGCACGAGGAAGCGTAGGCTCCGACCGGCCATGGCGCGCTCGCGCAGGTCCGTGCCCGAGATGTCGAGGCGCGGGACATCGAGCCACTCCACACGCGTGATCACGGCCTCCTCCACCGTGTCCGGATCGACACCGGGCCGGGGCGCCACGGCGATGCTCACCATTTCCTGGAGTTCGGCGCTCCGGTGCCACGAGCCCATCCGGGAGGCGGCGTCGGCCCCCAGGACCAAGGTCACCTCGTGATCGGCTAGGCCCGACACGGTATCGAAGGTATAGGTCGGGCCGGGGCGGACCACCTCGCGGTCGTCGCCCTTCATGTACGGTATCCCTTCCACCGCCGCGACGGTCATGCCCCACCGGTCCTCGGCGCTCGTGACGACCGACCCCTCCTTCTGCCAGGGCGACCCCGCCGGCACCAGCCAGACCGCATCCAGGCGTAACTGGCGGAAGGCCGCCTCAGCCACGGCCAGGTGGGCGACATGGGGAGGATCGAAGGTACCGCCTAGGAGGCCGATGCGCATCCCGAGAGGCTACCTCCCGGAATCCCGGAGACAGGCCGCAGGGAGCGGCGCCGGCCCCGGTCACCGGACCTCGATGAGGCGGAGGCCGGCGGACGGCGCCCTGGCCTGGCAGCCCATCACTCGGAGCGGATCGATGTACTCGCCGTCGATCCGGACCGACAGGTGGACGTCGCCGTGGCCGGTGTCGTCGCCTACGGTGCCGATCACCGTTCCGCGTTCGACATCCTCGCCCGTCAGCACCGTGATATATCCCAGGTATGAGTAGCTGGTCCACAAGCCGCCCCCGTGGTCGATGGTGACCACCGGGTTGTCGACCACGCGGCCGGAGAAGATGACGGTCCCTCCGGCGGCCGCCTCGACCAAGCCGTCGTGGTCTCCTTCGTAATCTATCCCCCAGTGGCCCTCGTAGCCCGGTCCGGGATCGAACGGCACTGTGACGATCCCGTCAACGGGCGGGCTCAAGCCCACGCACGACCGACCGTCGACAGAGGCGGTCCGCGCCGCCGCGGCCGGAGCGAGAAGCGACAACGCGGCGACCAACACGATGGACAGGCGAACAGCAATCACAACAGGACTCCCTGCCTCCCGTCGCGCTCCCGCCTACGGCGCCAGGCGGGCTGCCCGAGCCGGTGCGCATGGCCGAGCGCCCCACCAGGGTCTGAACGTATCCCGGTCCGGGGCCTCTTACAAGACCTTCCGCGGAGGGTGCCGTGAAACGAGTCCGACGGGGTTGCCCCGTAGCTACTGCTCGGCGTGAGAATCGCCGCTTATCGCGAGGGCCCTCTGGATGGTATCTCTCGACAGCCTTATACAATGGGGCGCCGACCGATGGGAAGAGTACGGCTGTAGCCCCAGTTCTTCATGGATCGGGGGTCTGTACGGTGACAGGAAGCGCGAGTTGTGGGCTTCTCACCTGGGATTATCGCTACTGGTAGGTTGCTTCTTGGCCTGGTGTGACCTTCACCGGCCTGGTGTTGGAATAGCAGGCATCAGTTCATGAGGTTGAGGTGCCTAATGTACGTCGGTGTGACGGGAAACATGAGGAATCAGGGCTAGATGCGCATCGTCGTGGTGGGTGCGGGAACGGTAGGGGGCTACATCGCCGAGCGCCTATCCCTGGAGGGCCAAGATGTGGTCGTCGTCGAGATCGATCCCGACCGGGCCGCCGAGATAAGGGACCGTCTCGACGCTCTGGTGATCACGGGTAACGGCGCCAGCGCCGCCACGCTCGAGCAAGCCGGGATCGGTCAGGCCGGCCTACTCCTCGCGGTGACCGCCAGCGACGGCGCCAACATCCTCGCCTGCCACACGGCCAGGAAGATGGGCGTGCAACGCAACATCGCCCGGGTGCAGGACCCGGATCTCAGGGACGGTCTCGACGGCATCGACGTAGATGTTGTCATCGATCCGGTCGAGGCGGCAGCCGAGGAAATCGCTGCGCTGGTGGTGGAGTCCGGGCTCAGCGAGCTAATCGAGTTCGGTGAAGGGCAACTGTCCCTGGTCGGCGGCACCGTTACTGCCGGATCGCCGCTGGTCGGAGTACCGCTGATGGACATTCCTCGCAACGAGAGCTTCAGCTGGCTGGCCATCGCTGTGGTCCGGAACGGCTCCACCATCGTGGCGCACGGCGACACGACCGTGCTGGAAGGCGACCATCTGCTGCTGATGGTCAAGAGCAGGAACGTCGATCGCGCCAAGTCGCTGATCGGCATCCACGACCGCGACATCCGCCGGGTATTGATCATCGGGACGACCCGCGTGGCCCGGCTCACCACCGACCTGCTGGTCAAGGCGGGCATGGACGTCGTGGTGATCGACCCGGACGAAGCCCGATGCAGCGCCGTGGCCGAGGAGATTCCGTCCGCGCTCGTCATCGCCGCCGATCCCACCGATCCCAGGGTGTTCGGAGAGCTCGATACCAACCTTCACGACGCCGTGGTCGCCCTCACCGGCGTCGACTCCATGAACCTGATCCCCTGCCTGGTCGCCAAGGCGATGGGTGCCGCCACCACCATCAGCCGGGTAACGCGCATGAGCTACGTGGATCTGCTGGCGGGCATCGGGGTGGACACCACCGTGTCCACCCGCCTGACCGCCGCCGCCTCGATTCTCCGGTTCGTGCGGCGAGGCAACATCTACTCGGTGGCGACCTTCTCCGACACCGACGCCGAGGTGATCGAGTTGGAAACCGTTCCCGGCGCCGAGGCGGTGGGGAACTCGCTCCAGGAACTAACCCTGCCCTATGGCATAGTGGTGGGAGGAATGGTGCGCGGTGAAATCGCCTTCGTTCCCTCCGGCGCCACCACCATCGAGGAGCGCGATCACCTGATCATCTTCGCCATACCCGACGCCATGGCTGCCGTCGAGTCGATGTTCTCGGCGTGAGCCGGCCCACCAGCCCTCGGCGGCACCACCACCGGCGGACATGACCTCACCCGGACGATCCTTCCGTCTTCACCGTCCGGGATCCATCTTCGGTCGCCTGTCCTACGTGATCGGCGCCGTGGTAGCGGCGGCCGGGACCGCCATGCTACCGGCCGCCGTCACCTCGCTCATCTACCGGGAACAGGAGGTTGCCGGCTGGATCACGTTGTCGGCGGTGCTCACCATCCTGGCCGGACTGTTCGGCTGGCGGGTGATGGGTCGTCCCGGGACCCTCACCACCAAGGAGGGGTTCGCCTCGGTAGGCCTCGCCTGGTTCGCCATGGCATGCTTCGGGGTACTCCCGTACCTGCTGACCGGAACCATCGACAACCTCACCGACGCCTTCTTCGAGACCGTATCCGGCTTCACCACCACCGGCGCCACCTTGATCCCCGATCCGGCCGCTATGCCCCGCGGCATTCTCATGTGGAGGTCCACCACCCAGTGGCTGGGCGGCATGGGCGTGATCGTCCTGTCGCTGGCCGTCCTCCCCCTGCTCGGAACCGGCGGGGTACAGCTGGCTCGGGCCGAGTCGCCCGGGCCCGAACCCGATCGTCTAACGCCTCGATTCCGGGAAACCGCCAAGAGGCTGTGGTACATCTACGCCTTGCTGACGCTGGTGGAGATCCTGCTCCTTTGGGCGGGGGACATGACGCTCTTCCAGGCCGTCAACCATTCCTTCACCAACATGGCCACCGGCGGGTTCAGCACCGAAGCCACCTCCATCGACGGTTTCAGCCCGTACGTGCAGTGGGTGGTGATCGTCTTCATGTTGATTTCCGGAACCTCGTTCGCGCTGCACTTCCGCGCCTTCCGGGATCCCGGCCGGTACCTCAAGAGCGCCGAGTTCAGGTTGTTCACGGGGATCGTGGCGGTCGCCAGCGTGGTCATGATCCTGAGCCTGTGGGGGCAGGCGCCGGCAGCCGACGTCATCCGCGACTCGGTCTTCACATCTATGTCCCTGGTCACCGGCACCGGATACGCGACCGCCGACTTCGGCGCTTGGATACCGGCTCTCCAGCTATTCGTGGTCGGCCTGATGTTCCTGGGCGGTATGGCGGGATCGACCACCGGCGGCATCAAGATCTACCGCATAGGTGTGCTGGTCAGGGCGGCCGCGGCCGACCTGAGGCGCCTCATCCACCCTCGCGGGATCTTCGTGATCAGGTTCGGTTCGAAGCGGGTGCCCGAGCCCGTCGTGCAGAGTGTCCAGTCGTTCTTCCTCTTCTTCATGTTCCTTTTCATGACCGGTACCTTCCTGCTGGGCTTCCTGGGCGCCACATTCGGACCCGAACTCGGCCTCGTGGAAGCCGCATCGGCCACCGCCAGCGCGCTCAGCAACTTCGGCCCGGCGCTCGGTGAGATGGGGCCGACCGGCAACTACTCCGGCCTGACGTGGCCCGGCAAGTGGTTGCTCTCGCTGCTCATGATCGCCGGGCGCCTCGAGCTGTTCCCGGTGTTGCTGCTCTTCACCCGGTCGCTCTGGCGCCGGTAGAAAGGCCCCGCGGCGGGCCCCGGGGGATCAGCCGTCGAGCAGTACGACCAGGCGATCGCGGTGGATGACCTCCGGCGGGATCCCGGTGTCTGTGCTGCGCTTACCCATCCGTTCCCTGATCTGGTCTGAGTCCGCCGTTACCAACCCCTTCCCCACGAGCACGCCCGTGCGGCTCCGAACCTCCACCGACGCGCCGGCCGGGAACTCCCCCTCCATTCCGGTGATTCCCACCGGCAACAACGAACCGCCCCGGCGCGCCAGGGCCCGTACCGCACCGTCATCGATCCGGAGCGTTCCGCTGGGTTGCTGCCCGAAAGCCAGCCACAGCTTCCAGGCCGACAGCTTGGTGTCACCCGGCACCACGTACGTGCCTGCCGCCCCGCCCTTGATGATGCTGTCGATGACACCCGGGCGATCCGACCTGGCGATGACGGTAGGGATACCTGACCAGGCCGCCATCCGCACCGCCTCCACCTTGGTTCCCACCCCTCCCGATCCGACGGGCCCGGGTGCTCCCGCGGCCACCCGGTCCAGGATGGGGTCACGGTGCCGGACGGTCGTGATCGGCTCACCCTCTCCCGTGCGGGGATCGGCCGAGTAGAGGCCGTCCGTGTCGGTCAGGAGCACCAGCATCCCGGAACTCACCAGGTGCGACACGATGGCGGCGAGCCGGTCGTTGTCACCCATCTTCCAGCCGTGGATGGCCACCGTGTCGTTCTCGTTGACGATGGGGACGATGCCGCGCTCCAGCATGCGGGTCAGAGTCCGCCGGGCGTGGAGATACTGTGCCCTCATCGCCAACACGTCCACGGTCAGCAACACCTGGCCCACCGTCCGGCCGATGCTGGGGAACACCCGGCTGTAGTGGGACATCAGCAGCGTCTGGCCCACTGCGGCCGCCACCTGCAGGCCCGTAGTGTCGGAAGGGCGCCCACCGACAGCCGGGGATCCGGCCGCGATGGCTCCGGAGGAGACCAGGACAGCCGGGTGGCCGGCTTCCCAGAAGGTGCTCACCTGCCGCATCACCCGCTCGATGGCCCGTTCGTCCACCGCGCCGTCCGCACGCGTGAGGCTCGACGAGCCGACTTTGAGGACTACCGGGCTCCCCGGCGGCGGGGGCGCCCGATGCCTGCCGGCATCCTCATCCATGCTCGGGCTCCGAATACTCGAAGACCAGATCGCCGATCCGCACCTCATCACCCTCCCGGGCGCCTGCGCGGCGCAGGGAATCGTCCACTCCGAGCCGGGAGAGGCGGCGGGAAGCGAGCAGGGCCGCGTCGGCCAGGGTCAGGTCGTTCAGAGCAACCGCGCGTTCCGCGGCGCGACCGTTCACCACCCATACGCCATCCACACGGTTCACCTCGAAGGTGGCTACCAGCGGGCGATGCAGGACGTAGCCCTCGCCCTGGTCGCTCGTCCTGCCTGCCTGGTCTACGGCGTCGGCGATCCGATGGACCAGGTCGTCGAGGCCCTGCCCGGCCACCGAACTGATCTCGATCAGGTCCGGGGCGACTTCGAGCAGAGCGGTGGTGACCGGGCTCTCGACGGAGAGGTCACGCTTGGTGACGGCCACCACCCGCGGGCGATCGGCCAGACCAGGGTCGTGCATACGAAGCTCGCGCTCGAGTACCTCGTACTGGCGTTCCAGGGAAAGCTCCTGCAAGGGGGACGGGTCAAGGAGGAACACCAGGACCCGGGCTCGCTCGCAATGACGGAGGAACTCGTGCCCGAGTCCCCGACCCTCGGCAGCCCCCTCCACCAGGCCGGGCACATCGGCCATGACGAAGGACCGGTCCCCGATCATCACCACGCCCAGGTTGGGGACCAGGGTGGTGAAGGGGTAGTCGGCGATCTTGGGGCGGGCCGCCGATACCCGCGAGATCAGCGTCGACTTGCCGGCGTTGGGGAAGCCGATCAGCGCCGCGTCGGCCACCAGCTTCATCTCCAGGGTGAACCAGGCCTCGGTCCCGTACTCGCCCTGCTCGCAGAAGGACGGCGCCCGGTTGGCAGGCGAGATCAGCGCCGCGTTGCCGCGGCCGCCCCGGCCGCCCTCCAGCACCGTGACCTCCTGGCCTGCCGCTACCAGATCGGCGACGATCCGATCCTCGTCATCGATTACCACCGTGCCGGGCGGTACCGGCACCACCAGGTCCTCGCCCTGGCGCCCGTTACGTAGGTCCGATGCCCCATGGCTCCCGTGGCCGGCGGCGCGGTGGGGACGACGGCGGAAGTCCTGGAGAGTGGACATCCCCGCGTCCACGGCTACGACGACGCTTCCGCCCCGACCGCCCGAGCCGCCTGCGGGCCTTCCCCTGGGGCGGCGACCGACCTGGCGGAACGAGACCGCGCCGGCCCCGCCGTTACCGGATCGAAGATGGACGCGGACCTGGTCGATGAACACGATTCACCGTCCCGCGCTCAGGGACGTTCCTTACCGGACGTCCCGACGCTCAGTGGAGGTCGGTCAGGACACTCACCCGGCGGCGACCGCCCTGCCGGTGGTACTTCACCGTGCCGGGAGCGATCGCGAACAGCGTGTCATCGCCCCCACGGCGTACGTTGACACCGGGATGGATGCGGGTGCCTCTCTGGCGCACCAGGATCGTCCCCGCCTTGATCTCCTGACCATCGAAAACCTTCGGACCGAGCCGCTTGGCGTGCGAATCACGGCCGTTTTTGGTGGATCCTCCACCCTTGGTCTTGGACATACACGCCTCCTCTAGATCCGTTTCCTCAGCTGATGGCGCCCACGTGGGTTATCTCGAGGCGCGTGTGCTGCTGGCGATGGCCCTTCCGGCGCCGGTACCCGGACTTGTTCTTGTACTTGAACACCTCGACCTTGCGTCCCTTGACGTTGCCGACCACCCGGGCCCTGACCTGCATTGAGGCGAGCTCATCCCGGCTGGTGATCACGGCGCCCTCATCGGAGACCACGAGCAACGGAGTAAAAGTCACCTCATCCTCGACATCGTTCAGCAACTCCACGTCTATGACGTAGCCCTTGGACACCCTGGTCTGCTTGCCACCCGAGCGGATGATCGCGTACATGTCGGAAATACATCCTTTCGACCGTTGCCCTGCCGGGCCCTCACCACGGCCCGTCCCGCGGCTCACATCGCAACCTTGTCGCCCACCGGATTGATCGGAACCCCCGAAGTGGCCGCTTTCTCGTGGAGCACGAGCCCGCGCCCGTCGCAGGTGGGACAAGGATCGGAGAAGGATTCTATCAGACCGCTGGACACATTCTTGCGGGTCATCTCCACAAGTCCGAGACTCGACACAGAGTGCACCTGAGTGGTGGTCTTGTCCGCCGCGAGCGCCGCCCGGAGCCGCTCCAGAACCGCCTCGCGATTCTTCTTGACCTCCATATCGATGAAGTCGATGACGATGATCCCGCCGATGTCTCTCAGGCGGAGCTGGCGCGCGATCTCCTCGGCGGCCTCGAGGTTGTTGTGGAGGACCGTGTCCTCGAGGTTCGCCTCGCCCACGTACTTGCCGGTGTTCACGTCAACCACCGTCAGCGCCTCGGTCCGGTCTATCACCAGGTGTCCCCCTGATGGCAGCCACACCTTGCGGTCCAGCGCCCGGCGGAGCTGGTCGTCCACCCGGAAGCGCGCGAACAGGCTCTGGTTGCGGTCCTGGCTGAGATGTACCCGGTCAATCAGCTCCGGGGAGACGTCCTTCAGATACTTCAGGACCGACTCGTGAGCCCGGCGATCATCTATCAGCAGGCGCCGGAAGTCCCGCGTGAAGTGCTCTCGGATCACACGGATCAGGAGGCTGGGCTCCTCGTGGATGAGCCGGGGCGCGGACCCGCCCTTCGCGGCCTCCTCGACCTCCGCCCACTTTGCCTTGAGGCGGGCGATGTCGGCAACGATCTCCCGCCTCGATGAGCCGGCCGCCGCCGTACGCACGATGAGACCGTAGCCGGGCGGGCGCTCTGCCTGGAGCAGAAGGCGCAGCCGGTTGCGTTCCGCCTCGGGCAGGCGACGGGAGATACCCAGCATGGAGTTCTTGGGAGACAGCACCAGGTGCCGGCCGGGCAGGGTCATCTGGCTGGTGAGCCGCGGTCCCTTGCTGCCCATCGGGTCCTTGTCGACCTGGACCATCAGGTGGTCGCCCTGCTTGAGCTGGCGCTCGATGCGCGGTCCCCGCCCGTGGGTACGCCGGGACGAGTTCAGGTCCCCGGCGTAAATGACGCCGTTCTTCTCCGTGCCGATGTCCACGAAAGCGGCTTCCAGACCGGGGAGCACGCTGCGGACCACTCCTTGGTAGATGTTGCCGACCAGCGACTCCTGGTCGGAGCGGTGGACGTAGTGCTCCACCAGCAGCGAGCCCTCCAGCACCACGATCTGGGTCTGGTGTGGCAACACCCTGACCAGCATCTGGCGGCGTCCGGCCGCGGGAAGCGGGACCGTCACCTCGGCGTGGGAATGCGAACGACCCCGTTGGCGGCTCCCAGGCCGGGCCGAACCCTGCTTGGGCTGTCTCTTCTTGCGCTTGGCGGCCGCCTTGGCGGCCTGCTTGGGCTTGGCGGGTAGCTCGCGTACCCGCCGGACCTTTACGGTCTTACCGCTGATCTTTCTGGTTGTTCGTTCTTCGGTGGATTCGTCGCCGACTCCGCGGCGAACTATTTCGGCTGTCTTGCGCCGAAAGAAAGGCATTACTGATGTCTCCTTGATCTGAAGGGACGCACGCGACTGCAAGGGCAGAAACCAAGATCGATCGGACGACTGCGCAACCAGAACGGGCAGGAACTCTGGTCTGCTGCTCCGTCACGGTCTTCGGTCCCCTTCTCCTGCCGGTGCGGCTACTGCTTCGACGTATGCCGGTGGGCTACGGCCTGCGAGGGCCCGCCCCGCCGGCCGGCGGCCGGCAAGGGAGGCAAACGATTCCCATGCCGGCGACGTCTCGTTCGTTCCGTGACCTGCCGAACCCCTCGAAGGCGAGCGGATTGGCGCTCGCGCCAGATACGTCTGGTCGAAGGCTCACAAGTCCTAGAGCCAGCTGCGACTTTCCCGCAATCGTCTCGGAGAGAATGCCTGCCCACGAGGAACGGTCTTCCGAGACGGGCTCGGTAGGGGGCGACTGGATGTCAGGCTCGGTCGAGCCACCACCCACCGCCGGTGATACTAACACCCGGATCAGAGATCGCGCGCCTCTGGCCGGTCGCTGACCGGCGATCTCGATCGCCAGACCGAGTTCACTATCCCTAGCCCGCCCGCCATGGCGATCATGGCCGACCCGCCCGCGCTCATGAACGGAAGCGGGAGCCCGGTCACCGGAACCAGGCCGACTGTCATGCCGATGTTGACGAACACATGGAAGGACAGGAGCGCTGCCATGCCGACCGAGATCATGGACCCGAACGCGTTGGGCGCTACCGCGGCCACGATCAGCACGCGCCATATCAGGATGGCGTAGGCCAGGATCACCGCCGAACCGCCGATGAAGCCGAACTGCTCCCCCACCGCGGTGAATATGAAGTCGGTGGTCTGGGAAGGGATGAAGCTCAGACGGGTCTGGGTGCCCTGGAACAACCCCCGTCCTACGAGCTGGCCGGAGCCGATGGCGATCTGGCTCTGGTAGAGGTTCCAGTTGACGCCCTGCAGGTCGGAGGCCTGATCGAGGAACCCGGCGAGCCGGGCGATCTGGTAGGACTTGAGGACATCGAGCTGGAACACGGCCATCACGCCCACCACCCCGGAAGCTCCCAGGACCAACATCTGGCGGATACTCGAGCCGGCCACGAAGATCATGCCGACGGTGATGAATCCCACCACCAGCATGGTGCCGAGATCGGGTTGGAGGAAGATGAGGAATCCGGGTGCAGCCGCCATCAGGAGGGCCGTTCCGAGGGACCTCCATGACAAGCGCCGCCCGGCCCCGCCGGTCAGCAAGCTCGCCAGCGCGATTATCAGGGCCACCTTGGCGAATTCGGACGGCTGGAACTGGAAGGCTCCCACGGGAATCCAGCGTGTAGCGCCCTTTTGGGGAGGGGCGAACAGGACACCGATCAGGGCGATCATCATGATGCCGTAGATGAGGAACGGAAAGCGCCGGTACAGGCGATAGTCGATCATCGAGGCCACCACGTAGGTGACCAGCGCCACGCCTGCGAAGATCATCTGCCTCCGCATGGCCGACGTGGGATCTCCCGTCTCCTCGTCCAGCCGGACGAACGTCGACGAGTAGACCATCACACTGCCCAGCGCCATGAGCGCGGCCACCAGGACGAACACGATGACATCCGGTGTCGGCCTGGGACGGTCCTCGAAAATCCCGCCCACGCCATCCAGGGAACGACCCAGCACCGCCATGCTATTAGCGCTCCGTATCCTCACCCGCGACCAGGGGCGTGACGTCCGTACCGAGCAGGTACTGGAATATGGCTCGTGCCGCCGGCGCCGCCACCGCGCCTCCCGAACCGCCCTCGTCCACCATCACCGCGACCACCCATCTCGGAGCATCGATCGGCGCCACGCCGACGAACCAGGCCGTCGAGTCGTGGAAGACGCCCTCCTGGTCGGTGAACGACTGGGCGGTACCGGTCTTGCCTCCCACCAGTTCAACCAGCCCACCCAGGTCCTCGAATGCGCGCCTCGCCGTGCCGGAACGGACCACGGAGGTCAAATCCGACCTCAGGGACGCGACGGTTTCCGGACTGATGTCCACCGACCGGAGTACGCGGGGCTCGAGGGTTCGCAGGCGCTCACCGTCAGATGTCTCTATGGCGTCCGCCACTCGGGGCTGGTAGACGGTTCCCCCGTTGAGCATCGACGCGTAGGCGACCGCCATCTGGAGCGGAGTGGCGACGATCGGGCCCTGGCCGACGACGATGTTCATGAGATCGCCGCCGAGCCAGCCCTCCGCCCGTACCCGCCACGGCTGGTTTTCCCGCCATTCCTCGAAGAGCTGGCGATCGCCCAGGATTCCCTCGTGCTCGAATGGGAGGTCGACCTGGGTGGGGCGACCCACCCCGACCGCCCGGGCCCACTCCTGCACTATCCCCTCGCGGTCTGTCCGGGCGTACGCCCTCCAGACGGAGAGAGCCACCTCCCAGAAGTAGATGTTGCAGGATCGCCGGAGAGCGTCATGGAGGTTCTGCCGCCCGTCGGATTCTGGATAGGTCCAGTTCCTCCAGAGATGCTGCGAGTCGTCACCGAAATCATGCGCCAGCTGCGAGGAGCACTCGATGGTCTCCTCCGGGCTGGACACCCCCTCCGGGAAGATGTTCTCCTCCATGGCGGTCACGTAGGTGATGGACTTGAAGGTGGACGCGGGCGGCTTCACACCCTGGATGGCCAGGTTGTTGAAGGCCTGACGCTTAGACAGCTCCTCGAAGGAGTCGACATCGATGCCGCCCACGAACACCTGCGGTTCGAAGGTCGGGTAGGAGGCCATGGCGAGGATGGCGCCCGTGTTCACCTCCATCACCACGGCGGTGGCTCGCTCGGTCGGCTGCGGGGTCTCGGCCGGGTCCTCCTCCTCCTCCCGGTCCTCCTTCAGCGCATTGGACAGCTCGATGGCCTCGATCAGGATCCTCTCGACCTCCGCCTGGGCCTCGACGTCCAGGGTCAGCCGGACCGTGGCCCCGGGAATCGGATCGACGGTGCCGATCTCCTCCAGGATGGCGCCCTCGGGGTTTATCCGGTACACGTGCTTCCCGGGCGCCCCTCGCAGGAACTCCTCGTACTCACGCTCCACCCCGAGCTTCCCGATCGGCGTGTTGGTGTCGGCAATGGGTAGTCGCTCGAGATCGCCGGGGGAGGGTAACCCCATATGACCCAGGACATGACCCATCAGCGACCCCTGCGTGTACCCGCGAACCGGCAGCGCTCGTACCGTGACACCCGGCAGGGTGGCTCGCTGCTCCATTATCAGGTAGGCCGTGTCGGCGTCGATCTCGAACTCCCTCAGGGCGGCTACCTCACCCGACCGGGTGCGCTCCACCGCCTCGCGCACCTCTACGGGCGACAGCTCGAGGATGGCAGCCAGCCGCTGGAGGACGTCATCCTCGACCTCGATCGGGAGGACCGACCGGTCGATCTCGATGACGAGACCCGGTACGGAGGTGGCCAGCACCGTGCCGTTCCGGTCGACTATGTCACCCCGCGGCGCCGCGATCGGCTCGCTGCTGACGATGTTCTGGTCGGCTTCCAGCAGCCACTCCGGGCCGGCGGCGAGCTGCACGAACCACAGCCGGAAGAACAGGATCGACAACGCCCCAGTGAACAGCAGGGCCAGGATTCCCACGCGCCAGCTGTTCGTCACCTGTTCGCGGCCCTCCGACCGCTTCCTGCTGCTCATATCCGGCTCCGCATCCGGCCATGGCGCGGGCCTGCCACCCACGAGAACAGCCTGTCGGCCAGCGGGAGAACGCCCACCGCCAACACCATGTTGTAGATCGGCACCAGCAGCAGGGTTCTGACTATGTCGGGGTTGCCCAGCGTGCCCTCGCCGAACAGGGTGCCTATCAGGGCGTTGGTAACCAGCGTGACCAGCGTGATGCCGCCCACGGTCATCACACCCACCGGGAGCCCGTAGTCGAACCGATCCCGGCTCCGCACCGTGATATAGGCGCCGACCGTGAACGCCAGCCCGCTCAGACCCAGGGGCGCCGATCCGAGCATGTCAAGCAGCAGCCCGCCCACGAATCCCAGCAACACCGCCGCTTCGGGCTTGAGCCAGACCGCACCGACCACCACGATCAGCAGGACGACGTCGGGGCTCGCGCCGAACGGCCGGATGCTGTGGAACACGCTGGTCTGGACCAGAGCCGCCGCCATCACCAGCAGCAGCGAGAGCAGGAACCGCAGGCCTTCCATCTACGCTTCCCCGTCCAGGAGTTGCGGCCCGGGCGGCCAGGGGACAACCGCCACGTATTCCAGGCGCTCGAGATCCCCCATCGGCTCCACGCGGACCCTGATGGTCCCGAACTGCGGATCCGCCGCCTCGGCCACGATGCCGACATCCAGGTCCTTCGGGTAGGCGTTGGAGTCTCCGTAAGGCCCGAAGGTCACCAGCAACTCGCCACCCTCCACCGGATCCGTCGCATCGAGGATGGAGAGCTCCAGCGCTCCCGCGCCCTGTCCCGTCACTACCCCGCGCTGCCCATCGGGCAGGCGCACCGTGACGGCAGGAGCCCGGCGCGAAGTGATCGGTATGACACTGGCACCCGCCTCACCGGCCTCGGATACCAAGCCGATCAGAGCCCCTTGCCCGTCCACCACCGGCTGGCCGGTATGGACCCCGTCACCGGTACCGCGGTCGATGGTGAGGGTCGGGTCGAGGGTTCCTCCCCGGGCCGTGACCTCGGCCGCGACCGACAGCTGGTACAGGTCCTCGCCGAGCCGCAGCGCCAGCAGGGTCTCGAGCTCGGACACCTGGGCCTCGAGGTGGCCCACCTGAGCCGCTTCCCGTTCCAAGGACTCGATCCGGTCCCGGAGGCGCTGGTTCTCCTCGCGGAGCCCGGCCAGGTTGGACAGGCCGTCCGAGAAGCTCACCACCGGGGTCACCACCGCGTTCACAGCTGCCTGGAACGGCGCGATCACCACTTGGGCGCTATTGCGGAGGTCGGCTCCGAAACCACCTCTCGACGCCCGGATGTCAAGGGTCATGAGGGTGAGGGAGATTACGAGTAGCGCGATGGCTACGTAGGCAGACCGATCGTTCGGGGCGCCCCTCCTCCCCCTGCCTCCGGCGCGTTGGCGGTGTTGTCTACCGGCACTCGAGAGTCTTGGCGGAGAGGAGATTTCCCTGGCCCTTCACTTCATCATCCGGCGGATCCGGCTCTCGGACTTGGAAACCTAGAACCGGCCGGATGACTCGAGGACTCCCTGCAGGACGTCGAACTGTTCCAGGCATCGGCCGGATCCGACCACCACCGACTGGAGGGGCCGTTCGGCGATCTCGACCCGCAAGCCGGTCTCGAACGCCAGCCGGTGATGCAGTACCTTGAGCAAGGCGCCTCCGCCCGTGATCGTGATGCCCACGTTCATCAGGTCGGCGGCCAGCTCGGGCGGCGTGTTGTCCAGGGTGTACCGGATCGCATCGATCATCATCGACAGAGGTTCCTGGATGGCTGCCCTGACTTCGGAAGCGGTGAGCAGCACGGTCTTCGGCAGGCCGGCCACCAGGTCGCGGCCCTTCACCTCGGCGCTCGGCTCGTTGTGATACGGATAGGCCGATCCGATCGCCATCTTGATCTGCTCCGCGGTGCGCAGGCCCAGCAGGAGGTTGTGCTCCTTCTTCACCCATTCGACGATCCGCTCGTCCATGTCGTCGCCACCCACGCGGACGCTCCTCGACACCACGATGCCGCCCATGGCGATGACCGCCACCTCCGTGGTTCCGCCACCGATGTCGACCACCATCGAGCCGGTGGGCTCGTTGACCGGCAATCCGCATCCGATGGCCGCCGCCATCGGCTCATCGATGGTGAAGGCGTTGCGGGCGCCGGCGTGGTAGGCCGCCTCCTCCACAGCCCTCCGTTCCACCCCGGTGATGCCGGAAGGCACGCAGATCACGATCCTCGGCTTGGCCCAGCGGCGGCGGTGCACCTTCTTGATGAAGTAACGGAGCATGCGCTCGGTGATGTCGAAGTCGGCGATCACACCGTCCCGGAGAGGCCTGATCGCCTTCACGTGCGACGGGGTGCGGCCGATCATGCGCTTGGCGTCCATGCCCACGGCCAGCGCCTCGTTGGTGTTGGTGTTGATGGCCACCACCGAAGGCTCGTTCAGCAGGACACCCTGGTTGCGGACGTAGACGAGGGTATTGGCTGTACCCAGATCGACCGCCATGTCCTGGCCGGCAACGACGAACGGGTTATCTGGCATTGATTGAAGGTCCCTGTCGCTGGTCTCGGGCCAACTCTACCCTATGGATGGGCTCTTCGGACATCCGGTCTGCTCCCGGCTCTGCAACCATCAGGTGAACCAGAGCGCCAGTTCGCGCGCGGCGCTCGCCGGGCTGTCGGATCCGTGGACGATGTTCTCCCCCACCTCCAGGCCGAAGTCGCCGCGGATGGTGCCCGGTAGGGCCACGGCGGGATCGGTCGCTCCCACCAGGGCTCGAGCCACCGTGATGGCCGATTCGCCCGACCAATGCATGGCGACTACCGGACCGGAGGTGATGAACTCGATCAGGCCGGCGTAGAAGGGCTTCCCCTCGTGCTCGGCGTAGTGCGCGGTCGCGGTGGCGCTGTCCGGCAAGACCATCTCGAGGCGATGCAGGTCGAGTCCCTTCGCCTCGAACCGGGAGATCACCTCGCCGACCAGGCGACGCCTTACCCCGTCCGGCTTCACCATTATGAAGGTGTCTTCGTGGGCCATCGCTGTGCCTGCCTTTTCATAGTCTCTGGTCGGTAGTTCCGGTTGTACTGTCGACCGGCGACCCCCCGGGCGTCGGTGGTCAGTGGTCAGTGGTCGGTCTAATCCAATATAAACTAGCAACCAGCAACTGGCAACTAGCGTCCGGACGCTTCAGGCACCCTCCTGCCGGACCAACCCGGTGCGGGCCTCGCCGGCCACATAGAAGGAGCCGGTGATGAGAACGGCGCCGTCACTTCCACTCCACTCCTTGGCCAGCTCCACGGCGGCGCGGACAGGCCTCACCCACGTCACCGGGATGCCGGGTAGCACCCTCTCCAGCGCCACCACGAGGTCGCTCGGTTCGGCGGCCCGCTCGTGATCCGCCGCGGTGGCGATGGCCTGGCCGACCAGCTCCCCGAAGGGCGCCAGCATGGAGTGGATGTCCTTGTCCCGGAAGGCGCCGACGACGAGCGTCCAGCCTGCCGCCGGCATCTCCTCGCGCAGCGTCCTCGCCAGCGCCACGGTGGCCTCGGGGTTGTGGGCGCCGTCCAGCACCACCAGTGGCTCCCGTCCCACCACTTCCATCCTGGCCGGGACCTTGGTGCCGGCCAGGCCGTCACGGACCGCTTCGGATGGCAGGGCCCGCCCGAACAGCTCCTCGACCGCCGCCACGGCCACAGCCGCGTTGGCCGCCTGGTGGCGACCGTGGAGGGGGAGGTAGAGATCGTCGTATTGCTCGTAGATCCCGTCGAGATCGTACGACCAGCCGCCTACCGACATGCGCAGGTCCTCGATCCGGAAGTCCCGGCCCACCGCCCGGCGCAGCGCTCCCAACTCGTCCGCTCGCCGATCGGCCTCGGGCTCCACCTCCCAGGGCAGGTTCCCGGTCACCAGCACCCCACCGGCCTTGAGGATGGCCAGCTTCTCGCGGGCAATTTCGACCTCGGTGGTCCCCAGGTACTCGGCGTGATCGATCGAGACACCGGTCAGCACCGCCACCTGGCTCTCCAGCACGTTGGTGGCGTCGAGGCGACCCCCCATCCCCACCTCGACCACGGCCACGTCCACCGCCTCGTTGGCGAACAGGGCGAAGGCGGCGGCGGTGGTCAACTCGAAGTAGGTGGCGCGCTCCCCGGTCTCGGCCTCCAGCAGATCCACGAAGGATGCGACATCCGTGACGGCCCGCGCGAACTGCTCCGGCGTGGCCATCTCGCCGGCCACCTTGAACCGCTCCTCCACCCGTTCGAGATGGGGGGATGTGAACGTACCCGACTTGAGACCCATCTGATCCAGCACCGAGGCGGCGACGGTGGTGACCGTCGTCTTGCCGTTGGTCCCGGTGATGTGGATGGCCGGGCTGCGAAGGTGGGGTGACCCCATCATCTCGAGCAGCCGGTGGATCCGCTCGAGCCCCGGCTTCCACCCCAGCTCGATGTGCCGATCGAGATAGGCGACGGCTTCGTCGTAGTTCATCCGCTCGAACGGTCGGTCAGGTGCGGGCCGGTCCGAGCGCCTCGATCTGGCTGACCAACCGATCGACCAGGGCTCGGGAGGCTTCCGCCTTGTGCTCCTCTTTGGACACGACCTCCTCCGGTGCACGGGAGCGGAAGGCCGGGTTCGACAGCTTGGCCTCCGACTGCTGGAGCTCGGCGCGGGCCTTCCGGAGCCGGCGTCCCAGCCGCTCCTGCTCGGCCTCGATGTCCATGACGCCGCGCACCTCCACGTAGGCCTCCACCGGCCCGGCCGCCACCCGCAGGTAGCCCGGGCTCACCGGGGGCGGACCCACCCTGGCGCTGATCCCGGCCAGCGATGCCAGCTGGGGCGTCCACCAGTCGTCCCAGGCGCCGGCCGGATCATGGACGACCGCGTCGAGTTCCTCACGGGCGGCCCACCCGTGGTAGGACCGCGATCCCCTCAGGGCGGTGATCAGATCCTGGAGGATGTCCATCCTTGCCGGCGCCGTGTAGCGGGGAACTTCGGGCCATGGCGCCACGATGAGCAGGTCGTCGGCCACCAGGTGGCTGTAGAGCTCCTCGGTCACGAAGGGAATGGCCGGGTGGAAGAACTTGAGCAGGTCACGCATGACCACACCCAGGGTCTGCCTGACCGGCTCCGCCTCCGGACCTCCCGCCGACAGCACGGGCTTCGACATCTCGAGATACCAGTCGAACACCTCCGACCAGGCGAACGAGTACATGAGCGAGAAGGCATCCGACAGCCGGTGCGCATCCGACAACTCGTCGTACCGCTCCGCCACCTCTCCCAACCGGGCGAGTATCCATCGGTCGACCGGGCCTGGGTCCTCCGGATAGCCGCCGACCGCCGGCACCGAACCGGGCGGCAGGTGGAACAGGGCAAACCTGGTGGCGTTCCACAGCTTGTTGCCGAAGCGCCGGGCGGCATCCACCCAACTGACGTCGAAGGGCACGTCGTGGCCCGGGGAGGCCGACTGCAGCAGGCTGAGCCGCAGGGCATCGGCACCGTACTGCTCGATCATCTCGAAGGGATCCACGATGTTGTTGAGCGACTTCGACATCTTCCGGCCGTCGGACGCCCGGACCAGTCCGTGGATGACGATCTCACGGAACGGGACATCGCCCGCGAACTGCATGCCCATCTTCAGCATGCGGGCCACCCAGAAGAAGATGATGTCGTAGCCGGTCACCAGCACGTCGGTGGGATAGAAACGTTCCAGGTCGTCCGTCTGCTCCGGCCATCCGAGCGTGCTGAAGGGCCAGAGCGCCGAGCTGAACCAGGTGTCCAGGACGTCCTCTTCGGGCCGGAACCGCTCCGAGCCGCACTTCATGCAGGAACGCGGCGCGGACGTGGCCACGATCACTTCGCCGTCGGCTTCGCAGTACCAGGCCGGGATCCGATGACCCCACCAGAGCTGGCGACTGATACACCAATCCTCGAGGTTCTCCATCCAGCGGAAGTAGTTCCGTTCCCAACGCTTGGGGACGAACCTGGCGAGGTCCTCCTGCACCACCTCCACCGCCGGGCCCACCAACTCCGCCACCCGCACGAACCATTGCTTGGACAGCAGCGGTTCGATGGGCACTCCGCTGCGGGAGCAATGGCCCACCGTGTGGTGGTGCTCCTCGATGCGTTCGAGGTAGCCGCCGGCCCTGAGGGCCTCTACGACCTGCGTCCGGGCTTCGAACCGGTCCAGACCGGCGAAGTCGCCGGCGGCGGCAGTCATCGTTCCGTCCTCGCCGATCACCTGGACGGGAGCCAGCCCGGTTCGCTGCGAGATGTCGAAGTCGAGCGGATCGTGGGCCGGAGTGACCTTGACGGCCCCCGTCCCGAAGTCCGGGTCGACCGCTTCGTCGGCCACCACCGGGATGTCCCGCCCCATGAGCGGAAGGCGCACCGTCCGCCCGACCAGGTGGCGGTAGCGATCATCGCCGGGGTGGACGGCCACGCCCGTATCGCCCAGCATGGTCTCCGCCCGGGTGGTGGCGACGGTTATACCGGCTGCGCCGTCCCCGTCCGCGAAGGGGTAGGTGATGTGGACGAGTTGGCCCTCCACCTCCCGGTACTCCACCTCGATGTCGGAGATAGCGGTCAAGAGCCCCGGAGACCAGTTGATAATCCGCTGCCCCTGGTATATGAACCCCTGCTCGTGGAGGCGCACGAACACCTCTCGCACCGCGGCGGACAGGCCCTCATCGAGGGTGAAGCGCTCCCTCGTCCAGTCACACGAGTCACCCAGGGCTCGCATCTGCTCGGTGATGGTGCCCCCCGATTGGCGCTTCCACTGCCAGACTTGCTCGACGAAGGCCTCCCGGCCCATGGAGTGGCGGCTAAGACCCTCCAGGGCTAGCTCCCGTTCCACGACCATCTGGGTGGCGATGCCGGCATGATCGGTCCCGGGCAGCCAGAGGGTGGCGTAGCCCTGCATGCGCTTGCGCCGGATGATGGCATCCTGGATGGAGTGGTCCAGGGCATGCCCGATGTGGAGCACGCCGGTCACGTTGGGGGGAGGTATGACGATGCAGAACGGCTCGCCGCCCGGATTGACCTCGGGGCGGAAGGCGCCCGACCGTTCCCAGACCGGATACCAGCGCTCTTCCACGCGGCGGGGGTCGTAGCTTCCCTGGAGGGGGTCGGGAGCGCTGGTAGTCATTGCGGAGGTGGAATCGGCCGCGCTTACCCGACCCGGGCCGGGCGGCTACGCGCTCCTCTCGCGGCGATTCTCGATGTCGCTGATGGCCAGGAGGGTCGGGTTGGTCTTCTCCTCCACCACCTTCCGGTCGATCAGCACCCGCCCGATGTCCGGCAGGGAGGGAAGCTCGTACATGGTGTCGAGGAGTACTTCCTCCATGATGGCCCGCAGGCCGCGGGCGCCGGTGCCCCTCAGCATCGCCAGGTCGGCAATGGCCTCGAGAGCATCATCATCGAACACCAACTCCACGTTGTCGAGCTCGAAAATCCGGGCGTACTGCTTGACGAGGGCGTTGCGGGGTTCCTGGAGGATCCGGATCAGCGCCTCCTTGTCCAGCGCGTTCACGGTGGCCACCATGGGAAGCCTCCCGATGAACTCGGGGATCAGACCGAACTTGATCAGGTCTTCCGGCATTACCTCCGAGAGCAACTCCGGCTGGGGCCGGTCGGGACTGGACCGCAGATCTGCGCCGAACCCGACCACCTTGTTGCCGATCCGGCGGGAGATCACCTCCTCGAGCCCGGCGAACGCCCCGCCCGAGATGAACAGCACGTCGGTGGTGTCGATCTGGATGAACTCCTGATGGGGGTGCTTGCGGCCGCCCTGAGGGGGCACCGAGGCCACGGTCCCCTCCAGGATCTTCAGCAGCGCCTGCTGCACCCCTTCACCGGAAACATCCCGCGTGATGGAAGGGTTCTCGGCCTTGCGGGCGATCTTGTCCACCTCGTCGATGTAGATGATGCCCTGCTCGGCTCGCTTGATGTCGTAGTCGGCGGCCTGTAGCAGCTTGAGCAGGATGTTCTCGACATCCTCTCCCACATAACCCGCCTCGGTGAGAGCGGTTGCATCGGCGATGGCGAAGGGAACGTTGAGCATCCGGGCCAGGGTCTGGGCCAGGAGCGTCTTGCCGCATCCCGTAGGGCCGATCAGCAGGATGTTGGACTTGGAGAGCTCCACCTCTTCCTTGCGGGGTGTCCCGGCCCGCACCCGCTTGTAATGGTTGTAGACCGCCACGGCCAGGGTCTTCTTGGCCCGCTCCTGGCCGATGACGTAGCCGTCCAGGAAGTCGTACACCTCGGACGGCTTGGGCAACTCCCCGTCGTGTTCGGACTCCCTGGTGGAAAGGTCGTCGTCCAGGATCTCGGTACAGAGCAGGACGCACTCGTCACAGATGTAGACCCCGGGCCCGGCGATGAGCTTCTTGACCTGCTTCTGCGAATGGCCGCAGAAGCTGCACTTGAGCAGATCGCTCCCGTCCCCGTACTTGGTAGCCACGCCTCAGAGGTCCTCGACCGCTACCAGCTCACGACTGGTCAGCACCGCGTCCACGATCCCGTGCTCCCCGTACTCCCTCGCCTCCTCGGCGAGCATCCAGAAGTCACGGTCGGTGTCCTGGGACAGCTTCTCGTACTCCTGGCCGGTGTGGCGGGCCAGGATCCGGTTGAGTTGCTCCCTCATCTGGACGATCAGGCGCGCCTGTATCTCGATGTCGGTGGCCTGCCCGCTCGCCCCTCCCTGGGGCTGGTGGAGCATCACCCGGGCGTGCGGCAGGGCAAACCGCTTCCCCGGGGCGCCGCCGGCGAGGATCACCGCGGCGGCCGAGGCGGCCATCCCCATACACACGGTGCTGACATCCGGCTTGATGTACTGGATGGTGTCGTAGATGGCGAACAGGCTCGTGATGGAGCCACCCGGGGAGTTGATGTAGAGGTTGACATCACGGTCGGGATCCTCCGATTCGAGATGGAGCAGTTGGGCCATGACCAGGTTCGCCACCGCGTCGTCGATCGGCGTCCCGAGGAAGATGATCCGGTCCTTGAGGAGACGGGAGTAGATGTCGAAGGCCCGCTCGCCCCGGCTGGTGGACTCGACCACCGTCGGTACAAGGTAGCCCGTGGCCGGAGGATTCGTGGCTGCGCCGATCGGCGGCATGATGTCGCTCACTGCTCTCCTTACTCGGTCTCGTCCTCGACGGTCTCCGGGGCATCGGGCGGATCGAGCCGGAGGTCGATCACGACCCCATCACCATCCGTAGCCACCACGGCTCTCATGAGAGTGTCCAGTGCCCGGGTCCGCAGGATATCACCGCGCACGCTGTTTTCTAGAGCACTCCCCGCCATCTCCTCGGCAATGCTCTCGACCGATTGATCCGTTCGGGAGGCTACGGCCTGGTAGGCATCGAGGATGTCCTCGTCCCGGACCTCGATTCCGGTGTGCTCGGCAACCGAGTCCAGCAACGCTCCGACCTGTATCTGCGCGGTGGCGCGGCCAAGGAACTGTCCGAAGACGGCTTCGATGTCCTGCCCGGTCGCTTCCAAGTACTCCTCGACCGACGACTTCTGCTCATCGAGGCGTCCACGGAAGTCCTCGAACATCCTCATCGCGGACGCATCGACGACGGCTTGCGGTATGTCCAGTTCCACCTCCTCGGCCAGTTCCGACAGGAGGACACCGCGCAGCTGGCTTCGCAGAGATTCGAGGCGCTGCCCGTCTAGATCCTTGAACACCTGCTCACGCAGCTCGCTCACCGTGTCGAAGTCGGTGAAGTCCGACACCCACTCGTCGTCCAGATCCGGAAGGAGTTTCTCCCGCACCTCGTCGACGACCACCCGCACCTCGATCACGGTGCCTTCGGCCAGGTCGCCGACCGCCATGCGCAGCGGCGCCTCGAACTCGACCACCGCGCCGGCCTCGCACCCCGTCAGTTGCTCGGTCAAGCCCTCCATCGCCGCCTCGACGCCCAACTCGTACAGGAACCCGGTGGCCGCCGGCGCCTCCAGAGGGCGCCCGTCATGCGAGGAGCTGAGGTCGATGGCCACGTAGTCGCCCGCTCGGCAGGGCCGTTCCACGGTCTCCAGTTCGGCGAACTGCTCCCTGTACATGTCCACGTATCGCCCGACGGCTTCGTCGCCGATCTCCTCGGGAGCATCGAGTTCGACCGTCCTGCCTTCGTAGACCGGCGGGGTCGCCAACGTGGGCCATAGGCTTACGAGGAGATCCACCTCGACACCGTCGGCGACCTCCCTGATGCCATCCACCACGGGCGAGACGGCCGGGGCCAGGCCGGTGCCTTCCCATACCCCGGGAAGGCGGTCCGACAGCAGGTCCTCGATGGCATCGTTGCGGACCCGCTCCCTGCCGACCACCCGCTCCACCATGCGGCGGGGCGCCTTGCCACGGCGGAAACCGTTCACGTGGATGTCCCGCGCCAGCCTCCGGGCGGCGCGCGATTCGGCCGCATCAAGGCGACGGCTGTCGAGCAGGAGGGTGATACGACGTTCGAAGTCGCTCACTTCAGAAACGGTGAATGACACGACACTCCCAGGAGTCGGGCTAGGCCAGGCGCGGTCGAACGACTCAGCACCAGGGTGACCGAGGGGACTCGAACCCCCGACCTCCTGGACCACAACCAGGCGCTCTAACCAAGCTGAGCTACGGCCACCATGCGCCGGGCATCACACCCGGCTCTTTGTAATGCGGACTCGCCGGCTCCGGATCAGTACCCATCGTGGCGCGCCCCCGGAAGGATTCGAACCTCCGACCAAGAGCTTAGAAGGCTCCTGCTCTGTCCACTGAGCTACGGGGGCTCATCACAGCCCTACGCTCCGCGGCAGCCCGGTCCAGGGCTCATCCGTCGGAGCGGGTGAAGGGAATCGAACCCTCACCGCCAGCTTGGAAGGCTGGAGCTCTACCATTGAGCTACACCCGCCGGTCTTGCCCATAATACATGCCGTATACGCCTGACCGGGACGCGCCCGGACCCGACAGGTCCGCGAAAAACGGAGGGCGAACGGCTAGCCTTCACACCGCCTGCCAGAGGGAGGTTCGGGTCGGGCTGGTCGGATTTGAACCGACGACCTCCTGCTCCCAAAGCAGGCGCGCTGCCAAGCTGCGCCACAGCCCGTTCGAGCACCCTCAGGAGCGCTCGTTGAACATGGATTCTAACCCTCCGAGCGCACGTGGGCGCCGGGTTCTCGTTTCCGCGGCCGGACGGATGGCGGTACTCGCCATCCTCTTGGCGATCGCCTTCTACCTCTGGCCGGACGGAGAGTCGGCCGAGGAAGCCGCACCGTCGAGCGTCGCCGCCCCCACCTCAGCCGCGGATCCCGCAGACTCGGTCGGGGGACCTTCCACGGACACCTCCTCTCCCGATACCGGCCCGGTCACCGGGAAGGACGACCGATCCGGAGAGCCCTCCTCCCAGGCGGCGCCCGCGCCGGCTCCGGCGGAGAGGGATTGCTCGCCCCGCATCCCGGAGGACTTCCGCCCCACTCAGACCTCGGCCGTCACGGTCAGCGTCGAGATCTCTCAGGCCGCCTTCACGTGTGCCTACGAGGTCGGTCTGGCCTTCGCCACCAATCCGGCGGCCATGGCCACCATGGCCGCAAGTGGCCTTCGAGGGCCTCTGCTGCTGGTCGGCCAGTGGTTCGATGATCAGTTGATGGACGAGCTTCGCCGCCTGGCGCCGGAGCGGATCGTGGCCGCCGGCTTTGACGAGCGGGTGCTTCTCGACGCCCTCGCCGGGTTCACCGTCGAGCCGGTGGAGGTCGATTGGCAGGCGGCTTTCCCGTCCGACGCCAGGACCCCGGACCGCGTCTGGCTGGTGGATCCGGCCGCGCCGTCCGCCCTGATGGCCCTCGGTATCCAGATCGGTGTCGGCGTGGTCGTGGTGGAAGGGGATCTGAGGGCCCTTCCCGCCTACGCGCGGAAGATGATCGCGGGCGCTACCAAGGTGGACCTGCTCTCGGACTTCGACGATGATCTGGCGTGGCAGTTGGAGGTGGTCCGGCGGAACGCCGAGATTCCCGGGGGCGGCCTGCTCATGTTCGGAGAGGGCGACGGGCGCCGGCTGGTGGCCGTGTACGGGCACCCGGTGACGTCCGCGCTCGGGGTGCTGGGCGAGCAAAGCCCCCAAGAAGGCGTCGAGCGGCTCCAGTCGATCATGGAGGGATACGGCGCGGACGGCTCGATCGTGCTTCCCACCTTCGAGATCATCGCCACCGTCGCCTCGGCCGGAGCCGGTCGGGACGGCGACTACTCGTCCGAAACGGCAAGGGATGTGATCCGGCCATGGATCGAGATCGCTGACGCCAACGACGTCTACGTGGTCTTGGACCTGCAGCCGGGCCGTACCGACTTCCTGACCCAGGCGAAGATATACGAGGAGTTCCTTCGCCTACCCCACGTCGGCCTCGCCCTGGATCCCGAGTGGAGGCTGAAGCCCGACCAGGTCCATCTGCGCCAGATCGGTACGGTCGACGCCGCGGAGATCAACCGGGTGATCGAATGGCTCGCGGCGATAGTCCGGGAGGAAGCACTCCCCCAGAAGCTCCTGATCATCCACCAGTTCCGGTTCTCCATGATCACCAACCGCCCCCTGATAGAGACGCCTCCCGAACTGGCGGTGTTGATCCAGATGGACGGGCAGGGAAGCCTGGAGGCCAAGTACAGCACCTGGAACGCCCTGACCCTCGAACCCGACGCCGACCGGTTCTGGTGGGGCTGGAAGAACTTCTATGACGAGGACTCCCCCACCGCCACCCCCGAACAGGTCCTGAAGCTGACCCCGGTGCCGGTGTTCGTATCCTTCCAGTAGTGGCCGGTATCCAGTTGCTAGTTCCTAATTACATCGGCAACTTATGACTAACAACTAGCGACTAATAACTAGATCGTGCGGGTGGAGGGACTCGAACCCCCACGGGCATTGCCCACCAGGACCTAAACCTGGCGCGTCTACCGTTCCGCCACACCCGCGACGAGGGACGCTGTTGACCGCTGCGGAACCGTCCCGGAGGTGGGTCGCCCGGGACTCGAACCCGGAACCTGCGGATTAAGAGTCCGTTGCTCTGCCAGATTGAGCTAGCGACCCGCAGGGCATTGTAGCGGTCTGCCTGCGAAACAACCAGGTGTGTTATGGCTGCCATCGGCGTCCCGTCGCTGCGTTCCGCTTCCTCAACGTACCGCTGCGGGTACGCCTTCGTCAGCGGGCCTTGCGAGGAACACCGCTGCCGACGCCATACCACACCGCCGTTCCACAGACAGACCGCTCTAGTGGGCTTCCCAATCCTTCTGCCCGGCGTGGGGAAGCTGGTCACGTCCGGTGGGCCGAGAGGGCATCCGCCAGCGCCACGATGGCGCGGGCCCGGTGGCTGACCCTGCCCTTCTCCTGTGGCTCCATCTCCGCCAGGGTACGGCCGTCCACGTCGAAGACCGGGTCGTATCCGAAGCCTGCGGATCCCCGGCGCGCCAGGCCGATCTCACCGACCAGCTCTCCCTCCGCAACCACCTCGGCGCCGTCCGCCAGGATTGCCACCACCACGGTCCGGAAACGGGCGGTGCGATCCTCCACGCCCCGCAGGGCCGCGAGCAGGGCGTCCACGTTCGACCGGTACGTGGCATCCGGCCCCGAGTACCGGGCCGTGTGGACTCCGGGAGCACCGCCTAGCGCGTCCACTTCCAGGCCGGTGTCGTCGGCGATCGAGGGCAGGCCGGTGCTGCGCGCCACCTGGCGGGCCTTGAGGAGCGCGTTGCCTTCTAGCGTGGGTGCGTCCTCCACCACATCGGGCCATTCCATCCCGCGGACCACCTCCTCGACGATCCCGTGCCGAGTCAGCAGCGTCTCGAGCTCGGCGATCTTGTCCGGGTTCTTGGAGGCCACCACCGCTCGCTCGATGACCGGACGGCTCACCCGGCCACCAGTTCCGCCTGGAGGTCTGCGATCCGGGCGATCCCCGACGCAGCCAGGTCCAGAAGCTCATCCAGTTCGGCCCGGCTGAACGGAAGCTGTTCGGCGGTGCCCTGGACCTCCACCAGCAGGCCGCGCCCGGTCATCACCACGTTGAGGTCCACCGAGGCCGCCACGTCGTCCTGGTACTCCAGGTCGAGCAGCGGTACGCCTCCCACCAACCCCACCGAGATGGCGGCCACCCGATCGAGTAGCGGGTTGGTTGCCAGAAGGCCCTCGGCCACCGTCCACTCCAGGGCGTCGTGGAGGGCGATCCATCCTGCGTTGATCGCCGCCGTGCGCGTCCCTCCGTCAGCCTGGATCACATCGCAGTCCACCGTAACCATCGTGTCGGCCATCTTCTCGAGGGCCACCACCGCGCGAAGGGAACGGCCGATGAGCCTGGAGATCTCCTTGGGGCGCCCTGATGTGTAGGAACTACGAGAGATGCGCTGGTTACCGGATCCCGGAAGCATGGCGTACTCGGCCTTCACCCATCCCCGGTTGGTATTCCGCATCCAGGGCGGCACCTTGTCCGCAATCGAAGCGGTGGCCAGTACCACCGTCCGACCCATCTCGATCAACACCGAGCCCGGCGTCATCTCGGTGTAACCCCGCGTGATGCGAATCGCCCTCAACTCGTCGGCCGGTCTCTCTCTCGAAGGGCTCATGCTCACACCACCCCGCTTGTCATACCGTCATGCGGGCGCCGGGCACGGCCAGCGCCACCGGGCCGTCGAACTCGGACTCCGCCTCGGCCAGGACCCGGCCGGGGTCCTCATGGGCGGGGACATGTGTCAGCACCAGACGCCCCACACCCGCCGCGGCGGCCATGGTTCCGGCCTCGGCGCCGGTCATGTGATGGGGATAGGTGTCAGGACCCCTCCGGCCGGTCCTGGAAGCCTCGGCCAGCAGCAGGTCGGATCCCGCCGCGTGCGAGGCGACCGCGTCGCTCGGCCCGGTGTCGGCGGTGTAGGTGACCGAGCGGTCCCCCGCCGTTATGCGCGGCGCCAGGGTGGGCGGAGGATGGTTGGTCCTCACCGTCGAGACTTCCATCGACCCCAACCGGACCGAATCACCATCACCCGCGGTGACGAACTCGAAGGCGCTGTCCAATGCCGCCGGGTGCTGCAGGAACGCCGCCAGCGCTTCGGCCAGGCCTTCCGGGCAGACGACCGGGATCCGGCCTCGCCGGACCGGCCCGTAGACAACCGAGTGATACAGGGCGAAGAAGTCGGAGCAGTGGTCGGGATGCCGATGGGACAGGAACACGGCGTCGATCTCCATCGGGTCCAACTCGTTGCACAGGGCCAGGTAGGTACCCGGCCCTGCGTCCATCCAGAGGTTCGTCTCGCCGTCCGAGACCAGGTAACCGGAAGCGGGGCGCCCGGCGGTCGGATAGGTGCCGTTGGCGCCCAGCACCGTCAATTGCATGACTCCAGCGTAGCCATTGGTCCCTAGGGCTCTCACAGGACCGGACGCCCCGACGTCCTGCCCGGAACGGTCACCACCATGCCGTCGCCGTCGATAGTGGCCGCTCCCTGCGCCATCAGGCGCCCCAGCTCGGCCATACCAGCCACAGGGTCTTCGCCCAGCGTCGCCAGGAAATCCGCCACAGGAAGGCCCGGATCCCCCACAGCCGCGGCTGCCTCGGACGGTGTGGCGGCGGGGGACGGTCCTATGGACAGCTCCAGACTCTCCACCAAGTCGTCGGCATCCAGGACAGGAAAGGCGCCGTCCCTGACCAGCAGGTTGCATCCCACCGAGCTGGACCTGCCCACGTCACCCGGCGTGGCGAAGATATCGCGGCCCTGCTCGAGGGCCATCCGGGCGGTGACCAGCGCGCCTCCCTTGACGCCGGCCTCCACCACCACCACCGCTTGCGCGATCCCGGATATGAGCCGGTTCCGGGGCGGGAAACGCCAACCGAGCGGGCGGGCGCCCGGCGGAGCCTCGCTCCACACCGCACCCCCCGCCTCCAGGAGCGACAACCCCAGGTCGCGGTGGGCGCGCGGGTACCAGACGTCCACCCCGGAGCCCAGCACCGCGATGCCCGGTGTGGGACCGCGCAGCGAACCCCGGTGGGCGGCGCCGTCGATGCCCTTGGCCAGGCCGCTCACCACCCACCAGCCGGCCCGCGACACCGCCTCTCCGTATCTCTCCGCCAGACGCCTCCCGTAGGTGGTGCAGGCGCGGGTGCCCACGATCGCCACCGCCTTGCCCGAGAACGGCCCACCCTTCTGGAAGAGGAACAGCGGGGCGTCCTCCAGGTCGCCGAGCCGGCAGGGGAAGCTCGGCTCGCCTCGGACCAGGAACTCGATCCCGGCCCCGTCGAGCTGCTCCCTCCGCTCGTCCGCCGGGACACCGGCTGCTTCCCGGGCGACGGCGGGGACCGCCAACTCGCCCTGCTCGATCTTCCTCAGGACCCGCGTCGGGGTTCCGGCCTTGCTGACGAGTTTGCGGAGCCGATCCGGGTGCATGCCGACATGGGCCAGCCTGATGAGGGCGTCGGGGTCGTAGGTCATACCAGCCCCCTCAGGGCCAGCGCCTCGGCGGCGTGAGGCTCCTCGACCGCGATCGACCCGGCGAGGTCGGCGATGGTTCGGGACAGGCGGCGGACCCGGTCGAAGCCCCGTCCGGTGAGGCTGCCATGCCGGAGGGCGCCCTCGACCAACCGCTTGGCGCCGAGAGCCGCTTCCAGCGAGTCGAGTGCGGTCCGGCTCAGATCGCGGTTGCGGCACCCGCGAAGCTCCTGGGCCTCACGGGCCGATGCGATCCGCTTGGCCACCTCGCTCGAGGGCTCCTCGGGCGGGCCGATCATGGCGTCCGGGTCCACCCTGTTGACCTTGATGCGGATATCGAAGCGGTCCATCAGCGGACCCGACAGGCGCCGCCTGTAGCGCTGCTTCATGCGGTCCGAGCACGAGCATCCATGCCGGTAGTCACCGTCGTACCCGCAGGGGCACGGGTTGGTAGCCGCCACCAGCTGGACCATGGCCGGGAAGGTGACCGAGACGCCCTTACGGGCGATGGTCACCTGACCTTCTTCCAACGGCTGCCGGAGCCCGTCCAGCAGGCTCGGCGGGAACTCCCCGAGTTCATCGAGGAACAACACGCCGCGGTGCGCCATGCTGATCTCGCCGGGGACAGGTATCCCCGATCCTCCGCCTATCACGGCCGCCGTGGTGGCCGTGTGGTGCGGCGAGCGGATGGGAGGCTGGAACAGCGATGGTCTGGCCCGGCCCGCTGACGACCAGACCTGCGCCACCTCCAGGGCGCTCCGCTCGTCAAGTGGTGGCAACACGCCCGGCACGCATCGGGCCAGCATGGTCTTGCCCGACCCCGGCGCGCCCGAAAGGAGCAGGTGATGCCCACCCGCGGCCGCGACTTCGAGCGCCCGCTTCGCGAGTGGCTGGCCGCGCACTTCCGAGAGGTCGGGCATGGGTACGGTGGGCGGCTCGGCCGGCGGCGGCGGCCGGTAATCACCCTCTCCCAGAGCGGCAGCTATCGCGGCTCCCAGCGATCCCGCCATACGCACTTTGGCAGACGAGACGATGCTCGCCTCCTCGGCTGCGCCCGGGGGCAGGACGCACGGGACTCCCATGTCCGACGCCACGATGGCCGCTCCGAGGCCGCCCCGGGCAGGCCGGATACGCCCATCCAGAGCCAATTCACCCAGGGCGACCACCTGGCATGCGCCTTTCGGGATCTCGCCGGCGGCGGCCAGCAACGCCAACGCTATGGGAAGGTCGTACGCGCTTCCCGACTTGGGAAGGTCGGCCGGCGCCAGGTTCACCGTTACCGTTTTCGGCGGGAATCGGTAGCCGGCCACCGACATGGCCGCCATGACCCGGTCCTTGGCCTCCCGAACTGCGGTATCGGGCAAGCCCACCACGTTCAGACGGCCCTTCTCTCCTCCTCCGACATGAGCCTCCACCCTGACGGCGCGCGCCTCTACGCCGACCAGGGCTACGGAGTTGGTTGATGCGAACATGACCTCAAGCATGGGGAGGGGCTGTGACACGATTGCCGAGAACGCGAAAAGTTCCCGTGACGCCGCCAGGGCCGGCCTGATGCGAACGCCGGGATAACATCGCCGTATGGGATTCAACCCCTTCCGCAAGCAAGAGCGTCGGGCGGCCGACGTCGCGATGGTGGTGGGAGCCATCGCTGTGACCGCTGCCCTGGTGGCATGGGCCTTCCTGGGCGGCTGAGCGTCCGTCCGGTCCAGCCCTCCTCCGCTCTCAAGCCCTACGAATGCGGGGGTTGCGGGCAGACCATCCCGAAGGGGCGGTACCACGTCGTGGTGGTACCCGACGAGGCCCCGGACCTGCGCCGGCACTGGCACCGGGGGTGCTGGAACAAGGAGCGGCGGCGCGTCGGTGGCCGAGGTGTGGAACTGGATGAGTAGTCTCTAGCTTGTAGATATAGTATCTAATATCTACCACAACGCTAACAACTAGCAACTAGCAACTAGCAACTACTTGTCTAGGCGACCCGTGGGTGCCACTCGACCCCCACGCCGTCGTTCCCGACTACGACGGTGACCAGATCGACCCGGCGGATTCCTAGCGAACGAGCCATCCGCGCCACCTGCCGCGCCTTGCGGTCTGTGAAGTTCCATCGGGGATGCTCATCCGAGGTTTCCATGCCTGTCTTCACCTCCACCACGAACCGTCCCCTCCGGTCGGCCGCCACCAGATCGACCTCTCCCCTGCCGATACGGATGTTCCTGCCCAGCACCCGGACCCCGTTCCGCTCCAGGAAGGAGGCCGCCACCCGCTCCCCGAACGCGCCCAAGCGGCGCCCGTGAGTGCTTAAGTCTCTGTCGCGCATATGAATCGAGCCTATCGGTCCGGCAGTACGGCCGCCTGGTCATCCGGCCGCTCCACCCAACCTAAGGCCCGCCCGTGACAGGTCCGCAGTCGACGGAAGAGAGCGAATATAATCTATTACAACTAGCAACTAGCAACTAGCAACTAGCAACTAGAACGCTACAGGCCTTCCAGGCGGGACACGGGCCAGAACCGGATGAAAGCGCGGCCCACGACGGTGTCGACCGGAACCGGCCCGAAGGTGCGGCTGTCGCGGCTGTTGTTGCGGTTGTCACCCATCACCCACACGTGCCCGTCGGGTATGTAGATCGGGCCCAGGTCGGCCATCCGGGCGCCCGGCGGCACGTAGGGCTCGTTCAGAACCAGGCCGTTGACTATCACCCGGTTGCCCCGGACCTCCAGCCGGTCGCCGCCGACCGCGATCACTCGCTTGATCAGATCCTCCACGCGCGCCACCCGGATACCGACCGCCTCGACAACGTGGCGGACCATGCTCTCCCAGATCGGCTCGGGCGGATCCTCGTACTCCATTGGCATGTCGAAGACGATCACCTCGCCCCGGTCGGGACCGTCGAGGAGGTAGGCGATCCTGCTGACCAACACCCGGTCATCGATCTCCAGCGTGGGGATCATCGACTCGGAGGGGATGAAGAAGGCCTGGACAAGGAAGACCTTGACCAGTACCGCCACGACCAGGGCCAGGAGCAGCACGCCGGTGGCCTCCCGCACGAACCGGGCGCCGTGGCGCCGCACCGGGGGTGATGGCGAGGCGTGCGCCCGCGCTGGGGCACGATCCGCTCCGGGTCGTTCCCGACCCGGTGGCGGGAGAGGGGGCGGCTGGTCGATCACCCGTGGCCGATCAGCACAACGGCGCCGGTGCGCAAATCCATCCGGGGCCTCCGAGGGCACCGGAACGTTGTCACTCCGCGGGCCGGCGGTATGTCTCCTACCGCTTCTCCTTGATGCGCGCCGCCCTACCGACCCGGCCTCTCAGGTAGTAGAGCTTGGCGCGGCGGACCTGCCCGCGACGGGTCACCTCGATCTTCTGGACGATCGGGGCGTGAACCGGGAAGATGCGCTCCACCCCTACGCCGAAGCTGATCTTGCGAACGGTGAAGGTTTCGGAGAGGCCGCCGCCGTCCCGGGCGATTACCACCCCTTCGAATATCTGGATGCGCTCCCGGCCGCCCTCGACCACGCGAACGTGTACCTTGACGGTGTCGCCGGGACGGAAATCGGGCACTTCCTCGCGCAGATGGGCGCGCTCGACATACTGGAGGTCGTTCATCGAGGTCTCCTCACGATCGCGATCCTGCCGGACCCGCGACCAGGCTGCTTCGAGAGATCGTGGGTCTGCCTGACAGGGTAAGCAGCCCAGGCAGTTTACCCAGCTCCGAGGGCCGATTCCAACAAGAACCGGCCACCCTCCTACGCGAGCAGGTCGGGACGCCGTTCCCGGGTTCTCTCCACTCGTTGTGCCTCTCGCCAGGTCTCGATCCGCCCGTGGTCCCCCGAAACCAGGACTTCCGGCACGGACCGGCCCCTGAATACGGCGGGTCGGGTGTACTGGGGTTCCTCGAGCAGGCCATCCCGGAACGACTCGTTGTCCAGCGACCGGGGGTTGCCGAGCACGCTGGGCAGCAGGCGGGCCACCCCTTCTATGACGGCCAGCGCGGCGGCGTCGCCCCCGGCCAGGACGAAGTCGCCCAGCGAGACTTCCTCGTCGATGAACTCCTCGACGAATCGCTCGTCCACACCTTCGTACCGGCCGCATACCAGGGTCAACGCCTCGTACCCCGCCAGCCGGTCCAGCGTGCTCTGGCGGAGGGGCCGCCCGGCCGGTGTCAAGAGCACCTTGTGGGTATGGAGCCGGCTCTCGATGGCATCAGCCAGCGGACCGGGCATGAGCACCATCCCGGCGCCCCCGCCGAAGGGAGCATCGTCGACCTGGCGATGAACGCCGATCCCGTACTCGCGGAGGTTGATGAAGCTCAGATCCATGGCGCCGGTTTGCACGGCCTTGGCGACCACGCCCACCCCGGTCGGGCCGCTGAAGAACCCGGGGAACAGGGTTATGACCGCCACGTCGATCATGGTTCTCTCCCTACCGTCTCGATCGCGACGAGACCGGCCGGGTGACCGCGCGTCCTCAGATGCGAGGCCGGACCCGGCCCTCGACCGCGCGGTAGAGCGTATCGCGCCGGGCCGGAGTACGTCCGGCCTCCTCGATCACCGCCTCGAGCTCCGCAGCACCGACCTCCTGGCCGTGCGACGCGCCGGCGGCGCGCGAGATCGTCTCGTTCATCAAGGTGCCGCCCAGGTCATTGCAGCCGGCCGAAAGGAGCCGGGCGGCGCCGTCGGTGCCCAGCTTCACCCACGACGCCTGGATGTTGGGAACCAGGCCATCCAGAGCCAGGCGGGCAACCGCATGAACCAGGACCACCTCGTCCCAGGTGGGGCCGGGCCGCGCCCGTCCCCGGAGGTAGATCGGCGCTCCCATGTGGACGAACGGGAGCGGCACCAGCTCCGTGAAGCCGCCCGTACGGCGCTGGATCTCCCGGATGACCTCCAGGTGGTTGGCCCAGGACAGGGGGTCGTCGATGTGGCCGAACATGATGGTGGACGTCGACCGGAGGCCCAACTCGTGGGCGGTGAGCATCACCTCGGCCCACTGTGACGTGCGGATCTTGTCGGGGCACAGGTGCTTGCGGATCCTGTCGTCGAGAATCTCCGCCGCCGTCCCCGGCAAGGTGCCGAGACCGGCCTCTTGCAGCATCTCGAGGAACGCCCGGACCGGCATGCCGAGAGTTTCCGCCCCCTGCCACACCTCCAGCGGCGTGAAGCCGTGGACATGCATCTCGGGCGCCGCCGCCTTGATCGACGACAATACGTCTACGTAGAACCGGCCGGTGAACTCAGGATGTATCCCCCCCTGGAGACAAACCTCGGTGGCGCCACGCGCCGCCGCCTCGGTGGTGCGGTTCACCACCTCCTCGATGGACATGAGGTAGGGGTCACCGCGCAGGTTCAGGCTGCGAGGTCCCTTCGAGAATGCACAGAAGCCACACCGGAAGTAGCAGACGTTGGTGTAGTTGATGTTGCGGTTCACCACGTAGGTAACGGTGTCCCCCACCCGTTCCCCTCGGAGGACATCCGCCACCGCGGCGATCGCGTCCACATCGTCGCCACGAGCCGACAGGAGCGTGGCGGTCTCGGGCACGCTCGGTGGCGTTCCCTGAAGCGAGCGATCGAGAATGGCCCGAACCTCCGGCGAGGCTTGGGCCATCCCGCGCCAAGCCCCGTCCGTCCACAAAGCGTCCGGCCAGGCCGCGGATATCCTCCGCGGGCTGAGAGGCGGCGAGGTCGCCATGCCGGGAGCCCACGCGTATCGAGGACGGGCGTACCCTCCTCCGTCGACCAGGTCCAGGTACACCTTCAACAGATCTCTCGACAACGCATCCCGGGCTTCGTCCACCGTGATCCCGCCGGGCACGGCCACCCGCTCGACCAGCCGACCGCCAAGCGCCACCCTGAGCTCACCGATCCTCTCGGTGTCCCAATCACGCAGGAGGAGGTCGCGGGCGCCTTCATCGACCGCGGCGACGGCTTCGACCACCGAGTCGGCGAACACCGAGGGCCGCGCGCCGATGGTAGGAAGGCCACAGATGTCCGCAGCTTCGCCCACCCGGCTCCGTCCGGTGCGCAGGAAAGCGGCTCCCGTTCTTGCCACGGCGTCGATGACCTCGGACCTGCTGCCCGTGTGGACCACCGTTAGCCGCCAACCGGCAACGCCCTGAGCCGACAGTTCCAGGGCCTGATCCGGCGGGACCACCCAGGAGATGACCTCTTCATCCGCCGCACCAACGGACACCGGAAGCAATCCTCCCGACAGGCAGGCCGTTACCGACGACTCGTCTGTGGATGGCAACTCGAGAGACGTGGTGCCTTCGGCGCGACGGGTGCCGGCCGTTGCCTCCGTGACCTGGTGAGCAGGTCGAAGGCGGCAGAACGTGATGTCGGTGTGGGCCCGATGTTTCACAGGGATGCCTCCAACCGGACGTCTTTGAGCATCCTCCTAGCGTACCCGCGCTCATCGGTCGCGGCGCGCGCCCGGCCGATCAGGCCACGGTCTATCCAGGTGTCGCTGATGAACTCCGGATAGACGGGAAGGCGGGGCCTCAGTTCGAAACCGTGGGCCTCCGTCCGGGCTCTGAGCTCGTCCAGATGGGGCCAGGGCGCCTCCGGGTTCACCCAATCTATCGTGAGCGGTGACACGCCTCCCCAGTCGTTGATGCCGGCCTCCAGGTAGATCTCGTACCGCTCGGTGAGGTTGGGAGGCACCTGCAGGTTCATCTCCGGTCCGAGGATCCAGCGAGCTACCGCCACCACCCTGGCGAACCACGCCGGTATGGGCTCGGCCGATCTACGCATCAGAGTGTCGGCCTTGGCCCGGAAGTTCTGGATGATGACCTCCTGGATGTGGCCCCAGCGGGCATGTACCTCCCGGATTGCGAACAGGCTGTCGACGATCTCGGAGGTGGTCTCACCGATCCCGACCAGGACTCCGGTTGTGAACGGGACCCGCGCCGCACCGGCCGCCTCGATGGTCCTCATCCGGACGGCCGGATCCTTGTCGGGACAGTTGTGGTGAGGCATCCCGGGCTCCATCAGGCGGGGGGAGATGTTCTCGAGCATCAGGCCCATCGACACGTTGGTCGGGCGTAGGGACTCGATTTCGGGGCTGGTCATGATCCCAGGATTGGCATGGGGGAACAGACCCGTCTTCTCCACGATCAGTTCGCTCATAGCCCGGACGTAGCCGATAGTGGTGCCGTGACCCTGGGAGTCCAGGAACGCTCGTGCCTGGGCCCAGCGTTCCTCGGGACGGTCGCCCAGCGTGAGAAGCGCCTCGGAACACCCGGCCGCATCACCCGCCTCGGTGATAGCCAGCACGTCATCGGGCGTCAGGTACTCGCCTCCTGCTCCGGGTGGCTTGGCGAAGGTGCAGTAGGTGCAGACGTCCCGGCACAGGGTGGTGATCGGAACGAACACCTTGGGGCTGTACGTGATCTTCCGGCCCCGCCCTTCGTCGCGGATCCGGCCGGCGCGCTCGAACAGGGGGCGAGTATCCAGCTTCCCATCTATGTAATCGACAGCACGCTGGTGGTCGGGAGGCGGGTAACCCATTCGAGCAACGGATCTTAGAGGGTGCGGGTACAGGTAGGTCCCCGCACCGGTCCGTCCTAATCGATCGGCCCGGCCGGGCGCCGGATCCACCTATGCGCCGGTGGCACCCCACGAGGACATTCCGGGTCAGCCACGCAGTCTGGGGGTAGAGTGGACGGAGCGTGAAACTCACCCTGGGCACCTTCCGGGAATACACCCCGAGCAACTTCCAGGATGATGCGTTCGGAGGCATCACCGCGGCAGTGGTTGCTCTGCCCCTGTCGTTGGCGTTCGGGGTGGCATCGGGCCTGGGCGCCATCGCCGGACTGTACGGCGCCATCGCGGTCGGCTTCTTCGCCGCGGTATTCGGAGGCACCAACACCCAGATCTCCGGTCCGACCGCGCCGCTGGCCGTGGCTATATCCGTGGTGTTCATCTCCACCGGCGAGAGCCTGACCCAGACCCTCACGGTGGCGGTGCTGGCCGGCGTCTTCCAGATACTCATCGGGGCGCTGCGGCTCGGTAGCTACATCGCCTACACCCCTTACCCGGTGGTGTCCGGGTTCACAACCGGCGTTGGCGGCATCATCCTGTTCGTGACCACGCTGCCGCTGCTCGGCGCCGAGCACGCCCTGGGAGGTCCGCTGGCGGCCGTGCGGGGGTGGCCCGACGCGCTTGCCAACATCAACCTCGGCGCCGTAGTTCTCGGCGCTACGGCCATCGGTGTCAGCATAATCTGGCCCCAACGGCTCCGAACGGTCCTGCCCACCTCGGTAGTGGCGCTGGTGGCGGGCACGGTACTGGGCTTCACGGTCTTCACAGGCGCTCCCACCATCGGTGAGGTACCCACCGGGCTGCCCGGCATCGCCCTGCCCTCGCTTACCCTCGGCATCCTGGCCGATTCCGCCCTCCCGGCGCTGACGATCGCTCTCATCGCCTCGATCAACAGCCTCCTCACCGCCCTGGTAGCGGACTCGATGACGGGCGACGACCACAACCCCAACCGGGAGCTGATCGGGGTGGGCATGGGCAACGTCATCGCCGGGCTGATCGGCGCCATCCCGGGCGCCGGCGCCACCACGGCCACCGCGGCCAACATCCGCGCCGGCGGCCGCACCCGGGTCTCGGGCGTGATATGCGCCGCCCTCATCCTGGCTCTGGTCCTGGGGCTCGGGCGCTACGTCGACCGGATCCCCCACGCCGTCCTGGCCGGCATCCTGGCGAAGGTGGGCTTCGACATCATCGACTGGCGCTTCTTTGCCCGGTTCCGCTTCATCCAGCGCGAGCACTTCCTCGTCATGCTGATCACGCTGGGCTTCGCCGTGTTCGTGGACCTGGTGACGGCGGTGGGCATCGGCCTGATCGCCGCCGCCCTCACCAGCGCCCGGCAGTTCGAACTGCTGGAGCTCGAGAGCATCGTGTCCGTTCCCCTGCTCGATACCAGCTTCCTCGGCAGCCTCGACCTCGACGGGGACGATGACGATTTCGACATGTTCTCCGCCCGGGTGGGCCTGGTCAAGCTGCGAGGAACCTTCACTGTCGCCTCGGCCAAACGGATGACCAGGTCGATCGGTTACGACATCCGAGAGCACGAGGTGGTGATCCTCGACTTCTCCGAGACCCTGTACGTGGACCCGAGTGCGGCCCAGGTGGTGGGGAGGCTGATCGACACCGCTCTGGCGGAGCAAACCCAGTGCATCGTGATGGGCCTGGATGGGCATGCCAAGGCCAGCCTGGAGGCCTTTGAGGTCCTGCGCCGCGTGCCTGGTGATCGCTTCACCGCGGACCTCGACGAGGCGAGAGAGTTGGCCAAGACCCTGCTCGATAAGTAGTCAACGACTACCGAATAGGCCTTCGGGTGGGTCCACCCGGAGCCAACCACCGGTCACATCCACCTCCGGGACGAGGGCTTCCACGAAAGGGACCTCGACGACCGAGCCGTCATGGCACTTGACCACGAGCCGATCCTGCGCGGCATCGATCAGGTCCTCCACCACGCCGACGGTCGAGGAGCCGACCCGCACTTCCAGCCCGATCAGCTGATCAGGCCAGTACTCGCCGGGCTCCAGCCGCCTCCGATCCCTCTCGTTGATCAGTAGGTCTGCGCCGACGAGGCGCTTCGCCTGCTCTGCGGAGGTGATGCCGGCGAACTCGGCGATCGGATCCCCGGATCGGGCCCGGACGCTCCTGAGGACCAGGAGCGGGGCGACGGTCATGCGGGTGCGAAACCGCGCCGGCGGGACGAAGCGTTGTGGATGGTCGGACTCGACCCGTACGCGCACCGCGCCGTCGATCCCGTGGACACCGACGATGCGCCCGACCACCACCGGTTCCCCGGCAGGCCGGCCGGCGCCCGGCGACGGAGGCTTCGCTACCGCGCCTGCCTCCTGCCGCCGGGTCGGTACCGAGCGCTCAATCGACGAATTCGACCCCGACGGTAAGGCCTTCTTCCTCGGCGGCCGCCTGGGCGACGGTCCGGATGGCCCGCGCCACCCTTCCGCCCCGGCCGATCACCCGACCCATCTCGCCGGGCGCAGTTTTCACCTCGGCGAGCATCCTGTCCTCACCCTGGTCGATCATCGTGACCTCGACGGCCTCGGTGTCGTCAACGATCGACGTGACCACGTACCGGATGACGCGTTCGACGATCGCCCCGCTCATGATCCACCATCCTCTTGTTCCTCTTGTTCCTCTTGTTCATCGGCGGAAGGTTCCTCCGCCTCCTCCTCCGGAGCAACGGCCGGTTCCTCCACGGACGCCTCGTCGGCACCCTCCGGAGACTCCGTAACGTCCGGCTCGGGGGCAGGGCTCGGAGGAGGGTCGTCAAGACGGTAGACGCCCGCCCGTGACACCTTCGGTTGAGCGACCGCCCCGGAGATCTCGAGTAGCTTCTGCACCCGGTCGGTGGGTTGTGCGCCGGTACCAAGCCAGTACCGGGCCCGGTCGTTGTCGATCTCGACCAGCGAAGGCTCCCCCCGCGGGTCGTAGCGACCGATCGACTCGATGATGCGACCGTCCCTGGGGGATCGCGCATCGGCCACCACCACCCGGTAGGTCGGTTGCTTCTTCTTACCCATACGCCTGAGGCGGATCTTCACCGCCATTCGTCACCTCTTTTTCTTCTTCTGAAGCTTCTTCGGAGTTCTCGGTTTCTTCTTCGGTCTGCCGGTCGGGCGGCGGCGACCCCGACCACCCGAGCCTTCCATCGCCGGACCGCGCAGGCCGCCCGGCAGGGCACCGGAAACACTTGCCGGGAACCCGCCGCGCATGCCGGGGAATCCCATCGTGGTCTTGCCCCGGGACAGCGACTGGAACATGCCGCGCATCTGGTTGAACTGCCGGACCAGACCGGCCACATCCTGAACCGAGGTTCCCGAACCCACGGCGATCCTGCGCCTGCGACTGCCGTCGATGACCTTGGGGTTAGCTCGCTCGGCGCGGGTCATCGAGCAGATGATCGCCTCCGAGCGGCGAACCTCACGATCAACCGCCTGCGCATCCGCCAGAGCGGGGCGCGCACCGGGGATCATACCAAGAAGCTCCCCCACCGACCCCATCCGGCGCAGGCTCTTCACCTGTTCGATGTAATCCTCGAGGGTGAACTCGGCCCTCAGCAGCCGCTGGGCCATGTCGGCGGCCTGCTGCTGGTCCACGGCCTCCTCAGCCCTCTCGATGAGCGTCAGCACGTCTCCCATGCCCAGGATGCGGGACGCCATCCGCTCGGGATGGAAAACCTCCAGATCGCGATGTCCCTCACCGGTTCCCACCAGCTTGACCGGGAAACCCGTCGCCTCACGGACCGAGATGGCCGCACCGCCCCTGGCATCGCTGTCGAGCTTCGAGAGCACCACGCCGGTCAGGTCTATGTGCTCCGAGAAGCCTCTGGCCACCGCCACCGACTCCTGCCCGGTCATGGCATCCAGCACCAGCAGCACTTCGTCGGGCGAGGCGGCGCGAGCCATGGCGCCGAGCTCGGCCATCAGGGCCTGGTCGATCTGGAGACGGCCTGCGGTGTCCACCACCACCACGTCGATACCCTCCCGGTCAGCCTGCCGGAGCGCGCTTCTCACCACGGACACCGGGCTCCTCCGGCCACCCTCGAACACCGGGACGCCGATCCGTTCACCCAGCTGTTGCAGCTGCTCCACCGCACCCGGACGGACCAGATCGGCCGCAACCATCAGAACGCTCTTCCCGGAGCGCCGGTAGCGGTCGGCGAGCTTGGCGGCGGTGGTGGTCTTGCCCGAGCCCTGCAGCCCGACCACCAGCGTGGTCAGGGGCTTCCCGCCGGCGGTCACCAGGGGTACGGCTTCGCTCCCCAACGTTTCGAGGAGTGACTCGTGGACGATCTTGACCACCTGATGGCCCGGCGTGACGCTCTTGATCACCTCGGCGCCCACTGCCCGAACCCGGATCCGGTCGAGCAGGCGGTCGGCCACCGCCTGGTTGACGTCGGCCTCCAGCAGGGCCAGCCGCACCTCGCGCAGGGTCTCGTCGACCTGGCGCTCGCTCAGACGGCCCCGGCCCCGGATACGATCGAACGCCGCCTCGAAACGGGCTGTCAGCGATTCGAACACCTACACGACTCCTCGGCGGCTGCTGGAGACAAACTAGCCGGTTGCTAACGACTACCGACTGGCAACGGACCGTTCGGAGTATCCTCCCGGCAGCAGCAACCAGGTCGCCACGGCGCCGCAACGGAGGGGAAGTCCATTTTGGGAATCACCGTCGTAGACCACCCGCTGAGTCGCCATTACCTCAGCATTCTCCGCGACCGGACGACCGGTCCGGGCGAGTTCCGGCTCGCCACCCGACGCCTCTCCTACATCCTCACCCTGGAGGCCACATCGAGGCTGGCCGAGACCGAGTACCGCCTCGAGACGCCCCTCTCGCCGGCCACCGGATACCGGCCCGCACGGCCTCCGGTGGCGGTCGCAGTGCTCCGGGCCGGGTTGGGATTGATCGACGGGGTGGTGGACCTGGTGCCCGACGTGGCGGTCGGATACGTCGGCGTCGAGCGTGATGAGGAGACCGCCCGGCCGATGGCCTACTACACCAAGTTCCCCGAGATGAGGGAGCGAACCGTCCTGGTCCTGGAGCCCATGCTCGCCACGGGGGGCTCGTTGGGCTGGGCGGTGAAGTCGGTCAAGGAGGCCGGAGCGGCGCACGTGGTCGCCCTGTGCGTGGTGGCTGCTCCCGAGGGCGCCGCCCGGATGGAGCGCGAGCATCCCGATGTGGAGGTGGTCGCAGCCGCCATCGACTCCCACCTGAACGACCGCTTCTTCATCGTGCCGGGGCTGGGCGACATGGGCGACCGGCTCTTCGACACACCGTGAGCGGCGTTCCCGTCGACGGGGGCGGGCAGACGTTTACCGAGCGGGTCTACTCCATGGTCGAGAGCCTCGCCCAGGGCGAGGTGGCCACGTACGGTGAGATCGCGGCAGACGCGGGCCGGCCGGGCGCCGCCCGGGCTGTCGGACGGATCCTGGCGAACTCGGACGGCCTGCCCTGGTGGCGGGTGGTGACGAGGGAGGGCCGGCTCGTGCCCGGGCTCGAGGACGAACATGCGCTCAGACTGGCCCGCGAGGGGCTGGCAGTCCGGCGCAACCGCGTCGTACGGCGGTCCGGGACAAGGCCGGAATGAGCGGGCGGAGTATCCGGGAGGCGATCCGGCACAAGCGCAACGGCGGCCACCTGGACGCCGAGGACATCAGGAGCTTCGTGACCGGCGTGGTGCGCCGCTCGATTCCCGACTACCAGGCGTCCGCCATGCTCATGGCCATCTACTTCCGCGGGATGTCGGACCCCGAGCTGGCCACGCTGACCGCCGCCATGATCGAGTCCGGAGAGCGCCTCAGCATTCCCTCCACCGTGCCCAAGGTCGACAAGCACTCGACGGGAGGGGTGGGCGACAAGGTGAGCATCGCCCTGGCCCCGCTGGTGGCGTCCTGTGGCGTGACCGTACCGATGATGTCGGGCCGGGGCCTGGGACACACCGGAGGAACCCTCGACAAGCTGGAGTCCATCAGGGGATTGAGGACCGCCCTCAGCCCCAAGGAGTTCGGACGGATAGCCACCCGGCACGGGGCGATCATCGCCGGCCAGTCCGACCGGATCGTCCCGGCCGACCGGATCCTGTACGCCCTCCGGGACAGCACGGCGACGGTGTCCTCGATACCCCTCATCAGTTCCTCGATCATGTCCAAGAAGCTGGTCGAGGGCCTTGACGCGCTGGTGCTGGACATAAAGGTGGGGTCGGGCGCCTTCATGGAGACCGTTGAGGACGCGCGCCTCCTCGCCGCGACCATGGTCGGGATCGGCCGGTCCCACGATGTCGCAACCCGGGCGCTCCTCACAGCCATGGACCAGCCACTCGGGCGGGAGGTGGGCAACGCCAACGAGGTCGCCGAGGCGATTGCCGTACTGCGCGGCAAGGGTCCCACCGACCTCGCGCTGCTGGTGAGGACCCTCGGTATCCACATGCTGAAGGCGGCGGGAGTGGACAGCCCCGCCCACCGGATCGACCGGAGCCTGGAGTCCGGAGCGGGCCTGGCCAAGCTGGCCGGGATGATCAAGGCCCAGGGGGGCGATCCGAGGGTGGTGGAGCAACCCGAAAGGCTCCCCGGTGCGGCTCACGCCCGGAGGATCCGGACGACCGAGGGAGGCTACGTTACGTCGATCGACGCTCGGGGCATCGGGTTGGCGGCCATGAGCCTCGGCGCCGGCCGCCAGACCATGGAGGATCGGATAGATCACGGGGTGGGCATCACGCTGTCCGCCAAGGTGGGTGACGAGGTGCGGCGGGGCGACGTGCTGGCCACCCTTCGCTTCAACGATCCCGGCCTCGCCACCCGGGCCTCGGATCTCGTCGAGCGTGCCTACGTGATCGGCGCCCTCGCGCCGGACGTGCGGCCCCTCATCCTGGAGACGGTCAGCTGAGGGGTGGCCGCTGCCCGCAGCGCGGCCGGGCGCGCTGCCGACACCTCTTTCGCTACCAGCTCAGACCGCTAGAATCACGGTTTCCGAAGCAGGTTCGGTCAGGAGTTCATAGGTAATGCAGGTGCTGGTGTGCGTGAAGCAGATACCGGATCCGGCCTCCCCCTCGTTGCTCGATCCGGATACCAACCGCCTGGTGCGACCCCCTGAGCAGGTGCTGGACGACACGGATCGGTACGGGATCGAGGTGGGTCTCCAGCTGGCCGAGCAGACGGACGGTGCGGTGACCCTCCTGTCGATGGGACCGACCGGCACCATGCAGGGAGTCCGCCAGGCCCTGGCCATGGGGGCCGACAAGGCGGTCCTCGTGGACGACCCCGCCCTGGAGGACAGCGATGCCCTGACCACCGCCAAGGTTCTGGCCGCCGCCGCCCGCCGCGAAGGATTCGACGTCCTGGTCACAGGTGTCGAGTCCACCGACGGCTACTCCGGTGTGGTACCTCAGATGGCGGCCGAACTGCTGGGAGTACCGGCGCTGACCTTCGCCCGGCGGGTGGAGATGGACGGACCCGACCTCCGCATCGAGCGCCAGACCACATCCGGCTTCGATGTGGTCCTCTCGCCCCTCCCGGCCGTCCTGTCGGTCACCGCCGGGGCCGTCGAGCCTCGCTATCCCACCTTCAGGGGGATCATGGCGGCCAGGAACAAGCCGGTCGATACGTTGACGGCGGCCGACCTGTCCGTAACGAGTGACCCGGGTCAGAGAATCGTCTCGGTGGCGCCGGCTCCCGAGCGGCAGGCCGGTGAGGTGGTAGAGGACGGCGGAACCGGCCACCTCCGCATCGTGGAGTTCCTCGAATCGGCAAGGATCATCTAGATGGTGACATGGGTTTTCGCGGAAGCTACCGAGCGCGGGCCGGGCGAACCGGCCCTGGAGGTGTTGTCTGAGGCCGCCTCGCATGGTGAAGCGGTAGCCGTCTACCTGGGTGAGGCCTCCGACGAGGCGCTCGCCGTTCTCGGTGCTTACGGGGCGTCAACGGTGTTCAAATTGACGGGCGGCGGTGACCTGCCCGCGGCAGCCGCCGCGGCGGCCCTGGCCGAGTTGGTCGAGCGGGAGGCGCCCGCGGCGGTGCTGTTCGCCCAGACCTACACGTCGCGGGATGTGGCGGGCCGGCTGGCAGCCCGGATCGACCGACCGGTGATATCGAACGCGGTGGACGTGGCGATCGATGACGGCTACGCCGTCACCAGCGAGATCTTCGGGGGCACGCAGCTGGTGCGTACGGCCTTCTCCGGGCCGGGCCCGCACCTGGTACTGGTCCGACCCAAGTCCTTCTCTGCCGAGGAGCGGGGCGGCACCGTGAACCGGGTCGAGGAATACCCGCTCCCCGACGCCGGGCACGCGGGATCGCCGCAGGTGGTGGACACCACCGTCGAGCAGGCGGAGGGTCCGCAGCTGGGCAGCGCCAAGGTCATCATCAGCGGGGGCCGAGGGCTAGGCAGCGCCGAGGCCTACTCCCTGATCGAGGACGTCGCCGAGCCGTTGGGCGCCGCCACCGGGGCAACCCGGGCCATCGTGGACGCCGGGTGGGTTCCCTACGCCAAGCAGGTCGGGCAGACCGGTAAGACGGTCAAGCCCGAGGTCTACATCGCCTGCGGGGTATCGGGCGCCATGCAGCATCTGGTCGGGATGAAGGACTCGAAACGGATCGTGGCGATCAACAAGGATCCGGAGGCGCCGATCTTCTCGGTTGCCGACCTGGGAGTCATCGGGGACGTCCACAACGTCCTGCCCAGGCTCGCCGAGGAACTCCGCGGCCGCGACTGACCGGCGCTCACGTCGCATCCGGTAGCGTGACCGCATGGCAGGCGCCACCACGGTTGGAATAGCCGGCGAGGAAGTCCGGATAACCTCACCCGATCGGCTGGTCTTCCCCCGGCAGGGATGGACCAAGCTCGACGTGGCCCTCTACTTCCGCACCGTGGCCGAGGGATGCCTGCGTGGCGTGTTCGGCCGCCCCACCATGATGAAGCGGTACATGAAGGACGTCGACACGGCGCCGATCTACCACAAACGGGCGCCCAAGAACACACCCTTCGAGACCGCTCCTATCCGCTTCCCGTCCCAGCGGCCCGGCCGGATGAACGTGGCTCGTTCCCAGGCCGACATCCTCAGGTTCGTCCAGCTGGGCTGCCTTGACCTGCATCCGTGGCCGGTCCGAGCCGAGGACCTGGATCATCCGGACGAACTCCGGCTCGACCTCGACCCAACCGAGGGGTTCGCCTTCGCCGACGTGAAGCGGGCCGCGCTGGCGACCAGGGAGCTCCTTGACGAGGTCGGCCTGGTGGGCTGGCCCAAGACCACCGGAAGTCGTGGTGTCCACGTCTACGTACGCATCGAGCCCGAATGGGACTTCTACCAGTCCCGGCGGGCGGTGCTGGCGTTCGGGCGCGAGCTGGAGCGCCGGCATCCTGACCTGATCACCACCCGATGGTGGAAGGAGGAACGGCGGGGAGTGTTCATCGACTACAACCAGAACGCTCGCGACAAGACCGTGTCCTCGGCCTACGGCGTTCGTCCTACGGGTTACGTGTCGGCCCCGGTCACGTGGGACGAGCTACCCGACGTCGAGATCGAGGACTTCCCAATGGATCGCTTCCACGGCCGGTACACGGCGGTCGGGGACCTGACCGAAGGCATCGACGAGCACCCCGGGAGAATCGAACGCCTGCTCGAGTGGGTGGAGAGGGACGAAGCCAACGGCGTGGGCGACGCGCCCTGGCCGCCGAACTACCCGAAGATGCCAGGAGAACCACCGCGGGTGCAACCCTCCAAGATGGTGAAGGCCAACTGGGAGTAGTGGCCAGTGGCCGGTTGCCGGTGGCCGGTGGGCAACGAGGAGGTCGTCAGGTTCCTCATGCCCTTGAGTCTGTTGGATGCCGGCGTTGTTCCCTGTGCCACAGCATTCACTGACCACGGACCACTGACCACGGCCACTGACGCGCACCGGTTCTCGATAGCACCGGGGCGAAAGTAGCCTGCCCCCCGGAAGTAGCGGATTCCCCCTCCTCCACCACCCGATCTGCCCCGAGAGGAACCTGTGTGAAGACGTTCGTCAGAGCCTTCGCGTTCTTGGTGTCGAGAGCCCCTTGGGCGGTGGTGATAACCACGCTGGTCCTCTTCGGGGTTTTCGGCGCCCTGTCCACCCAGGTCGAGATCGGCCAGGGCAACGAGGGCCTCTCACCCGATAACCCGGAACTATTGGCCCAGGACCGGATCACCGATCTGTTCGGCAGCGACGACACCCAGGAGAGCGTCATCCAGGTGATCGTTCGCAACGAGGGAGGCGACGTCTTCACCAAGGAAGCCTACGACGTGGTGACCGCCATCAACTCCGTCCTGGCGAGCGATGCCCTGTCCGACAACCTCTCTTCCGTCCCCGGAAGGGGCGCCTCGTTCAGCTACCTCGACCCGGCCATCGACATGGCCGACGAGAACGGCGCCCTCGTAGCGAGCGACGAGGACGTGAAGGACCTGTACATCCAGGCCACCACGGGACCGGAGGCCAATCCGCAGTTCGCCTCGCTGATCAGCCAGAACGGGGACCCGTCCACAGCCACGGCCCAGGCGGGTCTGGTACTGATATTCACCGAGGTACCGGTGGGGCTCGAGGAGGAGGCGTTCGACGAGGCGGTCGAGAACGACTCGGTGGTGGCGGACGCCCTGCGGACGGTACCCACCCCGGAAGGGCTGGAGGTCATTCCCTTCAGCTTCACGCTGCTGTTCGAAGACAGCGGCGACGCCGGGAGCGAGATCGGGCGGCTGTTCGGGATGGCCGCACTGATCATCCTCGTCATTCTCTCGTTCGTGTACTGGCTCAAGCCGCCAGGGCGGGGCGCCCTCGTCCAGTCGGGCCGCCGTACCCTCGCCGACACCCTGCTCACGCTCTTCACCATCTTCGCCGCCATCACCTTCATGCAGGGGATCGGGGTCCTGATGGAGCGGGCCGGGATCATCGCCTCGTTCAACACCATCACCCAGATCATTCCCATCCTGCTCATCGGACTGGGCGTCGACTACGGGATCCACATCACCTCCCGCTATCGCGAGGAGATCGGCCGGGGCCAGGACGTGGACGGCGCCGCCCGCACCGCCATCGGCACGGTGGGAATAGCCCTGGTCCTGGCCACCGTCACCACCGCCATCGGCTTTCTCACCAACATATTCAACCCGGTGCCAGCGCTGAAGGACTTCGGGATCCTGGCGGCCGTAGGGATAGTCGCCTCGTTCGTCCTGACCCTCACCTTCTTCCCGGCGGCCCGCAAGATCCTGGATCGCCGGACCGAGCGGCGGGGCAGGCTCTCCTGGGCGTTCGTCCGGTTGCTGATCGTGGCCAGGAAGGTGGACCGCACGATCGAATCCAAGGGCTCCTTGCCCGTGGCGGGCATGAGAGCATCCTCGGAACGCCTGCTGCCCTCCCTGATAGCCCGTACTTCGTGGTTGGCGGAGAAGGTCCCCGTCGTGATGGTCCTGGCAGCCATGGTGCTGGGAGGCCTGGGGGTGTGGGGACTCGCCCAGCTGGAAACCCGCTTCTCGGTCACCGATTTCCTTCCCAGCGACGCTCCCGGGATCCGGGCGCTGGAGATCCTGCAGGAGGAGTTCGGAGGAGGCCTGGGGGAGTCCACCCAGGTCCTGATCGAAGGCGAGGACCTCTCCCGACCGGAGGTCCACAACGCCCTGGTCTCGGCCAGTTCGCGGCTGAACGAGGTCGAGAACGTGCTGGTGTTCGAGACTCCGAGGGGAACGATCGCCTCCGCCAACTCCCCGATCTCGATACTCAACTCCCTGAACCGGGGCGGTCCCCAGGGTCCGCCCTCCGAACCGGTCACAGCCGCGATCGGGGCCGCCGGTGCAGGCCGTGATCTCCGGGTTCCCGCCGGCGCTGACGTCACCCCTCTCTGGGACGCCATGTTCGACGCGACCCCGGAGCGGGCGGGGGACGTCCTTCACCGAACCGGGTCGGGCTACGACGCCCTGCGTTTCGACATCGGCACCCAGGCAGGAGAGACCGGAGCACTGCAACTGCGACAGGACCTCCTCGACAACTTCTCGGAGGTCTCCGACCTGGGGGTAAGCGTGATAGCCACCTCCACCGGGATCATCACCAACCTGATCGTGAAGGAGCTGGCGGACTCGCAGACCACCTCGCTTCTCATCACCCTGGTGGTCGCCACCGTGGTGCTGATGGTGAGCTTCTGGTTCGAGAACCGTCGACCCTTCCTGGGCGTGATCACCATGGTCCCCGTTGCGCTGGTGGTGTTCTGGACCTACGGATTGATGTACGCGACGGGCATTCCGTTCGGGCCGGTCACCGCCACCTTGTCGGCCCTGTCGATCGGAATCGGGGTCCCATACACCATCCACATCGCCCGCCGCTTCGGGGAGGACCGGGTCCGCATGGAGAGTCTGGATGAGGCCCTCCGCTCGACGTCCCGCCATACCGGCGGCGCGTTGGCGGGGTCGGCATTCACCACGATGGCCGGGTTCGGGATCCTGATCACGTCGAGGCTCGTTCCCTTCCAGCAGATGGGACAGGTCACGGTGTACGCCGTAGGACTCTCCCTGGTGGCAGCCATCCTGGTGCTGCCGTCCCTGCTGGCCCTTTGGGAAAGGTGGCACCGCCGGAGGGACGCAGCGAGAGCCACTGGCCACTAGTCAGGCAGCGAGCGCAGCACCACCTCGGCACTGAGGGGCCGGGCCACGCAGGTGAGTACCACCCCGGCGCCCTGCTCCGCCTCGGACAGGGCGAACGGGACCCCGGGATCCACATCGCCGGTCACCAGGAGGGCGCGACAGGTGCCGCACACTCCGGAGCGGCAGGCGTAATAGAGCGGCGAGGACGGCCCGCCCAGTGCGTCCAGCAACACATCTCCGGCGGCGGCCGTTCCTTCGTGGTCGTGATCCTCCAGGCGCACCAGTGCGCCGTCGTAGGGGGTGGGCGCCCCGTCCCGGTGTGGCGGTTGGTAGCGCTCCACCAGCAGCCGGTCGTCGGGCGTCCCGAGCGACCGCAGGCGGGCCTCGACGGTGCGGTTCATGCCGGGCGGGCCGCACACCAGGTACCACACGTCGGCGGTGGTCGGCGGCCGGGAGGTCAGGAACCGATCAACCGCCCGGTGGTCGATGCGCTCGCCCCGGCCGCTGAACAGGCGAGAGACGCGGAGCCGGCCCGGGTGATCTGAGGCCAGGGTGGCCAACTCGCCGGCGAAGATGGAATCCCCCGACGTCCGGTTGCCGTAAAGGAGGTGTACTACCGAACCCTCCTCCAACGCCAGGACACCCCGGATGATGCTCACAACCGGCGCTATGCCGCTTCCGGCCGCAAAGGCGTAAAGAGTGCGGCGCCTCCCGGTGCTGATCCCCACGTCGAATCCACCGGCGACTGCCGGCTCCACCTCCACCACATCTCCTTCCCGGGCGCGTTCGACCAGGTGCCTCGACACCAGGCCGCCGGGATGGCGCTTCACGGTTATGGCCGGCGGCTGGGCCAGTTCCGGTGTCGAACTGAGCGAGAAGGCGCGCCGGTGCTCCTCCCCCTCCACCATGACGCGGACGATCACGTACCAGCCGGCCGATCCCCCGATCACCCGGTCCGGGTCGTCGAAGGTGATCGTGACCGCGTCGACGGTCACCGGGCGGATCCGGGCGATGTATAGAGGATGGGCGGTCCGGGTCTCCGGACTCACCCGACGATCTCCGAGAAACCCATCCCCTCGGGCCGGACCAGCTGGTCCATGGTGCAGTCACCGGGGTTCTTGTCGGGCCGCCACCGCTCCAACCGGGTGGCATGGCGGAACCTGCCGCCCTCCAACTGGTCATAGCTGATCTGGACCACGAGAGCGGGCCGGACCGGGATCCACTGCATCGAACGCTGCCCTGTCCAGCGGTTCTCGGACCCCGGGGCGCGCGCACCCTCGCCGCCGAAGCTCGAGTCGGTGCGGATCCCCTCCATCACGGGGAGCAGGTCGATCCTCTCCTGGTCGGACAACCCCGACGTGTGCCCGATGAAGTGCAGGTCGCCCTCGGCGTTGTAGAGCCCGAGGAGCAGGGATCCGATCCGGTCGCCATCCTTGTGGATGCGGTAGCCGCCGATCACGCAGTCCGCGTCGCGGCGATGCTTCCACTTGATCCATGCCCGCTTGCCGGGCTGGTAGGTCCCGCCGGCTCGCTTGACGATGATCCCGTCGCATCCGGCCGGCTCGAACTCACGGAACCAGCGGGAGGCTTCGTCGAAATCTCCGGTGGCCGGCGTCAGGTGCCAGGGCGCGCCCAGGGGGCCGACCACTCTCTCCAAACGCTCCCGACGGGTGCGGTAGGGGGCATCCAGAAGGCTCTCGCCGGCATCGGCCAGCAGGTCGAAGGCCACCAGCCGGGCCGGATACTCCTGCGCCAGCCGGTTGATACGGGACTCCGCAGGATGGATGCGCATCTGGAGCATGTCGAACTGGGTCACGTCGTCCAACACCATGAGGATCTCGCCGTCGACCACCGTGCCCGGCGCCAGCCGGTCCAGGGCAGGCCGGAGTTCCGGGAAGTAGCGCAGCAGGGTCTTGCCGTTACGGGAGTCCAGGCGCGGCGGGTCGCCGCTATAGGCGATCATGCGGAACCCGTCCCACTTCGGTTCGTAGACCCAACCCTCTCCACCGGGTGGCGTCTCCTTCACCCGGGCCATCATGGGCTTGATGGGAGGTGGGATCCCGTAAGAGGGCGAGCCGGCAGAACCACTGCGAGATGTCATCCCCACGATCCTTCCTCTCCGATCCCGATGTTCCCTCAAAGTGGATGTTGTCCCGGTTTTCTTCGGGACGACCGCGCGATGATAGGGGTGGCGCCCAACGGCGCCGGCTCAACCTGTCGCGACAATGCCTGGTCGGGCGGTGGTGGCTACCCGGAATGGATGCCAAGGACGGCAGGTAGATCGGCCCCCCTGCCGCCGATCTCCTCTACTCCGATTTACCTCGGTCCCGTGATACTGGTTGTAAGATAATTCGGTATCGAGTAATCTGAGGGCACATCACCAGAGAACCGGCGGTGGGGAGAATGAAGGGGAGCCGACAGCCGTACAAGGTGGGAATGCTCGTGGCAGCAACCGCCGCTCTGATAACCGCAGCAGTAGCGGCAACACTGCTGCAGGAGGAGCACGATACCGGTGTCGTGCACATGGCGGCCAGCGGCGTCGTTTACCAATCACTGGAGGAATTGGCCACCATCGCCGACCTCATAGTCGTCGGGACCGTGACCGGAGTGGCGGCACGAGCCGATGACTACCGCACGACGGACCCGGACTTGCTCGCCGCCTACGAGCGGGCCGGCGTGCCCACTTACCCGATCGTGTTCTACGAGATCGCCGTCGGAGAGACCCTCAAGGGGCAGGCCGGCGAATCGGTATACGTAGGACGCATCGACCCGGAACGGGCCATCGTGCTCGATGTGACGCCGCTCCGCCCACGCCAGAAGGTGCTGCTGTTCCTCCGCGGCCGCGAGACGCCACCCGGTCTCCACTTCACGGGCGCCGGCCTCCCGGTCGGCCAGCCCTCTTACATGCTGCTGGGTATGGACAACGGGGTCTTCGATGTTTCGAACACAGGATCGGTAACACCGCGGATGCCCGCCAGGTTCACGGCAGGCACCGTACCGAGCGACCTCTACGGCGTGAGGACGCGACTACAAGCGGGCGGGAACACCCCGGCCTGAGCAACGGCTACAGAGAGGACCGACCGTGATCCCATTCGACCGGAACCGGAGCGCGAGTACTGGCGCGCGGGTGTCGCAGCATGAGAATCGAGACCAGAACGAGGACATCATCGACCGGAAGATCCGCAGATGGGAACGCACGCTGCGGGACAACTCCCTGTGGGGAATAGAACCGGCAGCCCGCATCGAGCAACTCGCCGCCGACCTGGCGGAGGACATGGATCGGATAGCGATCACCGAAGGGCTCGCCAACCAGGGTGACTACCAGGTGCTGGCACTCCTGCGGAATGCCCAGCACCGGGAAGAGTCCGTGACCCCGACCGACGCGGCCCAGCAACTGGGGATGACCACCGCCACCATGGTCAGCCGGGTCGATCGCCTCGAACAGAACGGTTACGCGCGGCGTGTCCGCCACCCTGCCGACCGTCGAGCCATCAACCTGGTCATCACCGGGGAAGGCATAGCCAGCGCCGAACGTATGGTGCGACGGCGCACCGAGGACCGCAGAAGGCGCCTTGCTGTGCTCACCGCGGACGAGCGGAATGCCTTGACAGCACTGCTACGCAAACTCGCCGAGTGTTGGTCGGTGGCAGATGAGCCTCCGCGTCCGGCTTGAAGAAATGCTTCAGGCTTCGAGAAAGAACCCGTACGGGTGGAGATCTGACAGGTGGTGGCGCCGCACCTCGCTGCCCTCTCCGGCCGCCACCACCACCCACTCCACACCGAACTCGTTCATCAGCTGCCGGCAGTTCCCGCATGGATAGGCGTTGTCGACCCCGTCGGCATCAACGCAGGCCACGGCCACACCCTCGATCCTCCGCACGCCCCGCGCCACCGCTCCGCTGATGGCGGTCGCCTCCGCGCAGATGGACGACCCGTAGGCGGCGTTCTCCACGTTGGCGCCGGTATGGCACCGGCCTTCGGAGTCCACCACCACCGCCCCCACCCGGAATCGGGAGTAGGGCGAATAGGACCGCAGGGCCGCCCGGCGGGCCTCGGCTACCAGATCGTCCATAGTCATGCCCCGTCGGCTCCTAGCAGGGCGTCCACGAATGATGGGCCGTCGAACGGCAGGAGGTCACCACTCCGCTCCCCCACACCCACGAACTTCACCGGAAGCGACATCTCATCCTCGATCGCCAGCACCACTCCCCCCTTGGCCGTGCCGTCCAGCTTGGTCAGGACCACGCCGGTTACTCCGACCCGGGCAAACCGTCGCGCCTGAGCGAGCCCACTCTGGCCGGTGGTGGCATCCATGACCAGCAGCACCTCCGATACCCGATCACCGTCCCGGCCCAGCACGCGGACGATCTTGGCCAGCTCCTCCATCAGGTTGTGGCTGGTGTGCAGACGACCGGCCGTGTCGACGATCAGCACGTCGGCACCCCGGGCACGGGCCGCCCCGAGAGCATCGTAGGCCACCGACGCCGGATCGGCGCCCCGGGCGCCCGAGACCATCGGCACGCCCAGGCGGTCGGCCCAGACCTTGAGCTGCGAATCGGCTGCGGGGCGGTACGTATCGGCGCCGCCCACTAGAGGGCGCTTGCCGGCCGCGGCGAGGCGGGAGGCCAGCTTGGCCACGGTAGTGGTCTTACCCGCCCCGTTGACCCCTACCAGGACGATGATCGATGGGTCTCCTTCGAGGTGGAGATCCCGGTCGTACCCGGCGAGGCTGCGGTTCAACTCGGCGCGCACCACGGCCCTTATCTCATCTACCCCGGACAGACCGGCATCGCGCACTGCTTCGACGATCCGCCGAGCCGCCTTGATTCCCATGTCGGCAGCGATCAGTTCCTCCTCCATCTGCTCCCATGGAGCCGCCGATCCCGAGGGCCGGGACCATACGGACTCGAGGTGCTCCCGGACCCTGGAGAGGGCAACCCCCATGGCGGCTCCCTGGGGGCGCCGCGCCGGCGGCTGTGCTCTCCGGCGGCGTTTCCGCGCCCGCGCAAGAACGGCAACCAGTACCACCACTGCGAGGAGGGCGAGCCACGCGGCTAGGGAGGCCACCGACTCCGGCATCTCGATCCCCAGGAAGGCAACCGGCCATGGGACTAGGAGGGTGCTGAAAAAGACGGGGATTGGTTGGCCGGCGATTTTCTACCTGGGGTTTCGTTTCGGGCTATCGGGCCAACGGGACATTTTCCAGTACCCTCCTACGGGAGCCATCGGATCGGACCTCTCGATCGCGGATGGCCGGTTGGCGACCTCACTCGGAACGATTCTATCCGGCGGGTACCGCGCCGGCTGGAACCCGGTTCATGTCTCGAACCAGTGCCCTCGACGAGCCACCCGGAGCCATGGTCACCCCGTACAGCGTGTCGGCTACCCGTACCGTGGCCTGCTGGTGGGTGATCAGCAACAGCTGGGAGCACGCCCGGAAATCCTCCACCAACCTCAGGAAGCGCCCGAGGTTGGCTTCGTCGAGAGCGGCATCCACCTCGTCGAGGATGTGGAAAGGACCGGGCCGGGCCTTGAAGACCGCGAACAGGAATGCCAGCGCCGCAAGCGACCGCTCCCCACCGGACAGCAGCGACAGCTTGCCGACCTTCTTGCCGAACGGTTGTGCCCGTATCTCCACGCCCGCCTCGAGCAGGTCCGCCGATCCGGCCAGGATCAACTCCCCGCTGCCACCGGGGAAGAGAACCGAGAAGCAGTCCCGGTAGTGGCGCGCCGTGTCTTCGAAGGTCTTCCTGAACAACTCGTCCATCTCGGCGTCCAGCGCGTCGATCGCCTTCCTGATCTCCGACCTGGCCCGTTCGATATCCGCCATCTGTTCGGTCAGGTGCCGGTATCGCTGATCGAGTTCCCGGTACTCCTCGGCCGCGAGCCGGTTGATAGGACCCATCCGGGCCAGTGCCCGGGTGAGCTCCTCCACCCGCGGCTCGGCGCCGGGTCGCTGCTCCGGAGGCAGGCTGGCGGCCAGAGCCTCTTCCCTAGTGGAGTCCGCGTCCCTCCGTAACCGCTCCGCCGCCGATTCTTCGCGCAACCCGACTTCGGCCACCGCGAACTTGAGCCTGCCCAGCCGACTCCGGGCGGACTCCTGCTCCTGGTCCACGGCTCGCATACGGGTACGAAGGGCGTTCACCTCGCCGGTGGAAGCTGTGGCCATCGCTCGTGACTGCTCACGGCGCTCCACCAGCTCTCCCAGCCTGTGGCGGGCCACCTCCGCCACCCGCTGCGTCCAGCGCTCGATGTTGCGGGCATGCTCCAGACCGGCCTGCTCGGCGGTGGCGTCGATTCCATCCGCCAACCGCACCGTGACCGAGTCGACCCGGTCAGCCAGCAGCCGGCGCCGCTCAGCCGCCGCCGCCAGCACCCTGACCGACTCCTCGCGCGCCGCCCGCGCCTCCGCCAGCCGGCTCTCGGCCGCCGCCCGCTGCCCGGCCAGGATCTCGCCCGAGTCAAGGCCGGACACCTCACCGGCGTCCGCCTCGGCGACCAGCTCGTGCAGCTCCGCCAGGCGACGCCCGTTCCTCTCCGCCGATCGGCGAGCCGCTGCCGTGCGCTCCTCGAGGCGGGCAAGCTCCTCGGACAGTGCCGCCTGCGCCCGGCGATTGCGCTCCAGCGCTCCGGTCAGGTCCTCATGCCGTGATCGCAGCGCAGCGACCTCCGCCCGCGCGGACTCGTCATCCCGGCGAGCCGCTTCCATCCGGACCCTGGCCTTCGCCTCGGCCTCACGGGCGGCCTCCATCTCCCGGCCGGCCACCTCGGCAGCCCGGCGCGCGGCGGCGATCATGTCCGGCGAGCCCGCATCCGGATCGGTCGGGTAGACGCCGAACCGGGTCACCAGGTCGCCTTCGGACGTGACCGCCCGTACCTCCGGCGCCTTGCGGACGATCTCCCATCCCTGGCTCCAGCTGTCGACGAGCAGGACGTCCCCGAGCAGCCCGGCCGCCAGACCCGAACGGGCTACCGGCCTGAGTTGGTCGCCGAGCCTCTTCACTCCCCACCGGTCCGCCACCGACCGGGCCACCGACGCGGCCGGGTCGGCTTCCGGCACCACCAGGGGAACAGCCCCGTTACCCCCGGTCTTGATCCCGGCAACCACCGCCCCGACCGTTTCGGGACTGTCCACGACCATCGCCTCGGCCCAGGCGCCCAGAGCCGCCGCTACCGGGCGCAGCAGCCGCTCCGGCACGTCCAGGAGCTCGATCAGCTCGCCGAGCACCCCATCCGATAGCTTGACCCGGTCCCGCGCGCGGGATGCCGCGCCGCCGCGGGCCGCCAGGGCCTCCAACCGGGCTCGCGCCGCGGCCATGCGGGTCTCGACCGACCTCAGACGCTCTTCGCTGCGGGACCACTCTGACTCTCTCCGGTCACGATCCTCGGCCCGGGCCCTTACCAGCCGGCCGGAAGAGTCCAGCCGCTCCTCGACCGTTCCCACCTCCCGGGCAAGCTGGTCGGCAAGGCGGGACTGCTGCGAGAGCCGGGCGCGAGCGTCGTCCGCCGCCCGCAGGTGCTCGGCGATACGGTCGGCATCCTTGCGGGCTGACACTTCGCTCTTCCTGAGTTCCGACCTCACCATCTCCGTCCGGTTACCGGCCGGGAGATCTCTCTCGGCGGGCATTTCCCTCAGTCGATCCTCGGCCATCTGCAGCTCCGCGTCACAGCGTTCCGCATCCTGGCGAGCCTGCTCCTCCCGGATGGTTGCCGAGTCCAGTTGGGCGGACAGCTCGACGGCCTGGTCGGTGAGGCGCCGGTAGCCATCTTCCATCTCGCTGATCCGGTCGGCCAGCCCGCCGGCCCGCTCGTGCGCGACCCGGGCGACACCGCCCAGCCGGGCGGCAACGGTCCGCAGGTCGGCAATCTGCTCCCCGTACCGGTCCAGCTCCGCCAGCAACCGCTCCGATCGGTGCTCCGTGTCTCCGATCAGCTCCCGGATCCGGCCCTGCTCGGACTCGCCGCAGGCGATCTGGCGCTCGATGCCGCCTCGCTCCCGGTCCAGTTCCTGTCTCCGCCGGGAGAGGCTGCGGAACTCCTCCCCACCCAGCCAGAGGCGGAGCGAGCGCAACTCGGAGCGCAACTCCTCGTGCCGTTCCGCGTCGCGGACCTGTTTCCGCAAAGGTCGTTTACGGCGCTCCATCTCACCGGCGATGTCCCGAAGGCGCACCGCATCGGCGTCCGACTGTTCGAGCCGGCGGATGGCCTTCGCCTTCCGGATCCGGTGCTTGCGGATCCCGGCCGCATCCTCGATGATCTCCCGCCGCTGCGCCGGGCTACCCCCCAGGACGGTGTCCAGCCTGCCCTGGCCCACGATCAGGTGCTGGCGCCTGCCCAACCCGCTGTCCGAGAGCAGCTCCTGGATGTCGAGCAGGCGGCACGGGACTCCGTTGATCTCGTACTCCGACGTGCCGCCTTTGAACAACCGGCGGGTGACGGCGACCTCGTCGAGGTTCAGGGGCACGGACCGGTCGGAGTTGTCCATCACCAGCGTGACCTCCGCCCTTGAGTGGGCAGGTCGGTCGGCAGTGCCCGCGAACACCACGTCGTCCATCTGGTCGGCGCGCAGCGCCCGGGTGAACTGGGTGCCCAGCACCCACGACACCGCGTCCACGATGTTCGACTTCCCGGTCCCGTTGGGACCGACCACCACCGAGACGCCGGCTCCGAACTCCAGGAGGGTCCGGTCGGCGAACGACTTGAAACCGAGCAGCTTTATCGACTTGAGGCGCAAGTCACATCCATGTGATTCCGGGACGGCAAGTTTAGCTGTGTTATCCGGAAATCTGGGGTTCGTGCCGCTTCGCCACGGTGCGGGGCGCCGCGAGCGGGCGTCAGGCCTGGCAGGCCGGGCATCGGTGCGAGGACCGCCCGTTGATCCTCGCCCTCACGATCAGCGCGCCGCAGCGCCGGCACGGCTTCCCCTCCCGGCCGTAGACCGACAGGTACTCGAGATGGCGACCGGCCCTCCCGTCGGGAAGCAGGTAGGCGAGATCGTCGAGGGATGTTCCGCCGTGTGCGAGACCATCCGCCAGCACCCGCCCGATGGCCGTACGTATGGCGCCCACTTCGGTCAGGCTCAGGGAGCCGGCCGGACGGTCACCGGCGATACCGGCCGCGAACAACACCTCGTCGGCGTATATGTTCCCCAGGCCGGCCAGGAAGCGCTGGTCCAGGAGCAAGGTCTTGGTCGCCACGCGGCGACCCGCCGCCCCCGATGCCATCTCCCCGGCCGGGGGGAGGGCGTTCAGAGCGTCGGGCCCGAGACGGGCGACGCTCGACGCGGCCAACTCGTCCGGGGTGAGCACGGCCGTGAAGCCGAAGGTGCGCGGGTCCACCATCCTGACCTCGCGGCCCGCATCGGTCCGGACCACGACCCGCGTGTGTGGATGCCGGGGCGCCGCGCGGTCGGTGATCGACATCCGGCCCGACATGCCCAGGTGAAAGACCCAGGTGAGACCCTCCCCCACCTCGATGAGCAGGAACTTCCCCCTGCGGCCCAGCTCACCCACCACCTGGCCCGACAGCCTGGCCACGAAGTCCGCCGGATCCGGCTGGCGCCTCAGCATCCGGGGATGGAGAACCTCCACGCTCACGACGGTACGCCCCGCCAGGACCGGTACGAGCCCCTGCCGGGTGGTCTCGACCTCGGGAAGCTCAGGCACCTAGTGGCGCAGTTTGCTCAGGGCTTGGCGGGCCGCCGACTGCTCGGCCTCTCGCTTGGACCGTCCGGACCCCGACCCCAACTCCTCGTCCCCTACCGACACCCGGGCGGTGAAGAGCCTTTCGTGGTCCGGTCCGGCGCCGGTGACTGCGTACTGCACCTCGTGCGCGGCGCTACCCAACTCCACGTTGAGACGGCTCTTGTAGTCACTCCTGCCCGGTGACTCCGCTTCCGCCGTGATGCGCTCCTCCCAGATACGCATGACCAGATCGCGGGCCACGTCCAGACCGCCATCGAGATACACGGCGCCGATGACAGCCTCCATCGCATCGGCCAGGATGGAGGGCTTGCTCCGGCCACCGGTCGCCTCCTCGCCCTTGTCGAGAGCCAGGTACCGACCCAGTCCCAACCCGTCGGCCATCCGGTGAAGGACATCGCGGTTGACCACCGATGCCCGGAGTTTGGCCATCTGTCCCTCGGACAGGCACGGGTATTCGTGGAAGATGAAATCGGTGACCACGAGTTGCAGGATGGTGTCACCCAGGAACTCCAGACGCTCGTTGGAAGGCCCCACACCGGTCTCGGCAACCCATGACCGGTGGCGCAGGGCCTCGTCGAGATGGCCGGGCTCGCGAAAGCGGTACTCGAGGGCCGACTCGAGACCGCCGCTGCCGGTCACGAGCGGGCCAGCCCCCGCTCCATCCGTTCGGCCAGACCGCCCTTGACGCCTTCGGCCGCCAGCCGGACGGCGTTGAAGACGGCATTTCGTGACGACGATCCGTGGCCGATCACGACGCCTGCCCTGGTTCCCAGGAGATAGGCCCCCCCGGCACACAACTCGGGATCGATCATCATCCGGACCTCTTCGATGACGCTCGTCATGTCTCCGGGACTGCCGCTCGGATGGCGCCCGAAGGCATCGCTCACCAGCGCGAGGACCAGACCGGCCGTCCCCTCCATCGTCTTCAGCACCACGTTGCCTGTGAACCCGTCGGTGACCACGACATCGGCCACGTCGCCGGGTATGTCACCGCCCTCGATGTTGCCCACGAAGTTCACCGGGGCTTCCTCCAGCAGCCTGAAGGCGGATCGCTCCACCTCGCGACCCTTGGAGGGCTCCTCCCCGATATTCAGCAAGCCCACCCGGGGCCGGTCGATCGCGTAGACGATCTCGGCCACCAACGCGCCCATGACGGCGAACCGGACCAGGTGAGCCGGCTTCACCTCCAGGTTCGCCCCCGCGTCGAGTATCAGAGTCGGGAATCCGCTCGCCCGGGGGATCGGTGTGGCGATGGCAGGACGCTGGACACCTTCGAGACGCCCGATGACGATGGAAGCCGCGGTCATGGTCGCGCCGGTCGATCCGGCCGATACCAGAGCGTCGGCATCCCCGGACGCCACCAATCGAGAGGCCACCATAATCGAGGACCGGGGCTTGTCCCGTACCGCCTTGGCCGGATCCTCGCCCATCCCCACCACATCCGGGGCGTGGACCACCTCCAGGTCGGCGCCCTTCGCCATCAGCTCAGGCTCGATGACCTCCCTGTCCCCCACCAGCACCATCTCGTGCCCCACGCCAGCGGCCATGATCGCTCCGGCCACGATCTCGGCCGGGCCGCGATCCGTTCCCATGACGTCGAGAGCTATCCGTGCCATGGGGGTCACTCCTAGTGGTCTGTCCGCCGCCCGAGACTATCGGCACCAGCCGCGCCGGTCTCAGCCGTAGGTCTCCACCACCGTTCGATCGCGATAGGTGCCGCAACCACCCGGACCGGTGCAGGCGCGGTGCGGTAGTTTCTGGCTTCCGCACCGTTCGCAGGTGACGGTACGGACGGGGCGCATCTTCATCGCCTCCGCCTTCCGCCGACGGGTGCGGGAGCGCGACATTCTCTTCTTGGGTACTGCCATGACACACCTCTCGGATCACGGACGGACGCATCCGCCCCTCTACCGATCACGCCGTCTCGAGCGGGACCTCCAGCAGGGCTTCCAGCGTGGCGAACGGAGACACACGAGACTCGGAGTGTCCCTGGCAGGAACCCTCGTTCAGATTGACGCCGCACACCGGACAAAGGCCCCGGCAGGACTCTGAGCATAGCGGTACCAGCGGCACCGACAGGCATAGCTCGTCATGGAGAACGCCGGACAGGTCGATGTCTCCCTCCGGGCCGATCGCCGGCATGTCCTCGCGGTCCTCTTCACCGTAGGCCTGCCGTACCGGCGCCTCGGCCTCGAAGCCGACCGGATCCAGGCAGCGGTTGCACCGGAGCATCATTTCCGCCCGAGCGGTGCCGCGTACCCATACGCCACCCGCCATCGCCTCGAGCCGCAGGTCGGCCGTGACAGGGCCGCACTGCTCGACCTGGTCCAGTGCCGGCTCCACCGGCCCGGAAAGGGTGACCTGCCGGGTGGAACCGGGGCGGTCGACCAGACCGGAGACGCTGACCACGAAGGTGTTCACAGACTGCATCGAATACCGGTACCCGTAGTGGTGAGGGGACTCCCCTATCCGATGGAGCGGGTCTGGTGGAGTTCGGACCGCATGGAACGCACCTGGTCAAGCACTCTCATCAACACGTCCTCGAGCCGGGACAGACGATCCTCGGCATAGTCCTCCGCCTCCAGCCTGATCCTATGGGACATGTCCTCGGCCCTGCGGACCAGGATGTTGGCCTCCTCGGTGGCCTCGGCGATGATGTTGGTGTTCGAGACCATCTCCTTGGCCCGCTGGCGAGCCTGCTCGATCACCTCCCGGGCCTTCTCGTTGGTACGGGCGATGAAGGTGTCCCGCTCCCGCACCATCCATCGGGCCTGCCGCATCTCATCCGGGAGCCGATCCGCCAGGAGTTCGAGAACGGTGAGCATCTGCTCCCGATCTATCAGCACCCTGCCCGATCCGGGGATGGCCTTGGCCTCCGAGAGCGCCATGACCATTTCGGAAATCAGTTCGTTCAACTCTCCCACCGTGGCGGGAGAAGTGGGGGCGCTCACCTCCTGCGTACCGACCTCAGGCTCACGATCACCGATCATTCTGACCACCGTTCCTTCATCAGATCTGCCACGCGCCCGGGAACCAGGCCGGAAACCGAACCGCCCAGGCTCCCCACTTCCTTCACCAGAGAGGAAGAAAGATAGGCGTGTTCCGGGCTGGTGGGAATGAACACCGTGTCTATGCCCGACAGCCCGTGGTTCATCTGGGCCATCTGGAGCTCGTAATCGAAGTCCGACACGGCCCGGAGTCCCTTGACGACCACGTTCACGCCTTGGGCCCTGGCGAAGTCGACCAGCAACCCGTCAAAGGCGACCACCTCCGCCCTGGGTTCTGCGGCTAGGAGATCGCGCAGCATCTCAACCCGTTCCTCGGACGAGAACATGGGTTTCTTGGACACGTTGCGGATGACCGCCACCACCACCGTCTCGAACAGGGACAGGCTTCGCCGGATCACGTCCATATGGCCGTTGGTGGGCGGATCGAAGCTACCGGGGCAGACCGCCTTTGCCACCCTCATCACCTCGCCGTCTTCTCGCGGTTTCGGGGTAAATCTAACCGGAAACCGGCCGGATCTGTTGATAGCGCCAGATCCGGGCGGTTCCGTAAGCACGCGTCCGGGCCGGCCGGAGTCCAGGCGCCTCGGGCCGGCGCTCTCCGCGCCGGCGATGCAGCACCAATGATCCCCGGTCACGAAGTAATCGCGCCGTCGCGGCCAGTTGTTCCTCCACGCGCCCGATCGGAAGCTCGTAGGGGGGATCCATGAACACCAGCGTGAACCGGACGGACGGACCCTCAACACGCCCGGCGGTCGCCGAGGCGAGATAGCCGTCAACTCCTCGGGCAACGACCTCGCCCCCCAATCCCACCGCGCCGATGTTGGCCTGGAGGGCCCGAAGCGCGGCTCGATCCCGCTCCACGAACACCGCCGTGGCCGCGCCCCGGCTGAGAGCCTCCAACCCCAGCGAACCGGTTCCGGCGTACAGGTCAAGGACATCGGCGCCGGGGATGGACGAGGCGATGGACGAGAAGACAGCCTCTCGGGCGCGTCCGGTCATCGGACGAGTGCCCGGGCCGGAAGGCGTCTTGAGGACCCTGCCCTTCGCGACACCGGCGATGATCCTCATGGCCGGCGCGAACTCACGACTTGAAGAGCCATTCCACCTCGTCCCCCAGCAGCACCCTCACCTCTTCCCGGATGTCGGGATGCCCGTCCAGCCCCGGATCACCATCCACCAGATCGAACGCCTCCCGCCTCGCCGCCGATAACTCCGCCACGTCGGCCAGTATGTCGGCGATCCGCAGGTCCGAGAAGCCCGACTGACGAGCCCCGAACACCGTGCCGTGGCCGCGGATCCGGAGGTCCTCCTCGGCCAGCCGGTAACCGTCCGACATGCTCTTCATGGCGCTGATGCGCGCTTCTCCCTCCTTGGTCGTGGGGTCGGCCAGCAGCACGCACTGCGCCGGTTGGGCGCCTCGCCCCACCCGGCCCCGCAACTGGTGGAGCTGGCTGAGGCCGAACCGGTCAGCGTCCCTGATGACCATGATGGTCGCGTTGGGAACGTCCACGCCCACCTCGATGACGGTCGTGGAAACCAGCACGTCCAGGTGCCCGGACCGGAACCCGTCCATCACGCTCCGCTTCTCCTCGGATCGCATCTGGCCGTGGAGCAGGCCCAGGCGGAGGTCCGGGAACACGCGGCACAGCCGCCGGTACTCGGCGATCGCCGACGCGGCCTCCACCCGATCGGAGTCCTCGACCAGCGGGCAGACCACGAAGGCCTGGCGGCCCTTCTCCACCTCGTCCCGGATGGCCTGGTGCGCCCTCTCCACTTCCTCGCCCGTCGCGGAGACGGCCCAGGTCTTGATCCGCTTGCGGCCTGCCGGCATCTCGTCAAGGGCGGATACGTCGAGGGCGCCGTACAGGGTCATCGACAGCGTCCGGGGAATGGGGGTGGCGGTCATGATCAGCAGATCGGGATCGGCTCCATGGGCCTTCTCCTTGAGCTTCACCCGTTGGTGGACCCCGAAGCGGTGCTGCTCGTCCACCACTGCCGCGCCCAGCCTCGCGAACCGCACCCCCTCCTGGATCAGGGCGTGGGTACCGATCACGATGTCGACCTCCCCGGCTGCGATACCCGCCATCAGACCGGAGCGGCCGGGCCGACCCGCCAGGTTGGCATCGGCTCGGCTTCCGGTAAGGAGCGCCACCTTGATCCGGGGACGGTCCGGATCGTCGTGGGCGGGGTCGAACAGGGACCGGGGACCGGCGGAGCGCGGCGCCATGCGCGCCTCATAGAGGAGCCGGGTGACACCCTCGTAGTGCTGCTCGGCCAGCACCTCGGTTGGCGCCATGATGGCCGCCTGGTACCCGCTCTGAACACCCACCAGCAGCGCCGCGACCGCCACCACGGTCTTGCCCGAACCGACCTCTCCGTGGAGGAGACGGTGCATCGGCACCGGCGCCGCCATGTCCGCCCCGATCTCGTCGATCACCCGCCGCTGGGCGCCGGTTGGCCGGAACGGCAGGCCATCGATGAAGCCCTCCACCAGGTCCGGATCCGGGTGGATAAGGTGCTCGATACCGACCGAGTCGCTCTCCTTGCGCTTCCTCGTCATCGCCAGCGCCACCTCATGGCGGAAGAACTCGTCGAACACCAGCCGGCGGCGGGCGGCGCCGACCTCGGCCAGCGACTCGGGGAAGTGGATCGAGTTGATGGCCTCCTCCCGGGGAATGAGATCATGACGTTCGATCAGGGCGGCCGGTAGCGGATCGAGAATCGGGCGGGACCGCTGCAGCGCGTTGTGGACGGCCAGCCGGAGAACTCCGGTGCCGATCGAACCGATGGTCCGGTAGACCGGAACCACCCGGCCCACCGCCAGGTTGTCGGGCCCGGAGTCCAGCACGTCCACCGCCGGCGAGTTGATCTGCAACCGGCCCCGGTAGCGGTCGATCCTGCCCGACAACGCTACCTCGATCCCCCGGTCGAGGCGGCGGGCCTGGTATTCCTGGTTGAACCACACCGCCTTGATGGACCCTTGGCCATCGGTGATGGTGGCCTCCACGATGGCCATCCGCGGGCGGGGACGCCGCACCGCCACCCGTTCCACCCTTCCGATGACGGTGGCCTCCTGGCCGACCGCCAACTCGTCTATGGCCAGCCGACGGGACCGGTCGATGTGGCGCCGCGGTGCGTGGAGGAGCAGGTCGGTGACCGAGCTTATGCCCGAGCTCTTCAGCGCCGCGGCCCGTTTGCCCCGGATCCACTTGACGCGGCCCACGTCGACAGCATGCAGGTAGGCGAGGCTCCTGGCGGGTGAGTCCGGGGAGGGCTGGTCGGGCGTGGGCACCATGCCGTGCCAAGAATACGGCACGGAGGCCCCATGCCCCACCTGACGGGCACTCCGGTGCGGCCGGGTAGAATCCCGGAGTATGCAAGGCGTGGTCAAGATCTACGACCCGAACACCGGCTCCGGGGTGGTGGTCTTGGACCACGACCGCAGCGAGGTCTATCTCCGGGCCGGATCGCTGGCGGGAAGCGTCTTCCGTTTGCTCCGGCAGGGCCAGCGGATCATCTTCGACCTCGAGGAGTCGGACGGTCTCCGATTCGTCCATTCCGTACGGATGGGATCCGACGGCCGCTGACTCATCTCTATCCGGGCGCGCTCCGACTCGGTATAGTTCGTTCCCCCACACCGAGAGGAGCACAGTGGTCGAGGCATACGTCCTCATCCAGACCGAGGTCGGCAAGGCCAAGCAGGTCGTGGAAGAAGTCCGCTTGATCGATGGCGTATCCCAGGCCGACGACGTGACCGGACCGTACGACATCGTCGTCAGGGCCGGCGCGGAAGATGTGGATGGGCTGGGAAGGCTGGTGGTTGCCCGGATCCAGTCGATCGCCGGCATCACCCGGACCCTCACCTGTCCGGTCATCAACCTATAGTCGTTAGTTTGTAGTTGTTAGTTGCTAGCAACTACAACTAGATCAGCCCAGCTTCTTGGAGATGGTGGCCGCTCCCCGCAAGGCCGTTCCGTCAGCCCCGGCCACCGAGAACCGGCGAGGCGCAGCGGCCTCCAGTTCGGCAACCATGTCCACGACCAGTTGCCTGCGGCTGATGGGCGGGTCCACCCACAAGTAGAGCGAGAGACTGCCGGGGATGGTGTTCACCTCGTTGACCCACAGTTCGCCATCCCTCTCGAGGAAGTCGATCCGGGCCATCGACCGGATCCCCGTCAACTCGGTGACCCGGCGGGCCATCGACCGGATCCGCTCCTCGACCTCGCCGGGAAGGCTCGCCGGCAACTCGCGGGCCGACCCCTCGATGCCTCCCCCCGACAGGTACTTCTCGCGGTAGTCGTAGAACTGCTCGCTGACCGGCGCCTCGATGGCGGACAACTCCACCCGCGGATAGGTCCGCACCGCCACGTTGAGATCCCGCCCACCCTCCAGGTAGGGCTCGATCACGGCTCCCCGGTCCAGGTGCGGCGACGACCCGAGTAGCGCGACCGCCGTTTCGTAGTCGCTCACCACCTCGATGCCGATCGACGACCCGCCGAAGCGGGGTTTGACGATGTAGGGGGGAGAGAAGTCGGGAGGGCCGCCGGTATCCACCGGAACCCGGGGCAGGCAGGGAAACCCCGATGCGGCCATCAAAGCCCCGAAGGTCAGCTTGTCCATCAGCAGGTTGGAGGCTGCCGCGTCCGGACCCGAGTACCGGATGCCGGCCAGGTCCATGGCGCCCTGCAGGGTCCCGTCCTCGCCCGGGCCACCGTGACAGCAGACCAGCACCGTGTCCAGCTCCAAGCGGCGCCTCTTCAGGAACCATCCGGCCTGCGGGCGAGCCTCGAAGCGCAACTCCCGCGCCTTTGGAGGGATCCCGGCCGCGTAGTCATCGGCCTCGCCGTCCGCGGCCACCAGGTACCAACCACCCGTCTTCGACCAGTAGAGGACCGAGGGGTTTGCGCCGGCCTCCTCTAGGAGCCGGGCGGCCTGCAGCCCGGTCAGCACGCTGATGTCATGCTCCGGCGACGGACCACCGAAAACCACCGCCGGTTTGGGCATCGCCTTCACCTCCAGGACCGTCAAATGCCGTCGCCCTCCCAGTCGGGCAGGGCCGTCCAAGGCTAGTAATGACCATCGGTCGTGAAACACCGGAGGGCTCGCGGTCCGCGGGGATGGTTCCGTGCGGCAACCAGGAGTCTCGCTATCATTCCCGGCGGCCCTTCTACAGGGCATGATCGACCCAGCGACCGTCGGGGGGCGTACCCATGGCTACCAAGTTCTGGCATCCGTTCGCGGACATGCGGGCCGTGCTCGAGAGCGAGTTGGTGATCGCGCGCGGCGAGGGGTGCTACGTCTGGGACGACTCAGGGAAGCGCTACCTCGACGCCGCCGCCAGCCTGTGGTACTGCAACATCGGGCACGGCCGCTCCGAGATCGCCACCGCGGTCGCCGACCAGATGCGCACCCTCGAGGCCTACTCGACCTTCGGAGACCTCACCTCGCCACCGGTCAACGAGCTGACCGATCGCCTCTCGATGATCGCGCCGGTTCCGGAGAGCGTGAGCTTTCTCACCAGCGGCGGTTCCGACTCCGTGGACACCGCTGTCAAGCTCGCCCGCCGGTACCACACCGCCATGGGCCGGTCCGACCGGACCTTCGTGCTGAGCCGGTCACGGGCCTATCACGGGATGCACACCGCCGGCACCAGCATCGCCGGTATCTCCGCCAACAATGACGGGTACGGCAAGCTGCTGACCGACACGGCCCTGGTCGAGTGGGACTCGCACGACTCCCTGCTGGACGCCATCGAGCGGATCGGCGCCGAACGCATCGCGGCGTTCATCTGCGAGCCGATCATCGGCGCGGGCGGCGTCCTCGCTCCCCCGCCCGGCTACCTGGAGAAGGTCAGGGGAATCTGCCGGGACACCGGCATCCTGTTCATCGCCGATGAGGTGATCACCGGCTTCGGGCGCACGGGGATGTGGTTCGCCAGCCACCGCTGGAACCTGGAGCCCGACCTGGTCACGTGCGCCAAGGGCATAACCTCGGGCTACCTTCCGCTGGGCGCGGTGATCGCGGCGCCCCACGTGGCCGAGCCGTGGTTCGAGGGTGACGCGGGGCTGTGGAGGCACGGATATACCTACACGGGACATACCACCGTGGCGGCAGCCGCCATCGCCAACCTCGACATAATCCAAAGGGAGAACCTGCTGGCGGAAGCGAGCCGGCTGGAGGCTCAACTGGCGGCCGGGCTGGGCCCGCTGGCCGCCCACGACCTCGTCAGCGAGGTGAGGTGTGGCGTCGGTGCTCTGGCAGCCATCCAACTGGCGCCAGAGGCGGCCGCCGAGAACCCGCAGCTACCGGATCAGATGAACAGCGCCCTGCGCAAGCATGGGGTTCTGAGCAGGATCCTGTTCGGCAACGCCGTACAGATCTCACCGCCCTTCGTGATGACAGAGAGCCAGGTGACCGATCTGGCCGATGCCACACGAGCGAGTCTCGACGAGCTAAGTTAGTAGTTGCTAGTTTTTGTTGTATATAGATACTAGAAACTAGAGATGGTTACCAACCCGAGGACGGTCAGGGCGGCGCCGGCCACCACCTTGGCGGTCAGTTTCTCCAGGTCTCTCAGGAACAGCGCCGAGAACAGCACCACCATCAGGGGCTGGGACATGATGATCGGACCAACGACCGACACGTCTCCGGACTCGAGCGCCTGGAAGACCGACAGCACGCCGAGACCGGCCAGGAACCCGGTGGGAATGAACCACTGCCACCCGGGTTCCAGGCTGACCGTAGCCCGTATCCGGGGCGCGACCGCCAGAACGATCAGCCAGAGCAAGATGATGGTGATGGTGCCGCTCACCGCGCCGAAGGCCGGATGGGGAGTCTCTTCCAGGCCCAGCTTGCGCAGCAGATCCGATGAGGCGAACGAGACTCCGCCGAGCACCGGCAGGAGATAGGCCCACCGCCCGGCCTTCACGGGCTCCCGGTGGCCGCCGGACCCGACAGTGGCAGGTTGTCCCCTCACCAGCACCGTGATGCCCGCCGCTATGGCCACCGCTCCGGCAACGCGCCAGACCGTCACCGGCTCGGAAAGCAGGATCCATCCCCCCAGCAGGGCCAGTGCCGGATAGGTGGCGGTCTGGAGGGGCGTGGCGGTGGAAGGACCGATCAGCATGACCGCGAAGATGAAGGCAGTCCGGCCCACCCCCTCCCCGACGATCCCGCCGGCCACGAAGAACAGGATCGCCTTAAGGGTCAACCCGGTCGGGGGATCGGCCAGAGTGAAAGCGCCGGTGACAAGGGCTCCGACCGGTAACGAGACCATCAGGCCGGTCATCAGGCTGTTGTTACGAAAACCCCGGGTGACCGTGATGGCGAGGGCCGAGAAGCTCGCCGCCGCCAGCAGCGCGAAGACTACCGGCACGACCGGTCAGCAGACGGCGCGGGTGTGCGTACCGGGCATCCGGATGATCCCTCGGGCACCGGGGATACCGGCCACGACCTCATGCCTCCTGGCCGGACAGGTACATCCAGGTCTCGACCACCGTATCGGGATTCAACGAGACGCTCTCCAGCCCGACCTCCACCAGCCACGCCGCGAAGTCCGGATAGTCGGAGGGGCCCTGGCCGCAGATTCCTATGTACTTGCCGGCATCGCGGCACGCCTCGACCGCCATCCGGATCAACTCCTTGACAGCCGGGTTACGCTCGTCGAACAGGCCGGCTACCAGGGCCGAGTCGCGATCCAATGCCAGGGAGAGCTGGGCCAGGTCATTCGACCCGATCGAGAACCCATCGAAGAACTCCAGGAACTCCGAGGCGAGCAGGGCGTTGGAGGGTATCTCGCACATCATGATGATCCGGAGCCCGTCCTGCCCGCGACGCAGGCCGTTGCGCGCCAACACGTCCACCACGCTGGCGGCCTCATCCACGGTCCGTACGAATGGGACCATGACCTCGATGTTGCCAAGGCCGAGCTCGTTCCGCACCCGACGCAGCGCCTCGCACTCGAGCGCGAACACATCGGCGAACTCCGAGGAGCGGTACCGGGAGGCTCCCCGGAACCCGAGCATCGGATTCTCCTCGGTCGGCTCGTACCGGCTCCCGCCCAGCAGGTGGGCGTACTCGTTCGACTTGAAGTCGGACAGGCGCACGATCACCGGCTTGGGATGGAAGCCGAGAGCCAGCGTCGCGATCCCCTCCACCAGCTTTGTGATGAAGAACGACCGGGGATTCTCGTATCCGGAGATGCGCGCCTCGATGCCCTCCCGCACGTCGGCGGGCACGTCCGGGTAGTCGAGCAGGGCCTTCGGGTGGACTCCGATGGCGTTGTTGATGATGAACTCCATCCTGGCCAGGCCCACGCCGTGGTTGGGAATCCGGCTGAATCCGAAGGCGCGGGAGGGGTTTCCGACGTTCATCATCACCTTGGTGGGCGGATCCGGCATGCGATCCAGCTGGACCACCTCGGTCCGGAACGGTACGGCTCCTTCGTAGACCCTCCCGATCTCACCCTGAGCGCACGAGACCGTAACCTCGGCGCCATCCTCCAGTCGCCGGGTGGCGTTCCCGGACCCCACCACGGCCGGAACTCCCAGCTCCCGAGCGATTATGGCGGCATGGCAGGTGCGACCGCCACGGTTGGTGACGATGGCCGCGGCCCGCTGCATCACGGGCTCCCAGTCCGGATCCGTCATGTCCGCGACCAGGACATCACCCTCTTCGACCCGGTTCATTTCTCGGGGAGAGTGGACGACCCTCACCGTGCCGGCCCCGATGCGCTGGCCCACGCTGCGGCCCGTCACCAGGACGGCGCCGCTCCCCTCCAGCCGGAACCGGGTGAGGATCGCCTGGCTCTCCCGGCTCCGCACTGTCTCCGGGCGCGCCTGGACAATGTAGATGCGGCCGTCGTCGGTGTCCTTCGCCCATTCGACGTCCATCGGGCGTCCGTAGTAGTCCTCGATGGCCACCGCCTGGCGGGCTAGTTCCTCGATCTCAGGATCGCTGAGGCAGAACCGCCGCTGGTCGGCGAGCGGAACATCCTCCACCTCGACCTCGGATCCTCCCAACTCGCCGAACACCATCTGCTGCGTCTTGGTCCCGAGCGTCCGGGAGATCACCGCCGGTCGCCCGGCGGCCAGGTTCCGCTTGGCCACGTAGAACTCGTCAGGGTTGATACCTCCCTGGACCAGGAGCTCACCCAGGCCGTAGGCGCCGGTGATGAACACCACCCCGTCGAACCCGCTCTCGGTGTCGATCGTGAACACGACCCCGGACGCGGCACTGCGCACCATCCTCTGCACGCCCGCGGAGATGGCGACCCGGCCCTCGTCGTATCCGCTCCGGATCCGGTAGCTGAGAGCCCGGTGGCTGAAGAGGGAGGCGAAGACATCCCGAACCGCCCGGACCACCCGGTCGGCGCCCTGCACTCCGAGGTAGGTGTCCTGCAGGCCGGCGAAGGAGGCATCCGGCAGATCCTCGGCGGTGGCGGACGAGCGTACCGCCACTACGGACCCGCCCGGCTCGGCGCCCAGGCTCTCGTAGGCAACGCCGATCTCGTCGATCAACCGTTCGGGAACCGGCGCGCCAGCCACCCAGCGCCGGATGTCCTCTCCGGCGTCGCGCAACGCGCCCGGGTCATCCTTGCCGGCCTCTAGCAGGCGCCGGTCGACGCGGCCCTGCAGTCCCGACTCGCTCATGAACAGCCGGAACGCGTCCACGGTGGTCGCGAAGCCGTTGGGCACGATCACGCCCAACGACCCCAGATTGGAGTACATCTCCCCGAGCGAGGCGTTCTTGCCCCCCACCAGCGGAACGTCCCTGAGGGAGACATCCCCGAACCACCTGATCAGCCCCGTCATCCACCGCCTCCCGGGGTCGCGGGCCGTCCATCATAGGATCGGCGGACTCGACCTACGGTCAGTTGCTCATCCCTCCAGCAACCCGACCAGGTGGTCGGTCAGCCGGGCGGCCTCTTCGACCTTCGCCTGGTACTCGCCCAGGTCACCGGAGCGGAGGGCCGCATCGGCCTCGGTCAGGAGACGGTCGATCTGCAGAACGGTGGCCTGGAGGTCGGTGGTCGTACCGTCGCTTGGAAGGGTCACGGTCTCCTCTGACGGCGTGTCGACAGTGGGTCTGTCGACGATCGGCGCCGATCCGAAGATCTCCGCGAGGGCCGCATCCAGCGTCTCGCTCATGATCGGGGTGGTCTGGTCACCGAACACCACCACCACCCGCTTGAACTCGGGCAGCAGGACCCCCTCCGCCCGGAGGTAGATGGGCTGGATGAACAGGAGGGACTCCTCGACGGGCACCACCAGCATGTTGCCCCGGATGATCTCGGATCCTTGCTGGCCGAGCAGGGTGAACTGTTGGGAGATGACCGGATCCTGGTCGATCCGGGCGCTCACCTGCTCAAGCCCGTTGGTGAGTTGTCCCCTGGGCAGGCGGTAGTCGATGATCTTCCCGTACTCGTCGGGACCGCTCTTGGCCACCAGGAAGGCGGTCATGTTGTTCCGGCTGGCCGGGTTGAAGCTCTGGAAGATCAGGTAGGACAGGTCCTCCTCATCCGGCAACCTCATCAGCATGTAATAGGGCAGGCTCTGGCGGAGGTCCTTCCTTACCCGGCCGGTCTGGTCGAAGGCGTCGCCCCGCAGCAACTCCCGGTCAGATGTGGCCGGATCGCCCGGGATGTCCCACTTGTCCTCGTCCTGGAAGAAGTCCTGCGGATCGAGTTGGTGATAGGTGGCGTACATCTCGGACTGGACCCGGAACATGTCCTCGGGATAGCGCAGATGGCTCCGTAGCTCCTCGCTCATCTCGGATGCGTCCGTGAACACCTCGGGGAACACGTCCCGGTAGGCCTGCGTGAGCGGATCCGTGGGTTCGAGCACGTAGAGTGTCATGGTTCCGTCCTCGGCGTCAACCACCGCCTTGACCGAATTGCGGATGTAGTTGAAGTCGCGCGACAGATCCGAGGTGATCCCGAGGCGCTCGTCGATTACCGGCGCCGAGTACGGGTACCTGCTAGTGGTCGAGTAGAGGTCGACTATCCAGACCAGGCGCCCGTCGATGAGAGCCAGGTACGGATCGTTGTCGGCTTGCATGAAGGGCGCCACCCGGGCGAGCCGATCGACCACGTTGCGCACCATCAACACCCGGGATTCGGGAGTGAGCTCGGGTGAGATGAGGGTGTTCAGGTCACCGAACCGAAGCGCCATCGCCAACCGGACCACTACGTTGGACAGCGGCACGCCGCCCCTCCCCTCGTAGGTGTTGCGAACCACGGTGTCGTCCTGGCCGGATGGGAAGTCCACCTCCAGCTGGTTGGTCCGGGCGATGACATAGCTTCCCGTCTCGGCCGTCTCGCCGAAATAGAGGCGGGGCTGGCTGACCTGGAACTCGGACACGATCGACTCGGGTGGAACGTCGCGCACCAGGAAGTCGGGCTCGCCCGTGGTGGGGTTGACATCGTTGGCCCGGGAGATCACCACCCCGAACCCGTGGGTGTACACCAGCGTCTCGTTGACCCATCCTTCCGCCGGCAGGTCCTCCGAGTCCAGTTCACGTGCCGCCACCATCACCTGGGTGAGCTCCCCGTCGATCACGTACCGGTCGGTGTCCACGCTGGATATCTGGTAGTAGGGGCGGATCGCCTGTAGCTGGGAGTATGCCGGCACCAGCACGCCGGGGTCCCAGAGCTTCACGTTGCTGATGGTCGCCTGGTTTCCGGCGATGTCCTCGCTCGTAAGGTCGGGAGAGGCCGCGAAGTCGCGTGTCTCCACCTGCCCCTCCCCCATGCCGTAGGCATCCAGGGTGAACTCGATGTGATGCTCGATGTAGGGCCGTTCCAGATTGAACTGGTTGGGCTGGACACGGAACCGCTCTATGGCCGCCGGGATGACGCCACCGACGACTACCGAGACGATGAGCCAGAGCCCGCCCGCCACGGCGGGGAGTAGCCAGCCGGCCTGGCGCATGTTCCATAGGAGCAAGCCCGCGCCCAGTATCGAGATGGCCATCAGCAAGGTGAGGGCCGGGCGGTGGGCGGTGACGTCCGTGTAGGAAGCGCCGAAGATGGCGCCCCGGGTCGAGTAGAGGAGTTCGTAGGCGTCGAGCCGATAGGCGACCGCCTTGAGCAGCGCCAGGGCCGCCAGCAGGACCGACAGATGGGCTTTGACCCCTCTCGAGACGAGGGGCATCTGGTTCGGCAGCCGCTGGATACCGCCGCTCAGGTAGTGGTACGCCAGCGAGACCAGTGCGGATGCGAACACGAGTTGGATCGCCCAGCCCACGATGTTCCGGTAGACGGGTAGGTGGAACACGTAGAAAGACACATCGACCCCGAAGATCGGATCGGTCCTGCCGAAGGGCACCGCGTTGATCCAGACCAGCACATCCCGCCACCACGCGGATATCGAGACACCGAGCAGGAGCCCTAGAACCGTCGCCCCGGCCAGGTGGGCGCGGATCCGGCGGGCGCGGATCCATTGCCGGAAGCGGCGGATCACCTCGTCATCCGGGCCTCCGTTCATCATCGGGTTGACCTTGGAGCGGGAGACCACCTCCAGGTTGATCCAGATGACGAAGGCGGCCACCACGAAACCGGCCAGCCCCAACAGGATGCGGGACAGCAGGGTGGTGACCCAAACCGACGTGGCGCCCACCGAACTGAACCAGAGATAGTCGGTCCATGCGGTGGCCAGCCCGCTCAGCGCCGTCAGCAGCAGGAAGGCGGCCAGTGCCACGAGGATGAGCCAGCGACTGGAACGGCGGCGGGGCCGCCGGAACGAACCCGGCTCCATTCTGATCATGATCCAGGAGAGTAGCGGGCTACCTCAGACAGGGGCGTTGGAGCGCCTGACCCGGCTCCGTAACCGGGCGAAAAGTGCCGCCAGTTCGTCATCCGACGGCGCCAGACCGCCGGCATCGCCGCCACTGCCGCGGGCGGTACCGGGCGCCCTGCTGGGACCCGGCCCGGTTCCGGCCCAGGACGGCGCGGACGGTTCAGCGGAACGATCCGATCGTTCCCCGACCGCGGATTCTCCGTTCTCCGACTCGACACCGCCCTCTGATCCGGACCGGAGGCGAGCCACTTCTCGGGCCACCTCCACCGCATCCACCTCGACACGGGCCCGCGTAGCGGGGGTACCGACCAGGCGAACGCTCCGCGTCCCGTCGGCCCAGCCGAGACGGATGGCGGGCTCGCCGCCCGCCACACCCTCGTCATCGTCGCTGCTCGCAGGCTCCGCCGATTCGTCCTTCACCGGCGCCTCAGCCGGGGTCGAACCGGCAGGAATCACCCGGATCGTGCCGTACACCTGTGGTGGAGGCGGCGGGCCCGACTCCTCGACCTGCCCGTTCTCCGCCGGAACCTGCACCACCAACCGCTTGGTCGGCGCGGTAGCCGACTCGGCGTCCTCGCCATCGGGAACCTGCTCACCGGCTTCCCCGTCGGCGTTTGCGTCCGGGCCGGCAACGCTGGCCAACTCGACCAGACGGTCGTACTCCACTCTCGCCGTCTGCAGGACGTTCTCGGAGTCCCGGCGCGCCGCCGCCAGATTCCGTATCGCCCGGCGCTCCGCGTCATCGATGATCCGGAGGGCATCACGCTCCGCCTCAGCCCGTAGGTCGGCCACCTCGGAACTCGCCGCCTCCAGCATGTCCGTGGCCGCCTCCCAGGCAACCTGTCGCAGGGTGAAGGCTTCGTCCTCCGCCTCGGCCACGATCTCTCGGGCCTGCTGGTGAGCCGACTCCACGCTGTCCGATACATCGACCTCGGCTGTGCTACGGATGCGCTCGGCCGCCGATCGGGCCGATTCCAGTACCTCGTCGATCTCCCGCACGGCCGAGGCGATCACCCCGCTCAACTCCGGCTCGGGCACCCTTCCGCTCTCGTCGGGAATCCGAGCCCCCTGGGAGGAGAGCCGGGCAATACGCTGGTTGGCATCCTTGACGAATGCCCGCACCTCGAGAGGGTCATAGCCCAGGAGCGTCCGGCTGAATGCCAGCTCCTCGGCGTCCGCGATAGGCGTCTCTCTGTTCATATGTGGATAACTCTACCCCGTGATCCGCATCTTGGGGATAAGTTCCTGCAACAGATGGAGTCAGGCCGGTAGACCCCTGACGGCCTCAACCGCCTCCCCGATCGAGGAAATCGCCATGATCTCTACGCCGTCCCGCCCGGCCGCCACTGCGTCCGGGTAGTTCTCCTGCGGCACCAGGATGTACCGGGCCCCGGCGTTCTGGGCGGCGATGACCTTCTGGCGAACGCCTCCCACCGGCCCCACGTGCCCGTCGGACGAGATGGTGCCGGTACCGGCGATGATGTTGCCCCGCACCAGATCCTCTTCCGTCAGCAGGTCGATCAGGCCCAGCGCGTACATCATGCCCGCCGACGGACCACCCCCGGAAGTGGCCCGATCGATGTCGATCTCGAAGGGAAGCTCCACGGGAGGCGTGTAGTCACCCAGGCCGACCCCCACCATCGGCCGGCCGGGCTTCTCCAGGTGCTCGGCCAGGATGACCTCCAGGTCGTAACGCTCCTCCTCCCTCAGGATGCTGAGCACCACGATGTCGCCCACCTCTCTCGAGCCGATGGCGTCCGTGGCCTCCTCGAGGCTCTTGACCGGCGCGTGTTCCACCGCCACCACGACATCACCGTGCTCGAGGATCCCGGCCGCCGGCCCGTCCTCCAGCACCGAGACGACCAGGACCCCGTCCTCGGCGCGCGTGACCGGGACCCCCAGGTACTCGAGCGCCGCCAGAATGGCGCTGTCCACGGATCTGTCCATCATCTGAAGGTTCCGCTCCCGATGTTCCTCCGGCGTGACACCCTCCGGGCGGATCAGATCTCGCGGTACCACGTCGACGCTCGGATCTAGCCAGCCCTCCACCAGGGCAAACGTGTTCACCTCCTGGAGGCTGACCGTCAACAGGTAGAGGTCCCCGTTCAGCGGATGGACGGAGGGACCGCCCTCGACGGTCACGAAGTCGACCACCTCACCGATCGGTCCGGGCCACATGGCGTAATACGGGACCGTGACGAACCACAGGAGCCCGGCCACCACCGCCGAACAGACCAACCCGGCCGCTGCCGCCAGCGGCCAGACACGGCCCGTGGGCTGCCGGGAGTGCTCGCTGCCGGCAGAATCCTCACGACTCGGGGAAGCCTCGGGAAGGTCTTGCATAAGGCCTGATCGAGATTACCCACCGCCCGTGCACACCGGATCATCGGCGCCCGGTAGCCTGTCACCCTGCCCCGGTCCTCCGAGGTGGCCGCCGGTCGTGGTCGGATGGCCATGAAACCCGTTAGAGCCGGATCGAGTCCAAAGCCCAGTCAACACCAAGGAGACCACCATGAGCTACCAGCCGGAGGTGCTATCCGCCCGGATCATCCCGCTCGGGAATCTGGACGCGCGCGTTGCCACCGCCGTCCGCGTTGCGGCCTTTGCCCTGCTGACCGCGGCCTGTGCCCAGATCCGGATCCAGTTGGGTCTTACGCCCGTCCCGATCACGGGCCAGACGTTCGCCGTGCTCCTCAGCGGTGCGGTTCTCGGATCTCGGGAGGGGGCCGCCAGCCAGCTGCTGTACGTCGCTCTCGGGGCGATCGGGCTTCCCTTCTACGCCGGCGGGACAGGTGGCTGGGAAGTGACCACCGGGGCGACCGGCGGGTACCTGGTGGGGTTCATCGTGGCCGCCTACGTGACGGGTTACCTCGCCGAGCACCGCCACGATCGCCGCTTGGCCACCTCGGTCGGCACCTTCCTGACCGGCAACCTCATCATCTACGCCCTAGGCGTAGCCTGGCTCATGTACACGTTCTCCTGGGATCTCGTGGTCGGCGTCGAGAAGGGTATGGCCCCCTTCCTCATCGGCGACACCATCAAGATCCTGCTGGCCGCCGGCGCCACCCCCATCGCCTGGAAACTGGTGGGAAAGACCTAGTTGCTAGTCTCTAGTTTGTAGTTGTTAGTTCATAGTAGAGATAGTGTAACTCAACTAGCAGCTAGCAACTGGTGACGAGCAACCAGACTACGAGCCCGGGGACCAGGCTTCTCCCTCCGGCCAGACTTCCTTCTTCCAGATGGGGGCGCGGGCCTTGAGCTCGTCGATCAGGTATCGGGCGGCTTCGAACGCTTCGGGGCGATGTGCGCAGGCGACGGCCACCGCCACCGAGGCCTCGGTCAGCTCCACCCGTCCGACGCGGTGCTCGACCACCACCGCGTTGATGGGCCAGCGAGCCGTGGCCTCTTCCACGATCTCCTCGATCCTGCCCACCACGTGGGCCTCGTAGGCCTCGTATTCCAGGTGGGTTATCCCCTGCCTGCCGGGGGAATGATCCCGCACGGTGCCCAGGAAGAGAGCGATTGCCCCGCTCGGCGGGCCGCTCACCTCGCTGACCAATGAGCGCGGATCGATGGGCCGGGCGGAGACCCGGACCCGGCATCGAGCCCGCTCCCGCTGCTGTGGAGATTCCATGCGTTGGAGTCTAGGAAGGTACTGAAGAACCTCCCGGTGGCGCTATACCCGGCAATACACCCCGGATCAGAGCCTGGCGGGCCAACCTATCCCATCTCCTCACATGGGCACTACGGACCGGCCGTGGGCGATCGCAGACCGCGCCGAGTCAATTTTCCCGGCGGACTACGGTGGTGCATGCGCCGTGCCAACGTACAGGAGGCGCGCAAAATGACGGATCGCAACCTCCTCGACGAGCTCATGAAGCTGCTCAGCCGGCCGGGCCCGGTCAACTGGGCCTTGGCCGAGCAACTCGCCGGCCATGTCTCGGGGGAGCCCGAACCGATCGATCCCTGGATCGCCGACGAGTACCTGGAACTCGCCCGCCTGGCCCAGTTGCAGGTTCCCGCCGCCACCGGCCTGGCCACCGATCCGACACTAGAACCGGTCCTGGTCGGGCGGAAGGAATGGGCCGGGCTCCACCTCCGATCCTTCCGATACCTGGTAGATCCCATGGCGGACCGTCTGGACGGGATGGGACCCGGCCCGTTGGGCGGGCTGATGAAACCCCTCGGTCCGGTGCTGCTGGGCATGAGCGCGGGTGCGTTGGCAGGAACGTTGAGCACGCAGGCGCTCGGCTCGTTCGATACGGGACTGCCGGTCGCCGAGCCGGTCGGAATCACCTTCCACATCCCGAACATAGAAGGCTTCGCGACGGAACACAGCCTCGACCCCCGCCAGGTCAGGCTGTGGGTGGCATTCCACGAGTCCGTCCACGAGGCGCTGCTCGGCCGGCCTTGGGTACGACCCCATCTGATCGAACTGTTCGGATCGCTGGTGACTTCGATGGAACTCGACGCCGGCGCGCTCGGCATCTGGCAGGAGGCCCTCGCCGACCCTGCTCGGTTGGAGGAGGCATTCGGCCAACCGGGCGGGATGAACGCGCTGCTCGGAGGCGGGGTGGACGAGGAACTGTTGGAAGAGGCTCATGCCGCCATGACCATGGTGGAGGGGTACGGCGCCTATCTGGTCGAACAGGCCTCGACCGGGTTGCTTCCGGACCTGGCGGCCATCCGCGCCGCCATGACCGAACGTCTGGCCAACCGGCAGGACCGATCCGAATTCGCCGGAACCCCCCGGAGTGCCTCGTCGGCCGGAGTTCACGGCAGGGGCACCGAGTTCTGTGCCGAGGTGGGTGCGCGTTGGGGGCCGGAAGCGGTGCTGAGGATCTGGGAAGGCCCGGACAGAATGCCCTCCCCACGGGAACTCGACGACGTCACCGGCTGGGCGGCGAGGGTTCTGCTCGACGACCCCTTCACCGGTTGAGAGCTTGAGCGTCCCCGATAGTATGGCCCGGATTCGACCGAAACGAGGAGTGATATGACCATCGAAATAGGACAGCCCGCACCGGCGTTCTCCTTACCGGACACCAACAACGAGCAGGTCACGCTGGAGTCCCTGCGCGGCAACAAGACCCTGCTGGTGTTCATCCCGTTCCCGTTCACCGAGGTGTGCACCGGCGAGCTCTGCGAGCTGCAGGAGAACCTGGGACAGCTGCAGGAACTCGGATCCAACGTGGTCGCCATCACCTGCGACACCCGGTTCGCCAACGAGGCGTGGGCCGAGCAGGAAGGGATCGAGTACCCGGTGCTGAGCGACTACTGGCCACACGGGGAAACTTCCAGTGCCTACGGCGTCTTCAACGACTCCATGGGCGCTGCGATGCGCTCCACCTTCGTGCTGAACGCTCATGGGACCGTGACCGACATAATCCGATCGGAAGAGATCCTGGTCGCCCGCCAGTTCGAGGACTACCTGACCGCCCTCTCGAACTGATCCAGTGGTCAGCGGTCAGCGGTGAGGAGATGGCTTAACTCGGGAATGACCCGGACAGCGCATCAGGCCTAGATTCCACGGGCAGACCTGACTACCCCGGTCACCCACTGACCACTGGACACCGGACACTTCTCGGGCGCCGGTGGTCAGGATCAGGGGTTAGGTCACTAGGTCTCGGTGCCGGAAGTGGTCGTGTTGGAGTCGGAGATCATCGTGGTGGGTGCTGCTTCGTCCTGCTCCTCGGTGCGGCCCTCTTCAACTCCCTTACGGAACTCTCGAGCCGAACTGCCCAGCGAACGCGCCAATTCCGGAAGCTTCCGGGCGCCGAACAGGAGCAGGATTACCACGAGAATAATGATGATCTCGCCACCTTGGATCTTGGGAATCATCCGTAGTCTCCCTTCCCTTGGACCCGATGATAACAGCGCAGCCCGGCCAACACGTTGAGCAACCCGGACGTCTGTGTTCAGGTGCCGGAGGTGGTGGCCGATGCTCCTACGACGGCCTCCACGCGTCCTGCACCCACGCGCTCCACGCATCCAAGGCGTCTCGAATGACGGCCTCGTCGAGACCGAGCGCAGTCGCGGCCAGCGGGATCAACTCGGCGGGGGGCGGATCCACTTCGTTGTCGATCTGGTACGCGGTCCGGTAGTCACGGTACCTGCGGTATACGTCCATCTGCTCATCTGTCGGAAGCGAAGACCAGTCCTTCTCGATGGTCTCGTCGACGATCTGGTGGGTGGAGTAATCACCCTTGGTCGCCTCGCCGGCCCGCGCCCAGTCGCCGTGTGGTGCGTCGGTCCACCGCCCGAGCGTGGCCGTGCCCTCGGGGAAGCGGACGAAGTGGATCACCAGGGCTTGGTACTCGCGGGAGAGCCTGTACTCGGTGGCCAGCCGCGTAGCCAGCCGCGCCAACTGGTCCTTGGTCGTGCCGTCCTCCACGGAGACGGTCATCCAGATCTGGACCGGGTCTGAGGAATCTCCGCCGCTATCGACGATGGCGTGGTCGACAACCGCCGGCAGGGTGGTCGTTGTCGTGGGCGGAACGGTCGTCGTGGTAGCACCGGCGGTGGTCGTGGTGGCCGGTGCGGAAGTCGTCGTGGCGGCGGCTGCGGTCGTGGTGGTCGTGGTGGTGGTCGCCACCGTGACGGTCGGAAGGTCGATGGCGCCACCCACGTCGATGATGTCGACGATGCGGCCCACCGCTCCGCTGAAGCGCTCGAACGCGACGATGAAGTCCGAGAGGGCCGCCCGGCGCCTCTCTCCGGTATCGGGCGACCTCAACCCCGCCAGTGCTTCCACCGCGGCATCCGCCATCTCCCCGGACGCCACCCAAGCCGTCTGATGCTCCACCGGAAGGCCGAACTCTGTGGGCGGCTCCACCAGGCCGATAGCGTCACGCAACTGGCGGGCCTGGTCCCTGATGCTCACCAGGGCCGCCTCCGTCTCGCCGAACGTGACGCCGGTCACCGACCGATTGTCCCAGTCGTTGTTGGCCGCTCGCATGTCCTGCGCCATCTGGCCGGTGGCGACGGCGATGTCCCGGATCTCTTCGAGATAGGCGAGGACGGTACGGCCGGGAAACTCCTCGTCCGGCATGCTGGTGGTCGTGGTCGGAGCGGTGGTGGCCACCTGCGTCCCTGCCGGGGCGGTGGTAGTGGTCAGCTCTACCGCCCGCGTCGTGTCGGGCGCCGTGGTCTCCGGAGGGACCACCTCGGGGTCATCGGAGCAGGCGACCAGCGCTACCAAGAAAGCGCAGAGAAGCCAAGGCACGCGGTTCCGGGAAAGGGAGGTCTTAGGGGAAGGAGTCATTCCCCTACTGTAACTGCGAGCCCGTGGAATTGGGAAATATTCAGGATACGGCTCGCTGTAGAGCCTCCGCAGCCCGCTGCTTGCGGATCTTTCTCCGCTCCCGCTCCGACAGGCCACCCCAGATGCCGAACTTCTCGCCTCTGGTCACGGCATACTCGAGACAGTCGACCCGAACCTGGCACTCGGCGCAGATCTGCTTGGCAGCCCGAGTAGATGCGCCACGGTCCGGGAAGAAGAGGTCGTGATGAGCCCCGAGGCAGTTGGCGTATTCCTTCCATCCAACCTGCTCGACGGCTAGAGCGTCAATGAGTTCGCGCCGCAACCTCCACCTACTTACACACGCGCAATTACGACAATGTAATATAGCTGCTGTCGGCAGCGGACGTCAAGCCCTGCCTGGCTCTTGGCGCCGGTGCGAGCGGGCGAACCGCACCTTGGAAAACCGGGGAGCCGGTAAGGTACCGCCATGCTCAACCTGAGGCGAGCCGGACGCGATCGGACCCGGCAGGCACCCTGGATCGTGTCCATCTACCGAACCGATGTCGGCAAGAAGTACGCCATGGCGATCAGCGGAGTGGTCCTGCTGCTGTTCGTGCTGGGGCACATGATCGGCAACCTCCACGTCTTCGAGGGCGCGCATGGGGGGACCTTCCGCATCGATGAGTACGGCGAGGGTCTGCGCGAGCTGGGCGAACCCCTGTTCCCCCGCACCTTGGTCCTGTGGGCGTTCTTACGGATCCCCCTGACCATCGCCTTCCTGATCCACGTCCACGCCGCGTTTGCCCTGACCCGTAGCAACCGGGCCGCCAGGGAAACCAAATACCAGTCACCGCGGGATTACCTGGCCGCTCGCTACGCCAGCCGGACCATGCGGTGGAGCGGGGTGATCGTGCTCCTCTTCCTGGCCTGGCATCTGGCGGACCTGACCATCGGCGTGGAGGCTGTCAACCCGGAGTTCGTCCGCGGAGCCGTCTACGACAACCTGGTCTCCAGCCTGAGCCGCTGGCCGGTGTGGATACTGTACGTAGCGGCTCAGGTAGCCCTGGCCTTCCACATCTGGCACGGCGCATGGAGCCTGTTCCAGAGCCTGGGCATCAACAATCCCCACTTCAACCGCTTCCGCCGGACCTTCGCCCACATTTTCGCCACGGTTGTGGTGGCCGGCTTCCTCTCCGTGCCGGTCGGCGTCGCCCTGGACATAGTTTCCTAGCATGCTGGACGCCAGGATCCCGTCGGGGGCGATCAACGAACACTGGGACAACCACCGGGACTCGATAAGCCTGGTCAGCCCGGCCAACAAGCGACGCTTCACCATCATCGTGGTCGGAACCGGCCTGGCCGGAGCGTCGGCGGCCGCCACCCTGGCCGAGCTCGGCTACCGGGTCAAGGCGTACACCTTCCACGACTCGGCCCGCCGGGCGCATTCCATCGCCGCCCAGGGAGGCATCAACGCCGCCAAGAACTACCCCAACGACGGCGATTCGATCCACCGGCTGTTCTACGACACCGTGAAGGGCGGCGACTACCGCTCACGCGAGTCGAACGTCTACCGGCTCGCCCAGCTCTCCGTGGAGATCATCGATCAATGCACCGCACAGGGCGTTCCCTTCGCCCGGGAATACGGCGGGCTCCTGGCGAACCGTTCCTTCGGCGGGGCTCAGGTCTCCCGTACCTTTTACGCCCGGGGCCAGACCGGCCAGCAACTCCTGCTCGGGGCCTACCAGGCGATGATGCGCCAGGTCGACCTCGGCACGGTGGAACTGCACACCCAGACCGAGATGCTGGATGTGGTGGTGAAGGACGGCCGGGCCGTGGGCATCATCACCCGCGATCTGGTCAGCGGAGAGATCGCCTCCCATCCGGGTCATGCGGTGCTCCTGGCCACGGGCGGCTACAGCAACGTCTTCTACCTCTCCACCAACGCGATGAAGTCCAACGTGACCGCGGCGTGGCGCGCCCATCGCAAGGGGGCCCTGTTCGCCAACCCCTGCTACACGCAGATCCATCCCACGTGCATTCCTGCATCCGACGAGTTCCAATCCAAGCTCACCCTGATGTCGGAGTCTTTGCGCAACGACGGACGGATCTGGGTGCCGGTCCGGGCGGGCGACACCCGGCCGCCGGATGACATCGGGGAACCGGACCGGGACTATTACCTGGAGCGGCGCTACCCGGCCTTCGGCAACCTGGTGCCCCGCGACGTGGCCTCGCGGGCCGCCAAGGTCGAGGTGGACCGGGGCAAGGGGGTCGGTCCGCTCGCCAACGGCGTCTACCTGGACTTCGATGCGGCCCTACGGAGGCTGGGACCGGGCACCGTCAGGGAACGGTACGGCAACCTGCTCGACATGTACCAGCGCATCACCGGCGAGAACCCCTACGAGACGCCCATGCGCATCTACCCGGCCATGCACTACACGATGGGCGGGCTCTGGGTGGACTACAACCTCATGACCACCATTCCCGGGCTGTACGCGCTGGGAGAGGCCAACTTCTCCGACCACGGCGCCAACCGTCTGGGCGCCTCCGCCCTGATGCAGGGCCTGGCGGACGGCTATTTCGTCATCCCTTACACGCTGGGCGACTACCTGGCGCCTCATCTGGGAGAAGGGCTGGTCCCGGGCGACGACCCGTCATTCGTCGAGACGGAGCGGCGCGTGACAGCCCGGACCGAGCGCTACCTGTCCATCGGAGGCTCGCGTTCGGTGGACTGGTTCCACCGGGAACTCGGGAAGGTGCTCTGGGAATACTGCGGCATGGAGCGGAGCGCGGATGGGCTGCGCCGGGCGATCTCCGACATCGACTCCCTCAAGGAGGACTTCGACCGGGACCTGCGGGTCCTGGGCACGAGCAGCACCCTGAACCAGTCCCTAGAGAAGGCGGGGCGGGTAGACGACTTCTTGCAGCTGGCCCGCTTGATGTGCGTGGACGCCCTGCACCGCGAGGAGTCCTGCGGCGGCCACTTCCGGGTCGAGCACCAGACCGATGACGGAGAGGCCAGGCGCGACGATGCCAACTTCTCCTACGTGGCGGCCTGGGGCTGGAACGACGGGCACGAACCCGTTCTGCACCGGGAGCCGTTGACCTTCGACCACGTGAAGCCGGCTCAACGCAGCTACAGGTAGGGGAGACGGGATGCATCTGACGTTGCGGGTATGGCGACAGGACGGTCCGGAGGCGGAGGGCCGGTTCGAGACATACGAGGCCGCCGGCATCCACCAGGACATGTCGTTCCTGGAAATGCTCGATCTGGTCAACGAGCGGCTCCTGACCGCAGGTCGCGAACCGATCGCCTTCGACCACGACTGCAGGGAAGGCATCTGCGGATCTTGCGGCCTGATGATCGACGGCCGAGCACACGGACCCCAGGGAAGCACCGCCACCTGCCAGCTCCACATGCGGGAGTTCTCGGACGGCGACACGATCGTGATCGAGCCCTGGCGGGCCACGTCCTTCCCGATCGTGCGCGACCTGGTGGTGGACCGGGGGGCGTTCGACCGGATCATCGAGGCCGGCGGCTACATCGGCGCCCCGACCGGATCGGCGCCAGAGGCCAACCTGACGCCGGTGCCGAAGGAGACATCCGACGCCGCCATGGATGCGGCGGCCTGTATCGGATGCGGTGCCTGCGTGGCCGCCTGTCCCAACGGAGCGGGCCAACTCTTCACCGCCGCCAAGGTCGCCCACCTCAACCTGTTGCCGCAGGGCCAACCGGAGCGCTGGATGCGAGTCGAGCGCATGGTGGAGACCATGGAGGAGTACTTCGGCTCCTGCTCCAACCACGGCGAGTGCGAGCCTGCGTGTCCGAAGGGGATCTCCCTGGATAACATCGCCATGATGAACCGCGACTACCTGCTGTCCAAGATACGCAACCGGAAGCTGGGAGGGTACTGAAAAATGTCCAGTTGGCCCGGAGACCGGCAACGAAACCCCAGGTCGCGACATCGCGGGCCAACCCATCCCCGTCTTTTTCAGCACCCTCATAGGGCGGTGATGGGGCATCGCGGAGGTAGCAACCATGGCGGCTAGGTTCCTGAGCGCCGAATGGGCCGAGCAGGTGACGGCGGCGGTGCGCGACCATCCCGGCTTCGGTACCGCCGTGGAAGGCGTCGAGTTCTCGGTCCAGTTCGAGATCGACCAGATCCCCGACGGGCCCGCGGCTTCTTACTACCTCGAAGTGGCCGGTGATGACGCGGTGCTGACGATCGGAACCCTCCCGCAGGCGGACCTAGCCGTCAGGACGGACTATGCAACGGCGTCGGCCATCTCCCAAGGGACGCTGAAGATCCAGAGCGCATTCTTCAGCGGGAAGCTGGCCATCTCCGGCAACGTGGCCAAGCTGCTGCTGAACCAGCGAGCGCTGGATCACTTGGCGGATGCCGTCTCCGACCTTGAGGTGGAGTACTAGTCGCTAGTTTCGATACTAACAACTAGTAACTAACAACTAGCAACTAGCTATTGATGCGGTCCTTGAGGGCCTTCGAAGGCTTGAAGGCCGGCGATCTGGTGGCTGGAATCTCGACCGCTTCGCCCGTCCGAGGATTGCGACCGGTCCGAGCCTTGCGTTGCCGCACCACGAACGTGCCGAACCCGGTGATCCGGACGTCCGCTCCCTCCCGGAGCGCCCCCGCGATCGTCTCGAACACCACATTGACGCTCGCCATAGCCCGGCTACGGGAGGTTCCGGTCTCGTAGGCAACCACATCTGCCAGATCACGCTTGTTCATCTTGCTTCCTAATCGCCGGACGGTACGGGTCGGACACCCAGGCCGACCGTGACTATAGGAGCATGCCGAAAAGAGACTGCGATAGTTGGCACTACTACCCGTTGCCCCTCAGGCGCTCAGGATGGTTTCCATCTCCTCGATCTTGTCGCGCACCGCGGCAGCGGCGGCGTGGAGACCGGCTCTCTCGGTAGCGGTGAGGTCGAGTTCGACCACTTCCTCCACACCCGCGGCGCCGAGACGGGCCGGAACACCCAGGTAGATGTCCGACAGCCCGTACTCCCCCATGAGCCAGGCGCACACCGGCGTCACCCTGCCCTCGTCCTCGAGGATGGCCCGCGCCATGAGCGCCGCCGCCGAGGAAGGGGCGTAGAAAGCGCTCCCCGTCTTCAGGTAGGCGACGATCTCCGCCCCGCCGCCCCGGGTCCTCTTCACGAGCGTGTCGATCTCGTCCTCGGCAAGCAGCTCAGGCAGGGGCTTCCCGTCCACGAAACACTGGGACGGAGCGGGGACCATGGTCGCGCCGTGGCTACCGAGAGTCAGGGCCTCGACCGAGAGGATGTCCACGTCCAGATGCTCGGCGATGAAGTGGGCGAAGCGCGACGAGTCCAGAACGCCCGCCTGTCCCATCACCCGGTGGTGAGGAAGGCCGCTCACCTCGGCCGCCAGGACGGTCATCTGGTCCAGCGGGTTGGTCACGACGATGATGGTCACATCCGGGGACCGATCGACCAGCTCCCTGGTGACCTGCCGGACGATCTTGGCATTGACCGCCAGCAGGTCCATGCGGGACATTCCCGGCTTGCGGGCCAGCCCGGCCGTGATGATTCCGACATCGCTTCCCGCCGTCTCTTCGTAGCCGTTGGAGCCGATCACCCTGGTGCGGTACCCCTCGACCGGACGGGACTGGTTCATGTCGAGCGCCAGACCCTGGGGCAGCCCCTCCACGATGTCGGTCATCACCACCTCGTGGGCGATGTCCATGGCCGCCAGACGTTGCGCGGTCGTGGAGCCGTACTTGCCCGCGCCTACAACCGTGATCTTCTTCGATCGGGTCAAATCCGGTTCTCCCTGGGTCGGATCGTCGTGGTCCAGATCCTACATGTAGGCCCGTTTATGGCTCGGCGGCCGGCGGGTGCCGCTCATGGCGGCGTAGCGTTCGATGGCAGGCATCCGCTCCACCAGGGCGGCGGCGAACTCGGAAGTCCGCACCTCGGTGGAGTACTTCATCAGCCGGGCCAGGTCGTAGGTGACGACCCGATCCCCTATCACCGCCTCCAGGCTGGCCTCGATCAAGTCGGCAGCCCCCCTCCACCCCATGTAGCGCAGCATGTTGGCGCCTGAGAGGATCACCGAGCCCGGATTGACCTTGTCCAGGCCGGCGTACTTGGGGGCGGTGCCGTGGGTGGCTTCGAACACGGCATGGCCGGTGGCGTAGTTGATGTTCCCTCCGGGCGCCAGGCCGATGCCTCCCACCTGGGCGGCCAGGGCGTCCGACAGGTAGTCGCCGTTCAGGTTGGTGGTGGCTATGACGTCGTAGTTGGCGGGACGGGTCAGCACCTGCTGCAACATGGCGTCGGCTATCACGTCCTGGATGAGGATCTTGTCACCGGGCTCTCCCCCGCACTCGTCCCAGGTGATGGTCTCTGAAGGGAACTCCTCCCTGGCCACCTCGTATCCCCAGTTCCGGAAGGCACCCTCGGTGTACTTCATGATGTTGCCCTTGTGGACCAGGGTGACGGACCGCCGCCCGAACGTCACGGCGTACTGGATCGCGGCGCGAACCAGGCGTTTGGAGCCAACTTCCGATATGGGCTTGAGCCCCACCCCGGAATCGGGCCTTATCTTCCACCCGAACTCTTCGGCCAGGAACCCGATCAGCCTGCCGGCCTCCTCGCTGGCCTCCTCCACCTCCATGCCGGCGTACACATCCTCGGTGTTCTCCCGGAAGATGACCATGTCCACCAGATGCGGGGTGCGGATAGGAGAGGGAATGCCCCGGTACCAGCGAACCGGCCGCAGGCAGGCGTACAGGTCGAGGGTCTGGCGGATCGTGACGTTCAAGGACCGGATTCCGCCCCCGACCGGAGTGGTGAGGGGACCCTTGATGCCCACGAGGTATTCCTGGAAGGTCTCGATCGTCTCGTCCGGGAGCCACTCGCCGTTCCTCTTGAAGGAGGTCTCCCCGGCATAGACCTCATGCCAGGCTATCCGGCGACCTCCCCCGTACACATGCTCGACCGCGGCATCGAATACCTGCCTGGCGGCCCGCCAGATGTCCGGCCCGATCCCGTCGCCTTCGATGAAGGGCACGATCGGCTCATCGGGAACCTCCAGCCCCGCCTCTCCCATAGTGATGCGGTCCGGCATGGCAACTCCTGTCCTGTGCTCAGTTCCTGGCGCCCAACCTCGCTGAGCCTAGTGGTCTGTCGGCGAAACAACTGCGTGAGGTGAGGGGACCCCACCGGTATCCTGCCGCTATGTCCCGCTTCCTGCATCTGGTGGAGTTGGGCATCCCCCTCCACCACCGGTTCTCGAACTCCCAGGCGGCCATCTCGGAACGGCGGGTCGTCCTGGTGGCCATCACCGAGGATGGGATCACCGGCTGGGGGGAGGCGGCGCCCTATCCCGGATACACGCCCGAGACCGTGGAGGATGTCTGGGAAGCGCTGGCCGCCCGTGGCGCCGACGCGTTGGGCGGTTCCCGCCGCCGGATCCCCGCTACCGCCTCCGCCGCGCTCGAGCAGGCTCGGACAGACCTGGCCGCCCGCCGGGCCGGGATCCCGCTGTGGTCCTATCTGGGCGGGACCGGGCGGCCGTCCATGGCCTGCGCGGCTATCGGTCTCGAAGTGTCACCCGACCGGTTGGCGGCCCGGGTGGAGCGGATGGTCCAGGCCGGCGCCAGGCAGGTGAAGATCAAGATCGAACCCGGGCGGGATGTCGATCACCTGCGGGAGGTTCGCGAGCGGTTCCCCGGTTTGACGGTCGCCGCGGACGCCAACGGCAGTTACCGGCCGGGTGACCCGGCGCTGGCGGAACTCGACGATCTGGGTCTGGCCTACCTGGAGCAACCGTTGCCGTCCGTGGACCTGGAGGGCCATGCCGGGTTGCGCCGGCGCAGCGTCACCCCGATCTGCCTCGACGAGCCGGCTACGACCGCGGAGGCGGTGGAGCGAATCGTCCAGCAGGAGGCGGCCGACCTCGTGAGCCTCAAACCCGGACTCCTGGGCCCGTCGGCGACGCTGAGGCTGATCGAGGTGCTCTCCGCGGCGGGTGTGGGCGTCAAGATCGGTGGTCTGGTGGAGACTTCGGTGGGTCGGGCCCACGCCCTGGCGCTAGCCGCCCGGCCTGCGGTCGTCCATACCGACATGGTGCCCGCCCACTGGCTCCTTGCCGCCGACCCGTCCCCCTGCACATGGGAGGTCATGGACGGGCTCCTGTTCCCGCTTAACGAACGCGGCCTGGAGGTGAGTACCGGCGAGGCGCCGTTATCCGGTTGCGTCAGACGCGTGGCCGACTTCGTTCTCTAGTCGAGTGTTTTCCTGGATCACTGGCCACGGCCACCGCTAGAACTGCTTGGTTCGCGCCCTAATCCCCGAAGCTACGGCGGTGTTGTGCATCAGCATCGCCACCGTCATGGGACCGACCCCGCCCGGCACCGGGGTGATGGCGGCCGCCACCTCCGCCACCTCCTCGTACTTGACGTCCCCCACCAGCGACCCCGACCCGGTCCGGTTGATACCTACGTCGATCACCACGGCGCCCTCGCGGACGTAGCGGCCGGTGACCATCTCCGGTCGGCCGACCGCCACCACCAGGATGTCGGCCCGGCGGGTGACGCCGGGGAGGTCCTCCGTACGGGAGTGGGCGATCGTCACCGTGGCGTCGACGCCGCGCGCCGCCAGGAGCAGAGCGAGGGGCCGCCCGACCAGGAAGGAACGCCCCACCACCACCACGTTCGCTCCCCGGAGCGGAACGTCGTAATGCTCGAGGATGCGGAGGCAGCCGCTCGGGGTGCAGGGCGCGAACACGGGGCGATCAAGAACGATCATCCCGAGGTTGGTGGGATGGAGGCCGTCCACGTCCTTGGCCGGATCGATCTCGATTGTGGCGCTCTGGTCGTTCAGCCCCGCCGGTAGCGGGAGCTGGAGCAGGATACCGTCGACGGAGGGGTCCTCGTTGAGGCGCCGGAGGAGGTCCACCACCCGGTCCTGGGACGCGTCACCGGCCAGCTCATGGTGAACGGAGCGGATGCCCACTTCCGCCGCCCGTCTCCGCTTGGAACGGACGTAGGCGGCGGAGGCCGGGTCTTCCCCCACCAGTACGGTCGCCAGGGTGGTCTCCTTGCCCCGGTCGCTCAGGGCGGCCACCCGTTCGGCGGTCTCGGCCAGGACCGCCCGGGCCACGGTCTTGCCGTCAAGGACCTGTGCGCTCATCTCGCTCCCCTTCTCAGTGGCGGAATCGTCGCTCGCCGGTGAAGATCATCGACAACCCGAGGCGATCGGCCGCATCCACCACCGCCCGGTCGTTCACTGAGCCGCCGGGCTGGATGATCAACTCTACGCCTCCGGCAGCGGCCGCCTCTATCCCGTCGGGGAACGGAAAGAAGCCGTCCGAGGCGCACACCCCGCCCGCGGCGCGCCCGGATGCCCTGCCGACCGCCATCTCGACCGCGCCCACCCGGTCCTGCTGCCCACCGCCGATTCCCCAGGCGGTGCCGTCCCGAGCCAGGACCGCGGCGTTGGAGGCGACGTGGGCGGCTACCCGCCACGCGAATGCGGCATCCTCTGCCAGGTGGCCCGGATCGCGCCGGCTCACCACCCGCCACGACGACCTGCCCGGTAAGTCGGGAGACGCACCCTGCACCAGCCAGCCCCCTTCGATCCGGCGTACCGTCCGGGCAGCACGCCGCGGCGCCGGGGCCTCGAGGATGCGCGTTCCGGCCCGCCGGGCGCGGAGCTGATCCACCACACCCTTGCTGTATCCGGGCGCGACGATTACATCCGCTTGCGGCGCCCCGGCCATCAGGCCCGCCGTCTCGAGGTCCACCGGCCGGTTCAGGGCCACCACTCCACCGAAGGCTGCCCTCTCGTCACACGCCAGCGCCCTCCGATAGGCGCTCGCCGGGTCCGCCCCGACGGCGGCGCCGCACGGCCCGGCGTGCTTGATGATCGCCGCTGCCGGCCGATCGCCGAGGTCGTGGACCAGCGCCCAGCCCGCTCCGGCATCCAGCAGGTTGAGGTAGCTCAACGCCACACCGCTGTGCTGGACCACGGTGTTCCACCAGTCCTCGGCATCGTCCGGTGAGCCGGGAATCCCGATACGCCGGTATCTCGCGGCCGGTTGATCGGGGTTCTCCCCGTAGCGGAGCACATCGGCCCGCTCCAACGAGAGGTGGAGGGTCGGCGGCAGGAGGGCTTCCTCGTCTCGTTCGTCGAGCCAGCTCACGATCGCTCCGTCGTAGGCGGCGGTGCGGGCGAATGCCTTCCTGGCCAGGGTTCGGCGCGTCGTGCCGGAAAGCCGTCCTCCGGAGCGGATCTCGTCGAGAACGGCCGGATAATCCGACGGGTCGCACACGACCCCGACATGGCGATGGTTCTTGGCCGCCGCCCTGATCAAGGCCGGACCGCCGATGTCGATGTTCTCTGTGCCGGGCCTGGACTCGAACGGATAGAGGTTGACCACCACCAGGTCGATCGGTTCGATCCCGTACCGTTCCATGTCGGCCCGGTGGTCCGGGTCCGACCGATCGGCGAGAACGCCTCCGTGGATCTTCGGGTGGAGCGTCACCACCCTGTGGCCCAGCATGGCCGGAGAGCCGGTGTGGTCGGCCAGGTCGACGACCTCCAGACCTGCCCCGGCGAGCGCCGCAGCGGTGCCGCCACTTGCCAGGACCTGCCATCCGGAGTCGACCAGCCCGGTGGCGAATTCGACCAGCCCGGACTTGTCGGAGACCGACAGGAGGGCTCGGCGGTTCAAGCTCGCCACCCGCCGGGCCTGAAGGATGGTTGCGGGATCGGTCTCAGCAAGCCGGCGTCCGGACCATCAGAGACCGGCGACCACTTCCACCATCAGGCGGCCCGCCTCCATGGGGCTCTCCCCCACCCGCACACCGGCTCCGCTCAGGGTCTCGATCTTGGCAGCGGCGGTCCCCTTCCCGCCCGAGACGATGGCCCCGGCATGGCCCATCTTCTTGCCGGGAGGAGCGGTGATCCCGGCGATATAGGCCACCACCGGCTTGGCCATGTGCTCGGCGATGAAGGCGGCCGCCTCTTCCTCCGCCGAGCCGCCGATCTCGCCGATCATCATCACCGCCCCGGTCTCGGGATCGTCCTCGAAGGCGGCCAGGCAGTCGGTGAAGGACGTTCCAGGTACCGGATCACCGCCGATCCCCACGCAGGTGGTAACCCCGATCCCGGCTTGCTTCAACTCGTAGAGAGCCTGGTAGGTCAGGGTGCCGGAGCGGCTGACCAGCCCCACCGGGCCGCCGGGCAGTGCGATGTCGCCGGCGGTTATGCCGACGTTGGCCTTGCCCGGGCTGATCAGACCCGGGCAGTTGGGACCGATCATCCGAACCTCGGGGTGGTCACGCCGGAGCTTGGCGAATAGCCAGGCCTCGTCCTTGGCGGGCACACCCTCGGTGATCACGACCACCAGGGTCACGCCTCCCTCCGCGGCCTCTACCACGGCGTTCCTGACGTACGGTGCCGGAACGAAGACACAGGACACGTCGGCGCTCGTGGCCTCCACGGCGTCGCCGACCGTGGCGAACACCGGGATGCCCTCCACCGAGGCGCCGGCCTTGGTCGGGTTGGTGCCGGCCACGACTCTCGTGCCGTAGGCGCGGTTGCGGAGCGCATGGAAGCGGCCGGCGCGGCCGGTCAGCCCCTGGTAGACCACCCGGCTTTGCTCGTCCAGCCAGATGCTCATCTGCTGCCCGCGATCGCCACTGCCCGGGCGGCGCCGCCCGACATCGATCCGGCCATCATCAGCATCTCCGAGAGCCGGGGCGCCACCATCGCCCGGCCCTGGTCGGCGTTGGTGCCGTCGAGCCGTAGCACGATGGGGGCTCGCAGCTCGACCCGGTCCAGCGCATCGAGGATGCCCTGGGCCACCACCTCTCCCTGCACGATCCCGCCGAAGATGTTGATGAAGATCGCCTTGACAGCGGGGTCGTTGTTGATGACCCGGAGTGCGGCTGCCATGGTCTCGACGTCGGCGCCGCCCCCTATATCGAGGAAGTTGGCGGCCGCGCCACCGGCCTGGGCCACCACGTCCACAGTGCTCATCGCCAGTCCGGCGCCGTTGGCGATCACCCCCACCGTTCCATCGAGCCCCACGTATTGCAGGCCCAGGGCATGAGCGGACGCCTCGCGCTCGTCCCTTGGCTGGGTGGCGTCGTAGGCGCGGTACTCGGGATGACGGAACACCGAGTTGTCGTCCAGGGTCACCTTGGCATCGAGGACTCTTACCCTTCCCTCGGTCGTCAGGATCAGTGGATTGATCTCGACCAGATCGGCGTCACCATCCACGAAGGCCTCATAGAGCTGCAGCAGCACCTCCACCAGCTCGTCGGCGGCCGTCTCGTCCAGCCGGGCGGCTCGAACCCACGTCCGGGCTGCCGCATCCCCGAGACTCTCGACGGGATCCACCCATATCCTCGCGATGCTGCCGGGATCCGATTCTGCGACGGCCTCGATGTCCACCCCGCCCCGGGCGGACAGCATGCCCAGATAGCGACCGGCGGAACGGTCAAGAGTGAAGCTGGCGTAGTACTCGGCGGCGATCCGGGCGGCTTCCTCGACGAGTACGCAGCCCACCGTATGGCCCCCGATGTCCATGCCGAGGATGGAGTCGGCGGCGGTCTCCACTTCACCCGCGTCCCCGGCCAACCTGATGCCACCGGCCTTGCCACGGCCTCCGATGTGAACCTGGGCCTTCACAACGACCGGATAACCGAGCCGGTCGGCGATCTCACGCGCCTCGGGAACCCCGTGAGCCACGAATCCCTGCGACACGGGAAGCGCGTAGCGGCTGAAGAACTGCTTTCCCTGGTACTCGAGGAGATCCACGGGCCGTGATTCTAGGAGGGTAGGTCCTCAGCGGGAACCGACGTTCGACTCCACCCATCCGGTCACTTCGGCCAGGGGGGTTCCGGGCGTGAAGACCGCAGCTATCCCCTGCTCCTTGAGCACCTCGGCATCGCGCTCGGGGACTATCCCACCGCCGAAGACCACCACGTCGGCCGCAGCCCGTTCCCGGAGCAATTCCACGACCGCGGGAAAGAGGGTCATATGGGCGCCCGAGAGAGCGGAGAGGCCGATGGCGTTCACATCCTCCTGGATGGCTGTCTCCACGATCTGGGCCGGGGTCTGGTGGAGGCCCGAATAGATCACCTCGTTCCCCGCGTCCCGGAGGGCCCGGGCCACCACCTTGGCGCCCCGGTCGTGGCCGTCCAGGCCGGGCTTGGCGATCAGGATGCGTCGGGGCATACGGAGAGCGACCGCCCGTCGCTACCCGGAAGCACCGGTGAGGGTCATGGCTCGTTTCCGCTCGATGTCGTCAACCATCTCGCGGAATGACGCCGAGAAACTGCTCACACCGTCCCGCTCTAGCTTGGCCGCCACGTCGTCGTAGTCGACCCCAACCGCCTCGAGGTCCTCCAGCACCATCACCCCGTCCGCCATCTGGTTGATACCGAGCACCTCCGGAGTGTCGGGCCCATGGTCCTGGTAGGCCGCGATAGCCGACTCCGGCAAGGTGTTGACCGTCTCGGGCGCCACCAGCGTGTCGATGTACAGGGTGTCGGAGTAGGCCGGGTTCTTGGTGGAGGTTGACGCCCAGAGCGGCTTCTGCACGTTGGCGCCGTTCCTGCGTAGCCGGAACCAGCGGTCGGACGAGAACGCCCGCAGGAACTCCAGGTAGGCGACGCGGGCGTTGGCGACCGCGCTTCGCCCGGCCAGCGCGCCCGCCTCAGGCGTGCCGATAACACCGAGGCGCTTGTCCACCTCGGTGTCGAAGCGGGACACGAAAAACGAGGCCACCGAGTTGACGGTTGCCGGATTGCCGCCCACCTCCCGGAACCGTTCCAGGCCGCTCATGTAGGCGTCGATCACGGCCAGGTAGCGGTCCAGCGAGAAGATGAGGGTGACGTTCACCGATATGCCTTCCGCGATCGCCGCCTCGATGGCCGTCAGGCCTGCCAGGGTCGCCGGTATCTTGATGAGCAGGTTCGGCCGGTCGACCCTCTTCACCCAGTCACGAGCCTCGGCGACCGTGGCTTGCGCCTCGTGGGCCAATTCCGGTGACACTTCGACCGACACGAATCCGTCCAGACCGCCGGACCGGCGATGGGTGGGCGCCATGACGTCGCAGGCATGGCGGATGTCGCGGGTGACGACCGCCGTGTAGATCTCGTCGACATCGGCATCGTGGGCAACCAGTTCGTCGATCTGGGCGTCGTAGGAGTCTCCGGACAGCATCGCCTTGGCGAAGATCGTGGGGTTGGAGGTGACCCCGCTGATGCCGGCTTCCACGTATCGCTCCAACTCTCCGGATCGCAGCATCTCCCTGGAGATGGAGTCGAGCCACACCGACTGCCCCAACGCCCCGAGGGCATGAAGCCTCGAGCCTTTGTCCTCGAACACGCCCAGCCTCCCCGATCTCGTGTGGGTCACCCGCCGGTGACTCCCTCACATGCCCGCCCAACGGTAATACGATCGCCGCGGTCAGTGGTCCGTGGTCACTACAACTGGACCTTTTCCAGCGGGGCCCAGTGAAGGAGGAGCCGCTTGGTGCCCTTGGTCGGGAAGTCCACCTCGACCTGGGCGCCGCCACCGGTGCCTTCCACCCGGACCACCCGGCCGATTCCCCAGACATCATGTCGCACCTGATCGTCCACCGCCAGTTCGATACCGGCCCGCGTCCGCGGGCGCCCGCCGATCGACTCCCGGCGGTGATCCCTCAGGCGCCTGCCCAGCTTCTTGACCAGGCCGACCGGAATCTCCCTCAGGAACCGGGATGGGGGGTTGTAGGTGGACATCCCGTACAGCAGCCGGGACCGGGAGGCCGACAGGTAGAGGCGCTCCTGGGCCCGGGTGAGACCGACGTAGCACAGCCGACGCTCCTCCTCAAGCTCGTCGTGGTCCGTGAGTGCCCGGGCATACGGGAACATCCCGTCCTCCATGCCCACGATGAACACCACCGGGAACTCGAGGCCCTTGGCGTTGTGCAGGGTCATGAGGGTCACGGCACCGCCATCATCACCCAGTTCGTCGGTATCGCTCACCAGGCTGACCGACTCCAGGAACCGCTCCACCAGGCGCATCCCGCCCGGTTCCTCCCCCTCGTCCGGCAGGGCGGCCAGTTCGAACTCCTCCGCCCCGGAGAGCAGCTCGCGCAGGTTCTCCGCCCTCCCCTGCGCCTCTACGGTACGCTCGCCCTCCACCGCCTCGAGATAGCCGACCTCCTCGAGCACCGCCCTGACGGCTGCGGCCGGACCGGAAGCGGCATGACCGGCGACCTTCTCCATGTCGCCGAGAAAGGAATCGATGGCGCCGTGGGCCCGCTTCGCCAGCGAGTCGTTCTCCTCGTGACGCCGGGCCGCCTCGAAGAAGGTGATCTCCTGCGCCTCCGCGAAGCGGCCCAGCCAGCCGGTCGTCACGCGGCCGATCCCCCGCTTGGGTAGGTTGATGATCCGGCGCGCCGACACCTCGTCGGCCGGGTTGACCAGCACCCGCAGGTAGGCCAGCACGTCCTTGATCTCGCGCCGCTCGTAGAACCGCACCGTGCCGATCACGCGGTAGGACACACCGAAACGGGCAAAGCTCTCCTCCACGGCCCGGCTCTGGGCGTTGACCCGATAGAAGACCGCCATCCGGGACAGGTCGAACCCCTCTCTCGACAGCTTCTTGATCTCCTCGGCCACGAACCCACCCTCGTCGGCTTCGTCCTCGGCGGTGTAGAGCGAGATGGGAGCACCCTGGCCGAGGTCGCTCCACAGCCGCTTGGGCCGGCGGCGCCCGTTGTGGGAGATCACCGCGTTGGCGGCTTCCAGGATGGTCTGGGTGGAGCGATAGTTCTGGTCGAGCACCACCACCCGGGCCTGGGGGAAGTCCCGCTCGAAGTTGAGGATGTTGCGGATGTCGGCCCCGCGGAACGCATAGATCGACTGATCCGAGTCGCCGACCGCGCAGATGTTGGCCCGCTCCCCGGCCAGCTGGCGGACCAGCACGTACTGGGCGCGGTTGGTGTCCTGGAACTCGTCGACATGCAGGTAGCGGAACCGCTCGCGGTAGTACTCGAGCACGTCCGGGAAGGCGTCGAAGACTTCGGTGGCGACCATGAGGAGATCGTCGAAATCCATCGCCGAGTTCTTCAATAGCTGCTCCTGGTAGAGCCGGTAGATGTCGGCCTCGATCTCGTGCCGGAAGTTCCCTCCCAGTTCGAGAAAGCTCTCGTAGTCCACCAACTCGTTCTTGGCGTTCGAGATCTTCGCCCGTATCGCCCGGGGCTGGAAGGTCTTCGGGTCCAGGCGCAGGTCGCGTATCACCTGGTTGATGGCCCGGAGCGAGTCCTGGGCGTCGTAGATGGTGAACTGTGACGAGTAGCCCAGCCGGGGCGCCTCCCGGCGGAGGATCCTCACGCAGGCGGAGTGGAAGGTGGACACCCACATCCCCTTGGCCATCGGGCCGACCAACCTCCTGACCCGCTCCTTCATCTCGCCGGCCGCCTTGTTGGTGAAGGTGATGGCGAGAACCTCCCACGGAGCCACCCCGAGGTCGCGTATCAGGTGGGCGACCCGGTAGGTGAGCACCCTGGTCTTGCCCGAGCCGGCGCCGGCAACCACCAGCACGGGACCCTCGGTGGCGGCCACCGCCTCGCGCTGGGTCGGGTTGAGATCGGCGAATAGTGGAGAGTCCACCGGGTCGTTCGGAGCAGCGTCGGTTGCGATCATCTGGAGCATCCCGGTCATGTTAACCAAGCCCCCTGTCACCTAATCACAGCAATGTGATTACGCGGCCGAGTGTGCGCCCGTCGCGGGAACGCGTGCCAGAATGGCCCACCGACCCCGCCGGCCGCATCAGGAGACAGCGATGAGCAACCCGGCCCTCTACCTCCGGCCCGGCCGGATCGGGACGGTGACCACCGCCAACCGGATCGTGCGCGCCGCCACGTCCGAGACCATGGCCGCGCCCGGCGGTGAGGTCCTGGACTCCTACGTGGGCCTCTACCGGCGCCTCGCCCGCGGCGGCGCGGGCCTCATCCTCACCGGCCACATGTACGTCGACCCGCGTGGGCAGGCCAGCCGCCACCAGACCGGGATCCACCACGACGGCGTGATCCCTTCCCTCCAGCGGGCCACCGACGCCGTCCACGAGGCCGGCGGGAAGGTATTCGCCCAGCTCGGCCACTGCGGTAGCCAGACCATGATGTCGTCCATCACCCCGGTGGCTCCCTCGCCGGTGCCGAACGCCATGTACGCCCACCAGCCCGAGGAGCTGTCCGAGGCTGGTATCGAGGCACTGGTCCGGGCCTTCGGTAACGCGGCCGGGCGGGCCCGCGCAGCGGGTTTCGACGGCGTTCACATCCACGGCGGCAACGGTTACCTGATCTCGGAGTTCTGCTCGCCCCACGCCAACACCAGGGAGGACGGCTGGGGAGGTGACGCGGAGCGCCGCGGCCGATTCTTCATGGAGGTCTACGAGGCCGTACGCGCGGCCGTCGGGGCAGGGTTCCCGGTGACGGCGCGGCTCAGCGTGGAGGACTCGGTTCCGGGCGGCCTGCAACGGGAGGAGTCGCTGCAGCGGGCCAAGTTGCTGGCTGAGCGGGGCATCGACGGACTCGAGACCACGTTCGGTGTGATGCGTAGCTACTTCGAGAACATCCGCCCGTACGTGGCGGTCGGGCGTCGCCAGGCCTGGAGGCAGGTGGTGGCGCCCCGATGCTGGAAGCCCGAGGGTCCCGAGGCCTATTACCGGCCCTTCGCCCGGGACGTCCGCCGGGCTGCCGGCATACCCACGATCCTGGTGGGAGGCGTGCGCACCACCGGAACCATGACCGACGTCCTGGCCTCCGGCGACGCCGACTTCGTGGCCATGGCCCGCCCCTTCATCCGCGAACCCGACCTGGTACGGAAGCTAGAAGCGGGGCGTACGGGCGGTGTGGAGTGCGTGTCATGCAACATGTGCCTGGCCCACGACGGCTGGGACCCCATCCAGTGCTGGCGCGACACCCCCGCCAACGTCATCCACCATGTCCGCAAGCGCTACTGGACCAACCGCCGCAACCCGCAGTGACAGGGTGGGAAGGATCTGCCTGTGGGTCGGGCTACTCCCACTCGATGGTGGCGGGTGGCTTGGAGGAGATGTCGTAGGCCACCCGGTTGATTCCCGGGACCTCGTTCATCACCCGGCTGGAAATCCGCTCGAGGACCGGATACGGGATCCGGGCGAAGTCCGCGGTCATGGCGTCCTCGGAGGTCACCGCTCGCACCACTAGGGCGTGGGCGTAGGTCCGTCCATCGCCTTGCACCCCTACGGTCCTCACGTCCGGTAGCACTGCGAACGATTGCCATATCTCCCGGTAGAGCCCGGCGCGCCGGATCTCCGCGGTAACGATGGCGTCGGCGGCCCGAAGGAGTTCCAGCCGTTCCCGGGTGATCTCTCCGATCACGCGCACCGCCAGGCCGGGACCGGGGAAGGGCTGGCGCCAGACGATCTCCTCGGGAAGTCCTAACTCCTCCCCGACGGCCCGGACCTCGTCCTTGAACAGATCCCGAAGCGGCTCGATGAGCTCGAAATCGAGGTTGTCGGGGAGCCCGCCCACGTTGTGGTGGGTCTTGATCGTGGCGGCGGATGCGCCGCCGGACTCGATGACATCCGGATAGAGCGTGCCCTGGACCAGGAACCGGGCGTCAGGAATGCCGGCAGTGGCCTCCTCGAAGGTGCGGATGAAGAGCTCACCGATGATCCGCCGCTTGCGCTCGGGATCGGAAACTCCAGCCAGCGCGTCCAGGAACCGATCGGCGGCGTCGACGCGTACCAGATCGACCTCGAAGTTCCGGCGGAAGGTCTCGTCGACCTGCTCCGCCTCACCGGCGCGCAGCAGCCCATGATCCACGAACACGCAGGTGAGGCGATCCCCGACCGCCCGATGGACCAGGGCGGCGGCCACCGCCGAGTCCACCCCGCCGGAGAGGCCGCAGACGACCCGGGCGTCTCCCACCCTGGCCCGGATGGCGCTTACCTGCTCGGTGATGATCGACCCGCCGGTCCAGTCTTGCGCTGCTCCGCACGCGTCCCTCACGAACCGCTCCATGACGTCGAATCCGTGGTCTGTGTGGATCACCTCGGGGTGGAACTGGACGCCGTAGAAACCGCGCTCCGCGTTCTCCATGGTCGCCACCGGCGAGCCCGGCGTAGTGGCCACGCCGGCAAAGCCCTGCGGCGGTTCGGTGACGGCATCCATATGGCTCATCCAGACATCCTGGCTCGCCGGGGTTCCGGACAGCAGCAGGGAGTCACCGGTCACGTCGAGCGAGGTACGTCCGTACTCGGCCTCGCCGGTGCGCTCCACCGTGCCGCCCAGCAGGTGCGCCAGGAGCTGGTGGCCGTAGCAGATGCCGAGTACGGGGACACCCATCTCCAAGAGGCCGGGGTCGATCAGGTAGGCGTCATCGGAGTAGACGGACAGCGGGCCACCGGACAGGACGAGGCCGAGCGGGTGGTGGCGCCGGACCTCCTCCACGCTGATATCGCGGGACACGATCAGGGAGAAGACTCCGGCCTGGCGGATCCGCCGGGCGATCAGTTGGGCGTACTGGGCGCCCAGATCGACCACCAGCACCGGCCGATGGCTGGATTCCCCACCGTTAGGCGGAACAGGATTCAAGAACCCATCCCGACTCGCTGGCTCCGCTGGAGGGCCTTTCCCTCGGTCCGGACCGACGGCGCCACCACCAACTCCGCCTTGTGGAACTCCTTGAGGTCGGCGTATCCGGTGCTTGCCATGGCCAGCCGCAGGGCGCCGAACAGGTTCTGGCGGCCGTCGTTCTCGCGAGCCGGGCCCACCAGAATCTGCTCCAGGGTGCCGAGTTGGCCGGTCATCACCCGCGTGCCCCGGGGAACCGACGGATGGAAGGTGGCCATTCCCCAGTGGGCGCCGCGCCCGGGCGCCTCGACCGCCGATGCCAATGGCGAGCCGATCATCACCGCGTCCGCTCCGCATGCGATCGCCTTGGCGATGTCACCGCCGGTGCTCATGCCGCCGTCCGCTATGACGTGGACGTACCGTCCCGCCTCGGCCAGGTACCGGATCCGGGCGCCGGCGGCGTCGGCGATGGCGGTGGCTTGCGGCACCCCCATCCCCAGCACCCGGCGGGTGGTACATGCCGCGCCGGGACCCACCCCGACCAGGATTCCGGCGGCGCCGGTGCGCATCAGGTGGATTGCTCCGGCGTAGGAGGCGCAGCCGCCCACGATCACGGGGATGTCCAGGGCAGCGATGAAGGACGACAGGTCGAGAGGGTCGGTGCGGCTGGACACGTGCTCCGCCGACACGACGGTGCCCTGGATCACCAGGACGTCGAGCCCGGCCTCCACCACCCCGTCGATGTAACGCTCCACGCTCTGCGGGGTGAGGGACGCCGCGGCGACCACCCCCGCCGACTTGATGTCGGAGATGCGCTGTCGCATGAGATCCGGGTCGATGGGCGCCCGGTACAACTCCTGGAGGCGGGCGGTGGCGCGGTCGGACGGCAGCTCCGCCACCTCATCGAACACCGGTTCGGGATCCTGGTAACGCGCCCACAAACCCTCCAGGTTGAGCACGCCCAGACCTCCCAACCGGCCTATGGCCACCGCGGTCGCGGGAGAAACGGCCGAGTCCATGGCCGACCCGAGCATCGGCAGCCCGAACCGGTAGCCGTCCAACTCCCAGGAGAGGTTGACATCGTCAGGATCACGGGTGCGGCGGCTGGGGACTATGGATATGTCGTCGAAGCCGAAACCGCGCCGGCCCGCCTTACCCAAGCCTATTGAAATATCCACCTGTCAACCTTCCGAGTGCGCTCCAAGAAAATACCAGACCCGCCACCGGCATCCGGCCATAGACCTCGGTTCGGAACGGCCCGGCCGCGGCGCGTGGCTAGCTCTGCTGGAAGGCTTCGAAGTAGAGGTTGTTCCACCGCTCCGATTCGTCATCGTTCAGGCAGGAGTGAAGCCGGTATCCATCTTGCAGGTACTCAGCGCGGGCCGCCGAGTCGAGCGCGAGTTTGTCTTCATAGGGAGTGAAAAGCAGGTAGTCGATGTAGTGCTCGTGCTCGCTCGCGAAGTCGATCATGCAGCTCGCCGACGCTTCCGACAAGTCCTCGCCGAGCAGGATCCCGACATAGGCGGCGTAGAGGCGCCCGGGGGTGTCCCGGGTGAAGCACGCCTCATGCAATTCATGGTCGGCCATCGCACCGGCATCTCTGAGCGGGGAATCCAGGATCGCGGCGAACTCGTCGGTGCCTATGTACTCGCGGAAGCACTCCTGCTCAGCGTCGGTGAACGCCCCGATGACGTCTCCCAACTCTATGGCGACCATCTCGACCACCTGCTGGTAGACGCGGAACTGCAACGCCGCCACCTCTTCGTCGGAGAAGCACTCCAGGATCCGGGAGTTGATCTCCGCCACTTCCTTGGCGGGAACGCGCTCCCCTTCCCACTCCAGACCGGCCTGCTCGTGGTAGCTCTCCGGGATCTGCAGGGCGAGGGGCACGCGGCACCGGCGAGCCTCCTCGTCCATCCTGCCCGCGGTGGCGTCTCTCAACACGATCATGGCCAGCACCACGTTGTCCTGGGTGAGGCACGAGAACAGCCGGATGGCAAGTGAGGGGTCCTGGCCTGCAGCCTCTCCGTCCTCGGTCAGAACCGGCCTGGTCAAGAAGATGTTGTACACCATATCCCCGAGAGCCGCCTTGATGCACTCCCTTTCGTCCTCGGAGACCCGGTCCATCACGTCCTGGTAGGTCGTGGAGGCGTCCACGAAGAAATCCACCAGGGTGGCGGATGGCTGCGCGGCCGGCTCCGTCGCTTCGGGCTCGGTGGTCGTAGTGGTCGCAGGCGCCCCACTAGTCGTGGTAGTAGCAGGCGCCGCAGTGGTCGTAGTGGCAGGTGCCGCGGTAGTCGTCGTAGTAGCAAGCACCGCGGTGGTCGTGGTCGGGTCGGACTCCGAATCACCCGAACAGGCCCCGGCGAACAGCGCTACGGCCAGAACCGCGGCTGCGGTGAGAATCCGCCGGAGCCCAAGGCGCTCGTGCATCCCTCGGACTCTACCCCTCCCGCAACCGAAACTCCACGATCTCGGGGAGCAAGTCGATGCCCGCCGCACGGCACTAGCCTGGCGGGTCAGTGCTGGAAGCTCGCTGGCGTTGGTACGACGCCCTTACGGTCCTGGGAGCAGGAGTCCTCGGGGCGGTGGTCGCAGGACTGCTCGCCGGCGCACTCGGCGCGGACACCGCCGACCCCCACTTCTACTTCTGGGTCCTGATTCCCCTCCAGAACCTGGGCCACATCGGGGCGCTGGCCGTCATCGGAAGAGTTCGAGGGTTCCCGGACCTGGCCAACGCGCTGTCCTTCGAGGTCGAGCCGAGCCACGCCCGTTGGGTACTGGCGGGCGCGGCCATGTCGATAGCGCTCGCCTGGCTCGCGGCCGGTCTGCGCTTCCTGCTGGGCGTCGATGATGAGACCCCCCAGGCGATCGTGGAAGCGGTTGCCGAGACCCGGGGAACCGGCACGATGGCGGCCGTGGTGGTGGGCGTGGCGGTGCTGGGCCCGGTAGTGGAGGAGATGATCCACCGCGGGCTGGTCTTCCGCATGCTCGTGGCAGACAACCGCAAGCCGGTCACGGCCGTGATCGTCACCTCTGTCCTGTTCAGCGCCATCCACCTGGTGGACCCTTCGCTGTACAGCGCGGCCGGCGCCGTCACCCTCCTGGTCCTCTTCGCGTTCGGGTTGTTCCTGGGGACGTTGCGGGCGCGGACCGGCACCCTGGGACCCCCCATCTTCGCCCACAGCGGTTTCAACCTGACCACGCTGGTTGTGCTGTTCTTCTTCCCGAACCCGATTTCTAGTTTCTAGTTGTCCTGACTGAGGCCGATCAGGCTGCGAACGCCGGCCATGGTCTCCTCTGCCCTGGTTCGGGCCGCTTCGGCGCCCTCTGACATGATCCGCTCCACATCATGGTCGTCCAGGTCGAGATAGGCTCGGCGCACGGGCGACAGCCCCGAGATCACCGCCTCGGCAACGGTCTGCTTGAACTGTCCGTAGCCGGCGGAGCGGTACTCCTCGGCCAGTTCGTGAACGCTACGGCCGGTGAACGCGGACAGGATGTCCAGCAGGTTGCTGATCCCGGGCTTGCGCTCCACGTCGTAGGCGACCAGCTTGCCGGAGTCGGTGACTGCCCGCCGGACCTTGGTGACGATGGTGTCGGTGTCGTCGGTCACGATTATCCGCGAGCTCGGATCCGGATCGGACTTGGACATCTTGGAGGTGGGGTCCTTCAGGGACATCACCCGTGCTCCCACGGGCGGGGTTATCTGTTCGGGCACGGGGAAGAAGTTCCCGTAGCGGGAATTGAACCGGTCAACGAGATCACGGGTGAACTCGAGATGCTGGGTCTGGTCGTTGCCGACCGGTACGGCATGCACTCGGTGGATCAGGATGTCGGCTGCCATCAGCACCGGATAGGAGAACAGACCCAGGTTCTGCCCGCCCTTGTCTTCCTTCTCCTTGTACTGGGTCATCCGGCCCAGCTGGCCCATCGAGGCGAAGGTTCCCATGATCCAGGACAGTTCGGCGTGCTGCGGAACCTGGCTCTGGTAGTAGACCAGGGAGCGGCTGGGATCGATCCCCGCCGCCAGCAGGATCTTGGCGGTCCGCACCCGGGCTCGCGCCAGTTCGGCCGGGTCCTGAGGGAGGGTCAGGGCATGGAGATCGACCACGCAGTAGACCGTGGCGTACTCGTCCTGCATGGCTACCCAGTTGCGGAGCGCTCCCATGTAGTTGCCGATGTGGATGTCACCGCTGGGCTGGATCCCCGAAAAGACCCTTCTCGTGGTCACCTCATCACCTCCGCTCAGGTCATCCAGAGGTTACGCGGACCGCCCGATGACTGCTAAATGGTCGGGGTTCGCGGTACGGCGATCCACCGGCGGCTTCCGGATTGGGTGTTGACATACCGGATCGGATCAGCGACACTCGGGCCGGAGATGAGTATCCACACCGGGATCATTATCGATTAGGGCATAGGGAAACGACCCTGTGCCCGCAACCCTGCGCCCCGGCGCAGGGTTCTTTATTTGGCAACGAACGTCCGCCGGCCTTCACAGAGGGAGGGAGGCTCGCATGGCACATCCCCGACTCGAAATCTACGACACCACCCTGCGCGACGGGGCGCAGCAGGAAGGCATCTCGCTGACCGTCTCCGACAAGCTGCGGATCGCCGCCCTGCTGGACGACCTCGGCGTCGGCTATATCGAGGGTGGTTGGCCCGGGGCCAACCCGAAGGACAGCGAGTTCTTCAAGCGGGCACGTTCCGAACTCAACCTCCGGACCGCCTCCCTCACTGCGTTCGGCGCCACCCGCCGGCCCCGCCGCTCTGTCGAGGGCGATCCGCAGATGCTCAACCTGCTCGAAGCGGAGACAGACGTGGTCTGCATCGTTGGGAAGGCGTGGGACTACCACGTCCGGGAAGCCCTACTGACGGACCTCGACGACGGCGTCGCGATGGTGGCCGAATCGGTGGCGTACCTGAGACGCCACGGCCGGCGCGTCTTCTTCGACGCGGAGCATTTCTTCGACGGCTACCGGTCGAACCCCGACTTCGCAATCCGAGTGCTCCGCGCCGCACTCGAGGAGGGCGCCGAGCGCCTGGTCCTGTGCGATACCAACGGAGGGCGCCTGCTGCCCGACATCGCCGCCGCCATCGACCAGGTCCAGCAGGCCCTTCCGGACGCCGAACTAGGTGTGCATTTCCACAACGATGCCGGCTGTGCGGTGGCCTCGTCGCTGACCGCCGTCGAGATGGGCATCCGCCAGGTGCAGGGGTGCATCAACGGCTACGGAGAGCGCACCGGCAACGCCGACCTCTCCACCATCCTCCCCGACCTGGTGCTGAAGATGGGAGTCCCGGTACTTGAACCGGGCCGGCTCAAGATCTTGTCGCCCATCTCCCACCACATCGCAGAGATCGTGAACGTCAGCCTCGACCCCCACAGTCCGTTCGTCGGCGCGTCGGCCTTCACCCACAAGGCCGGCTTGCACACCTCGGCGCTGGCCCGGCGTCCCGACGCCTACGAGCACCAGGACCCGGCTCAGGTAGGCAACCGGACACGCACCGTGGTCTCGGAGCTTTCGGGCCGCTCGACCGTACTCGCCAAGGCCCGGGACCTGGGCATCGCGCTCACTGGCGCCCAGGCCGCCGAGGTGCTGGACGAGATCAAGCACATGGAGAACCGGGGATACCACTTCGAGGCGGCTGACGGATCCTTCGAGTTGATGCTGAGGCAGGCCGCCGGATGGTCGCATGACTATTTCGAGTTGGAGTCGTTCCGCGTCTCGACCGAGCACCGATCCGATGCGCTGGTCATGGCGGAGGCTACGGTCAAGATCGTGATCAGGGGCGAGCGGGTGATAAGGACCGGCGAGGGCAACGGGCCGGTCAACGCCCTCGACCATGCCGTTAGGGAAGCACTCAAGCACCACTATCCCCAGCTCGACACGCTGCGCCTCACCAACTACAACGTGCGCGTCCTGGACGCCACCGCCTCGACGGCCGCTGTCGTGAGGGTCTTCATCGAGATGAGCGACGGCCCGTCGACCTGGGGCTCCATCGGGGTGCACGAGAACGTCATCGAAGCCACGTGGGAGGCGATGGCGGACGGGATCGTCATCGGCCTGCTCCGGGCCGGCGCGGAACCGGCCGGCGCGAGCAGCAGCCGACCGTGAGCCGGTCAGCCGGACCTCCGGTCGAGGAGTCGCTGTTCAGCCAGGCCGTCCACCTGGCCCGGCTGGCCGGAAAACTCACCCTGCGTTGGTATGACGGGTCCACAGAGGTGATGGTCAAGGGGGACGGGAGCCCGGTTACGGAGGCGGACCGGGCGGCAGAGCGGCTCCTCCGCACCGAGATCGCCCGGCTCTTCCCCGACGACGGGATCGTGGGGGAAGAGTTCGCCGACACCACCGGGTCGTCAGGACGCACCTGGTTCATCGACCCCATCGACGGCACCCAGTCCTTCATCCGGGGCGTCCCGCTGTTCGCGACGCTCCTCGCTCTCGAGGACGAGCACGGCGTGGCTGTGGGAGTCATAGACCTCCCCGCCCTCGGCGAGACCATGGCGGCCGGCCGGGGCCGGGGTTGCTACCTGAACGAACGCGCTGTATCGGTACGCCGCCGGTCCGACCTGGAGGGCGCCGCACTGTGCACCAGCGGGTTCGACCTGCTTCCCCCGGACATGGCCGAACGCCTCCAGGCCGGGCCGATGATGCTGCGGGGATGGGGCGACGCCTACGGTTACAGCCTGGTGGCCTCGGGGCGGGTGGACGTCATGCTCGACCCGATCGTCAACCCATGGGACGTGGCGCCGATGGTTGTCATCCTCTCGGAGGCCGGCGGCAGGTTCACAGACCTATCCGGAGAACCATCCTTCCGGTCCGGAACCGGGCTGGCGACCAACGGGGACATCCACGATGCCGTCCTCGACCTCGTCACCGGTCGATCAGCCGCCGGTCGCCCGTAACCGAGCAGCCCCCCTACCGGTACGGCTCCAGGCCGATCAGCCGGCGAACCATGCGAGCCGTCGCTCCCCACAGGGTGTCGCCGTCGAGGTCGAACATGTACACCTGGTGGCCCCTCCAGGACTTGCTCCGCCAGCAGGTCTCGTCAAGTAGGGAACCTACTGTCGGAGTATGGATCCGATCCACTTCGTTCGGATCGGGTCGCAGCCTGGGCACTCCGGCGAGCTTTCCGACCACGGGCACCACCAGGAGCGGATAGCTCACGGTATGGATGGCGGGCAGGTAGCCGAGCACCTCGACCGTGTCCGGATCGATACCCACCTCTTCGCGGGCTTCGCGAAGGGCGGTGTCGAGGGGCCTCTCCCCCGGCTCCGGCTTGCCGCCGGGAAAGGCGACATCCCCACCGTGAGTGGGCATGTGGAGCGGACGACGGATCAGGACCAGCCTGAAGTCGTCTCGGTCCTCGTACACAGGGGCCAGTACCGCCGCCTGCCGGGTTCCGTACCCGGTCGGCGGCTCAGGCAGCAGCCGGGCGGGACTCCAGGGATGGTCCATCAGCGACAGCTCGGGAAGTACGGGGAACCCCGTGCAAAGAGGTGCGCGCAGTAGCCGGGAACCGTCATCCCGGACAGTTTGCCACGGGCGAAACCAACCCGAGTTCGCTTCGGAACGTCCTCCCGGCCATGCTGCCCACCGAATAGCGCTTCGTCGCTCCGGACGGGATAGGCTCGCGATTGCCATGCGAATCCCGGCCCGAGACCTGTTACCCCCGCTGGAGCGCTACACGGAACGCTTACTGATCCGGCCCTTCAGGCGGCGTGACATCGAAGCCCTCTACGCCGCGGTACGAGAGTCCCAGGCGGAGTTGGCCGAATACCTTCCCTGGGCCACCAAGGCCTTCACGCGTGCGGGGGCGGCCGGCTTCGTCAGGGAGAGCATGCGCTCGTGGCGAGAGGGCAAGGCCTACGACTTCTCGATCCGGCTCCAGGAGAGGCCTGAGCGCCACGTCGGCAACATCAGCATCTGGCATGTCTCCCGAAGCTCGCGGTCCGGCGAGATCGGCTACTGGATCCGCACGGAGGACACGGGCCGGGGCATCGCCACCGAAGCCACCCATGAGGCACTCCGGATCGGGTTCGGAGAACTGTCCATGCACCGCATGGTCCTGCGGGTAGCGGTGGGCAACAAGGCCAGCGAGAGGGTGGCCACCAAACTCGGGTTCGTGCGCGAAGGGGTCCTACGAGAGGAGATTCAGGTGGGCGGTCGCTGGATGGACCACTCGGTCTGGGGCCTCCTCGACTACGAGTACCGGCGCCTGGCCCGGACCGACTTCAGGGTGGAGAACCCGGACTCCGGCGACCCGGATCGTCGATAGGCCAGGACACGATGACTGCCTGGCCTATCCACTAACGAGCCTTATCAGCTGCCTTCGGTGCTCGCCGGATGGGCCCGGACGAAGTCCAGCACCTCGCTACGGAAGAACTTGAAGGTCCTACCGCCCGGAAGGCGATAAGCGGGAAGGCGGCCTTCCCTCGCGTACTTCCGGATCATCTGGACATCCATGCCCAGAAGGTCGGCCACCTCGTTGGCGCCGAGAATCTTGTCTTCGCTTTGCATCAGCCCGCTTCCTTGGTCGGATACCATGCCGGTTACAAGTCGTGACCCGAGACGCCTCTGACCTCGTCGGTCAAAGCCCGCCTCTCGTGGGTAACTAGGGTAGTTTAGCGTAATTCTATGACTATTGCCAACAATAGGCTCGAAGAGGCACGCCAAGGAGCGCAAACATACCGGAAATGTACGAATGACCAGGCTCTTTAGAGCTTACGACCGGGCTCGCGTCGTCTATACGATAACGATCTTCGTGGTCCTGGCCTCACTGGACAACGCTGCAATCGCGCTCTATCCGGTACTCACGAACGTAATAGCCGCCGACCTCGGAGAGAGCCGGGCCAGCGTGGCGCTGGTCACCGCCCTGATCATCCTCGTAACCGCTCTGACGGCGGTGGGCTGGGGATACATCGGGGATCGGTCGCGGCGCAAGCCCTTACTCTTCTGGGCCACCCTGGCATGGAGCGGTGGGTTGGTGCTGGTAGCCAGGTCCGGCTCCCTCACCGAACTGGCTCTGTGGTCGGTCCTGGTCGGCGCCGGCCTTGGCGCCATAGCCTCGGTCGGATTCTCGGTGATCTCCGACTTCATCCCTCCGGGGCGCCGAGGTCTGGCCATGAGCTTCTGGGGCCTGTCCCAGGGCGCCGGGGGCTTCTTCGGCATCCTGGTGGGCGGCGTCCTGGGGGCATCCGACTGGAGGCGGCCGTTCATCGGGTTGGCATTGATCGCGGCCGCGGTCGCTCTGCTGTACCTGACGACCGCCGAAGCGCACCGGGGCCGGGCGGAGCCGGAACTGGCCGAGGCGCTGGCCGCCGGGGGAACCTACGAGTACCGCATCGAGCGATCCGACATGAAGAAGCTCTGGAAGATCCGAACCAACCCGTGGCTCGTACTACAGGGCCTGACCGCCCAGCTGGCGTACGGATCGTTGGTCTGGGTGCCTCTCTTGTACCAGAGCAAGGTCGAGGCCGACGGCTACGACCTAGCCACCGCCACGGCGGTAGGAGCTGTCTTCGGCGCCATCTTCCAACTGGGCGGGCTTGCCTCCATCCTGGCGGGACATCTGGGCGACCGCCTGCAGCGCAGGACCGCCCGGGCTCGAGCCGCCATCTCGGCAACCGGCATCCTGGGCGCCATCCCCTTCTTCGTGACGTTCTTCTTCATCCCCTTGCGCGGCCTCGACATCCCCACGGACCAGGGAAGCATGGCCATCGTCCTGGCCACTCTCGGCAGCGTCGTCACCAACCCGTACGCGGCGAGCGCCTTCCTGCTGATCCTGGTGGCGGTCATCCTCAGCTCCGCGGACTCCCCCAACTGGTTCGCCCTCATCTCCGACGTGAACCTGCCCGAGCATCGGGGGACCATGTTCGGGATCGCCAACCTTTCCAACGGGGTGTCGCGGGCGGCCGGGAACGGACTCACCGTTCCGGTGGCCGCGGCGCTCGCTGCCAGCTTCGCGGCGCCGTTGAACTACGCCATCGGCCTGGCTCTCTTCCAGGTCTTCTTCATCCCGACGGGCCTGTGCTACTGGATGGCGTCCCGAACGTGTCCGGACGACATCGCCCGGGCGCGGGCCGTGCTGGCCGAGCGGGGGCGCCGGGCCCTCGGCCGGATATCCGACCCGGTTGACGAGACATCCGGCTAGCCCGGCCCTCCAGCGGCAGGCGCCATGCGTTAGCCTTGGCCGGTCAGGGCCTCAGCACCCCCGGAGCCCGGCCACATACCCGCTAGAGAGAGGACCCTTCTTGCCCAAGGATGACGTGCTACGGGTTCAAGGCAGCGTTGTCGAGACCCTGCCCAACGCCATGTTCAACGTGAAGATCGATGGTGGCCTCGAGGTGCTCGCCCGAGCCTCGGGCAAGATGAGACGGGGACGGTTCATCCGTATCCTCCCGGGCGACCGAGTCGACGTGGAGTTGTCCGCCTACGACCCCAGCCGCGGGCGCATCGTCTGGCGATACAAGTAGCAGCCGGTTGCTGCGGTAGCCCGCAAAACACCGGCTACCAGAACATCATCCTGATAGCCGCCCCCACCGCCGCGACCACCAGCACCCACCTCGCCCACGCCGACCCCTTGCGTACTGCCAGCCGCGCGGCCAGGTAGGCGCCCGACGAGAACCCGAAGGCCAGGATCACGCCGAGCCGCAGGTCCACGTGCCCGGCCCAGAAGTAGAACGGCAGCGTGATCAGCGAGTAGGCGGCGATGATCACCACCTTGGCGCCGTTCCCCCTCAGCATGCTGAACCCGGAGCCGAGCACCAGGGCGGTCAGTAGGAGGATCCCCACCCCGATCTGGACGAACCCTCCGTAGAAACCGATGAAGAAGAAGGCGACGGACCGACCGACGGGGCCCAGCCGGGACGGTGCCTCCTCCAGCCACTGCTTGGTGTTGACCACCGCCGAGACCGCCACCAGCAACAGCACGACCGCAAAAACCCGCTGCATCCCGTCCGGCGGGATCAGGGTGGCGATCCACGCTCCCAGTCCGGCGCCGGCCAGCACCGGCGGTATCAGCACCGATATCCGGTTCCACGGGACGGAATCTCCCCTCTGGTAACCGGCGATGCCGGCCAGGTTGGCGAACAACACCGGCACCCGGTTGGTGCCGTTGGCGATGTTGGCGTCGGACATGAGCGTGAGCAGCGGGATGGTCAGGGCCGATCCCCCGCCGGCGACCGCGTTGATGAAGCCGGTGGCGAACCCCGCCACCAGGAGTACGACCAGCTCCAGGGTCACGTACGGCTACAGATAGAGGCCGCCTCCGCCATGGTCCTCATCGGAGGGAGGGCCGCCCCGGATCTGCTTCAGCTGGGCGCGAGCGGCCATCTGCTGGGTCATGATGGCTGCCTGGATGCCGTTGAACAGACCCTCCAGCCAACCGATCAACTGAGCCTGAGCCACCCGGATCTCCGCCTGGGTCGGAACTCCCTCGTCCAGAGGGACGAACACTTCGGCCAACTCCTCCCGCAGATCTTCGGTGAGCACCGTGTGGAGCTGCTCCAGCGTGGCGTCGAAGACCGCCTTCAACCGGGCTCGCCCTTCTTCGTCGAGCGTGGCGGTCCTGACCTCCTCCAGCATGGAGCGGGTCATGGACGCGATCCGGAGCAACTTGGCGGGCTCCTCGATCCGGTCCGGTTGGTCTTCCTCTTCGGTGGAGGTCTCCACCACCATGAGGCCGCCGGCCGATGCCTGAGCGTCGGTGTCCTTGCGGTCATCGGTCACGGGGTCTTCTCCATGTCGATCGGTGAATGGTACGGAGCGGGAACTCCTGGGGAGAGCGGATTCGAGACTATCACGATTCCGGACCTTCCCTCCGCTCGCCGCGGATCCTCATTCCGCCCAGTCGTCAAGAACCAGGCGACGATCCCGGCCGCGACCCGATACCAGGCCGGCAAGGCCCGCCCAGAAAGCCGGCAATACCACACCCCAGAATCTCTTCCAGCCCGCCACCAGGAAGACGAGCACATGCAGGACGCCCAACCACCACAGGTCAGCCCAGAGGTAGATCGCCGTTAGAAACATCCCGTACTGTACGGCGACTCCCACCATGACCGCGGCGGGATTGGACAGCAGAACCGACATGACCAGAGCGCCGGCGGCAAGCGGCACGATCACCCACCACGAGAAGTAGCCTCCCAATCCGAGACCGAGACCCACAGCGCTCGCCAGCCAAGCGTCAGCGCGAAAGTCCCAGTCCTTCAAGCGGGTTTCACGATGAGCCTTGCGAGCCAGCCGCCCGTCCAGAAAGTCCGTCCACCATGCGATCACAACCACCAGGACCGCAGCGTCCAGGCTGCGATTCGACACCAGCCAGAGCATGATCGGGGCGCTGATCAGGCGCGCCAGCGTGAGCAGGTCGGCGACATCGGCCCGATCGAGTCCGGCCCCGACCCCGGATGCGTCGCGGTCCATGGTTGCTTCCATCCGCTATCGGTGCCACGAATCATATAAACGAGCATCGGCCTACGGGAGCTTCCCCGAGCCCGCTCAGTGGCGCCGCTACCATCTGTTGCCCCCATCCGGCCCGTCACCTAGCCAGCCCGCGTAGCTCAGGGGATAGAGCAACCGCCTCCTAAGCGGTAGGTCGCAGGTTCGAATCCTGCCGCGGGCGCGGCCTCCACCACGACAACAACACGGCGGAGCGCCGCAGACGGACGTGTCGAGCGGTAGCAGCAGGGATCACGAGGTGAGCCGTAGTGGGTGACGTCAGCTTCGATCGGATCGCAGACCAGTTTGATTCCGACATCTATGGCTCCACCAAGGGTGCCGTCAGACTCGCCGTCCTCTGGAGCGTGCTGCGCGAAGATGTGCCGGGATTGGCTGATCAGCCGATGCGCATCCTTGATGCCGGAGGCGGATCAGGGCATATGGCAGTACGGCTGGCCGGCCTGGGCCATTCGGTGGTCCTGTGTGATATCTCTGAGGAGATGCTCGCCAAGGCGGCCATAAGAGCCGCAGAGGCCGGAGTCGCGGACGCGATCGATATCCGCCATCTGTCGATTCAGGGGTACGCGGATATCGCAGACGAGAGGTTCGATCTCGTTCTGTGTCACGCAGTCCTCGAGTGGTTGGACGATCCGAAGTCTGTCGTTGGAGATCTGGCGCGGCTGGTGAAGCAAGGAGGTCACCTTTCTGTGATGTTCTACAACCGCTTCGCTTCGCTCCTCAAGCGAACCCTCGCCGGTGACTTCGAAGCTGCCCTCGCGGACTATCGGACCGGCCCGATCAGGCGCGGGTGGGGAGAAGGCGCGACCGCCCTGGACAACGAAACGGTGGTTTCGTGGCTCGAAGACCACGAGCTGGAAGTGACTGCTAGGGCGGGCATCCGGATCTTCCACGATCACCTGGTCGATGAACTACGTGGACCGCAGACGCTCACTCAGCTCATCGAGTTGGAGAAGGCGGTTTGCCGGTCCGAACCCTTCGCGTCACTCGGTCAACACACCCACCTGACCTGCCGACGGGTTGGACCACCTGCAGAGCACGCGTGATTCACTCAGACAGAAGGATGCGATCTGTTCGCCCGTCCGCGCTTCTGCGAAGGTGTGGAGCCGGCGAGGGCAAGGACGAACCAAGCCAAACCGACCATGCGTGCGACTCCCAGGATCAAATAGCCGCTCCTGAGTTCCATCGCTAGGAGCGATGATTTTCCCGTGGCCTCGCACGCGGCGCGGAACCTCCGCAACCAGTCGCCGTGGTAGAGGAACCGGCGCAGCCAAGCCGACGAGTGCTCCTATTTCGAGGTATCAGGTTATCGATCTCAGGTACGCTTGGCCGGCCGAACTAGATCTAATGGCGAGGCTCGCCGGCATGCGCCTCCGCCATCGCTGGAGCGACTGGGCCGGGAGTTCGTTTACAGCCTCCAGCGTCCGGCACATCTCTATATACGAACTACATGACGACTCGTGATCCTTCCCATCTCAGGCTGTCCAGCCACACGGGTGGCGGGCGCGTGGAAGCACATCACACCAGCCGCGCTGTCACCTGAGGTGACGTCGTCCGCGTTCGGGAGGTGACGTGGTCGTGAAGACCCCGCAGCGTTCCTCATCGGTTCAGACTGCCCTTGAGGTGGCTTCTCACCAGTGGTTATCCGCCGGGGTGGGGTTGTTCTGGGTGGTATTTGTCGAGGAAGGCCTGGTAGGCCCGCTGTTGTTGCTCGTGGGGGCTGAAGTATTCGACGTTGGTTGGATGCCGGTAGTGGCCCCAGGTTCGGGGCGGCAGGAGCCGGCGGCGGTGTGGTGGTGTGTGGGGGTCGATGCGGTGCCCGCGCCGATGGATGGCGATGTGGTGGTGATACCAACACAGCGTGGCCAGGTTGTCGGCCGTGTTGGTCCCGCCGTCGCTTCTGGGTACGACGTGGTGGGTTTGGAGCCGGTAGCCGCTCTGGCATGAGTCGATGACGCATTTCCGATCCCGTGCGAGCACAGCCCGCCGGAGCCGTTTGGGGACCTGGCGCCGGGTTGGTCCGGTCTCTACGACTTGGTTGTCCGAGATGGTGACTTCTTCGGTTCGTCCTTCACATTCGACCGTTTCAACGGTCTGGGGTCCGATTCGAGGCCCGTTGAACAGTTCGACGCCTTGGGTGTCGGCGGATTGATCGGCGAGGGTTTGGTCTTTGATGAGCATGATGACGGGTTCGCGCCCGGCGGGGTCGCCTGGTTGCAGGTGTTGGTCGAGGTCATCTTGGGCCATGGTCGCGAGGCCGATGGCCTGTTTCTGGGCGGGTGTCAACTCTGCTTCTGTGTCAGAGATGAGGGGCGGGATCTGGTCGGCGCGCCGGTCGAGGGCTTGGCGGACGGATTGGCCGTCGGTGGCAGTCAGTCTGCCTGAGAGATGCCATACGGCGCCGTCGTCGGACACGCGCAGGTTGACGTACTGTCTCTCGAAGCTGTTCCGTTCGTCTCCCCGGCTGAGTTTGCGGAACCTGGTGGCCAGCTTCGTGATCCCCGCTAGGTCCAGGTCCTCTGACGCGGCCGCTTCGGTGGGAGTTGCTCCGGCTTGGAGGAGGCGTTGTTGGGAGACGGTGCGGTCGAACGGCAGATGGCCGCGTCCTATGAGATCGATGGTGTCTTCGTCGAGGCGGCGGGCGAGGTAGGCGAGGTCCCGGGCGACGCTGTGGGGTATGTCGAGGCGGGATGCTGTCCAGTCGACCAGGGAGCGGTAACCGTCCCGGACGATCCCGCGATGGCGGATCACCATCTTGAGCCAGGTGAGTTGGCGGCCGCGGAGGCGGTCGATCTTCCGCTGGGCGTCTTTGAGGTTGTTCTCGGCAACCAGTATGGAGTCCGCGTCATGGAAGGTCGGTGCTTCGTACATATCAACCAACATAACGAGACCCTGTGACAAAAACACCCTCTACTCATGAATATGAGAGACAAAAATATGGTAATGGCAGTGTGTCCCGGTTGATCCAGCAAACCCCGGAATACGACCGTTCAAGCCCTGGCCCTGACCGCCCGGCACGGCCTCTGGGTCTTCGCTCGGCGGTGGTATTGACGTTGACCTTGTACTGCGGACACATGATCTACGATCACGGAGGCTATGTCCAAGGGGAGCTGCATCCAGAGTGGTGGGTCGTCGTGCGATTGGTATCACGGCACTTGGAAACACCTCCGGATGCTCGACCTCGTTTCCACCCCGTCGTGGCATGCTCCCTTCTTTCGCAGGTCGATAGCCGGAGTGGGCGTCGGACGAGGCGAACTCCGAGTTCTCATTAGTGGCTGTGCGGATTACGCGATGTATGAGTTGGTCTACAACCAGCTGGCTGATTCCGCCAAGGTGACCGCGATCGACCTCTGTCCGACACCGCTTGTGGACACTTCCGATTACGCAGAGCACGTTGAGGCGGCAGTCCCGGAGTTGTTGGTAGGAGACGCCATCGACCACCTGAGGCCGGGCTTCTATGACATCATCGTGAGCGATTCGTTCTTGCCCCGGTTCTCCACCAACGAGTTGAGGAAGCTCCTGGCCGCATGGTGTGCGTCGCTGTCGCCGAAGGGTATCGCCCTCACCACGGTCCGCCTACCGAGGACGAAACGCGACTCGAGGTCCGAGCAACCAGGAAGACTGGACCGCTGGATCCAGATAGCCAACGATGCTCGACCGTGGTGGCCCGACTTGTCCGACTTGCCGTTCGAGGAGTTGGTCCGCCGCATCTCGGTGTTTGTCGCGAACCAAGAGAGAAACACGGCGCTCAATCTGTCGAGACTGCACTCCCTCTTCGTCGAGGCGGGGTTCCAGCGGCCCACAATTGCGACGCGCAGTTATCGGGGCAGGGAGTTCGCACTCGTCGAAGCGCGCAAAGTACCGGCCTAGACCCGCTTCAAGAGGGTCTCGTCATCGCGGCCGCCTTGGAGGCGCCCCAGGCCAGGTGGGCTCTCCAGGCTGCTTCCCCGAGGTCGTTGGATGATGCGGGCGCCAGGTCGAACAGGTCTCCGGGCAATGCGTTGGCCACCAGTTCGTCGCGGGGCACGGGCTGGTGTCCGGCATGCTCCAGTTCCGCGGTCGGGAACCTGAGGGCCTCTTGGAACAGCTCCAGGGGTCCTCGATCCTGGCTGGCGTAAGGTCGTCCGAGCAGGTCGGGAAGAGCCGTCTCCAGCCATCGGCGGCCTTCTTCGATGGCATCGTCCAGGTCCGGCGGAACCTCCAGGCCGAGCCGGGCCACCCTGGCCCGGACATACGGCGCGTAAGCCTCCACCAGCGCGGAGACCAACCCGGCGGCGATAGGGCTCAGACCGCCGGTCACCCTGTGAACACCTGCACCACCATCAGCCCGAGCGGACCGTCGTATACCGAGATTCCCACGCGGGTGAAACGTGGCTCCAGCATGGTGGCGCGATGACTCGGGGATGCGGACAGGCCGCCGTGGACGCCGTCCACGGTCGGGTTGAGGGCCAGGTTCTCGCCGGCGACCCGGAACGGTATCCCCTGCGCGGCAAGGCGATCCGCAACCGATCCGGTAACCGGCGAGAGGTGAGAGAAGTAGCCCTCGGCGTACATCTCGACTCCGTGTCCGGCGGCGATCTCGGCCAGGGCCGCCGACCAGGCGAGCGGCTCCTCGCCCTCCTCGATCCGCAACAGGTTGAGCCTGTCCAGCAACTCGATGGCCAGATCGGGGCGATCCTCTACCGGTTCGCCGACCGGGGGGATCTCCACCCGCTCGTCGCCCTCGATTACTACCAGCTTGTCGAGCAACTGGATCACCGGAACGGCAAGTTCCTCCACCACTTCCCCGACCGGGGGTGTATCGACCCCGCCGCCGCCAACGTCAACGACATCGCCAACGCCGTCGACCAGCGCCGGACCTCCCTCCGACAGCCTCCGGAGATTCAAGTAGGACTCCAGGATGCGATCGCCCAGAAGCCGGCTGATGCCCGGGGTGAAACGCGGCCCCTCCGATGTGACCAGGGCGACGGTCCTCGACTGATCGAGCGCCTGCACCACCTGCGACGGGAGGTAGGGCGCGCTCGCAACGGCCAGGATCAGCAGACCGGCCACCACCGCGAACGCTGCCGCCGATACGAGTGCCCCTCCGATCTGATCCAGCAACTGCGCCGGTCCCGACAGGGAGAGAAGCCGGCTGATCAGCAGCCGGGCCCCTACGAACACCACCAGGAACACCACCGCTGACGCGATGAACCGCGAAGTCAGAGGGCTGGCGCCGGTCCACGACTCGACCACGCCCTGCCCGATGGGCCCGGCCCGGTACGCCACCACGATCCCGACCACAAGAACCACCAGGCCGGTGACCGCGCGCAGCACTCCCCGCCGGTACCCGCGCAGGACAGCCAGGCCCAGGCCGGACAGCACCAGGATGTCAAGCATGGAGTCAGTTATCCGTCAAGGAGGCGTTTTCGCCCGATCCTGTCCGGTCCGGGTCGGCGGCGTCGGCGACGGCGTCCGGTGCTGTCTCATCGTCCTCACGCGCCCGGCCCGCCTCCGTCCCACCACGACGGAAACGCTCGCGCAAGGGCTCCACCTCGTACTCCACCACCACGGCCGAAGCAGCCTGTTCCCAGGACTCTCCGAGCACGCGGGTGCGCCACAGATGGCCGATGATGATCTTGAAGACCGCGGTGGTCGGCACGGCGATGAGCACGCCCAGCAGGCCACCGATGGATCCGCCCGCCAGCAGCGCCAGGATGATGGTGACCGGGCTCAGGTGGACGGCCACCCGCAGCACCATGGGGCTCACCAGATGGTTGTCGAACTGCTGGATGATGAGGAAGGCGACGACGACCCAGATGGCTCGGATCGGATCTCCCACGATCAGCGCGGTCGCCACCC
>WTGI01000012.1 GCA_011523635.1 Acidimicrobiia bacterium
GCCGTCGCCGGCCCGTATGTCAGGCGCAGTCGCGACAGAGAGCGTCAGCAGCGAGCTGCACCTTCTTGAGGCGCAGGAAGCAAGACCGGCAGACGAACTCGTCGCCCCGCATCTGCTCCGCCTCGATGTCGAGGTTCATCTCGGAGCGGCGGATCTCCCGTATCTCGCTGGTCTCGTCGACCAGCATGGTGGCCGACTCGGTTGCTTCGACGGTCTCCAACTCCTCGGCCTCCAGGGCGTCGAGTTCGACGGGGCCGTTGCCGTTCTCGTCGTCGTTGTCCTCGTCGCCGGCTCGGCCGCCGGGGTTCTCGCTATCCAGGTCGGCGCCGCCGTCCCGGTCGAATGGGTCTCGGATGGTGTCGTCCAATCCTCTATTCCCCCAGTCTGATCGCGGCGAGAGTATACGCATCCGGCCCCGGTCTGCGAACGGCCGGTGGTCTCAGATCATCAATCGGAGGCTTCCGGCCCGGAGCCGGACCAGGAGGGGGGTCCGGCCGATGGGTTCCCCGTCCACTTCCACCGGCCAGGGTGGGTCGGCCTCGATCCGGGCCTCGGGAACCACGAAGCGCCGGACACCCGGGTCGGCGAGGTGATTCCCGCCCCTGGCCTTCCGCATCAGTGCAGCCACCTCCCTCCTCCGGCTGCTGATGACCTGTATGTCGAGCAGCCCGTCGACCATGGATGCCCGGGGGGCGATGTTGAAGCCGCCCCCGAAGAACTGGGCGTTGGCTGCCACGACGGTGAGGGCCAGGCCGGAGAACTTCCGCCTACCGGCCTCGACGCGGGCGTCGATCGGGCGCCAGGACGGCAGGGAAGCGGCTACCGCCGCTACGTAGCGAAACGACCCCAGCCGGGCGGGTATGTGCTGGGCGGTGCCGGCGGCCGCAGCCGTGGCGCCGGCGCTGGCCACGTTGAGGAAGTACCTGCGGCCCCACTCCCCCATGGCAAGGCCGACGTCCACCGGGTAGGGCGTCCCTTCGACCAGGCGGGCAGCCGCCCGGTCGAGGTCGGGTCCGATCCCGAAGGTCCTGAGCAGGTCGCAGCCAGTGCCGGCCGGGAGGATGCCCAGGAGCGGCGCTGCATTCCATTCGTGGGCCATGATCTCGTTGAGCACCGCGTTGACCGTCCCGTCTCCCCCCACCGCCACCAGGCGCCGCCGGTCGGCGCTTGCCGCGTCCCTGACGGCGTCTCCCAGCGCGCCCAGCCCGTCCACCTCCAGAACATCCGCCGGTACCGAATGGGACCGGAGAGCGGCCACCGTGTCAGCCATTGCCGACCGGCCCCGGCCGGCATGCGGGTTGACCAGCACCAGCCAGGGGGTCATACGACGCCGCCGGCGGTGACGATTCCCCGATCGATGGCCGTGCGGGCCCGGCCTGCCGCCTTCTCGAGTTCGCCCTCCCCCAGGACCCGCGCCGCGTCACCGACCTGGCGCAGGAGGTCCAGAACGGACCGGGTGGTACGGACGAAGTCCCCTGCGGCGATAGAGCCCTCTTCGAGGAGCTCCTCGAGGTCGATCCGGAGCGCCCAGGCGTAGGCGAGCCAAGCGAACCCGGGATGGGGGAAGCGGGTCACGGGCAGGTGATGGCGGTCCTCGGCAGCGGCGAGGTCCTCCGCCAGCTCAACCAACCGGCTCCAGGCATCGTCGAGGGGCTCGGTGGGCCATCCCTCCGGCTCGTCGGCGTCGCGTCGGGGCTCGTAGGCGAAGGCCGATAGCAGGGCCGCCAGCTCCGGCGCGCGCAGCCCGGCGAGAATCCCCTCTCGTATCGCCTCCACGAGGAGGAGACCGAGGTCGCTGTATACGACCCGGAGCGCCTCTCCCCCGGGTTTGAGCCCCCAGTCCCGGATGTGGCCGCGCTGTTCCAGGAGACGCCGGGTCCGGTCGAACCTCTCCAGGAGGTTGCTCCGGCGAGGGCGCGACCTGTGGCCGCTCCCCCTGCCACGGGTCCGTTTGGTCAGCCGCCGGTCCTGGAACTCGGCGAACGACGCCGCGAGGAGCCGCTCGGCTTGGTGGCGGGAGTAATTGGCCACCAGGTTGACCAGCATGTTGTAGGTGGGGCGGAAGCTGGACCGCAGGGGATGGCTGCCGAGCCGGGCGATCGACGCCATGCGCTCGAACGGCACGAAAGGCGAGTGAAGCACCACCCCGTGACCCACCGTATCGATCCCGCGGCGTCCGGCCCGGCCTGTCAGCTGGGTGAACTCTCCCGGGAGCAGCAGCTCGTGGCTCTCGCCCGTAAACCTCGACAGGCGGTCGAGGACGACGGTCCGAGCGGGCATGTTGATGCCCAGCGCCAGGGTCTCGGTGGCGAACACCACCTTGATCAGCCCATCGCAGAAGAGCTCCTCGACCACCTCCTTGAAGGCGGGCACGAGGCCGGCATGATGGGCCGCGACTCCGCGCTCGAGCCTGGCCAGCCACCGGTCGTGTCCCAGGGTCCGCAGGTCGGACCAGTCGAGGTGGGCGGTTCCCTTCTCGGCCCGGCGCCGGATCTCGTCCCGTTCGGCGTCGTCGGTGAGCCGGATCCCGGCGGCGACCACGCGGTCGGCGGACTCGTCGCATCCGGCTCGCGAGAACAGGAAGTAGATGGCCGGGAGCAGGTCGAGAAAGGCGAGATGCTCCACCACCGAGGTCCTCCGGGGGGTCGAGAAGCGGCGGCGGCGCCCACCCCGCCGGGCCAGGAGGCGGGGAATGGCGGCGTTGGGCCTCATCCCGCCGGAAGCCTCCATGTAGAGGGGCAGGAGATGGACCTCCCGGTCGAAGCGGTCCCAGACCGACCACCACCGCTCGAGCCGTACCGGCCGGTGCTCCTCGACGACCAGCTCGGTGGGACCCCGCCGCGAGCGTAACCAGTCGGTGAACTCGCCCGAGTTGGAGACGGTAGCCGACAGGCACACCAGCCGGATGTGGGGTGGAGCGTGGATGATCACCTCCTCCCAGACCGCGCCGCGGAACCGGTCCTGCAGGTAGTGGACCTCGTCGAGGACCACCGTGTCGACCATGGACAGGTCCGATCCGGAATAGATCATGTTGCGCAGTACCTCTGTGGTCATCACCACCACGGGAGCGTCGTGGTTGATGGTGTTGTCGCCGGTCAGCAACCCGACCCGGTCGCTTCCATGGACGGCGCCGAAATCCCGGAACTTCTGGTTGGACAGCGCCTTGAGGGGCGTCGTGTAGAACACCCGGCGCCGGTTGGCCAGGCTCAGGTGGATGGCGGCCTCGGCGATCAGGGTCTTACCGGCGCCGGTGGGTGCCGTCACCACCACCGACCGGCCCATCTCCACCATCTCGGCGGCGAGTATCTGGTAGGGGTCGGCCGTGAACGGGAGCGATTCGAAGAAGGCGTGAACCCTCATTTCTTGAGGGTCAGGCGGATCAGCCAGATGGTGGCCTCGTAGAACAGGTAGAGCGGGGTCGAGAGCAGCAGGAGCGTCACCGGATCGCCGGTAGGGCTCACCGCGGCCCCCACCACGACGATGATGAGTACCGCCCAGCGCCGACCGGCCGCCAACTTGTCGGAACTCACCACGCCGGCCGCGGCCGCGCCGTACAGGAACACGGGGAACTGGAACGAGATGCCGAACAGCAGCAGGAAGCGGATCACGAAACGGGTGTAGAGCTCGACCGTCCAGAGATTCTCCAAGTCCTCGAAGATCGACACGAGGAACGCGACCGCCCGGGGAAGGCTCCAGTAGGCAAACCCCACGCCGAGGCAGAACAGGGTGACCAGCGCCGCCACCACCGGGAAGGCCCACTTGCGTTCCCTCTGGGTGAGGCCGGGGTTGATGAAGCACCACGCCTGGTAGGCGATCACCGGGCTGGCCAGCAGCACCCCGCCGAAGAGCGCCATGCGCATGGCGATCGAGAACTGGTCGGTAGGCCCGGTCACCACCAGGTCCCGCCCCGCCACCTCGCTGTAGGAGTTCTGCAGGAGGTGGAGCATCTGGTTGCGGAAGAAGAAGGCGACCACGGTGCCGACTCCGACCGCTATGAAGGTCTTGACGAGACGTGACCGGAGCTCCGTGAGGTGCCCCATCAGCGGCTGGCCGGAGGGATCGGCTCCTTCGGTCATTCGCCCCTGTCCGCTTGCTCGTCGGCCTCAGGTCCGGCGGGGGCGTCCCCAAGATCGCCGTCCTCCCCTACCGGAGGGTCGGCGGCCTCCTCGGCCGGGCCGTCCTCCGGAGTAGGGTCCGGCGCCTCGAGCGGTACCACGTTCCCGGGCATCGGGTCGTCCAGGCCCTTCCACGCTTCGCCGGGCGACACGCCCACCGGGGGTTCGGGGGCCACCCATCGCGCCTCGGGCGGTTCGGGCGTCTCCGGTACGGGGGTGGAGGCATCGGGCGCGGCTCGGCCGGTTTCCTCGAGGGATTGCCTGATGTCGCGGTCCACCGCGCCCGCGGCATCGGCCGTCTCGGCCAGGGTGCGCTTCACGTCGCTCACCGGCTCGGCCAGGTCCTGGCGGATTTCCTTGATCGGCTCGCGCAGCGGAGCCACCTCCTTCTCGATCCCGTCGCGAAGGTCTCGGACGGCCTCGCGGAGCTCGCGGACGTACTTGCCCATGGTGCGCGCGATCTCGGGCAGGCGGTGCGGACCGAAGACCACCAGGGCTATCACGGCGATGGTGAGTATCTCTAGACCGCTGAACGTGTCGAACACGTTGCCATGCTACCGGCGCACGCCTACCCGCCCCACGGCGGTTCAGGCTCGGGAGGCGTCGTATCGAGCCAGGATTGCTTCGCGCAGGCGCTCCGTCTCCTCCCGGACTTCCGGTCCCTCGATCAGGCGCGCCTGGTCGCCCAGCCGCAGCAGCAGCCGGGCGCACACCCGCGCATCGGACATGGCGAACCGGATCACGAGCTCCTCGCCGGTGTCCTCCAGTATCTCGACCGGGTAGTACTCGGCCACCCACCTGGCGCCGGAGCGCAGCGCCAGCCGGGCATAGATGGCGTCAGCGGACGGGGTGTAGTCGACGTTCGTGGGAGCAGGCGGCATGGCGGGGGGTTCGAAGACCTCCCCCGACGCCTCCACCGACCGGATCCGGTCCACGCGGAACAGGCGCCGGTCACCGGCCAGACGGCAGTGCGCCAGGAGGTACCAGCTTCCCATCGACGCGTGGACCATCAGCGGCTCGATGGCCCGAACGGTGGTCCGGTTGGTGCTCAGGGACAGGTAGGTGATAGTCAGCACGGTTCCGTCGCGGGCCGACCGGCGCAGGGTGTCGAGGTGTCCGGGCTCGGGAGGCAACTCGGCCGCGATGACCGTGGCGGCCTCCGGGAATAGGGCGCCGGTCAGCTTCTCGACCGCCCTCGCCAGCGCTTCGTTCCCCTGGGAGGTGCCGGCCACCGCCAGCCCGGCGCTGAGCAGGCCCAAGGCTTCGTGGGGCGTGAGCCGGAGCGGCCGGGAGAAGTAGTCGGCCATGTCCAGAACCACCTCGTCACCGTCCATGTACGCCACCATCAGGTCGCCGGGGCCGTATCCGGGCAGCCCGCAGCAGAAGAGCAGGTTGAGGTCGTCGGCGAGCTGGCGACGGCTCGCGTAGCCGAACCGCTCCATGACCTCGGTGACGGTCGGGTAGGGGTTGGCCAGCGCCCACGGGACCAGGGCGAGGATCCGGGCCAGCCTCTGCCGGGTCCGGGAGGCGGTCACCGGCCGGCCTCGAGCCGCCTGACCATCTCGGCGCGGAGCTCCGGAGGGTCGAGGATCACCGCCCCGTCATCGAGGAATATGACCATGTCGAGCAATGAGTCGTTCGTATAGGGAACTTCCAGGATCGTGCCTCCCGCCTCGGTGGTCTCGACGGCCTCGGCGTCGGGGAACCGGTGCTCGACCCACCAGGCGATATCGGCATCGCACTCGATGAGCGCACGTTTCGTCGCCTGTTGCTCCCAGGGCAGCGACTCCAGGATGTCCCGGGCGCTGTAACCCTCCGGTCGCGGGAAAGCGTCCGGATCGCCCGCCGGTTCCAGCTGCTCCGCCCGATCGAGCCGGTAGGTCCGGATGGTGGCGTCCTGGTCCGGCTCGACGCCCGCGAAGTACCAATGGCCCCGCCGGTGGTGCATGCCGTAGGCGCAGAGGGTGCGCGGGCGCCCGTGGTAGACGAACCGGATCAGGCGGCGCTCCAGCACCGCCTGGAAGATCAGGCCCAGGTTCTCGCTGCCCAGACCCAGGTCGGCGCCCACCAGTGTGCCCGTGTCGGCCAGCCGGGCCCCGCCCAGCTTGAGCAGGCCGTTGGCGCCCGACGGCCAGCCGCCGGAACGCACCATATGCACCGCGAGGGCCAGCGCGGTCCGTTCCTCGTCGGTGAGCCCCGGCTCGATGGTCCGGTAGTTGCTCTCGGGAACCACGTAACCCCACTCGACCTCCCAGGCGTCGGTGGCTTCCTGCGCGAGTTCGATCCCCAGCTCGCGCAGGCTGGCCTTGTCCCGCTCGAACTTGCGGTGGAAGGCCTGGTCGGACAGGTCGCCGTACCCGGCCACCGTGTTCCGTATCTGTTCGGCGGTGACGGGACGCGAGGAATCGACCAGATATGCCAGCAGGTTGATCAAGCGCTCGACGACGGTGCTCATGGTCTGCCAATGTAACGATCTCGGTTGCCAGTTGCTAGTTCCTAGTGGTTAGGCTCTAGTGGTGAAATATTATATCAACTAACAACTAGAAACTAGTCACAGGCCTGCGATCAGGCGCTCCACCCTCTCGTCGGAGGCCTTGAACGGGTCCTTGCAGAGCACGGTCCGCTGGGCCTGGTCGTTCAGCTTCAGGTGGACCCAGTCCACCGTGTAGTCGCGGTTGCGGGCCTTGGCGGCGGCGATGAACCGTCCCCGAAGCCGGGCGCGGGTCGTCTGGGGAGGCTTCTCCTTGGCGATGGCGATGGCGGCGTCCGTCACGAGGCGGTCCACGACGCCCCGCTGGGCCAGCAGGTAGTAGAGGCTGCGCTCCTCCGTCACGTCGTGGTAGCTGAGGTCCAGCAACTGGACCCGGGCGTCGGAGAGCGCCAGGTCGTGGCGGGCCCGGTAACGCTCGATGAGGTGGTACTTGGTCACCCAATCAACCTGGCGCTCGAGCGAGAAAGGGTCCTTCTCGAGGCCGGTGAGCAGGTGCTCCCACATCTCGACGGCTCGCTGTACCGAGGGGGGGAAGCCGGGGTTCCGGGCGTACCGGATGATCCGGTCCAGGTACTCCCACTGGATGTCGAGGGCCGACAGCATCCGGCCGTTGGCAAGGCGGACCGGTTGCCGGCAGGTCGGGTCCTGGCTGATCTCCCGGATGGCCCGGATGGGGTTGGCCAGGGTCAGGTCCCTGAACATCACTTCGGCTTCGATCATCTCCAGCAGCGCAACGGTGGCGCCCACCTTGACGTAGGTGGCGTACTCGTTCATGTTGGAGTCGCCGGCGATCACGTGGAGGCGCCGGAACCGCTCGGCATCGGCATGGGGCTCGTCACGCGTGTTGATGATGGGGCGTGACCGCGTAGTCGCCGAGGAAACCCCTTCCCAGATGTGGTCGGCGCGTTGCGAGATCGAGAAGGTGGGCCCCTTGGCGGTCTGGAGGAGCTTGCCCGCCCCCGAGAAGATCTGGCGGCTGACCAGGAACGGTATGAGGATCTCCAGCATCTTCTGGAAGTCCGCCTTGCGGAGTACCAGGTAGTTCTCGTGGCACCCGTACGAGTTGCCCGCCGAGTCGGTGTTGTTCTTGTAGAGGAAGATGTTCCCCCGGATACCGTCGTTCCGCAGGCGTTGCTCGGCCGAACGCTGGAGATCTTCCAGGACCCGCTCGCCGGCCTTGTCATGGGCTACCAGATCAAGGAGGTCGTCGCATTCCGGTGTGGCGTACTCGGGATGGCTGCCCACATCCAGATAGAGCCGCGCTCCGTTCTCCAGGAACACGTTCGAGGACCGGCCCCACGTCACCACCCCCCGGAACAGGATGCGGGCCACCTCGTCGGGACTGAGGCGGCGTTGTCCCCGAAGCGTGCATGTGATGCCGAACTCGTTCTCGAGACCGAAGATGCGCCGTTCCATGGCCCAATAGGCTAGGTGATTTGCTTCTGGCAACCAGCGGCTAGCGACCAGCGACTAGGAATCCGCTATCTCCCCGAGTTCTTCCTTGGTCAGGCGGCGGAACCGGCGTGCCGGGCCTTCGCGCGCCAGCAGGGCGCCCTCCCACCCGTCGATGTCGCGGCCCTCGACCTCCCGGAAGGCGTTGGCGGTGAGGGTCAGGGCCTCGGCCAGGCCGAGAGTGTCCTGGTAGTCCTCCCCCAGCCGGTCGGACAGCTCGTCGGCCTGTCCGCCGATGGCCGTGTAACCGCGCTTGTCGTACAGGGTGCCGTCATACGTCACCTTGAACAGGCGGTCGTCGGTAACGGTACGGCCGACTTCCGCCACGAGCACCTCCACCTCGAATGGCTTGGGGCCCTGGACGAAGATGTTCCCCAGCGTCTGCGAGAATGCGGACGCCAGGCTCTTGGCGGTGACGTCGCGGCGCCCGTACTGGTATCCCTTGATGTCGGCGTAGCGGATTCCCGCCACCCGCAGCGATTCGAACTCGTTGTACTTGCCCACCCCGGCGAAGGCGATGCGGTCGTATATCTCCGAGGTCTTGGTGAGGGTGCGGCTGGGGTTCTCGGCAAGTAGCAGAACCCCCTCCCGGACCTGCAGAGCGGCGATAGAGCGGCCTCGGGCGATGCCCTTGCGGGCGTACTCGGCGCGGTCCTTGACCAGCTGTTCGGGAGCTACGTAGAACGGAAGGGTCACCGGACCACCTCCATTGCCCGTTCGGCCGCCTCGGCGACTGCCGTCCGGTCGACTTCCTGGACGCCGTCGGCCGTGACCGTGACCACGTTGGGGTAGATCCCGCGACGCAGGTCGGGACCTCCGGTCGCCAGGTCCTGGCCGGCCGCCGCCACCAGGGCGGCGATGCTGTGGTCGATGGCCTCGGTCCGGTCGGATCCCGGGTTGTACACCGTTCTCAGGTATGCCCTGGCTTCCCGGCTGCCCGACCCGGCGGCGCCGAAGTCCCGCTCCTCGTAGCGCCCTCCGATCGCATCGAAGGTGAACACGTGCCCGGTCCCGCTCTCGGGCTCGATCCCGCAGAACAGCGGCACGACCACGAACCCCTGCAGGGCCATCGGTAGCTGGGAACGAACCATCCGGGCCAGGTAGGTGGCCTTGCCCTCCAGGCTGAGGCGCACCCCCTCGAGCTTCTCATAGTGCTCCAGCTCGGTCTGGAAGAGGCGGATCAGTTCGACTCCGAGCCCGGCCGTTCCCGAGATGGCCACGGCCGAATAGGCATCCGCCGCGAACACCTTCTGGATGTGGCGGTGAGCGATGTCGTAGCCGGCGGTTGCCTGGCGATCCCCCACCATCACCACCCCGCCGTTGTAGCGGAGGGCCAGCACGGTGGTGGCGTCAGGCGGGTGGAATCCCGAAGGCGGGGTATCCGGGCCCAGCGACCATTCCGGCGCCAGGTCGAGCGACCTGATCAGTTCGGTGAAGCTGGCGCCGGGCAGGGGCGCCCCCAGAGGAAGGAGGCTGCCCGTCACTCGCCGCCCTTTTGCACGTAGTTCTTCACGAACTCCTCGGCGTTCTCCTCGAGCACCGAATCGATCTCGTCCAGGAGTTCGTCGATCTTGTGTACCCCGCCTTGCTCGGCGACGCGCGGGGCCGCGGCAACCGGCTCGGACACCTCGCCGGGACGGCGCCGGATCCGCTCTCGTTCCTGTGCCATCTCTTCTCCTCCTAAGAACCCGTGGCCGGACCCGGCCACGGTGCGATACCTCACTTGTCGGCCAATCATGCCACTACCGGGCTCAGACCTCTTAGGCTCTCCCAGCCGACCCTCACCCCTCAGGGAGTCTCAACACCCTCCAAGTGCGTCCAGAAGCGTGGCAGCGTCCGGAGAGGTGTCGAGCAGGTCGCCAACCAGGGACTCGTTACCACGCAAGGGCTCCATCATAGGCACCCGTTTGAGGGAGTCCTCACCCACGTCGAACACCAGCGAGTCCCAGTTGGCCGCCACGAGAGAGTCGGGATACTTCTTGACGCATCGTCCCCGGAAGTAGGCACGGGTTTCGGGGGGTGGTTCCACCGTAGCCCGCCGAAGTTCTGCCTCGTCGAAGATCCTCCGGAGCAGCCCCCGCTCCTCGAGCCGGTATGCCAGGCCCTTGCGGGGATCGGTGTCGTGGTATTGGAGCGCGGCCATGGCCAGCTTGGGATCGTGCCACTCCAGCTCGTCCCGCCGGCGAAAGGCGCTCAGCATCCGTAACTTGGCGGTCCAGTCGATCCGGTCCGACGTGAGCATCGGGTCCCGTTCCAGGTCGTTGAGGATGGAACTCCACTCGGTGATCACGTCCGCCCACACCGGTTCCGGATGGTTGGAGGCGGCGTACTTCGACAGCCACTCGAGGTAGCGGAACTGGAGTTCGAGCGCGGTGGCGGACGAGCCGTCGGCCATGGGCAGGGGCAGGCTGAGGGATAGGTCGTGGCTCAGTTGCCAGGTAGCCGAGACCGGGTCGGCCAGGGCCAGGTCGTCGGGCACGGCGCGGTCCTCGATGGCGGCCAGGAGCAAGGCGGTGGTCCCCAGCTTCACGAACGTCTGGACCTCGGACATGTTGGCGTCGCCGATGATGACGTGGAAGCGGCGATACCGGGCCGGGTCGCCGTGGGGCTCGTCCCTGGTGTTGATGATGGGTCTCTTGAGCGTGGTCTCCAGGCCCACCTCCTCCTCGAAGAAGTCGGCTCGCTGGCTGATCTGGTATCGCACCGGCGGGCGGCCGTTCTCGGAACCGAGCTTCCCCGACCCGGTGAAGACCTGGCGGGTCACCAGCCAGGTGGTGGCGTAGCGGATCAGGTCGGAGAAGGGCAACTCCCGGTCGACCAGGTAGTTCTCGTGGTGGCCGTAGGAGTTGCTCTTACCGTCGCTGTTGTTCTTGTGGACGTACATGTACTCGCCGGGCCGGAGGATCTGGTACGCCTGGTCCACCGCGGTGGCCACCACCCTCTCCCCCGCCTTGTCGTACAGGGCGGCCTGCCGGGGGTCGACGCACTCGGGGCTCGAGTACTCGGGATGGGCGTGATCGACGTAGAAGCGGGCGCCGTTGGTCAGCACCACGTTGACCAGACCGGAGTCGGGCTCGGCCAGGCCGTGGTCCTCGTGACCACCCCCGCGGGCGTCCCGGCCCGGGGTCTCCTCGTCGAACGACCACCGCACCCGAACGCGGCCCCCCTGGTAGGAGTTGACTACCAGCGAGGAGGCGAGGGTCGGGTTGAAGTCCGGTTGGTTGCGAACCGTGATCCCGTATTCGGTCTCGGTCCCGATGACTTTGGGAGCCGCCATGCTTACAGGTACTGACCTGCGCCGACCGCCTCGATGGTCCTCGACTCGTCTTCTCCCTCGATGAGGGTGCGAACGTAGACGATCCGCTCCCCCTTCTTCCCGGATATCTTGGCCCAGTCATCCGGGTTGGTGGTGTTCGGGAGGTCCTCGTGCTCCCGGAACTCCTGCTTGATACCGACCAGCAGGTCTTCGGTGCTGATCCCGCCGGAGTCACCTGCTATCCGCCGCTTGATGGCCGCCTTCTTGGCGCGGCGCACGATGTTCTCGATCATGGCGCCGGAGGCGAAGTCACGGAAGTAGAGGACTTCCCGGTCACCGTTCTGGTAGGTGACCTCAAGGAAGCGGTTCGCGTCGCTCTCGGCGTACATCTTCTGTACCACCTGGTCGACCATGCGATCCACCAGGACGGCCGGGTCGCCGCCTGCCTCCTCTAGGGCGTCGGCGTCGAACGGGAGGTCGGTACCGAGGTAGATCTTGAAGATCTGGCGGGCCGCCGAGGTGTTGGGACGGGCGATCTTGATCTTCACGTCCAGCCTTCCCGGGCGGAGAATGGCCGGATCGATGAGGTCCTCCCGGTTGGAGGCGCCGATCACGATCACGTTCTTGATCATCTCGACGCCGTCGAGCTCTGAGAGAAGCTGCGGGACGATGGTGGATTCGACATCGGATGAGATGCCGGTGCCTCGGGTCCGGAAGAGGGAGTCCATCTCATCGAAGAAGACGATCACCGGGACGCCTTCGTCCGACTTCTCACGGGCTCGCTGGAAGATCAGCCGGATCTGCCGCTCGGTCTCCCCCACGTACTTGTTGAGAAGCTCCGGGCCCTTGATGTTGAGGAAGTAGGACCGGGCGTCGTCGTAGCCGGTGCGTTTCGCCACCGCGTCGGCCAGGCTGTTTGCCACCGCCTTGGCGATGAGGGTCTTGCCGCATCCGGGCGGCCCGTAGAGGAGAACTCCCTTGGGCGCCACCAGTCCGTATTCCTCGAACAGGTCTCGGTGGACGTACGGGAGCTCTACGGCGTCCTTGATCGCTTCGATCTGCTCGTGAAGTCCGCCCACCTGGGCGTAGGTGACGTCGGGGACCTCCTCGAGCACCAGTTCCTCCACCTCGGGCCGGATCAGCCTCTCGTAGGCGAGGCCGTGCCGGGGGTCGATGCGGACGTGGTCCCCGATCCTCAGGAAGACCCGCTGCAGCGGCCCCGCCAACTCCACAACCCGCTCCTCGTCGGCGTGGGCCATCACCAGCAGCCGGTCGTCGGAGAGTATCTCCTTGATGGTGACGACCTGACCCTGGCGGTCGAAGTCCCTCACCTCCACGATGTTCATCGAATCGTTCACCAGCACCTGCTGGCCCCGCTGGAGCGCCTTGATCTCGATGGAGGGCTGGGCGTTCACGCGCATCTGGCGCCCCCCGCTGATCACATCGACGGTGCTGTCGCTGTTGACACCCAGCACCGTGGCGAACGGATTGGGGGCGGTAGTGAGCTTGTCGACCTCAGCCCGGAGCATGGCGAGCTGCTCCCTGGCCTCCTCCAGTACTGCGGACAGCTTCTCGTTGCGCTGGCCGGCCAGGGCGAGTTGGGCCTTGGCCTCGGCGAGGCGGCCCTCCAGGAGCCGGACCCGGCGCGGGCCGTCCTGGAGGCGACGGCGCAGGACGGAGACTTCTTCCTCGAGCGCGTGCACGGTGCCACGGAGCGCGTTGATCCGGTGCTCGTATTCGTACGGCATCTGTCGATCAGTCACTCGCCCGCCTCAGCATTGCGGGCAGTATACGAGTGGACACACGAGTGGACGTCCTCTTCTCGAACAATTGCCTGACCTCTCATAGCGGGCTGACGCATCGGGCGGTGGTCACGAATCCGGTGTGGCCGACCATCCCGTGATCCGGGCGGACCGAGCGGCCCGCGACGTGCCACGTCCGGAGCAGGATCTCGAAGGTCTCGACATCGACGAACCGCTCGCTGGATTCCAGGGTGCTGTGGAACCTGTCGACCTGCGGAACGGTCGGGACGTAGCCGGCCACCAGGCCGCCGGGTCGGAGCGTCTTGGCCGCGGCCGGGATGACCTGCCAGGGCTCCGCCAGGTCGAGGACGAGGCGGTCGTGGCAGACCTCGGCCGCGATCTCACGGACATCGCCGACGCGCAGGTCGAGGTGGTCGGGAATCGAACCGAAATAGCGTTCGATGTTGGCCCGCCCGCGGGCGGCATGGTCTTCGCGGAGCTCGCACGAGATCACCCGGCCGGTCGGGCCCACCGCCCGTACCAGGGCCAGGGTGGCGGCGCCGGAGCCCGTGCCGGCCTCCAGGACGGTGGCGCCGGGGCGGATGTCGGCATACACGAGGATCGGGCCGAGATCCTTCGGGTACACCACCTGCGGCCCGCGGCGCATCTTGAGAACGTAATCGGCCAGGCGGGGACGGACGCCGACCAACGGCGCGCCGTTCGAGGACGTGAACCTGGTGCCCTCGGGCCGGCCGATGATGTCGGCGTGGGCAAGGCGTCCCCGGTGGTACTGGAAGGTACCGGTGGAGCGGAGTCGCAACAGGTACTTGCGACCCTTGTCGTCGAGCAGGAGAGCCGGTTCGCCCTCCCCGAACGGGATTCCCGCAGCCACGACGGTCAGAATCCTCCGAGCGAGGCCAGGCTGGCCACCAGGGTCAGCACCATGCCGGCTACGGTGACCCAGACCACCACCTTCACCCACGTGGGCGTCTGCCTCATGTGCTCTCTCCTGGTTTCTTGTTTCTAGTCTCTAGTGTCCATCATAACCAGCAACTAGCAACTAGAAACTAGCAACTACAGATTCGCTAGCCTGCACCGTGATGCTCCGGTTCCTCTCTGCTCGTCGCGGCGCCCGTTACCTTTTCAAAGGCCTTCGGCAAGGCAGGTGGCCGCTCATCCTGGTGGGCCTGACCGTACTCGTGGCGCGGTTCAACAAGTGTTGTCGGCCGGACGCCTCACGGGTGGCGACGGTCCGGGTGAAACCCGGTCAGAGCCTCGGACTACGGGTCTCCCGGCCCGGCGAGGCACCCACGACCTTCCGCGTAGACAGCTAGTTGTTAGCAAATGGTTGTTAGTTACCATTTGAACAGTGTACTAGAAACTAACTACTAGCAACTTGCAACTAAAAGCTACAGCCGGTGGATCTCGATCCGGGCGCCGCGGCGTCTGGCGCGCCTCCGTCCGGCCAGGAAGACGATGGCGAGCGCGCCGGCCCAGGCCAAGGCGTTTCTCATCGCGGCCGAGCGGACGAAGTCACCGGTGTCGTTGACGGCTTCCTCGATCTGGTGAGCCTTGGCTTCGATGTCGTCACGGGTGATCACAGGGACTCCCTGGGTCGGTTGGCCAGCCATATCACGAAGAGAGCCAGCAGGGCGGCCAGCGCCGCGCCGATGAAGTAGCCCAGAACACTCCACAGCGCGCTGTCAGGAAGCAGGTCTAGCACCAGTCTGAGCCCGGCGATCGAGAGCATCAACCACCCCGCGGCGAACAGCAGTCCCGCCAGCAGGCTGAACCCCGCGAAACGTGCCACCCGGCGCAAGGGCGCCACCGTCTCCTGGGCGAGGTATGCCTTCGACATCTCGAGCAACTCGGACATCAACTGGGGGATTTCAGCTTGCTTCATGCGTGTGTGATCCGGCAGGGGTACGCAAGCCTAGTGGTCTGTCTGCGCAACAACCAGGTGTGGCCTGGCGGTCATCGGCGTCCCTCGCGGCGTTCTGCTTCCTCAACGTACCACTGCGGGTACGCCCTCGTCAGCGGGCCTTGCGAGGAACACCGCTGCCGACGCCATACCACACCGCCGTTACACAGACAGACCACTAGCGAGTGAAGGTGGGTAATCCTCATGGAAAATGGATATCGGCGCCCGGGAGGCTTCATCCCAGCAGGGGCTTGTAGGCCTCCAGGAACCGTTGGTAGGTGGCCACTCCGGATCTCTGCCGCTCGATCTCGTCCTCGGTCAGCCGCCTCACCGGCTTGGCCGGTATGCCCATGGCGAGCGTCCAGGGCGGGATGACCCGGCCCTCCGGCAACACTGCGCCGGACGCCAGCCAGGCGCCCTCACCTAGCTCGGAGCCGGTGAGTGCCATTGCGCCGATCCCGACCAGACAATGGTCTCCGACTCTCACGCTGTGCAGCACCGCGGCGTGACCCACCGTGGTGTCCCTGCCAACGACACACGGGAAGCCGGGGTCGCAATGCATCACCACGTTGTCCTGGAGGTTCGATCCCTCCCCCACCACCGCCCGGTCCAACTCGGCGCGGATGACCACCCCGAACATCACAACGGCGCGGGCCTCGATCACAGCGTCGCCGTAGATGTGAACGCCCGGCGCCACGAAGGAGTCGGGATGGATCGAAGGGGATCCCAGGACCACCGGTCCCTCAGGTTCCCCGTGGGTTTGATCGGCCCGGGACACGACCGAAGGATACCTCCGGCCCGGTGAACGACTGGTCTATCCGTGGATTGGCCTGGTTGGTCCGCAGACAAGACATGGGTGTCGGAGAGAGGACTCGAACCTCCACGCCCTTGCGGGCACTAGGCCCTCAACCTAGCGCGTCTACCAGTTCCGCCACTCCGACCCGAGCGGGGGCAAGAGTATACCCACGGCGGGTCTCGTGTCAGTCGACGCCCAGCCGCGCGATCTGGTCGAGAACCCCGGCACGCTCCGCGCCGATGGTGGTGCTGTCGCCATGGCCGGTGTGGACCACCGTCTCGTCCGGGAGGACCAGCAACATGTCGCGGATGCTCCTCAGGATGGTGGGCCGGTCGCTGAAGCTCCGTCCGGTAGCACCCGGACCCCCGTTGAACAGGGTGTCGCCGGAGAACATCAGCCCGCTCCTCTCGTCCCGGAAGCAGCACGAGCCCGGTGAGTGACCGGGGGTGTGGATCACCGCCAGTTCGTGCCCGGCCACCCGCAGGGTGGCGCCGTGCGTCAGGTCCCTATCGGGAGCGTCGTCGGCATACACCATGTCCCACAGCATCCGATCGTCGGGGTGAAGCATGATGGGAGCGTCGACCTGCTCGCGCAAGGCGACCGCCGAGTCGATGTGGTCGTTGTGGCCGTGCGTGAGGACGATCGAGGTCACCTGCCGGCCACCCACCGCCTCCACTATCGGAGCATGGTCATGGCCGGCGTCGATCACCAGCACCTCCCGATCATTTCCGATCAGCCAGATGTTGTTGGTGACCTCCCACTCGCCGCCGTCGAGGCGGAAAAGCCCGTCGGTGGTTACCAGTTCGATAGGCATGGTCGACAGCCGTTAGAACACAACTACCGAGCGCAGCACCTCCCCGCGCTCCATCTTGTGGAAGGCTTCCTCGACGTCTCCCACGCCGATCGTCTCGGAGACGAATCGGTCCAGATCGAGACGACCCTGGAGGTACAGGTCGATCAGCATGGGGAAGTCCTTGGAGGGGAGGCAGTCCCCGTACCAACTCGACTTCAGGGCTCCCCCGCGGCCGAACACCTCGATGAACGGCAACTCGAGGGTCATGTCCGGGGCGGGCACCCCCACGAGCACCACCGTGCCGGCCAGGTCGCGGGCCTTGAAGGCCTGCTGGTAGACGTGGGGCAGGCCGATCGCCTCGATGGCCACGTCGACCCCGTTGCCTCCGGTCAGCGCCTTGATGGCATGAACCGGGTCCTCGTCATTCGAGTTGATGGTGTGGGTGGCCCCGAACTCTGTGGCCCATTCGAGTTTACGGTCGTCGATGTCGACGCCGATGATGGTGGTCGCTCCGGCCAGCTTGGCCCCGGCGATGGCGCCGTCGCCCACGCCTCCGCAGCCGAACACCGCCACGCTGTCGCCCGCGCCCACGCCACCGGTGTTCATGGCCGCGCCGATGCCGGCCATGACCCCGCAACCCAGCAGGCCGGCAGCCACGGGCGAGGCGGCGGGGTCCACCTTGGTGCACTGGCCGGCCGCTACGAGGGTGGCATCCGCGAACGCGCCGATGCCGAGGGCTGCCGACAGTTCCGTGCCGTCGGCGAGGGTCATCTTCTGGGTGGCGTTGTGGGTGTTGAAACAGATATTGGGCCTGCCCCTCAGGCATGACCGGCACTGGCCGCATACCGCGCGCCAGTTCAGGATGACGAAGTCACCGGGCTCCACCTCGGTCACCCCGGCGCCCACCTCCTCGACCACCCCGGCCGCTTCGTGGCCCAGGAAGAAGGGGAATTCGTCGTTGATGCCTCCCTCGCGGTAGTGGAGGTCGGTGTGGCAGACCCCGCACGCCTGGATGCGGACCACCGCCTCGCCGGGACCGGGGTCCGGTATGACGATCTCCTCGAGGGTCACCGGCTCACCAACTGCCTTCGATACCACACCCTGCACGGTCCGCGGCATTTTCCTCTCCTCTGCTGACGTTGCCCGAGAGACTAGTGGCCGGGACCGATCCGAGCCTTTACGCCGCGGACGGTGCCCAGAGATCGGTCCCGGGATGGAACTGGCTCCACGCGAACCAGAAGGATTCGTGTGCGGGTATCTCCGCCCCGTCCGGTCCCCGGGCGCGCAGGCCGCCTCCGTCCAGCACCACGAAGACCTCCCCGTACTCGACCGGTTCCCCCCGTCTCAGCGTCGCCAGCGCCTCGGCCACCGGGAAGGCCACCGCGGTGGGGGCCTCTCCCCCGTCGACCAGCACGCCCAGTACCTTCTCCTGGACCGGCAGTCGGTCGTCCCAGTCCCCGATCGGGAAGATAGGACCGTGGTCGTCCCTGCCGCGCAGGGGATCGTCCGGGTAGGACCGGCCTATCCCGCCGTCCTGGGCCACGATGAGAGTATGCGGATTGGCCGCCTTCCACTCCCCCCACCGCGAGGCCACCACGGTGGTCTGAGGCAACCGGACGCCCGCCTCCCGGAGGGGACCGCTCACCGCCTGGCCGGTGAACGTGTCGAACATGGAACGCGTGTGGTACTCGTACATCATCTTGTTGGAACGCGAGAGGAGCCCGGAGGTGCGGAGTTCGAAAGTCCCGGCTTCCCCGAGCCGATGGCGGACCGAGTCGGGCGCCATGTCCGTGAAGTAGGCCTGGGCGGAGCCGCACAGGGTGCAGTACGGGATCCCCAGTCGCCTGCCACCGATGGTGATGTTGACCATCTCGTGGACTTCCATGATGTTCTTGGGGAACGCCACCGCCTCCCCGTTGACGGTCACCGCGAACACGTATGCCTCGTCGGGGTAGTAGTCACCCTCGGAGGCGGGGACCAGCAGGGGATCGTTGAGCGCCGGGATGCAGCCCCTGGGGCACGGCAGGTGCGTCGTGTTGAGCGGGCGATCGTCGATCAACACCCCGCCCCACGTGACGTGACGCCAATCGATGAGTGAGTTCTCGTCGGCGAAGAAGGGTGCCCATCCCAACTCGATCAAGGTGTACAACCCGCCCTTCCACGTGCCTAACCCGGGCGGCGCCGGCGTGTCCCATGCGATCAGCTGGTTGGTGGCGTCGCGCCACGGGTTCGGGCCGAGCTCCACGCCTGTCAGTTCGGTGAACGCGTATTGGAGGCCGGAAGCCTCGGGAGGGATGAAACGCATGAGATCCGCGATGACCCAGGCGACGCGCAGGTCACCTGACCGGCCGAGGCGGAGGATGGCCTCAGTGTCCAGTCCGGTGGTCAACGAGTCGAGCACGGCTTGAAGATCGGCCTCTGTGTCCACCTCCAAGGCGGCCTCAGCTGTAGTGGCCGGCACTTCATCAGCTGAACCGGCCGGCGTCGTGGTTTCGGCGGAGACCTGCTCGGGCGCCGTCGCAGGAGCCTGGTCGGTCGGTTGGTCCCGGCCGGACGTGGTGGAAGGTGCCGTCAGGCCGGTCGTGGTGGTGGTCTCGACCGGTTCGGCCTGCCGGCTCGACGGTCCGCCGGATCGGATGGCGACCAGCGCCACGACACCCACCAGCGCCACCAGACCGATCAGGAGCGCCCAGCGCCGTCCCGGGTTCATGCCGAAGCCTCGCCGGGGGTTCCGGTCATCAGCCGGGGTGCCGGCCCGCTCCCGATCGCCGGCCGGAGATCATGAGTTCAGCGGCCGAGAAGGATCGCCAGGCTGACGGTGGTGGCCGCGAAGAGGACTGCAACGAAGACGGTCATGCGATCCAGGTTGCGCTCGGCGAGCGTGGACCCGCCCATGCCGCCGGCCTGCATCCCGCCGCCGAACATATCGCCGAGCCCACCCTTGCCGGCATGGAGCAGGATCAGGAAGACCAGGGCAACCGCCACGATCAGATGAAGTACGGTGATGATGGCGATCGCGATTGTCATGGGTAGTCCCTGGTCAGTCAGTGGTGAGCGGTCAGTGGTCAGCTTACCAACCTCGTCGATGTAGCCCAGAACATCCTCGAGCCGCTGTCGGCCGTGCGCGGTGACCCTTGGGGTACTCGGCTACCGATGTACGTCTGGAAGCCATTCACGGGCCACAGACCACTGACCACTATCCCGCCTGGGCGGCTACGGCGGCGGCGGCGGCCTCCGCTACCGCCGGATCGCCCAGGTACCTGTCTCCGGCATACTCGAGATCGCCGTCCAACTCCACGACCAGCGGGATCCCGGTGGGGATGTTGAGCCGGGTGATCTCCTCGTCGCCGATACCTTTCAGGTACTTGAGCAGGGCGCGGATGCTGTTGCCATGGGCGACCACGAGGACACGTCGTCCCGAGGACAGATCGGGCATGATCCCCGCCCTCCAGTAGGGCACGGCGCGAGCGACCACATCGGCGAGGCACTCGGAGGCGGGGAGGTCGGCGGCGGCCACGTCCTGGTACCTCCTGTCGAGGCGGGGATGGCGCGGATCGTCCCTCTCCAGCGCCGGGGGCGGCACCGCATAGCTCCGCCTCCACTGGAAGACCTGGTCTGCGCCATGCAGGGCGGCGGTCTCCTTCTTGTTCAGACCCTGCAGGCCGCCGTAATGACGCTCGTTGAGCCTCCAGCTCCGCCTGATGGGCAACCAGTGCAGGTCCATGCGGTCCAGGGCGAGGTTGGCGGTGCTGATGGCCCTTCGCAGCAGCGAGGTGTGGACGATGTCGAAGCTTAGGCCTTCCCCGGCCATCAGAATTCCGGCGGATACCGCCTCGTCCTCACCGCCGGCGGTGAGCGGAACGTCGGTCCAGCCCGAGAAGCGATTCTCGAGATTCCAGGTGCTCTCGCCGTGTCGGAGCAGGACCACCTCGTGCGGTCGGGTCATTGGTGTCCGCTCCCTCTCAAGTCCAGTACGTCACGCAGGCTGCCAGCGTCCCGGGGTCGAGAGATGCCCCCCCGATCAGACCGCCGTCGATGTCCCGCTTGGCCATGAGAGCGGCCACGTTACCCGGGTTGATCGACCCTCCGTAGATGATCCGCACCTGATCGGCGGCTTCGCCATGGCGCGATCGGATGCGGTTCCTCAAGTGCGAGATCATCTCCTGGGCCACGGATGGCCGGGCGTGCCGGCCGGTGCCGATCGCCCATACCGGTTCGTACGCGACCACCAGCCGGGCCACCTGATCGGACGGTATCCGGGCGAGAGCGCCCGAGACCTGCCGGCCCACCGTCTCCTCGGCATCTCCGGCCTCGCGTTCCTCCAGGGTCTCCCCCACCGCCACGATCGGCACGATCCCTTCCGACAGCGCCGCCCGAGCCTTCCTGTTGACCATCCGGTCGTCCTCACCGAAGTGTCGGCGGCGCTCCGAATGGCCGACTATGACGTGGCTGACGGCCAGCTTGGCCAGCATGCGAGCCGATACCTCACCGGTGTGGGCGCCCTCCTTGGCCCAATGGACGTTCTGCGCCACGATGTGGATCGGAAGGTCGTCCATCTGGACCACGGTCTGGACCGAGCGGAGCGAGGTGAAGGACGGCGCGACCCCCACGTCGACGCGGTCGTAGTCGGCAGGGTCGAGTTGGTAGCTCAGGGCCTGGACCCACTGCATAGCCTCGAAATAGGTCCCGTGCATCTTCCAGTTGCCCACCATCAGGGGTTTGCGCGCTACCGGGCCCATCGTTCCAGTCCTCTCACGCCCGGCAGGGTCTTGCCTTCCAGGAGCTCCAGCCCGGCCCCGCCGCCTGTCGACAGATGGTCGAGGTCGGCCTGGCAGCCGAGCATTCGCAGAGCGGCCACGGAGTCGCCACCGCCCGCTACCCGGAAGGCGCCCGACCGGGCCATCGCGTCCGCCACGGTAGCGGTCCCCGACCGGAACGCCTCCCACTCGAACACCCCCATGGGGCCGTTCCAGAACACCGACCCCGATCCCCCGATGACCTCGGCGAACTGCTGGGAGGTTTCGGGGCCGATGTCCAGGCCCCAGGTGTCCTCCTCTATGGAGTTCACACCCACCGCGGTAGCGCCGGCCTCCTCCTCGAAACGATCGGCCGTGACTATGTCGGACGGCAGGACCAGACGGTCCGCCTCGGGGCTGGCCAGGAGTTCGCGTAACGAATCGAAATAGTCCGGTTCGACCAGCGAGTTGCCGACCTCGTAGCCCTCGACGGCCAGGAAGCTGAAGCACATACCGCCGCCCACCAGCATGGCGTCCACCTTGGGTAGCAGCGCTCGGATCAACGGAAGCTTGTCGGAGATCTTGGCGCCCCCCAGCACCACGGTGAATGGGACGGGCGGGTTGTCCATGAGCGTGCTGAACACGGCCAGCTCGCGTTCGAGCAGCGGCCCGGCGGCCGATCTGAGCAGGGCGGACACCCCGGTGGTGGAAGCATGGGCCCGGTGGGCCGAACCGAACGCGTCCAGCACGAACAAGTCAGCCCATTCGGCCAACTCCGACGCGTAATCGGGGTCGTTGGTGGACTCGCCGGGATGGAAGCGCGTGTTCTCGAGCAGCACCACGTCGCCCGGACCGGCGCCTGCGATCAGGCGGCGGGCATTCTCGCCGACCGAGTCGGAGGCATGGACGACCGGGAATCCACCCAGCTCGGCCAGTGCCCTGGCCACGGGGGCCATTCGCATCCCGTCCACCACGCGGCCCCGGGGCCGCCCCAGATGGCTGCACAGGATGACCGTCGCGCCGGCGTCTCGTAGTTGGTCGATGGCGGGGAGCGCCGCCCGGAGGCGAAAGTCATCGGCCACCCGGCCGTCTCGCAGGGGAACGTTCAGGTCGGACCGGAGCAGCACGCGGCGCTCGGACACCGGAAGATCCGTGACGGTCAAGAACCTCTCCACCAGTCCCCGTCTCTACTGCTCGACATCCCGATGCCGGATGGTGGCGTGATAACCCTCGTCCCCCAGCCACTCCCCCAGTTCCTCGGCGATGGCCACGGAGCGGTGGCGCCCTCCCGTGCAGCCGATCCCGATGCTCACGTAGGACTTGCCCTCTTCCCGGTAGCGGGGGATCAGGAACGAGAGGAGGTCACGGATCCGATCCAGAAAGCCACGAGCGTCGTCAGTACCGAGCACGAAGGTACGAACCGCCTCATCGCGACCGGTCAAGAGGCGGAGACCGGGCATCCAGTGAGGATTCGGGAGGAACCGTACGTCGAACATCAGGTCATTGTCGCGGGGCGTGCCGTTCTTGAAGCCGAACGAGGTGACCGCCAGGCGCATGGCGTGCTCATCCACCAGCGCCGAGAGGTGGCTCCCGAACCACTCGCGAAGCTGATGGACGTTCGTCTCGCTCGTGTTGATGTACATGTCGGCCCGGAGCCGGAGGTCGACCATCATCTCGCGCTCGGCGGCGATCGAGTCGGCCAGGGTCGGCAATCCGAGGGGGTGGGGTCGGCGGTGCTCCTCGTAGCGGCGGATCAGGACGTCGTCATCGGCGTCCAGGAAGACCAGCGTCATGCCGATACCGGCCTGTTCCAACTCCTGGATGTGGGTCTCGAGCTCCGTGAGAGGGAAGCCGCCGCGGCTGTCCAGGACCACCGCCAGGTGCCGGCCGCCCGCTCGCAGGTCGTTCAGTTCGAGAACCTGGCGGAGCAGGAGTGGGGGAAGGTTGTCGATCACGTAGAAGCCGAGGTCCTCGAGGACCTTGGCGCCGGTGGAGCGGCCGGCGCCGGAAAGACCGGTCAGCACCAGCAACCGGGTACCGGGGCCCGTCGTGGAAGATACCGGGGCGTCGGGCTCAACCATGGAGGGTAGCGTAGAGGTTCTCGGCCACCCGTTGCGGCACCACCTCGGCCAGCTGGCTCACGCTGGCCTCCCGCATCTTCTTGACCGAGCCGAACGTCCGCACCAGGGCTCTCTTGCGAGCCGGTCCGACCCCGTCCACTTCGTCGAGTATGGAATCCACCATCCGCTTCCCGCGGAGCTGGCGGTGGTACATGAGGGCGAAGCGGTGGGCCTCGTCACGTACCCGCTGGAGCAGGTGGAGCGCGGGCTGGTCCCTCGGGATGACTATGGGATCGACCTGGCCGGGGACGTACACCTCCTCCATGCGCTTCGCCAGTCCGGCCACCGGTATGTCGAGTTCCAGCTGGGCGAGGACTTCGACCGCCCTGGCGATCTGACCCGGCCCCCCGTCGATCAGCACGAGCGAGGGCGGGTAGGAGAACTTGCCCCGTTCGGAGACGGGCTTGTCCAGATCGGCGAGATAGGCGGTGAAGCGCCGGCGGATGACCTCCTCCATCGACGAGAAGTCATCCTGCCCGGTCACCGTACGGATCCGGAACCTCCGGTAGTCGGCCCGGCGGGGAAGACCGTCCTCCAGGACCACCATCGAAGCAACGGTGTGGCGCCCCTGGATGGTCGAGATGTCGTAGGCCTCGATCCGGAGCGGGGGCTCCGGAAGGGTCAGGGCGGTCTGGAGGCTGCGCAGGTCCCGGGCTCGGGCGTTGTGGTCCGACTGGCGCCGGAGCCGGTGCCGCAGCAGAGCCTCGGAAGCGTTGGTCTTGGCTGTCTCGAGGAGGCGGCGCTTGGGGCCCCGCTTGGGAGACCGGAGGGTCACCCGAGTACCCCGTCTCTGGGACAGGAGATCCGACCACGGCTCGTCATCCGGGGGCATGGCCTCCACCAGGATGAGACGGGGCGGTGGTGAGGACTCGTCGTAGAGATCCCGGAGGACGGTGGCGGTGACCTGGGACGGCGTCACATCCTCGACCTTGTCGATGATCGAGCCCAGCCGCCCCACGATGCGGCCGTTGCGCACCTTGAGCACCTGGACCGAGGTCTCGAGGTCGGTCTCGTCCATGGCGATCAGGTCGAAGTGCTCGGGCCGGTCGGTGACGACCTCCTGGCGGGCCACTGCGCGCCTCACATCCCGAGCCTGGTCGCGCAGGCGGGCGGCGCTCTCGAACTCGAGCTCGTCCGACGCCTTGTGCATCCGGGCTTCTATGCGTTGGATCAGGTCGTCGGCGCTGCCGGAGAGAACCTGTTCGAGGCCGCTCACGTACCCGGCGTAGGTATCCGGATCGACATAGCCCACACAAGGCGCCGAACACCGATCGATCTCGTACTCGATGCATGGCCTGCCCTTGAGCTCGTGGCGCCGGAACACCGCATCCGAGCAGGTACGGATCGGGAGCGACTTGAGCAGCAGGTCCAGGGTGTTGCGGATGGCATAGGCATGGGCGTACGGGCCGAAGTACCGGGTTCCCTTCCTCTTGGCTCCCCGGACCACCCGAGCCCGCGGCCACAGGTCGGACCGGGTTACGGCCAGGTAGGGATAGCTCTTGTCGTCTCGCAGCCGGATGTTGAAGCGGGGGCGGTGCTCCTTGATGAGCGAGAACTCCAGGAACAGGGCCGCCACCTCGCTGTCGACCATGATCCATTCCACGCCGTCGGACGCATCGACCATGGCCTGGGTCCGGGGCGGCAGGTCGCCGGTGAAGTAGGTGGAGACCCGCTTGCGAAGAGACTTGGCCTTGCCCACGTAGTTGACCCGGCCATGCCGATCACGGAACAGGTAGGCGCCCGGCGCGTCGGGGATCTCGGCGGGCAGGGGACGGTTCACGGGACAGTGTCCATCGGTATCGAACAACCCATCAACCGAACGCGCCGAACCACCGGTCGTGGATCTGCTTGTAGATGCCGGACTCGATGAGGTCCAGAAGGGCCAGGTCGATCTGCTCGCGTAGCGCGGTGTCGTCCTCGCTGACCATCAGCCCGTACTGGACCTTGTCGAACAGTGGCCCGACCGTGGTCACCGTGCCCTCGCCCCGGTGCGACACGTGGAATTGGAGAACCGGAGCATCGAACACGACCGCATCGACCTCGCCCTGCGCCAGCTGGTCGTAGGCGTCTTCGAGATCGTGCACCACGACCGGGCCGACACCGATACCGGCCAGGTAGTCGTATCCGGCCGAGTCATGGACGGTGGCGATCCGGTGACCCGGAAGATCGGCGGGTCCGTCGATGTTGCCGCGGAGTTCGTTCACCGCCAGCGAAGAGGCGATGGCAGCGGTGAAGCTGGCGAACACCAGGGTTCCCAGGGCGATCCAGATCAGGGCGAACAGCCTGCCCGGTTGTCCGCGGGCCACCTTGTCGCCGTAACCGACCGTGCTCATGGTGACGACGGACCAGTAGAACGAGTCCCAGATGCCCCGGCCGTACGGCACCGCGAAGTCCGGGTTGTGCTTCCGTTCCAGCCACCAGATCAGGTGGGCGGCGACCAGAACGGCTACCGCGAACACCACCAGCAGCCAGGGCAGGTCCGAACCCCAGATAGCCGACAGGAAGACCCCGATGCGGTCCCAAACCGCTTGGGAGCCACTGGTAGGGGTCATGATGGTGAGGCCGGTGTCCAGCAGGGGAAGGGAGAAGTCGATCGCTTCCTCGCGGGGGCCGGTGATCGCCGCGCCCCCCAGTCCCACGTCAGCCACCCCGCGGTTGATGTCGTCCACTTGCTTGGCGACGGTGTCGACCGCGTAGATCTCGACCGTCATGCCGAGGCGGGCGGCGATGAGCTCCACCAGGTCGACCTCGAAGCCGCTGTACGTACCTTGGTTGTAGATCACGAAGGGCGGAAGGGTGCGGGCGGCTACATGGAGCACCCCGCCTGCGGCGACAGTGCCCCCGCCCACGACGCTGTCCAGGGCGATGGCCTCCGGATCGGCGGCTTCGATCCACACGGACACCACGTTCGAATTACGTTCCACCCAATCTTGGGCGTGCCGCCGGATGTCCTCCGGGTCACCCTGGTCCCGGACCATGTGGGCGTTCTGCGCGGAGATGTCCTCTAGGGAGATCACGACCTGTTCTAGTAGCCGGCGAACGGACGGGTTGGCATCGAGAAAGCGGGAGTTCGCCACAGCCCGGATGTCGTTGGGGGGCCATCCCACCAGGCACGGATCGTTGGCGCAGCCCGGTATGCCCGGTATCGACGTCTGGTCGAGAAAGGCCGACTGGTCAGGAGGCAGGGAGGGGAAAGGTGTCTCCAGCCACACCACGTCACGGCCTGGCACCAGCTGGCCGACGGTCCAGTTGGGAGTCCACGTGTAGTAGAGAACCGGTTGACCCGCCTCGAACCGGGCGATGGTCTCGGCGATTAGCGGCGAGTAGTCGCCCTGAACCTGTTCGACCGTGGCAGCCAGTCCGTACGCTTCCAGATGGTGTTCGATGACGTGGGAACAGGTCCAACCTGTCTCGCAACCGATCAGGTCGGCCCGCCCGTCGGCGTCCAGGTCGAACAGCGTGGCGATGTCAGGATCGGCCAGGTCTCCCAGGTTGGTGATACCGTGCGCCTCCGCGGTAGCCGCATCGGCGAAATAGCCTTGGAGCGCCCCTGCATCGACCTGGGTACCTACCCGCTCCACGATGTCTTCCTCTATGAGGCCGTCGTGGGTGGGGAACCACCCGTTCACCCAGAGATCGACGTCACCGGCGGCCACCGCGCGGTAGAAGTCCGGGTTCTCCATGGTGACCGGACCTTCCACGCGATACCCAAGGCGCATTAGGAGGAGACGGTATACCTCGGCCTGGAACCAGCCGGTGTCCCAGGTCGCCCTGGCCATGCGCACGGTCTTCGCCTCGACGGGATCCTCCTCCGGCTGGCCCGAGGCAGGGACGACCGAACCCATGGCTAACAGTGCGAGAACCGACAGCAAGCAGGCGATCAGGGTGCGGCGCACGATGGTCTCCGGTAGGGACTGCGCCAAGGCTAGCGATGTCTCCATACGTCCTCATGGAACAAATACCTGGGTTTCTCCGTACTCGCGGTCCGCTTCGGCTATAAAGTGAATGGGCACAGGGCTCGGCTGTGAATTGCCGTGCACCCTGCAGGCGATTGAAAGGAGGCCCGTATGGTCATGAGAATCGGGAGGAGGTTCCATGGCTGACGATCAACGCCACGACCACGACCTGGACCTCACCGGCATCTCCGAGGCCTACGAGGACTGGGAGAGGGACCAAGACCGCCGCCGTGAGGCTGCCATCCGGGAACGTGCGCACTTCCAGGGTCTTCAGGTAGACCCTGACATCGACTTCTATCCCGAGGTGGCCGACCGGGAGCCCGGTGACAAGAACATAGTCAGGTGGGGATTCGACATACATCCCCAGGTGACGTTCTACGCCGCGGGATTCCTGGTGATCTTCATCGCGGCCACCCTGATCTTCCCGGATCAGGCGGGCGGGGTGTTCAGCGCCATCCTCACCTTCATCAACGAGAAGGTGGGCTGGCTGTACATCATCGCGTTCAACGTCTTCATCGGCGCCGCGCTCTACTTCGCGTTGGGCAGGTACGGGAAGATACGACTAGGCGGCCCGGGGGCCCTTCCGGAGTTCTCCACCCCCGCCTGGTACGCCATGCTGATCTCGGCCGGTCTCGGTATCGGGCTGATGTTCTGGGGCGTGGCAGAGCCGATCTTCCACCTGACCGCGCCGCCTCCTCTGTTCGACGTAGAACCCTTGTCGACGGGCGCGGCCCGGGCCTCTCTGGCGACCTCCTACCTCCACTGGGGGATCCATGGGTGGGCGCTGTACGGCCTTGTAGCCCTCGCCCTCGGGTTCTTCGCCTATAACCGGGGACTGCCCCTGACCTTCCGCTCGGTCTTCTACCCGATCCTCGGCCCGAAGATCTACGGCGGATGGGGCAATGCGATCGACATCCTCACCGTGGTGGCCACCCTCTTCGGCCTGGCCACTTCGCTGGGGTTCGGCGCCTCGCAGGCCGCCGCGGGGCTGAACAAGGTCTTCGGTGTACCGGATACCCTGTTGGTCCAGATTCTGCTGATCGCAGGTATCACGGGGCTGGCCACCATCTCGGTTGTGGCTGGCTTGGACGCCGGGGTCAAGAGGCTCAGCGCGCTCAACGTATGGCTGGCCGCGGCCTTCCTGGTCTTCGTGTTGGCGGTGGGCCCGACCTTGCTGGTCCTCTCCCTGTACGTGGAGAGCATCGGCGTCTACATCCAGATCCTGCCGGAGTTCTCGTTCTGGAACGCAGCCCTGCTCGACACGCAGTGGCAGCAATGGTGGACCATCTTCTACTGGGGATGGTGGATCTCCTGGTCTCCCTTCGTCGGCATGTTCATCGCCCGGATCTCCAAGGGGCGCTCGGTGCGGGAGATGATCATCGGTGTGATCGTCCTTCCCTGCCTCCTGTGCTTCCTGTGGTTCGCGGTGTTCGGCGGAGCGGCCATGAACTTGCAGATGACCGGCGAACTGGACGTTGCTACGGCGGTGAACGAAAACGTGGCGACAGCCCTGTTCGTGATGCTGGAGGCCTTCCCATGGACCTTCTTCGTCTCGATAGTGGGCATCCTGTTGCTGGTCTCGTTCTTCGTCACCTCGTCGGACTCGGGATCCCTGGTGGTTGACCACCTGACCTCGGGCGGAAAGCTCGACTCGCCCAAGCCGCAGCGCGTGTTCTGGGCGTTGATGGAAGGCGCGGTGGCAATCGTGTTGCTGGCGGGAGGCGGCCTGTCCGCCCTCCAGACCGCAGCGGTGGCGACCGGACTGCCGTTCCTCTTCGTGCTACTGATAATGCTGTGGAGCCTGAAGAAGGCCTTCGACGAGGAACTCGACCTCCTGGAGAGCCACTACGACGAGGCCATCTTCCAAGCCCAACACAGCGGCTTGATCGAGCGGCTGGAGAGAGGAGGTGACAAGTGATCAAGAGATCGAGCACTCGGATCGCCGCGGTCGCGGCCTTCGTGCTGGTGCTCTCGGCCTGCGCCGTGCAGGAAGAGGAGGGCCCTGTGGCGATCGCCCGGGCCGACTGGAGTTCCGGCTACATGCAGGCCGCCATCTACGCGCAGCTGATCGAGGAGCTCGGGTACGAGGTCACCGATCCGGCGGCTGCCGAGCTCAGGCCCTACTCGTTCTATCCCGCTCTTGCGGCCGGACAGTACGACCTGTGGGCCAACGGCTGGTTCCCACTCCACAACATCTTCCTGGAGGGAGAGAACGTCACCGGCCAAGCGGTCGATCTGCCCATCGAGGCCGTGGGCTGGCAGGTGGCCGGCGGCGGCGGCGAAGGCATCATGGTCGACAAGGCCACGGCCGACCGGCTGGGAATCTCCTCGATGGACGGTGTGGCCGCCAACGCCGGCGTCTTCGACAAGAACGGCAACGGCAAGGCGGACTTCATCGGCTGCAATGTCGGATGGGGATGCCAGATCGCCTTCAACGAACAGATCGCCAACGAGAGCTGGGGCGCAGGCGTGGAGCAGATCTCCGGCACCTACGACCAGCTGATCAGAGGCGTCATCGACGAAATAGAGGCCGGCGAGTCGGCGGTGTTCTATGCCTGGACCCCCAACTGGACCAGCACCGTCCTGGTGCCGGGCCAGAATGCCGTGTGGGTCCAGTCGGACATCAACGACATCCGGGCGGTGGCCAACACCGACTTCCTGGATAGGAACCCGGACATCCGCCGCCTCCTCGAGGTGGTGGCGATCCCGTTGGGCGACATCGCAGCGCAGAACGCCAGGATGGCCGCCGGGGAGTACTCCGAGGCTGACGTCGCGGCTGACGCCGAGGCCTGGATCGCCGATAACCGAGCTCAGGTCGACGACTGGCTGGCAACGGCACGCGCCGCCGGCTGATAGTAGAGACCGAAACAAGAGAACAGCTAGGAAGACCCGGCTCCTCACCGATTCATGAGGAGCCGGGTCTTCGCGCGGCGGGACCGCGTCCTCTGTGCCCGGCTACCTTCGCCGCCATCGGATCGCCATGAGATGGGGGATGTCTCGGTGCTGGGCAAGGATCGGATCCCTGGCGGCGGCCCGCGTACCCACACCCTGCTCTAGCACCTTCTCCAGGGACCATCCGGCGGTGGCGGCCTCGGTGAGCAGGGCCCCGACTGGTCGGTGGATGAATTCGACGGACCGGTCTCGGGCCGGCTCCCGGGTCCGGCCGCGACTCAGGTAGTCCCCGAACCTCCAGAACAACTCGCCGTCGGTCGGGTCGATCACCGGCCCGGACCGGGGCGCCGTGTAGACGGGATGGTTGAGGACGATCGCCAGCGATCCACCAGCCCGAGTGACCCGGGCGGTCTCGGCGAAGAAGCATCCCGCGTCTTCGAAATGCTCCAGCGCCAGGACGGCGTAGGCGCCATCCACCGCCGCGTCGCGTACGCAGGCGAGGTCGGGTAGGCGTCTGAGAAACACCGGATGGCGGCCGGAGGCCAGGCGGGCCAACTCGAGATTGACGTCCACGCCGATGACCCTGACGCCCCGGGCTGCCAGCCTCCCGCCGATGCGCCCGTCCCCGCACCCCAAATCCAGCATTACCTGCCCACGCCGCGGCCGGAACACTTCGAGGAAGAGCGGTACGACCTCCTCCCGGTAGGCCGGATCATCGGCCTCGGCAAACCACCAACCGGCTAGGTCGCCCCAATCGTCTTTCTGTTCATGTCTCCCTGGCATTATCATGCGATCCATTCTCATCATCTGATCTCAATAGTCTGATCATTATGACTATACTGGTCACGATGAGTACGGTATCGGTTTCCGAGTTGAAAGCCAACCTCTCTCGCTATCTTCGCGAAGTCCGACGTGGCGGCGAGGTCCAGGTTCTGGACCGTGGCACACCTGTCGCCAGGCTGACGGCGCCAACGGAGCCTCACAGCGGAACCCGGGAGAGGCTGGTCCGCATGGGACTCCTACGACCGGGCAGCGGAGACGCGGCGGCGATCCTGAACCTGGCCCCTCTGGAGCTCCAGACGAGCCTCATCGAGGCGTTGGACGAGGACCGAGCGGACCGTGTATGAGGTACTGGGACGCATCCGCGCTCGTCCCGCTGATCGTTGCGGAGCCTGCTTCCGGAACGGTGCGCTCCTGGCTCGCCGAAGACAGCGAGATCGTCACATGGGTATGGACACGGGTCGAGATCATCGGCGCGGTCGAACGCCGCACTCGGGAGGGGTGGCTCACCAGACCACAGAGACGCCAGGTGCTCCGGCAGCTGGATACCCTATCCGATAGCTGGGACGAGGTGACAGAGGTGCTGGCGGTGAGATCACGTGCCGCGTCGCTGCTGGCGCGGCACCCCATAAGGGCTGCCGACGCAGCCCAGCTCGGATCCGCCCTGGTGGTGAATGAACAACTTGCCGCCCCTCTGCGGTTCGTGTGCCTGGATCATCGCCTGGCGGAGGCGGCCGAGCGGGAAGGTCTGCGAATAATGGAACAGGACGAGCGCCCTTAGGGGAGCACATCCCGCAGGAACTTGCCGGTGTAGGACTCGGGTACGGCGGCCACCTGCTCGGGGGTCCCCGAGGCCACGATCCGTCCGCCCTCGTCCCCGCCTTCCGGGCCGAGGTCGATGATCCAGTCGGCGGAGCGCACCACGTCCAGGTTGTGCTCTATGACCACCACCGTGTTGCCCGTGTCCACGAGGCGGTGGAGCACCTCGAGGAGCTTGCGCGTGTCCTCGAAGTGCAGTCCGGTGGTGGGCTCGTCGAGGATGTAGAAGGTGTTGCCGGTGGCCCGCTTGCCCAGTTCGGAGGCCAGCTTCACCCGCTGGGCCTCCCCACCCGAGAGGGTCGGCGCGGGCTGGCCCAGACGGATGTAACCGAGGCCGACATCGCAGATGGTCTGGATGATGCGGGCAATCGGAGGCTGCGCTTCGAAGAACGACAGGGCCTCCTCGGCGGGCATGTTGAGGACGTCCGCGATCGACCGGCCCTTCCAGAGCACCTGTAGCGTGTCCCGGTTGTAGCGCCGGCCCTCGCAGATCTCGCACAGCACGTAGACGTCCGGCAGGAAGTGCATCTCGATCCTGATCGTGCCGTCTCCCCGGCAGGCCTCGCAGCGCCCGCCCTTGACGTTGAACGAGAAGCGCCCCGGCAGGTAGCCCCGCGCCCGGGACTCCGGCGTGGAGGAGAACAGCTTGCGGATCCGGTCGAACACCTTCGTGTACGTGGCGGCGTTGGAGCGCGGTGTGCGGCCGATGGGCGACTGGTCGATGTTGATCACCTTGTCGAGATGATCCACGCCTTCGATGCGGCGATGCCTTCCTGGAACGGTCCGCGAGCGATACAGCCGGCTGTGGAGGCCTTTGGACAGGATCTCCTGGACGAGGGAGGATTTGCCGCTCCCTGACACCCCCGTCACGGCGATCAGCTTCCCGAGGGGGACGTCCACATCGAGGTTCTGCAGATTGTTCTCGGCGGCCCCGACCACCTTGAGCGACCGCCCGTCGCCGTTGCGACGTCGCTCGGGTGTGGGGATGTGCCGGCGGCCTGCCAGATAGGCGCCGGTCAGCGACTCAGGCTCGCCCACAAGGACGGAGAGGTCTCCCTGGGCCACCACGTGCCCGCCCCGCTCCCCCGCTCCCGGCCCCAGGTCCACTATGTGATCTGCGGTCCGGATGGTCTCCTCGTCGTGCTCGACCACTATCAGGGTGTTGCCGAGGTCACGGAGCCGGAGCAGCGTCTCCAGCAGCCTCCGGTTGTCCCGCTGGTGGAGGCCGATGGAAGGCTCGTCGAGCACGTAGAGGACGCCCACCAACCCCGAGCCGATCTGGGTTGCCAGGCGGATGCGCTGCGCCTCGCCGCCGGAGAGGCTGGCGGCGCCCCGGTAGAGGGTCAGGTACTCGAGACCCACGTCGAGGAGGAAGCTGAGACGCTCCCGGATCTCCTTGAGTACCGGGCCGGCAATGGTCGCATCCCGTTCGCCGAGCTCGAGCCGGTCGAGAGCTTCGAGCGTGCCCCGGATGGACCGGTCGCAGACCTCGAAGATGTTCAGCCCCCCCACGGTGACGGCCAGCGACACGGGGTTGAGGCGGGCACCGGAGCAGGTCGGGCAGGGCACCCGGCGCATGTATTCCTCGTACAACGACCGGGCTCGATCCGACTCGGTCTGCTCGTGGCGCCGGCGCAGCACCGGGATCACCCCTTCGTACTTGGCCCGGTAGCGCCGCCGCCGGCCGAACCGGTTGGTGAAGGACACCTGGACCCGCAGGTCTCCGGTGCCGTACAGCACAGCCTGCTGGTGCTCGATGTCCAGGTCGCAGAACGGGGTGTCGACATCGAAGCCCAGCGTCCTGGCCAGGCCGTTTAGGAGGTGTTGGTAGTAGCGGTTGCTGTTGGTCGCCCATGGGGCGAGCGCGCCGTCCGCTATGGAGCGCTCGTCATCGGGCACGACCAGGCGGGGATCCACCTCGAACCTGGTGCCGATGCCGGAGCAGGCTTCGCAGGCGCCGTAGGGGCTGTTGAAGGAGAACGACCTGGGCTCCAGCTGCTCGAACGAGATACCGCAGCTGTCGCAGGAGAGATGCTGGCTGAAGGTCAGTTCGGACCCGCCGATGATGTCGATCACCGCCGTGCCGCCGGTCAGGCCCAGGGCGGTCTCCAGGGATTCGGTGAGGCGCCTGGTACCGCCGCGGCCGGCTACCAGCCGGTCGACCACCACTTCGATCGTGTGGGTGTAGTAGCGGTCGAGACGGATGGACTCGGCCAGGTCCATGATCTCACCGTCGACCCGGGCCCGGCTGAAGCCCTGGCGGGACAGGTCCCGGAACAACTCCTCGTACTCCCCCTTCCGTCCCCGCACGATGGGCGCCAGCACCTGGAATCGGGTGCCTTCCTCCAGCTCGGTTATCCGGTCGACGATCTGCTGGGGGGTCTGGCGCGCCACCACCTTGCCGCACTTCGGGCAGTGGGGTGTCCCGATACGGGCGTAGAGGAGCCGGAGGTAGTCATGGATCTCGGTGACGGTGCCGACCGTGGAACGTGGGTTCCGGCTGGCGGTCTTCTGGTCGATCGAGATGGCAGGTGACAGGCCCTCGATGAAGTCCACATCGGGCTTGTCCATCTGGCCCAGGAACTGGCGGGCGTAGGCGGACAGGCTCTCCACGTAGCGGCGCTGGCCCTCTGCGTAGATGGTGTCGAACGCCAGGCTGGACTTTCCGGACCCGGACAGGCCCGTGAACACGATGAACCTCTCGCGGGGCAGCTCGATGGAGATGTCCTGGAGGTTATGCTCGCGTGCTCCGCGAACGATGAGCTTGTCTCTGGTCATGAGCCCGGGGCGGTTCGGCGCAGGGGAAGCGGGATACCGGACATGCTAGTGGTTGCCCGTGACCACCCACCGGCGCCGGGTGACAGGCGATGGGTCGCTTCACCTCCCCGGCAGACCCGTTGGCTACCGGGTTACCTCGCTCAGTTCCTTCATCTCGCGTTTGAGTTCGGTCACCTCGTCGCGAAGGCGGGCGGCGTACTCGAAGCGGAGGTCCCGGGCGGCTTCCCGCATCTCGTCCTCCAGGCTCTGGATCAGGCGCCCCAGGTCCTCGCTCGCCAGCTCCACCGGTGAGCTCACCTCCATCGAGCCCAGGCTCCTGTCCCGGCGGCGCGATGACGACGGGCTTGACGACACCAGCTCGAGGATGTCGGACACCTTCTTGCGGATGGTCTGGGGGTCGATGCCGTGCTCCTCGTTGTAGCGCACCTGAAGGTACCGGCGGCGGTTCGTCTCCCCGATAGCGGCCCTCATGGAATCGGTCAGGTCGTCCGCATACATGATCACCCGGCCCGAGACGTTCCGCGCCGCCCGGCCGATGATCTGGATCAGGCTCGTCTCGGAACGGAGGAAGCCTTCCTTGTCGGCGTCCAGGATCGCCACCAGCGACACCTCGGGCAGGTCCAGTCCCTCCCGGAGCAGGTTGATGCCGACCAGCACGTCGTAGTCCCCCAACCGCAGGTCGCGTAGCAGCTGGACCCGTTCGAGGGTGTCGATCTCCGAGTGGAGGTAGCGGGCCCGGACCCCCATCTCCAGCAGGTAGTCGGTCAGGTCCTCCGACATCTTCTTGGTCAGCGTGGTGACCAGTATCCGGTTCCCCAACACAGCCTGGTCCCGGATCTCCCCGATCAGATCGTCTATCTGGCCCTTGGCGGGCCTGACGACTACCTCGGGATCGACCAGCCCGGTGGGCCGGACTATCTGCTCGACGATGTTGTCGGACTGCCTGCGCTCGAAGGGGCCGGGCGTGGCCGACATGAAGACCACCTGGCCGGTCTTCTCCAACCACTCGTCGAAGCGCAGCGGCCGGTTGTCGAGCGCCGACGGCAGGCGGAAACCGTGTTCCACGAGCACGTCCTTCCGGCTCCGATCCCCCTCGTACTGGCCGTGGAGCTGGGGGATGGCCACGTGGCTCTCGTCGATGATGGTCAGGAAGTCGTCCGGGAAGTAGTCCAGCAGCGTGTAGGGCGCCTCCCCCGGCTCCCTGCCGTCGATGTGGCGGCTGTAGTTCTCGATCCCGGAGCAGAACCCCACCTCGCGGATCATCTCCAGGTCGTAGGTGGTACGCATGCGGAGCCGCTGCGCCTCGAGCAGCTTCCCCTGCTGCTCCAGTTCCGCCAGCCTCTCCCGCAGCTCTGCCTGGATACCCACCATCGCCCGCTCCATGCGTTCCTCCGAGGCGGCGTAGTGGGTAGCCGGGTAGACCCACAGCTCCTTCATCTCGTCGATGATCTCACCGGTCACCGGGTTGATACGGACGATCCGGTCCACCTCATCGCCGAAGTACTCCACCCGGGCGATGGTCTCCTCGTAGGCCGGAAAGACTTCGAGGGTGTCGCCCCTGACCCGGAAACGCCCCCGCACCAGGTTCACCTCGTTGCGCTGGTACTGGATGTCCACCAGCCGGCGGATGGCCTGGTGGAGCGGGAACTCGACGCCCCGGATCAGCCGCAGGACCTGCCCGGCGTACTCGTCGGGACTGCCCAGGCCGTAGATGCAGGACACGCTGGCCACGATCACCACATCGTCCCGGAACAGCAGCGACGAGGTGGCGGCGTGACGGAGCCGGTCGATCTCGTCATTGATGGTGGCGTCCTTCTCGATGTAGGTGTCGGTCTGGGGGATGTAGGCCTCCGGCTGGTAGTAGTCGTAGTAGGAGACGAAGTACTCGACCCGGTTGCCGGGGAAGAACTGGCGGAACTCCGAGGCCAACTGCGCGGCGAGGGCCTTGTTGGGAGCGATCACCAGGGCAGGGCGCTGGGCCTGCTCGATCGTCCAGGCGATGGTGGCGGACTTCCCGGAGCCGGTGATGCCCAGCAGGGTCTGGAACGCGTCGCCACGCTCCACCCCTTGGGCGAGCGCGGCAATGGCGGCAGGTTGATCACCGGCCGGGTTGAAGTCGGAAACAACTGCCAAATCCGCCACGCCGCTCGATCATAGGGGGGTGAGGTGACAACCGGCTGGAGGAGGTACTCCGAGGGATCAGCCACAGTCGCCCGGTGCAGGGACGGCGCCCGGATGGGTTATCGTTCGTCGCCGGCGAGACTCGAGGGACGATGCCCGACTACGGCGACATGCACGGATGGCACAGCGAGGAGTTCGTCGAACGTCCTGACTCCGATCTCCCCGCCTACATGGGGGCAACCACGTTCGCCAAGCTGCCCCTGGTAACGGACCTCGGCGAGATCGCCGAGCGGGCTCCCGATGCGGTCATCGTGGGTGCGCCGCTCGATGACGGCACCACCTACCGGCCGGGGGCGCGATTCGGGCCCCGGGCCATACGGACGGGTAACAACAACTCCAGCGTGTTCCACTCCCTCCAACTCGGCGTGGATGTCTTCAAGGTGCTGGACGTCGTGGACGCCGGCGACGCCAACATCGAGCCGGTGTGGCTGGAGCGGGGCTACGCGATGATCTACCGCAAGGTGCGCGACCTGGCCGCGACGGGTGCGGTGCCGATCGTCCTCGGAGGCGACCACGGCATCACCTGGCCGTCCGCCACCGCCATAGCGGAGGTGAACGATCCGGCGCGGATCGGGATGGTCCACTTCGACGCCCACGCCGACACCGGCGAGGTCTTCGGACCGATCGCGAACCACGGATCCCCGATGCGGAAGCTCCTCGAGTCGGGCGCCATCGCCGGACCTAACTTCGTCCAGGTGGGACTCCGGGGCTACTGGCCGGACGGGGAGACCCTGGCCTGGATGGAGGAGAAGGGCTTCCGGACGCACTTCATCACCGAGATCGAGGAGCATGGCGCCGAGGCGGTGGTCGACCGGGCGATCGACGAAGCATTGGACGGCACCGACGCCGTGTACCTGAGCGTGGACATAGACGTTCTCGACCCCGCTTACGCCCCGGGCACGGGAACGGCCGAGCCCGGCGGGATGAGTACCCGAGAGCTCCTGAGGGCGGTCCGGCGTGTCGCCGGCGCGGTCGAGCTGGCGGGCATGGACGTGGTGGAGGTCTCCCCGCCCTTCGACCACGCCGACCTGACCGCCATGGCGGCCAACCGCGTGGTGATGGAGGCCCTCTCCGCGCTCGCCGTCAAGAAGAGGTCGGGCACCGCGGTCCGGAGATCTACCGCCCGGATCGGGGGCGGGTCCTGATTCGCGCCACGGCGTCGTCGAGCGCCCTTGCCAGGTGCTCCCGCGTGCCCACGTTGTCGACCACGTAGTCGGCCGCTTCCAACCACTCCCCGCGGCCGGGTTGGGAGGCCAGGCGTGCGTCGATCTCCCCTTCGGACATGCCCCGCCCACGGAGCCGCTTCCTCCTGAGTTCGAGAGGCGCTTCGATGACCACCCACAACCAGCTGTCATCGACCAGATCCGCCAGGATCGGGATCTCCACGGCCGCCGGACGGTCGCCTGCGTCGCGGGCCCATCGGGCGATGCCGCGGCGAATGGCCGGGTGGGTGATCGCCTCGAGTTCGGCGAGCTGATCCCGGTCGTGGAAGACGATCCTTGCCAGCGCACGCCGATCGATCGCCCCACCGGTCACGGCCGCCGGCCACCGCTCGGCCACCCGTAGGGCCACCGGATGGTCTCCCTCGAGGACCGAATGGCCCACCCGGTCGGCATCCAGAACCGAGAAGCCGCGCTCGGCCAGCAACCCCCCTGCCTGTGATTTACCGGAACCGATGCCCCCACCGATGACCAACCGCAGTGGCTTCATGAACGGCCCCGCCTGGGTTACCGGCGGCCGATCCCCCGCTCCTTCAGCTCCTGGAGGATCGCCTCCAGGGAGGCATCCACGTCAAAGGAGGGCTGCTTCTCTTCTTGGGTGTCCGCTCGCTCGAACTCGGATACGGCGGGACGCCGGCGCCGCGGAGGACGGTGGCCCGACTGCCGAGCGCTGAACTCGGGTAGTGCCTGCTTGATGGAGAAGCTCACCCGGCGGCGGCCCTCGTCCATCTCGGTCAGCTTGACCTTGACCCGCTGGCCGATGGAGAGTTCCAACTCGGGGGACTCGACCCGATGCATGGCGATCTCCGAGACGTGGACCAGACCCTCTACGCCGTCTCCGACCGCCACGAATGCCCCGAAGGGCACCGTCTTGATCACCTCTCCCTCGAGAACGGTCCCGACCTCGTGCTGGCGGCTGAACGCCTGCCACGGATCGGCGGTGGTCTGCTTGATGGACAGGGATATCCGCTCGCGGTTGCGGTCGATCTCCAGGACCTTGACGGTCACCTTCTGGCCGACCTTGACCACCTCCGACGGGTGGTTGACGTGTTTCCAACTCAACTCGGAGACGTGCACCAGGCCGTCCATCCCGCCTAGGTCCACGAAGGCCCCGAAGTTCACTACCGACGAGACCGAGCCGGTGCGGGTCTCGCCCACCGTGAGGTTGCTGAGAAACGCGCCCCTCTGCTCGGCCTGGGCCTCTTCCAGGTAGGCCCGCCGGGAGAGCACCACGTTGTTGCGGTTGCGATCCAACTCGATGACCTTGGCCTCGATGTCCTCGCCCACGAACGGGTCGAGATCACGAACCCGGCGGAGATCGACCAGGGAGGCGGGCAGGAAGCCCCGCAACCCGATGTCCACGATCAAACCGCCCTTGACCACTTCGATCACCGTGCCCCGGACGGTGCCCTTGTTCTCCTTGACCGCCTCTATCTGGCCCCAGACCCGCTCGTAGAGGGCCCGCTTCTTGGACAGGATGAGCCGGCCGTGCTCGTCCTCCTTGTCGATGACCAGCACTTCGATCTTCTGGCCGATCGAGACGATCTGGTCGGGCGTGACGTTCTTGCGGATCGACAGTTCCTTGAGCGGAACGACGCCCTCGGACTTGTAGCCGATGTCGACCAGGACCTCATCCTGGCCCATGCTGACCACGTGTCCTTCGAGGATGTCGCCCTCTTTGAACTCGAGGACGGTCTCGGCGATGGCGGCTTCGAAGTCCTCGGGGCCGAGGTCGTCCGGAAGGGAGCTGACGCTACGAGCCTTGATGGCGGGCGGCCCCATGACCGGGTTGTTGTCATCCGGATTGTCGACCATCTCGGTCGGCACGACGACGGGCGGGAGGGATACCGGTGCGTGGGGAGTTGCTTCCGGCGTGGCAGGGCCGGTGTCCTGAGCGTTGTCTGTTCTATCGGCGGGAGTTTCCATCTTTCCTATTTCTCTGCGGGAGGTCCTGGACTGAATACGAGCCGGGACGCATCACGCCTCGGCAATGCTGATCGTGTCGATGTGGTTGGTTGTGGACCTCCAGGCAGGAAAACCGTCTCCGCTATGCGTTGCCGGTGACGGAGCGCGCCGAAGAATAACACCTCCCCGGCCGGCCCGGCGGGCGCATCCTGGGAGGGTATCCACCCGCCGCCCGCCTCGCTACTCCTTCACGGAGGCGAGATCCGGTCCGATTCCCACGTCGACGGTGAGCGGCACGGCAAGTTCCACCACCCCCTCCATCATCTCGCGGACGAGGCGAACGGTGGGCTCGACAGCATCCTCGCGGACCTCGAACACTAGCTCGTCGTGGATCTGGAGCAGCATCCTCGCCTGTTCGGGAGCCAGGTGCCTGTCGAGTTCGATCATCGCGATCTTGATGACATCGGCGGCCGAACCCTGAACGGGTGCGTTCAGCGCCATCCGCTCCCCCATGTGGCGGGTCCGCCAGTTGCTAGACAGCAACTCGGGAAGGTACCGGCGGCGCCCGAACAGCGTGGTGGTGTAACCGACCTTTCGAGCCTCCCTCACCACCTCCCTGAGGTAGTGGCGCACGTCGGGGAACTGCCGGAAGTAGGTGTCCATGTGCTCCTGGGCCTCCGCCCGTCCGATCTTCAACCGCTCGGCGAGGCCGTATGCCTCCATCCCGTAGAGGAGGCCGAAGTTGATCGCCTTTGCCCGGCGCCTGGTGTCCGCCTCGACCGTGTCGGCGGTGAGGCCGAACACGCGCGCCGCCGTGGCGGTGTGGATGTCCTCACCGGCCAGGAACGCACCCAGCAGCCCGGGGTCCTCGGAAAGGTGCGCCAGGATCCGGAGCTCGATCTGGGAGTAGTCGGCCACCACGAACCGGAAGCCCTCCGCGGCGACGAAGGCTCGCCGGATGGTGCGGCCGAGCTCGGATCGCACCGGGATGTTCTGGAGGTTGGGCCGGTCCGAGGACAGTCGCCCCGTGGAGGCGCCCGTCTGGTTGAACCGGGCGTGGATGCGCTTATCGGGCCCGATCAACGGCAGGTAGCCCTTGACGTAGGTGCTGCGGAGCTTCTCCACCTCGCGGTAACGAAGGACGAGCCCGACGATGGGATGGTCTTCCTTCAGTTTTTCAAGTACCGAGGCATCGGTGCTGGGTGTTCCCCGGGGGGTCTTCTTCAGCACGCGCAGCCCGAGGTCGTCGAACAGCACCTTTCCGAATTGCTGGCTGGACTTGATGTTGAACTTCCGACCGGCCTGTTCGTGTATCCGGGTCTCCAACCCGGCGAGTTCGGCCCCGAGGCCTGCGCCCATCTCCTCGAGGTAGTCCCTGTCCACCCCGATACCGTGCTGCTCCATCCGGGCCAGCACCCGCACCAGGGGCAGTTCCATCTCTCGTAGCAGGGTCAACTGGTCCCGATCGGCCAGCTCCGCCTCCATAACGGCCTGCAGGTCGCGGACCGCCATGGCCCTGGCACCGGCCGCCTCCAGGTCCGGGCCGCCACCGAAGTCGAAGGTGGCCTGGCCGTTGTCGGCCGCCCCGCTCTCGGAAGCGTTCAGGTCGACCGCCAGGAAGCGGGAGGCCAGGTCCTCCAGCTTCTCCGATCGACCGGCCGGGCCGATGATGTATCCCGCCAGTTCGGGATCGAACTCCAGCCCGTCCAGTTCGTAGCCGGTCCGGTGCATCTCCTGCGCCAGTTTCTTCGACTTGTAGGCGGAATGAGGCACGCCGGGATCGGCCAGGGCAGGAGCGAGGTGTTCCAGGAGCGACGCGGGCACGTAGTAGGCCGTCCGTTCGGACCCGTCAGGCGCCGCCCCACCGAGAAGGGGGACGACCATCAGCCCGGTCAACTCGCCCGACTCGTGAACCGGCTCCACGGCCAGACCTGCCGCGCCTGCCAGCGTGGCAGCCTCGGTCGCCGACTGCACCACCCGGACCTCCAACTCGATGGCCGTCTCGGCGGCCGGAGGAGTGCCACCCTCCTGATCCGTCAGGCGTGTCCATAGGGTGGCGAACTCCAGCCGGTCGAAGACCGCTTGCACCGACGGCCAGTCAAGGTCTCTCCTGCGCAGCCGGTCCTCATTGACCTCGAGATCCAGGTCGTCGACCAGCGCCATCAGTTCGCGGTTGAGCAGGACCTGTTCCCGGTGGGTGGTGAGGTTGCTACGCAGTCTCGGAGAGAAGCTCTCGACATGCGAGAAGACACCCTCCAGGTCGTCGAACTCCGACAGGAGCCGGGCGGCGGTCTTCTCTCCCACTCCCGGAACACCGGGCAGGTTGTCGGACGTGTCCCCGCGCAGGGCTGCGTAGTCCAGATACTGCCCCGGCCTCACCCCGTACTTGCCCTCGACCCAATCCGGATCGACCACCACCGTGTCGGAAATGCCGCGGCGGGTGTAGATGACCTTCACGGTCGGGGACACCAACTGGAAGCTGTCACGGTCTCCCGTGACCACCAGCACCTGCCAACCGAGGTCGGTCACCATCTTGACCAGCGTCGCGATCACGTCGTCGGCTTCGAATCCGGGGCGTTCCATCTGGAGGATCCCCATGGCCTCCAGCACTTCACGGATCAGGGGAAGCTGGCTCCGGAACAGGTCGGGCGCCGACTCTCTCTGGGCCTTGTAGTCGGCGTAGCGCTCCGTGCGGAAGGTGGACCTCCCCACGTCCCACGCCACCGCCATGCCGTCGGGCCGGTGCTCGCCGAGCAGCTTGATCAGCATCGAGGTGAAGCCGAACGCGGCGTTGGTCACCTGGCCGGAGCTGGTAGCGAGGTCGGGAGGCAGGGCGTAGAAGGCGCGGTAGGCGAGACTGTGGCCGTCCACAAGGGCCAGGGTGGGCATGCGATGATCGTAGCCGTAGCCTGGAGTTCGTACTTCGTCGTCTGTGGTCGGTACTCCGATGTCGTCGGCTCAGTAGATGAAAACGTACGTGTCAACTAGCAACTCACAACTAACGACTAACAACTACCCGGTACCGGGAATGGGACTCGAACCCATACGCCCTTGCGGGCACCGGATTTTGAGTCCGGCGCGTCTACCAATTCCGCCATCCCGGCGAGGGAGCACGATCTTACCCCGACGGCCCCTCCTTGCAGGACCGTATCCCCTTCACGGTGGGCCTCGATCGCTAGCCTGCAACTCTCGGACCGGGTGAGTTCGCCTACCCGCGAACCCCGAAGAACCGTTCTCGAGCACCGTCGCAGGTCATGGATCAATCTCGCATACGCAACGTCGCGATCATCGCTCACATCGACCACGGCAAGTCGACACTGGCAGATCGATTCCTAGAGATTTGCGGGGCTGTGGAAGCACGCCGGATGCGCGCCCAGTACCTCGACAACATGGAACTGGAGCGGGAGCGCGGTATCACCATCAAGCTCCAGAGCGTCCGCCTCGACTACGGACCCTGGCGGATCAATCTGATCGACACGCCCGGCCATGTCGACTTCGGCTACGAGGTGTCCCGGTCGCTGGCGGCATGCGAGGGGGTGATCCTTCTAGTGGACGCCGCCCAGGGCATCGAGGCCCAAACCCTGGCCAACTGCACGCTGGCCTTGGAGCACGATCTGGCCGTGGTCCCGGTTCTCAACAAGGTGGACCTGCCCGCCGCCGATCCTGACCGGGTGGCCGAGGAGATCGAACAGGTCCTGGGCATCGCGGCCGAAGAGGTGCTGGCCGTCTCGGCCAAGACCGGAGAGGGCGTCGCCGGGCTCCTCGACGCGGTCTGCCGGCGCGTGCCGGCCCCGGAGGGCGATGCCGATGCCGAACTTCAAGCCCTGGTGTTCGACTCCCATTTCGACACCTACCGGGGGGTGATCAGCTCGATCCGGATCGTGCAGGGCACGCTGCGCTCCGGCTCGCGGGTGCGTCTCATGCAGACCGGCGCCGTCTACAACGTCCAGGAGATCGGGGTACGCACCCCGTCAGCCGTTCTCGTGGAGGAACTGGGTCCGGGGGAGGTGGGATACCTCATATCGGGGGTCAAGAACACGGCGGAGGCCCGCCCGGGCGAGACCGTGACCGACGCCGCCCGTC
>WTGI01000036.1 GCA_011523635.1 Acidimicrobiia bacterium
CCTGTCTCCTAGACGATCTGTTCCAAGGGGTGGCGCCGTCCGATTAGTTGCTAGTCACTAGTTGTCTGCGATGGATTGGCTTAGATAGTTCCAGTGTCCATAGATTGTCTGAATTGCCCAATCATGCCGAGGCGAGGACCCCGGCAAAACAGGAGGCGCGGGGAACAGTGGCAGCCTCGACTGGCACGCACACATTGACTAACAATATTAACTAGCAACTAGCAACTAGCAACTAATCGGACGGCGCCACCCCTTGGAACAGATCGTCTAGGAGACAGGCCGATACGGCGCTGGGAGGGTTTGCTGCCCGATAACCCGACCGTCGTAAACCTGGTCGATGGTCACATGATCCGGCAACGACGGGTCCAGCCGGACGAACCATCCGTCGACGAACGCGTACCCTTCGGGTGCCTGCGACTCCAAATGGGCTATCGCCGCCTCCCGGAAATCGTCGAACGCGCCCGCGTCGGCCTCGTCGGACAGGCGCATGAGTCGTGCTTCGAACTCTTCGCGGGTTTCAGGCCGTTCACGGGTTCGCATCTCAGTAAACCCTACCAGACGCCCGGCTCATCGGATAGTGTTGCTCTCTATCTGCCCATATATCGGCGGGCTACCCGCACCGACACGGGACGGGCGTGGTAGACGACCACTTCGCCGGTCGAGGGGTCCGTCTCTGTGAACACTTCTGCGATGCCCCACTGTGTTACCCCCACGAAGAGCTGGCCGGGGTTGCCATAACGGCTGGTCATCGGCCCAAAGTAGTTTGGGTTGTCAAGAACCCACTGGATGTCGGATTCGGTCAGGCCATGCTTGAACGCGGACCGCAAGAAACGGGCCATAGCATGACGCTACCACGCGTCGCATGACGCTACCACGCGTCCTTCTATGGCCGCGTGTGCCGTACCCCGGCCGGACCATCCCCACCATCCGCTCCGATCTGGCACTCCCAACCGCCAGGCCGGACGCGTGATGAGGTCGTCGGGACCGTGCGAGCCGCCGCCGCCGGGTGGAAGAGGTCGGCTGTGTGGGTCGTTGACGGTGCTACCACTCCAGACCGCATGTTCATGCAGTGAAGGGTGGCAGGGGCGAGGCCAGGTTCACACTACGGGAGCCGATAGAAGCGGAGCAGAACCGGGGCCTGTCGGATCGGGACATCTCGAAGGCCCAGGGCATCATAAGTCTTACCGCTGTCATTCGACCACAGCCCGGTACGAACCCACCACGCCCTTCAGCGTCGCCCGAGCAGCCACCCTGCGCAGCGACCTCCGGACCAGGCGGAGGGTTGCCCCGATCGGGGCCTTCGCGACCACCCGTGTCCAGGCACTTAGCCCAAGCTCTCACGACCACGTCACCCCCAGAACCTGGACTACGTCCCCTCGGTGGGAAGGGGGCCGACACTCACTTCCCCACACACTACAAGGGTGGGCTCGATCTCCGAGAACCGCAATGGAGAGCATCTGCGCGGCCGGCCCGGCGCCGATAGTGCATGTGACGGGGGGGGTTGGGGACGGGAGGTTGGGGTTCTTACCGCCCGCTAGATGATTTAGTTCCTAGTCAGTAGTTACTAGTCACTAGTTGTCTGCGATGGATTGGCTTAGATTAGATAGTTCCAGTGTCCATAGATTGTCTGAATTGCCCAATCGTGCCGAGGCGAGGACCCCGGCAAAACAGGAGGCGCGGGGAACAGTGGCAGCCTCGACTGGCACGCACACATTGACTAACAATATTAACTAGCAACTAGCAACTAGCAACTAATCGGACGGCGCCACCCCTTGGAACAGATCGTCTAGGAGACAGGCCGATACGGCGCTGGGAGGGTTTGCTGCCCGATAACCCGACCGTCGTAAACCTGGTCGATGGTCACATGATCCGGCAACGACGGGTCCAGCCGGACGAACCATCCGTCGACGAACGCGTACCCTTCGGGTGCCTGCGACTCCAAATGGGCTATCGCCGCCTCCCGGAAATCGTCGAACGCGCCCGCGTCGGCCTCGTCGGACAGGCGCATGAGTCGTGCTTCCTGCTCTTCGCGGGTTTCAGGCCGTTCACCGGTTCGCATCTCAGTAACCCTACCCGACGGGCAGATCATCGGATAGTGCTGCTCTCTATCTGCCCATATACGTTCCTTCACTGCCACGGAACAGGCCATCTCGAAGTATCGAGTAGCGCTATACGTGTATGGCTGCAGGACGGCAGGACCCTGACCGTTCCGCTCTACTGGTTCCCGCGCCTGTGCGACGGCACGCCCGACGAGCGGAACAACCGGGAGCCGTCCGCCTCCCGAAGCTTGATCCGATGGCCCGACCTCGACGAAGACAGGCGCCCACACTTCGTCCGCCGTTTTGCCCGTCAGCCTCATGTACAACGCGGTCTCGCACATGTCCAGATCGTCACCCCAGGTGACAGCACGGTATGGCTCGGCCTGAATCCGTACCCGATCGAATACCGTCCGGTCTTCCCACGCTGCGAACACACCCGACGCCGAACCGGACAAGTCCAGTTCGCCCGCAGCGCCGTCGTCGAACTCGATCCAGATCGTATATCCGTCGCGTGGTTCAACACGGACAGCCCGTATCAGCTCCGCGGGTTTCCTTCCGAGCAGCGTCTGCGTGTGGTCTCTCAGCATCGCACGAGCGTATAGCAGCCGTCCCCGCAGCCGCCGCCGTAATCTTCGTGGGAACATGCAGCGGAGTATAAGTGAACCCAGGAAACCAGTTGCACACTAAAGGTCTGGATTGTACAATTGCTTCCATGGAATCAGAACCAGGCGCGACACCGGATGTGAGCACCATCCCGATCAGCGAGTTCCGCCGGAGATGCTTGTCCCTGCTCCCGGCGATGGCCGAGAGCGGGGGCGAGATCATCGTCACCCGGCGTGGCAAGCCCCTAGCGGTCGTCTCTCCGATCCGCCACGGCGGGTCGGGCAGCATCTTCGGCCTCTACTCGAAAGGCGGCATCGTCTATCCCGACCCCACCGCGCCCTATTACTCGGACGACGAGTGGGATGAGATCGTCGACGGCTGGGACGCCGACACCTCATAGATGGGTACCGAGAATGTCCTGTTGGCCCGGTAACCGGAGACAAAAGCCCCAGGGAGAAACTTCGCGGGCCAACCGGTCCCCGTCGCTTTCAGCACCCACCTAGACGTCCCCCCATGCTGAGAGCTACTCGATGAAGCGGCCCGTGGTGTTGGACACCCCCATCCTCATCGCCTATGTTCGGGGCGCGCTCGCCGGAGGCGAAGGGGCCGGTTCCCTTCTCAGCATGCTGCGAGCAGCGGAAGACGAGCGGAGTCTGCTCGTGTCGGCGGCTACCTTCTGGGAAATCGAGTTGATCCGCCGTCATCCCAGGAATGACTTGCGGGCGCTTCCACCCACAGATGCCCTGATCTGGTCGCTGAGATCGAAGGGTGTCTCAACGGCGCCGATCACCCCCGAACTGGCCGTTCGAGCCGTACGACTACTCGACGGGGGATTCCACAAAGACCCGATGGACCAGTTCATCACCGCAACCGCCATCGCAGAGGAGGGCATCCTGGCCACGCGCGATCAGGCCATCAGAGCATGGGCCGCCAAGAACGGCAACCCGGAGTTGGCCCCGATGGTTTGACGAGAAACATCCCGCAGCAACCCCGACACACAACCGGATCAACGACCAGCGGTCTATCCCCTTCTAACGGAACGACTTGACTGCGATCAACCGCAGGATGGCAGCCACACGAACCGTCCCGGATCGCCCAGGGCTGACCACCTCCGAGGGACGTAGGTACACGAATCAGATCGCGTTGTTCTGAGTTTCCACGGTATCTGAGCGGGGTACCACTTGCTAACCCTGATCATTCATGTTCCCGGGCCGGTCGAAGTTGACGAGACGTATATCGGCGGGTTGGAGCGCAACAAGCACGCCTCGAAGAAGCTGCGTGCAGGCAGGGGGCCTGTCGGCAAGACCGCCGTCGTGGGTGCCGGAGACCGGGCGACGGGCAATGTCGTTACCAGGGTGGTACCGAACACCGCGGCCGGCACGCTCCAGGGGTTCGTGGAGGAACGCAGGGTTCACCAATACACGACTGCCAACCGACCGAAGGGACCATGAAGGCACATCGGCCCCAAGGCTCCGGTCTGGACAGTCGAGTTGTATTGGTGGACGCCACCTACTGTACCGGACAATGTGATATCTTCGTAAGCACAGGGACACGAAGGACGCCATGACGGTTACCGAGTCACTCGTAGATGCCAAGGACGAAGCCGTAGAGGCGCGCATGGTGTCGAAAATCGCTGAGGCCGTTGCTGACCTACGTAGGGATATTCACAGTCAGACCCTTTGGATCGTCGGGTGGGTTACCGTGGTAGGCGGTGTCGTGATAGCAGTATTGAGATGACCGAGCCGAAGCCGAAACGGTCCAGACGAGTTCGGAAACGTGGACTACGCGCCGACTATCAGGACGCGACTCCGAGCAGGTCGCTGAGGCTGTGCTCCGATTCCGGACCCAACCGGCCATGAGAGACGCCAAGAGGTTCGTCAACCCGACACAGCGCTAGCGGATTCCCCCGCCGTCACTCATCTCTATAATTCCCCAAACTTGAGGCCGTCCGAGGATTAGCCCGCCCATGGTCCAACCGATGATGTAGGTGATCGTGAACACAGCCAGGATGGGGTGGCGACGCACGGGACCGCTCCTTACGGAAGGGGGTTGGTTCGGTAAACGGGGTGGGCGGCCTCCGGATCGCCATCCCAGGCCCGAGCCGGTCACCGTTGACCGCTGATTGTAGCTGTCTATCCTCGCCTCTTCAGCGATTACCGTAGAGCCCGCAATTCACCGCGTGTAGGGAATCACGCATACAGGCCGGATTCGCCGGAGGGCGAGCATGCGAGATGAGGTCCGAGTAGCGATCGTCGGCGGCGGCGCCATGGGCGTCGGCCTCCTCTACTTCCTCGCCCACGAAGGCTGGACCGACACGATCCTGATCGAGAAGGACGAGCTCACCTCCGGGTCCACCTGGCACGCGGCCGGCCTGATCCCCCACTTCATCGGCGACCTCAACATGGCCAAGGTCCACCGGGACACCGCCGACCTGTACAAGGTGATCGAGCAGGAGACCGGCATGCACTCGGGATGGCACGGGTGTGGAGCTGTCCGGCTGGCCCGGTACGACAACGAGGTCGACTGGTTCTACTACGTGAAGGGCATCCTGGACTACATCGGCGTCGAATGCCACCTCCTCGGGCCGTCGGAGATCACGGAGGTGGCGCCCCTTCTCGATGTCGAGCCGGACATCAAGCTGGGCATATGGACCCCGGGAGACGGCTGGACCGATCCCTCCGCCGCCACCAACACCATGGCGATCGGCGCCCGCCGGCTGGGCGCCGAGATCAGCCGCAAGAACCGCGTGACCGATATGAACCAGTTACCCGACGGACGGTGGGAGGTAATAACCGAGAAGGGCCGGATCGTGGCCGAGCATGTGGTCAACGCGGCCGGTTCCTACACCCCGCAGCTCGGCGCGATGGTGGGCCTCGACGTGCCCATCGAGTCGGTGATCCACCAGTACCTGGTGACCGAACGGATCGAAGAGGTGGCCGCGCTGGCGACGGAGCACCCGGTGGTACGGGATCCACGGGCTTCCTGCTACTACCGCCAGGAGCACGACGGCCTCATCATCGGGCCCTACGAGCGGGCCGACGCCAAGGAGTACGGGGTCGGGGGGATCGACTGGGACCTGACCTTCCATCTCACCCCGGTGGAGCTGGACCGGTTGCTTCCGTGGCTGGATCTCGCCGCCCAACGGCTCCCCTGCTTCGCCGGCGCGGGCATCAAGCAGGTCGTGTCGGGACCGATCACCCACACTCCCGACGCCGGCTACCTGATGGGACCGGCGCCGGGGCTGCCCAACTACTGGTACTGCGCGGGCGCCTCGATCGGCATCACCCAAGGTCCCGGGGCCGGCAAGTACCTGGCCCAGTGGATGGTCCACGGCCAGACCGAGATCAACGTGGCCAACATGGACCCCCGCCGGTTCGGTCCGTACGCCCCCGGCCGCTACACCCACGAACGATCGATCGACGAGTTCCACGAGATGTACCAGGTGCGGATGCCCAACGAGTACCGGGACGCGGGACGCCCGATGAAGAAGACGCCCCTCTACGACATCCTGGATGACAAGGGCGCCCGGTGGCAGGAGGTGTGGGGCTGGGAACGGGCCATGTACTTCTCCCCCGACCCGGAGGTCTACTCCTTCCGCCGATCCTCCGCCCATGACGAGGTGGGCGCCGAGGTGAGGGCCATCCGGGAAGGGGTCGGGATCGCGGATCTCACCGCCTTCGCCAAGTTCGAGGTGACCGGACCCGACGCCGCCGCCCTGCTGGACCGCCTGTCGGCCAACCGGATGCCCGCCCGGGACGGCGGGATCAGGCTGGTCCACATGCTGACCACCCTGGGAGGCATCGAGTCGGAGATGACGATCACCCGGCTGGGACCGGAGCGCTTCTATCTCAACTCGGCGATCACGGCCCAGTGGCACGACTTCGACTGGCTCACCTCCCACATCCGGGACGGCGAGAGGGTGACGGTGACCGACGTCACCGACCGGGCCGGCATCCTGGCGGTCACCGGACCCCGTTCCCGGGAGGTCCTGGCCGGCCTGACCGGCGCCGATCTCTCCAACCCGAGCTTTCGCTGGCTCACCGGGCAGGAGATCGAGGTGGCCGGCGCCCCCTGCATCGCCCTGCGCGTGTCCTATGTGGGGGAGCTGGGCTGGGAGCTGCACATGCCCCTGGAACACCTGGTGGAGGCGTACGAGGCCATCCACAAGGCCGGCGCTCCGTACGGGATCGTCGACTTCGGCAGCCGGGCGATGAACGTGATGCGGCTCGAGAAGGCCTACAAGGCGCACGGCTCGGAGCTCACCACCGAGATCACCCCGGTGGAGGCCCGGCTCGGTCGCTTCGTCGACTACGGCAAGGATTTCCAGGGCAAGGACGCCACCGTCGCCCGGCGTGAACAGGCCGAGCCGCTCAGCATGGTGCTCGTGTACGCCGAGCTGGACGACGGCGACGCCGACTGCCTGGGCAACGAGCCGACCTACGACGGGGAGCGCATCATGGGGATCACCACCAGCGGCGCCTGGGCCCACTCGGTGGGCCGCAGCATCCTGTTCGCCTACGTGGCCCCAGGGTTCGAGGCCCCCGGATCGACCTTCGAGGTGGGGGTCATGAACCGCCGCCGGACCGCCACGGTGCTGGCCGAACCGGTCTGGGATCCCCGCAGCGAGCGGTTGCGAGCCTGAATTGGCCCGCCGCAGACGCGCAGGAGGACGGGCCGCCCGGGTGGCGGCGCGCCGGGCAGGCCCCACCGAGGACGAGCGGGCGGTACGCCCCGGCCAGAGCGGAGGCGCCTACCGGCCCCTGACCGAGTCCGACATGGAGCGGGTGTACGCCGCCGCTCTAGAGCTGATCGAAGACGTGGGTATGGGCGATCCGATACCCGAGTTCACCGAAGCCGTCACCGGCGCCGGTGGTCACCTGGACCGCAACAACCGGCTGCACTACCCCCGCTCGGTGGTGAAGCGAGTCGTCGAGGAGGTGGCCGCCAAGGAATGGGTGTGGCACGGGATCGACGAGGACAAGAGCATCGAGCTATCGGGCAACAAGGTCCACTACGGGACGGCCGGCGCCGCCGTGCTGATGCTCGACTACCACGAGCGGACCTTCCGTCCCAGCACCACCGTCGACCTCTACGATGCCTCCCGCCTCAACAACACGCTCGAGCACATCCACTTCTTCCTGCGCACCATGGTGACCCGCGACCTGGAGACCTCCCGGGAAGTCGATATCAACACGGCCTACGCCACGATGATGGGAACCGACAAGCCGCAGGGCACCTCCTTCTTCCGCCCGGAGCACGTCTACGAGGTGGTGGAGATGTACGACTACGTGCTGGGCGGGGAGGGCGAGTTCCGGAAACGTCCCTTCGTGTGCGTCAACAACACCTTCGTGGTGCCGCCGCTGCGCTTCGCCTACGAATCGACCGAAGCCATGGTCGCCCAGATCGCGACGGGAATGCCCATCAACCTGCTCTCGGCCGGGCAGGCGGGCGCCACCTCGCCGGCAGCTCTCGGCGGATCGCTGGTCCAGGCGCTGGCCGAGTGCCTGGCCGGGCTGACCAGCGTGAACCTGATCTCCCCCGGGCATCCCTGCGTGATGGGGCTCTGGCCCTTCGTCTCCGACCTGCGCACGGGCGCCATGAGCGGAGGTTCGGGTGAGGAGGCGGTGCTGAACGCCGCCGCGGCACAGGTGGCCAACTGGCTGGGCCTGCCGTCCGGGGTGGCGGCCGGCATGGCCGACTCCAAGCTTCCGGACAACCAAGCCGGGTACGAGAAGGGCATCACCACCGTCCTGGCCGGACAAGCCGGGGCCAACCTGGTCTACGAGTCGGCCGGGATGCTGGGTTCCCTGCTCGCCTTCTCCCTCGAGGCCCTGGTGATCGACAACGACATGCTCGGATCCGCCAACCGCACCATCCGGGGAGTCGACATCGACGACTCCACCCTGTCGATGGACGTGATCCGCGAGACGATTTCGGGGCCGGGCCACTTCCTGGGTAGCGATCAGACCCTTCACCTGATGCAGCGCGAGTACGTCTACCCGGTGATCGGCGATCGCAACAGCCCCGACGACTGGCGCGAGCTCGGCGCCAAGAACGCAGCCGAACGGGCCCACGAGCACGTCAGGGAGGTCATGCGCACCCACTTCCCCACCCACGTCACCCGAGCCCAGGATGAGTGGATCCGCTCCCGCCTCCCGATCGCCCTCCCCGTCGAAGAGGTAACCGGCCAAGGCGCCCGCTGGTAGTCCTCTCGGCGAGATCATGCCTGCGATGGATTGCGATCTCTTCTACGCCCTGGTACCCCGTACATCCCTCGAGGAAACCGTCCGATCGAGAGCGCGTCAACAAGCGGTCTCGCACCTCGGGCCGATAGCACATCACAGTCGACTGGAGGACCAGGCTGTCGGTGAGGACGAGACCGAGGCCCTACTGGACGATCTCGCTGAGCGATTCATCGACCGGCGAGGCCTCTGGACCGACAGCTGATAGTGGTTGACCTCTCGACGCCGGCGGGTGATGGCCGGACCGCTCTGTCGCACGGGGACATGGAGGGCCTCATCCCGAGCCACATCTCCACTCGGGGCGATCTCTTCGAGGCCGAACAACGTAACATCGCCGAGGCGCTCCTCCGTCGGTCGCCCACGCTGTCCACCTTGCTCGACGACCGGTTCCTACGAGATCTCCACAGGCACATGTTCGGAAGAGTCTGGACGTGGGCAGGCAGATACCGGACACTCGAGACCAACATGGGATGTTCGCCACCAGCCCTGACCTGCGGTTATACGACCATCCCCACGGGGACTTCCACATTATCAGAGGGGGGACTTCCACATTCCCGCAAGGGCCCGCGCCATCCACCCGCAGCCACGGCCCGGTCGCCCAGTCGATGTCCTAGGCATCCAAGACGACACGATCCCCGACCACGATACGGAGCGCCCCTAGTAGCCTTGGAGCATGATGCCACCGACACGAACGAGCGCGGCGGACTGCCAGGAACGCCTGGTTGATGAGGGAGAACGTCGGGCTCTTGCCCAGCTTGAAATCGAGGAACGCCAGGGCAGGAAAATGACGTGGCCGCCCACGTTGGCCGCCTACGGCCCTCTGTTCCGCGAGTTCAAGCACGACGATGTTTTCAAGTGGCGACTTCTAGCTCACGAGTTCGGGCTTCGGTGGCAGAGCACCCCCCTAGAACACCGACGCGCCCTTGTCGAAACCGAGCCGGCGCCCATCAGTCCTGGTTGGGACGCGCTCGTCGCGGCCTGGGTGGATCATCACTGCTACCACGACGGCACGCAGCCCCCTGACTGGGTGTTCAAGCCGAGTCGGATATATCAGGGTTTCTGGACGTACATCCCCAGCCAGTTCGAGGGTCTCATAATCGCAGCGATGGTTCACTCCCCCGCCGCCTTCCTAGCACGCGGCGTCTGGGTGGAGGAAAGAGACCTGAAGGTGGTGTGACGTGGGCGAACGCGTCTATCTGGGCCGTCACCTTTTGACCGATCTGCTGACCGAAGTCGCCGAGGAGCTGCACCAGCGAAAGGTAGTGGCTCAGGTATTCGTGGTAGGCGGGGCTGCTATGGCTCTGGGGTACGACAGCGAACGGTTCACCGTGGACATGGACGCGATAGTGCTAGACGGGCACGGCGCGTTGACCGACGCAGTGCATGCGGTCGCCCGACGGAGGGGGTTGTTGACTTCCTGGTTCAACGAGAACGCAGCCCCCTTCGTTTCGCAGGTCAGAGATAGCCGCCCGCTGGTGGTCTTCGACCACCCCGCGTTACGTGTGTTCGCTGCATCTCCTGAACATCTGTTGGCGATGAAGGTTGTGGCGTCCCGCGCCGGCGACGTGGGCGATATTCGCACGCTGGCGGGCATACTAGATGTCACCACTATGTCACAAGTCCATGACATAGTGGGGCGGTATTTTCCACTTGACGCTCTCAACGAACGCGCCGCGATGGTACTCCGCGACCTCTTCGGCGAATAGCGGCCGGGGCGGGACATGGACGTGCGCTCCCGGCGCCCGTACCGGTATGCTCCCAGCGCACACATGTGAGGGTTCTGTGGCACACGCTGTAGCCCGCCACGGAACCAGCTGAACCACCACCCGGCACCGCCCGAACACCCCAAAACCGGCGCCCACAACCCCCTCAACGCCCAAATAGCGAACATCCCAACATCGGTATCAGCCCGGCAGATATCGGCGTATCGGTACGCTCATTGGTCGACGATGCCCGTGCCTGGGTCGAATACGCCACCTACGAGCCCGGCGAGTCGGCCATCCGGTTTCACCATCGCCTCGTGGCTATCCATCCATTCCCAAACGGCAACGGGCGCCACGGGCGGGTGGCGGCCGACTACCTGGCCATGGCTCTCGGCCGGCCGCGCCTCACATGGGGCGCTGCGCCGGGCCACGCCATCGCTGCGCAAGGAGTACCTGACGGCCCTGCAAGAGGCCGGCAGCGGCACCATCACTCGCCTCCTGGTCTTCGCCCGTTCCTGATCCCGCCTCGGCGACCCCCGCCGCGAGAAGGAACGGCCCGCCGGCTGGGCGTGATCTGCGGCCGCCTGTGGACTGGTTACCATCGAATCTTCCTCGGCGCCGAGGCGAGCATTGTGGGGAAACGGGCAGGGATGAGATCCGACAACACAGTCGCACCGCGATCGGCGACGAGGCGGCCTGTCCGGCCAGGTCATCCAGCCCTGACCGAGGACCCTATCCGTTCGTCGCGGTACCGGCTCGGCCGGTAATTCGCTCCGGTTACGCGCCATGAGTTCGGACGGCAGAGTCCTTTCGCGGCCCTCGGGCCCTAGCCGCAGGTTCTACCTGGTGATGGGCCTGGTGGTTTCGCTGGGACCGATCTCGGTGGACATGTACCTGCCGGCTCTGCCGGAGATGGCCGCTTCTCTCGACGCGTCCGATGGAGCGACGCAGATGACCGTCACGGCGTTCCTCCTGGGGCTGATGTTCGGACCGCTGCTGGCCGGGCCGGTCTCGGACGCGATTGGACGGCGCCGGCCGATCATGGTTGCTCTGGTCGTCTACACGCTGGCCAGCCTGGCGCTTGCATCCGTGGACACGATCGAAGCCATGATCGTCCTGCGGCCCATCCAGGCGCTCGGCAGCGGGTCGTCCTTCGCCGTGGCCCGCAGCATGTTCCGCGACGTCCTGTCCGGCGACGCTCTGGCGAAGGCCATGTCCGTGCTGATGATGATCGTCCTCGGGGCGCCGATCGTGGCCCCCTTCATGGGTAGCCTGCTGCTCCTCTTCGTCGGGTGGCGAGCGATCTTCCTGGTGCTGGCGCTGGTGGGCGCCCTGGCTTTCCTCGCCGTCTGGCGCCGGCTTCCCGAGACCCTTCCCGAGGACCGCCGCCGCACCCTGGACCTGGCGACCAGCCTTCGGGGATACAGATCCATCACACGCTCGCGAACGGCGGTCGCCTATGCGATAGCGGGCGGCGCCTCGGCGGGCGTTCTCTTTGCATACCTCGCCGCCTCTCCCTTCATCTTCATCGACTACTACGGACTCGAAGAGCATTGGTTCAGCGCGCTGTTCGCCGTAGCGGTGATAGGAGCGTGGCTGTCGCAGGTCGTCAACATCAGGTACGTGGAGAGGATCGGATACCGGCGGATCGTTCTGATCGGAACGGTGAGCATGACGGTGCTGTCGGCGGCCCTGTGGTGGGTCACACGAACCGATCTGTGGGGGCTGGCCGGAGTGGTCGCCGCGTCGGCACTCGCGGTCTCTTTGACTCACCTGGTCGGGCCTGGCACCCTCACCGGGGTGCTGGATGGGTTTCCTCACATGGCCGGCAGCGCCTCGGGGTTCGCCACCTTCGTCCGCTTCGCAATCGGGGGCACAGGCAGCGCCGCGGTGGCCCTCTTCAACGACGGTACCCCCAAGACCTTCGGCGTGGTCGTCGTGGTGTTCGCGGTCATCACCCTGGCCGCTATAGCCCTCGCATATCCTCCAAAGACCGCCACCCAGCCCGTATAACCGGTGACTCCTAGTGGTCTGTCTGTGTAATGGCGGTGTGGTATGGCGTCGGCAGCGGTGTTCCTCGCAAGGCCCGCTGACGAAGGCGTACCCGCAGCGGTACGTTGAGGAAGCGGAACGCAGCGACGGGACGCCGCTGGCCGCCAGAGCACCCGGTGTCTCGCAGACAGACCACTAGCTACTTCAATTGGTGAACGACCACTGTTATACCTGTATTGGAACAGACTCTCAAGGGTGCCACAGAGCAGCCGGCACGGGCGAGACGTCCCGTCCGGCGACAACAAGGGAGCTATGCTATGACCACAGTGACCGAGTCTTTGGTGGACGCGAAGGATGACGCCGTGAGAGGCGAAGTCCAGACACAGATAGCGAACGCCGTGGCGGACCTCCGCAGGGACATGCTGCGAATGACCCGGTGGATTGCCGGCATAGGGCTGGCGACCCTGGGATCTGTGCTCGCCATGGGCGCCACCATCCTGGCGCGCCTGCCATAAGGCCCGTCCGGAGGCAACCGTCGGTCAAGTACAGCTCGGTGGGTTAGCTGTTCGACCTCCCAAGGTCTGGCCAGAGTCGCGATCTACGAAAGCTGCGTACACAGGCCCCGGATGTACCCTCGATCGCGATGGGAGCGATTCCCATTTTCTGGCGACTCGGGGCGATCCGGTGACGCCTAGCGCTTGCCTTCGGAGACTGCTTCTAGCATCGGGCCTCGCATTGCTCCTGCCGGGGTGCGGACTCCGGGAACCACCGGTAACACAGCAATCCACGCTGGCGCCGTCCACGCGGGCGACCGTTGCCGACCTGATCGAGGTTCCGTGCGAGGACACGATCACCGAATTCTCTCCTCCGGGACCGGACCTGAACACCGTCGATCCTGACTTCGACATCATCGGCGGAGTAGCCGCTGTACGCACCAGCGAGACCGCCGGACATGTAGCTCAGTTGAGTGAGCATGGCTTCTATGACGACCCCACGCTCCGTCTGGCGTCCAAGACACCGCTGCTCGTCCGGCATGTCTCGTTCGAGCGACCCGACCCCTGTCCTTGGAATTGATGCTATCATAATGCAACTATGCCGCACATACTCATACGAGATCTCCCCGACGAGACACACGCCGTACTCCGACGACGGGCTACACGCGAGGGCAAATCGCTCCAGCAGTACCTCTGTGCGGAACTGAGGCAGCTTGCTGCGCGTCCTACGATCGACGAGCTGATGGACAGGGTGGATGGCCGCTCGGGTGGCCGCGTTTCGTTCGAACAGGCTGTAGAGGATCTCGCCGAGGACCGGCATCTACATTGATCGTCGTCGACGCATCCGTGCTGGCGAGCGCCCTAGGTGATGATGGACGGGACGGTCACATCGCCAGGCGCGAGCTACGCAGCCAAGACATAGCCATTCCGGACCTTGCGGACGTCGAGACCGTCTCGGTGTGGCGGAAACGATGGCTCGCCGGGGACATCGGCCCTCGCCGATTCCGAGCAGCCATTGACGACCTCATCGAGTTTGCGGCCAGGCGCTACCCGGCGCTCCCGTTCATGGCACGGGCGTATCAGCTACGAGCCAACGCCACACCGTATGACGCTGTGTACGTGGCGCTCGCGGAAGAACTCGGCTGCTCCCTGCTGACACTGGACGCCCGACTGGCCCGCGCGCCCGGCCCGCGATGCCCGATACGGGTCCTCTCGAACTGACAGTATCCGGGAGATCATCAGCGGTCGTGCTCCAGCGATAGTGCACGCATCGCCAACACGATAAGTCCCGTACCACTGCCCAGCGCTCGGCGGGACGGCGCTCTCACGGCCAATGCACGCCGTGGTAAGGGTTCGGGTTGGCGACGGACCACTGATGCAGATGGCGCGCCAGGGCGGGGGCCAACGCCGCGCCTCGGGGATGCCGACGCTTCTGTACGAAGACGACGGGCACGCATGGCGCGCCCGCGGCGATCCGGTCTTTGGTGATCTTGGCGAAGTCCGCGAAGTTCTCCGTCACGATGATCCGTCGCTGCTCGACGGCGCTCTCGTAGACGGCGGCGTCTTCGCTGCCGGCCGGCCCCGCCTGGGCGACACTGAGCGCCTCATGCCCGAACGCGGTCAGTTCCGCCGCAGTAGCGGGCGGCAGCATCTCGTCGATCAGCCACCTCAAGACGACAGCAGCCGCTCACGCCGCCGGGTCTGGCGCCGAACCTCTTCGGCTGCACGCTCATCTGCCTCGATCAGCGCATCGATCTCCTCCGGAAACGACGCGTAGAAGTCCGCCGCCAGCAACACCGATGCTGTGGTCAGGCCGGTTTCGGCGACAAGGTTCTCGACACGGTCCATCCCCCGGCCCGGCGCGGCGGCAAGGTCTCGTACCACCTCCCACACGTCGGGGCCGCCGACCAGGGCAGCGCGCCGGCCCAGGGAACCGCTGCGGTAGACGATGCCCGGAAAGCAGCGCGTCTTCAGGCCTTCGTCAAGCAAGGACGAGACCAGTTGCGTGATCGAGGCGCCCACAGAGCGACTCTCGGCCTCGATGCGCTCGAGTAGTTCCTCGGGAAGACGGAACGACGTTGGTCGTGGCACAACTCACCTTCGTAGTTTGCTCGCGCTACAGTATACTACACCAGGTCTAGGCTGGCGCGTCCGCTCCCCAGATTGCGTCCCGTGGCTGGCTGCCTGCGGCTGGGTGGTTCAGGACTACAAGCACGCGGCGGTGGCTGCCGCCCCGGGCGTGGCGGTGCGAGAGGCGCCCACCGGTGCGGGACCTGCCGACTACGGGTGCTGTTCGTGGACGGGCAGGGCACGACGCTGACCGGCGTCGCGAGTCCCAGAACCGAAATACCAGACCGCGTATCGGGGCGAACTGCCTGCGTTCCTCGTCGATGGCACGCTCCCGTTCGGGTATGAATCCACGGGGGCGGAAACCGCAAGACGTAGTAGCAGAGCATGTCCATCTGGTAGCTGCGGTAGGGCTTGACTTGCCGTTACTATGTGAGGCGGTCAGCAAGAAAGAGCGACAGAATGGGCGCCATGGCCGATACGAAGGCTGTTGCTGGCAATTCCAAGGATCAGCCTCGTGACTTCGCGCCTCTCTACCTGAGTTCCGTACGGATCCGCAACTTTCGAGGGATCGCCGAGTGTCGGATCGAGTTCGATGACGACCTGACCGTGCTGGCAGGACCGAACAACGTCGGAAAGTCACGGGTAATGAGGGCCTTGGCTCTTGCCCTCGGCGCGGCCCCAGCCAGTCGGGATGACTTCACCGTTCGGGAGGAACTCGAACCCGGTGTCGGAAGCAAGTCCAAGGTCTCTGCGGTTGCTTCGAACCGACGCAGGTCGCGTCCGGGTGATCGACCTGCACGTAACCGACGACGAGGCATCCGACCGCGCCCGGCGACCGAGTCTGCACCTTGCGGAGATGGAGAAGATCCGCAGGACAGTGGAGCGACCCTTCGGCGAACTGGTCTTTGCGTCCGCCGTGGTCTTGGGTGACGGCGCTACGGAACGCGCGCTCATTCCTCCCCTGGCCCGACATTGTTATGGCTACAGGGCGCACGGGCTCTGCGTCGTCGACCCGGGGAGCATGGGTACCGACCTGGCCGCAGCGGTTGTGAAGTTCGCCAACTTGGTAGGTCTTCCCTGGTTGCTGTTCGCGGACTCCGATGGGCCGGGGAGACGAGCAGCCGAAACTCTCGTCCGCGACCACGGCCAAGACGCCACAGACCACATCGTCTGGGTAAGCAGACCGGGCGACGGCGGGAGGGAGGAAGCCACCGAAGGCATGATGCTGGATTCTCATCCCGACCTGTGCCGAGCGGCATGTCAGGAGTTGGGCTACGACGGTTCAGCGGGCAAGGGTTCGCTGTTGAAGTTCATGAAAGGCCATAAGGGGGCCATTGGCAGTATCTTGGCAACGGAGTTGATCAGCCGGCATCCGTGGCAGACCGCCTCGGCGCGATGGCCGGTCCCGCTCACGGAACTCATGGACCGGCTGGACAGCATCCTACCGAGGGGAGCTCACAAAGATGGCTGAGTTCCGCCTGACCGCCAGACAGGAGCAAGCGGTTGGCAGCCGAGCGCGTGCGCTCACCGTCGTCGCAGGAGCGGGAACGGGCAAGACCGAGGTCGTGGCGAGGCGGATCGAGCGCATTCTCGCGCAGTCGCCGCTCGAAGAGTTCAGAGTCCTGGCTCTCTCGTACACGGTCCGAGCCGCTGACGGCCTGAAGGATCGGCTCGCAAGCCGCCTTGGAGGACTCCACCGTCGGGTAGACGCCGACACGATCCACGGCTTCGCGCTTAGTGTCGTCCGGCACCATGGGACTCTGGTCGGGCTTCCGCTGGAGCCTGAGATCCTCAGCCGAGACGAAGACCGCCGCGAACTCCTGTCGGCGTGGCTCAGGCGAGGGGGCTACAGGGAGCCGTCCGACCCCGCAAAGACGTTCCGCGAGTTGGACCTGGACCGAGCTCGGGGTAACGAGACCCGTCGCACAGAGACCTGGCGGCGCGTTCTGGCCGAGGCCGGAGCGCTGGACTACCAGGCGATGCTCGACCGGGCCGCCGAGGTGCTCTCGCTGAGGGGCATCCGCCGGATCTATGGGGCGCTGTACGAGCACGTCGTCGTCGACGAGGCCCAGAATCTGACCAGGTCGCAGTACAGGCTCCTCACATCGCTCATAGGCCCTCCAGGCGGCGACCACGTCGCTGCCACGCTCGTGGGCGACGAGCGGCAGTCGATTGTCGGCTTCGCCGGGGCTGACCACACGCTGATGGGAGTCTTCGAGCGACAATACGGTGCTGAGCGAATCGAGTTGGGCGCCAACTTCCGATCCGCCCAACGCATCGACCGCGTCGCTCGGAGGGTCGCGTCCGCTTTGAGCCTTCCATTGGACATGCCCCGCGGCCGTTATGCAGCTCGCGGCGAATTGCGGCTAGCCGAGTTCGACTCAGAGGCCGACGAGGGAACAGGCGTCGCGTCATGGATTGAGAAGCAACTCGCATGCGGACTCCCGAAGGATGCTGTCTCGCGGGATGAGGCCACCTCGGTCGCACCCGAGCAGATTGCTGTCCTTGGTCGCTCAGCTGCAGCATTGATTCCCTCGCGCGACGCGCTCGACAAGTTGGGAATCCCGCACGCCTCGGCCAGCACCCCGGATGCGTGGGTAACAAGCCCGCCCGCACAGGCGGTCTTGGAGTTCATCGGCTTCAAGAGCGCGCCTGACCATATCTCCATCCGCCGTAGCCTGTCACGTCTCTGCGGCAGGGATCCTGATGAGAAGTGGACCGATGTGTCGGCGTTGTTCCTCCGGTGCGCCGACCCCGACTTGGCCGAACTCGCCCGGATAGGAACGGTCGCCACTCCTGAGGAGCTAGTTGCCGCGCTGCGCCACCTCGACATCAGCGATCCGGATTGGTGGGACGACAGAGCGCAGATCAAGGATTCATGGACGTCGTTCGTCGACCGAACCCCGGTCGGCTCGCAGTCCTTCGCCGAGTTCAAGCATCACATCGCCAGATGCCAGCGAGGTGACCCGCTCGATCCCGGCGTGCGCTTGTTGACCGTGCACAAGTCACAGGGACGCGAGTTCAGGAGCGTCGCGGTGGTGGCTTGCAACGAGGGTCGGTTTCCCGACTTTCGAGCCAACACCCCAGAAGCGGAAGAGGCAGAACGGCGCACCTTCTATGTGGCTGTCTCAAGACCGTCTCGATCCTTGCTCCTCACCCGCGCCCGCGTGCGGAGAACCTGGTACAGAACTCTCCCCACGAGCCCGTCACCCTTCTTGGAGTGGGCGCGAGATTAGCCCCGATCGTTCACGTATCCGGTGTCACAGGGTGGGTGTACCCTCAATCGCGATGAGCGCGATCATCTTCCCTGTCGACTCGGGGCGATCCGGTGCTGGATTACGTCAAGCCTGAGCACCGGGCACGCATCCGCATCGATGCGGCGCTGGCCGCCTCCGGCGGGGAGGTCCAGAACTACCGGCGCGTGGTGGTGGCCGCCGCCCCATGTGGGGCGGTCTGCAGAACGTCAGGCGGTTCGCTCACCAACTGGACATCCAATTCTTCAAGGACGCCCTGACATCCGGCCCATTCGTGGATCATTTTCATCAGATCCGGCAGGTGGCCAGCCCCACCTGTGAAGCCTAGGTCGTCCTCGGCCCACCACGTGGTTCCCTCTTGCCGGTTCAGGTATACCCGTACCGTGTGCATCAGGTTCCTCCTCCTGCGGTGCGCTTGCCCCACAATAGACGTGCCACCTCTTCATCGGTCAGGCCCGCACGCTGAACCAACATGTGTCGAAGAGCGCGCGGCGGAACCTCGGTGCCGCCGTGGAAGGCGAATCCGATTGGTCGCCGACCCGGGGACACCAGCTTCCGATGCGAGCCCCGCTGCCGCTCGGTCTCGTAGCCGATCCTCTCCAGCAGTCTCAACACCTGGCGCGCCTTGAGCGCGGGATAACGACTTGCCGGAATTGCCATCGGCTCAACGTACCTACAGTTGGCATCGTTGACAATCCTAAGTCTAGCGTAGTAGCTGCTTCACACTATTTTAGGTTGACATGGCAGCATCCTGAACCCGCTCATCCCGACATCCGCTTGCGTCACAGGCCGGGTGTACCCTCAATCGCGATGAGCGCGACTCACTTCCCTGTCGACTCGGGGCGATCCGGTGCTGGATTACGTCAAGCCTGAGGACCGGGCCCGCATCCACATCGACGAGAGCCTGGCCGCTTGTGGCTGGGAGGTCCAGGACTACCGGCACGCGGCTGTAGCAGCCGCTCCGGGCGTGGCGGTCCGCGAGGCCCCAACCGAAGCCGGACCGGCCGACTACGTGCTGTTCGTGGACGGACAAGCGGTGGGCGTCATCGAGGCCAAGAAGGAGGGTCTACCGCTGACCGGTGTCGAGTCCCAGACCCGCAAGTACCAGACCTCGTATCCAGGCTCGCTACCTGCGTTCCTCGTCGATGGCGCTCTGCCTTTTGGGTACGAGTCCACCGGGATGGAGACCCGCTTCACCTCGGGCCTCGATCCGGTTCCCACCTCGCGCAGGGTGTTTTCCTTCCACCGACCCGAGACGCTGGGACGCTGGCAGAACGACTACGCGGACGGAATCGGGGTGTCCGGGATCCGCGGTGGGCTGCACTTGCTGCCCGATCTCGACGACCGGGGCCTGTGGCCCGCGCAGGCGAAGGCGATCCGCAACCTGGAGGAGTCGCTGCGTGACAACCGGCCCCGCGCGCTGATCCAGATGGCCACCGGCGCCGGCAAGACCTTCACCGCGGTGAACGTCTCCTACCGGCTCCTGCGTCATACGGCCGCCCGGAGGGTGCTGTTCCTGGTGGACCGGGCCAACCTAGGCCGCCAGACCATCCGCGAGTTCGAGGGTTTCGACACTCCCGACGACGGGCGCAAGTTCACCGAGCTGTACAACGCCCGGATGCTGGACTCGTCGGAGTTCGACATCGCCGGCGAGCAGGCCACCAAGGTCCACGTCTCGACCATCCAGCGTCTCTACTCCATCCTGCGAGGCGATCCGATCGACCAGGATCTCGACGAGAAGACCGGCTTCGAGACCGCCCCGACGGGTCCGGTCGAGGTTGCCTACAACGAGAAGCTGCCCATCGAGTCGTATGACTGCATAATCGTCGATGAGTGCCACCGTTCCATCTACGGGGTATGGCGGCAGGTGCTGGAGTACTTCGACGCCTTCCTCATCGGCCTCACCGCCACACCGGGCAAGCAGACCTTCGGCTTCTTCAACCAGAACCTGGTCATGGAATACGGCCACGAGCAGGCGGTGGCCGACCGGGTGAACGTCGACTTCGACGTGTTCCGCATCCGCACCGAGGTCAGCGAGGCGGGCGGAACAGTGCAGGCCGGCTTCGTGACCGAGTTCCGGGACCGGGAGACCCGCGAGCAGCGCTTCGAGCAGATCGATGAGGACATCGACTACACCGCCGCCCAACTGGACCGCAAGGTAGTGGCCCCCGACCAGATCCGTACGGTGATCCGCACCCTCCGGGACTCGATGCCCGAGATGTTTCCCGACCGCGTGCTACGTGAGGACGGGCGGCTCGAGCATATCCCCAAGACGCTCATCTTCGCCAAGACCGACAGCCACGCCGACGACATCGTCCAGATCGTCCGCGAGGAGTTCGGCCTCGGCAACCTCGGCGCGGTGAAGATCACCTACACGGCCGGGCTCTCCGGCCACAAACCGGAAACGCTGCTGCAGAGCTTCCGCACCAGCTACGAGACCCGCATCGCGGTCACCGTGGACATGATCGCCACCGGCACCGACGTCAAGCCCATCGAGTGCGTGGTGTTCATGCGCATGGTCCGAAGCCGCAATTTCTTCGAGCAGATGAAGGGTCGAGGAGTACGGGTGATGCCTGCCGGAGACCTGCAGATCGTCACTCCAGACGCCCACGCCAAGGAGAAGTTCGTCCTGGTGGATGCCGTGGGCGTGACCGACACCGGCCTTCACGACACCGTCCCGCTCGAACGCAAGCCCGGCGTAGGGTTCGACCGCCTACTCAACCTGATCGGCCTCGGGGACACCAGCGAAGACGTGATCTCCTCGGCAGCCGCCCGCCTGGCCCGGCTCGACAAGCGCATCACCCATGCCGACCGTTCCGAAGTGGAGGAAATCGCGGGCATGAGCCTCGGAGAGATCGCGAGCCTCATGGTCGACGCCCTCAACCCGGACCGCCATCACGCCGAAGCGCAAGCCGCGGCAGGTGGCGAAGAACCCGATGAGGCACAGATCTCCGCCGCCCGTAAGCAGCTGGTCAAACATGCTGTCCAGCCCTTGGCAGGCAACCCGAAGCTTCGTGAGAAGCTGATCGAGGTACGGCGCAGCTACGAACAGATCATCGACACGGCCACCAAGGATCAAGTGATCTCGGGCGAGTTCTCCAGAGACGCCACCGACCGGGCTAGGAGCACGGTCGAGTCGTTCCGGCAATTCATCGAGAACCACCGCGACGAGATCAATGCTCTGGACATCCTCTACCGCCAGCCATATGGCACCAGGCTCACCTACGCCGATATCAAACAGCTGGCTAACGCCATCGCAAGGCCGCCCCGAGCCTGGACCCCCGATGTGCTGTGGCGGGCCTACGAAGTGCTCGACGCCTCGAAGGTGCGCGGGTCAGGGCCGAGGGTGAACACAGATCTGGTCAGCCTGGTCCGCTACGCGCTGGATACATCCGACGAACTGATCGCCTACTCCGACCTGGTGAACGAGCGGTTCGAGGCTTGGCTGGCGCAGCAGGCCAGCCCGAAACACACCTTCGATGACAGCCAGCTTGCCTACTTGCGGCTCATCAAGGACCACGTAGTTGCCAACCTTTCGGTGGTACCTAGAGATCTCATGGAAACTCCCTTCAGTACCCACGGTGGCCTCGGTCGGGCCCGCCAACTCTTCGGCACAGACCTCGAAACTCTCCTCACAGAACTGACGCGAGCGCTGGCCGCATGAACGAGCCACTCCCCGAAGGGTGGGCTAGGACGACGGTCGGAGGTATTTGTCTTCCGGTCGAAAAGGCCGATCCGCGATGGTCACCTGACCTCGAGTTCGAGTACATAGACATTGGGGGAGTTGATAGACGTACGGGCAGGATCATCCGAACGAAGTCCATTCGAGGCGCCGAGGCACCTTCCCGAGCCCGCCAACTCGTGAGAACTGGTGACACCGTGCTCTCTACAGTCAGGGTTTACCTGGCGAAAATCGCTATTGTCCCGGCCAGACTTGACAACGCCATCGCGTCTACCGGTTTCTCCGTGCTACGTCCGGCCGTTGGCATCCATCCGATGTTCCTTATGTTCCAAACGCTGAGCGACGAATTCTTGGCCCTCCTTGACAGCAAGCAGACGGGAACAAGCTATCCCGCTGTCCGCGATCGAGACGTGCGAAAGATGCCGTTGCGCATCGCACCGTCGTATGAGCAGGAGCGAATCGTCCAACGGATCGAGGACATATTCACTCGCCTGAATGCCGTCGAGATGACCCTGAAGTGCCTGATCAACAGGCTGAGGCTGTTGCGCTCCGCTGTTCTCGCCGACGCTTTTTGTGCTGACCGTGACCTGCCACCGGACTGGATAAGCATGACAGTAGGCGATGTAGCCGAGGTTCAACTCGGTCGTCAACGTTCGCCAAAACACCACACGGGAAAACAATTGCGTCCTTACCTCCGAGCTGCCAACGTGACTTGGGACGGTATCTCCCTTGACGATGTAAAGGAGATGAACTTCGATGACAGGGAGTTCGAACGATACCGACTTGAACCACATGACCTCCTACTCAACGAAGCATCAGGGACGCCCAGCGAGGTAGGAAAACCCGCTATCTGGGGTGGTGAGATAAAGGATTGCTGCTTCCAAAACACCCTCCTCCGATTACGTCCGCAGGGTCTCGATCTGGACTACCTGTATTGGTACTGCTACTTCTCAGCTTCGACAGGACGGTTCGGGGAAGCTAGCCGCGGTGTCAATATACGGCATCTCGGGAAGCGAGGACTGTCCCGGTTCCCCATCCCGGTAGCTCCACATGGCGAACAGAGCCGGATTGCCGACGATATCAGTAATCAGTTCCACAATATCCGGTTGCTGCGAGAATCGATTGAGGATGCTCAGAACCGAGTTGCCGCGTTGCGTCGGTCAGTGCTGGCCGAGGCCTTCGCCGGGCGGTTGGTTCCACAAGATCCCGAAGACGAGCCGGCTTCGGTCTTACTCGAACGCATAGCCGCCTTCCGGCCGACCATGCCCAGACGTCGGAGAAAGGCCCGTGCATGACTGCAGACCCGAAGACTCTGGTTCAGCGACTATGGGACTTCTGCGATGTGCTCCGAGACGACGGTCTCTCCTACGGCGACTATGTCGAGCAGATCACTTACCTCCTTTTTCTGAAGATGGCCGACGAGCAGGAGCGGCTGCTGGATGAGCGTCCGATAGTCCCACCCGAAGTCGACTGGTCGTCCCTGATGTCCAGATCCGGTCCCGACCTCGAATACCAGTACAACTATGCCCTCGGCGTCTTGGCCCGGGAGCGGGGCATCCTCGGGGTGATCTTCCGGAACGCCCGGAACCGGATCCAGAGTCCGGCCAAGCTAGAACAACTGATCAAGGACTTCGTTGACAAGCACGAGTGGCTGAGCCTCGAAGCTGATCTCAAGGGAGACGCCTACGAGGGCCTGATCGAGAAGACCGCTCAGGAGGGTGCCCGGGGCGCCGGCCAGTACTTCACGCCGAGGGCGCTGATCTCGGCAATTGTCGACGTTATGCGGCCCGGCCCGATGGACCGTATCTGCGATCCCGCCTGCGGAACGGGCGGTTTCTTCCTCGGCGCCTACCAGTCGATCCTCGACCGCCACCGGTCCCTCGATCCTGACCAGCGCGCCCATCTGCGCTCGGGAGCGTTCACCGGCTGGGAGATCGCCGACCTTCCCGCCCGGCTGTGCGCCATGAACCTGCTACTCCACGGCATCGAAAGCCCCGACTCCGACTCGCCCATCCATGTGGACGACGCTCTGAGAGACGATCCGGGCATGCGTTTCGACATGGTGCTCACCAATCCCCCATTCGGCCGCTCGTCCTCCGACACCTACGAGCGCGAGGACTTCTGGGCCACCACCCGCAACAAGCAACTCAACTTCGTCCAGCACGTGGTCAGCCTCCTCAAAGTCGGAGGTAACGCCGCGGTGGTGGTCCCCGACAATGTCCTGTTCGAGGCCGGCGCAGGCGAGACCATCCGCCGTCGCCTCCTCCACGACTGCGACGTCCACACCCTCCTCCGCCTCCCCACCGGCATCTTCTACGCCCAAGGAGTCAAAGCCAACGTCCTCTTCTTCGAACGTCGTCCGGGCGCCGCGCAGGCCGGCACCCGCGAACTGTGGGTCTACGACCTGCGCACCAACCAGCGCTTCACCCTCAAGCAGAACCCCCTCACCCGAGCCGACCTCGACGACTTCGTGAAGTGCTACAACCCCGACAACCGCCACCGACGCACCGAGACCGACCGCTTCAAGCGCTTCACCTACGAACAGCTGATGGCCCGCGACAACGTGAGCCTCGACCTCACCTGGCTTCGTGACGAGAGCCTCCAAGACACCGAAGACCTCCCCCCGCCCCACGTCATAGCCGCCGAGATGCTGGAAGAACTCCAATCCGCCCTCGCCGAACTAAGCGCTCTGGCCAAGATGCTCGAACCGGCCGGAACACCTCCACCAGGCTCCGCTAGCGATAACGCCGCATAAATGTCCCACCCCCGCCGTACGCTCATACATACGCGAAAACACAGGAAGCTGCCGTGAGCAACCGAACCGGCATCGAGTGGACCGAGACCACCTGGAATCCCACGACCGGCTGCGACCGCGTATCGCCCGGTTGCGACAACTGCTACGCCCTCACCCTGGCCAAACGCCTCCAAGCCATGGGCCAACCCAAGTACCAGAACAACGGCGACCCCCGCACCAGCGGCCCCGGTTTCGGCCTGACCCTCCATCCGGACACCCTGGAAGCCCCGTACCGGTGGAAGGCCCCGAAACTCATCTTCGTCAACTCGATGAGCGATCTATTCCACCCGAAGGTCCCCCTCGACTTCATCCGCCAGGTCTTCCAGGTGATGACCGATACCCCCCGTCACACCTACCAGATCCTCACCAAGCGCTCCCAGCGTCTTGCCACCCTCGCTCCGGAACTCGACTGGCCCGACAACGTCTGGATGGGCGTGAGCGTAGAGAACCACCGTTACGCCTTCCGCGTCGACCACCTCCGCACCGTCCCCGCCGCCATCCGCTTCATCAGCGCCGAACCCCTTCTAGGTCCGTTGCCCGACCTAGACCTCTCGGGCATCCACTGGGTCATAGTCGGCGGCGAAAGCGGTCCCCGCTCCCGCCCGATGAAAGAATCCTGGGCCCTAGACCTCCGCGACCAATGCGCGGCTGCGAATGTCGCCTTCTTCTTCAAACAATGGGGCGGCCCCACCCCAAAATCCGGCGGACGCCAGTTGGAAGGTGCTTTCCATGATGAGAGCCCAATCACTTCAATCCACGCTCAGGGCTCTTACACCCAAATGGTCTCTATCCGACATAAAGGATGAGCTGGTGACCGACAGGACCATCTGGCACATCGAACAACATACGCTCGCCAAGCATGAGCTTCTGCGCAATTATCTTAGGGCCTGGTTCCCCATTCTCACCATTGGAGGATTCAACAGACGTGTCATCTTCCTAGACGGCTTTGCTGGTCCCGGCATATATGCTGGTGGCGAGCAGGGATCTCCCCTCATTGCCCTAGACGTCCTGGTTAATCATGCCAGCTTCCACAAGCTCAAGGACACTGAGTTCGTATTCATCTTTGTCGAGGCAGACGAAAATCGATTTAGGAGTCTCGAATCAGAACTAGATCGGTTCTGGAGTCAGCACATCCAAGGACGTCCAGAAAACATCATTGTGCACAGGTTCAACGATGAGTTCGCTAATGTTGCTAGGCAGATCACAACTACAATCGGCGACAATCAACAATTGGCGCCTACATTCGCCTTTATCGATCCGTTTGGCTGGTCAGGAGTTCCTCTGTCATTGATCTGTGATCTGCTCTCATCAAACAAATGTGAAGTACTTTTCAACTTCCCATACGATTCCGTCAATCGATGGGTGAATGATACTAGGCCAGAATTGGCTCGCCATTTTGATGAACTATTCGGAACTAACACAAATGAGCGCCGGGTGGCGGCCAACATGGACAGCGAAGAACGGAAAAGGTTTCTGTGTGATCTATATGTCAGCCAACTTAGACGCATAGGTAACTTCAATTTCGTTCGTCCATTCGATTCTCGATGTTGACCGTGGACGTACCGCATACTTTCTCGTATTCGGCACCCGCAGTATTAAGGGTCTCGAAGTGATGAAGGATGCGATGTGGAGTATTGATCCTGTAACGGGCGTCAGATTCTCCGGCTTCGCTGGAGATCAGATGATGCTATTCGATCCTAAGCCTGATCTCACCCCTCTTCGACGAGCCTTGCTTGGTAACTTCAAAGAAAGCGTAGTACGTGTTGAAGACATTAGAAAATATGTTCTGGAACAAACCGACTACAAGAGATCACACTGCACAGCAGTTCTACAAGAACTCGAGGATGAGGAACTGATCAAGTGTACACAAAGAAAAATACGTCGAACGTATCCTGACGGAACACTGATCACATTCTTACCCGAGAACAAGGGCCGACTGTCCCGCTGGACTGATTTCGATTCTGGGATTGTGTACTTCTCTTCCGTCAGGAGCCAATAGCCTGCTGGAGCTTCTCTAGGGTGCGGTCGGAGTGGAGGCGCGTCTTCAGCTCGGAGCGCACGGTCCGCAGCACTGTCTCGCCGCGGTCGATCACGAACGTGCGCCGCTTGTAGGCAAAGAAGGCACCCCCGCGATACCGGGGGTGGGGCTAGACCCGACCGTCCGCCCTCTGGCCCGCCCGGTAGTTTGTGGCTCTTGAGTAATTTTGCTCAATAGCTTCATCGGCAGGTATGATTCTGGCCATGCGGAGCTTCCAACGCTCGCAAGTTGAGGTCCTGAGAGAGCGTCTGTCAGAGCGACCGGAGCGCCTCGTGGCCGTATTCGGACCGCGACAGACCGGCAAGACGACCGCCGCTCGCCAAGCCGTGTCATCTTTCGCCGGCAGATATGAGGCGGTCGACGAGCCGGATTCGATCGTACCCGACCCCCGGCCGGTTACCAGAGAACCCTCTGGTGTGGGATCGCGGTCGATGGACCGGGATGTGCGCTGGCTGGCGGATGTCTGGGAGGAAAGCCGTCACGAGGCCCGCCGGTCGAGGCGAGGCTTCGTGCTGGTCCTGGACGAGATCCAGAAGATCCCCGGCTGGTCGGACGCCGTTAAAGGGCTGTGGGACGTCGACCGCGCCGAAGGCTGTCCGCTACATGTGGTCGTTCTCGGTTCCGCTCCCCTGCTGATGCAGTCCGGACTCAACGAGAGTCTGGCTGGCCGGTTCGAGCCGATTCGCTTCACCCACTGGTCCTATACCGAGATGGCTGAGACGTTCGGGTTCGATCTGGACCGATACGTCTTCTTCGGCGGGTACCCGGGCGCGGCGTCGCTCGTTCATGACCAGGAGAGATGGAGCGGCTACGTACGGGACGCTCTTATCGAGCCCATTATCGAGCGCGACGTTCTGGCGATGACCAGGGTGGACAAGCCGTCGTTGTTGAAGCGGCTCTTCGACATGGGCGCCCTGTACTCGGGACAGATCCTGTCGTACAACAAGATGCTCGGTCAGCTCCAGGACGCCGGCAACACCACAACCCTTACCCGCTACCTGAAGCTGCTCTCGGACGCAGGCCTGCTGGCGGGGCTACCCATGTACACGGAGCGTCCGGTCTCGGCGAGGGCCTCGACGCCCAAGCTGAACGTGCTCAACACGGCGCTGATGTCAGCTCTGTCTGGCTACAGCTTCGATGAAGCCCGTACGGACCGTACCTTCTGGGGTCGGCTCGTCGAGAGCGCGGCGGGCGCGCACCTGCTCAACACCGCGGCGCCGGGCACCGAGGTGAAGTACTGGAGGTACAGGAACCACGAGGTCGACTTCGTCCTGCAGCGGGGCCCGCGAACGGTGGGGATAGAGGTAAAGACGGGCAGGATGCCGGTGACCACTCCAGGCCTGGCCGAGTTCGAGCGCCGGGTCCGCCCGCATAAGACCTTGGTGGTAGGGACAGAGGGCGAGCCCTTGCACGAGTTTCTGTCCGTTCCGGCTGATCACTGGTTTGGTATCTGATGAGAGTCGAGGTCGCCCGAACCTGCACGGTGATCCACCCGGCTGCCGGAGACAGCATCCGGGTTGGCGAGTCGTTACCTCTCAGCGAGTTGGGGTCCGTCCCCGCCTACGTCCTGTTGGGTGATCCGGGGGCCGGCAAGACGACCGCGTTTCGCAGGGAATGCGAGGCGTCAGAGGCTTCGGGCACAGCTGCCCGTTACAAGACAGCCAGGGATTTCGTCACCTTTGACGTTGACTCGGATGGCGACCCGATCCTCTTCATCGACGGACTCGACGAGATACGCGTGGGATCGACGGACGCGCGGTCGCCGTTGGACCGGATCCGCAACCGCCTGGATCGTCTCCGGCCGCCCGGTTTTCGCATATCGTGTCGCGAGGCGGACTGGCTTGGCCTGAGTGACCGGCAGAGCTTGGTTCGTGTTTCACGTGACGGGCAGGTCGTCGTGGTGCGACTCGATCCGCTCGACGAGACCTCAATCCGGAAGATTCTGGGATCGCTGATACAGGAAAGTCCAGAGGACATGATCAACAAGGCCAAGCGCATGGGTGTCTGGCCCTTGCTGGAGAATCCTCTGACGCTGGAGTTGCTGGCAGGCGCGGTGGAGGGTGGGGGCTGGCCGGAGAGCCGACTTCAACTCTTTGAAATGGCGTGCGAGCACTGGCTGGTGGGCGAGCACAACCCCGAGCATCAGGTCGCGGCCGGCCGAGAACCGGTGGGAAACATCATGGACGCCGCCGGATACCTATGCGCATTACAGCTGCTGGCAGGTATCGAAGGCTTTGTATTGTCGCCCGTGTCGGATAGTCCTTCGTTCGAGCCGCTCAATCGTCTCGACAGTGGTTCCGACCTCCCCCTCGAGGTAATGGAACAGGCCTTGGCCACCCGGCTGTTCACCGAGGGGGCAACCGGCTTCCGACCACACCATCGCCACATAGCCGAGTTCCTGGCAGGACGCTACCTGGCAAAGCTCGTGGACCGCGGCCTCCCGGCCCGGCGTCTGACAGCATTGATGGCCAGCCCAAGCGACGGACGGGTAGTCACCAAACTGCGTGGTCTGTCCGCCTGGATCGCCGCCTATCCGGGTGAAGCTCGCGGTCTATTGATCGATGCTGATCCCGTCGGCGTCGGGCTCTACGGCGACATCGGAGGTTTCTCCAACGACGACAAGTCGCGCCTCCTCTCCTCACTAGCCACCTTCGCCACGGAGGGCGCTCTGTTCGGTCATGGATGGCGCGACGGCCGGGAGAGTGGCTTCCGGGACAAAACTGCTTGGTCCTTCCGATCTATTGCGTCGGCGGAAATGGTCGATGTGATCAGAGGCATGGTCAGTTCGGACCGAGTTAACGGATCCTCCGCTCGAATTGTCGGGTTCGTGCTGGAAGTAGTCTCCGAAGCTCCCGAGTCGGAACTGCCCTCCCTAGCCGGTCTGTCTCCAGACCTGGACACCATAGTGCGGGACGCGTCCAGCTCGTCACGGGCAAGGCTGGCGGCGCTTGATGCCTACCTTCACGTTACCCCGTCGGGTGATTCCAAGACACGAAGACTCCGAGACCTTCTCAAATCCTTTCAGCGAGGAATCCTGCCTGATCCGGATTACCAGCTCCGCGGAACAATACTGGAATACCTACACCCCGGCGAGGTCACTCCGGCGGAGGTATGGCTGTACGCTGCGAGTCCTGACAGGCTCAACCTTATCGGAAGGTTCTGGAGATTCTGGAAACGATCTTTCGTCGAGAAGCTTTCTGACCAGCAGGTGGCTGAACTCTTGGACCTTATGGGTGATGAGTTCCCACCGTTATTCGAAGCGAGACAAAGGACTCTTTTCGAAGACATCCCAATTCGGCTGCTGTCTCGTGGATTGGTAGCGATGGGCGATGACCTCGAAATCTCTCGTCTATACAAGTGGCTCAGCGCGGTACAACGGTTTACGACAGGAAGGATTCGGCAAGGGTCGGGCATTAGGAATGGCGACCACACCGTGCGCACTTGGCTCGAGGCGCGTCCCCAGATGCAGAAACAACTGTACCTGGAACGGCTTAGGCAGATTCCAGATGGTCCGAACTGGCGCTATCAGAATCGATCCGGGGATGTGCATCGCGCCAGCAAACCTCCACCTGACTTCGGGCTCTGGTGCCTCGAACAGGCCCTCAGTTCATTTAGCGCCGAACCTACGGTCGCGGAACGACTGCTCGAATCGGCATACCTGTCGCTGAACGATCCGATGACAAACGAGAAACTGACAGAAGAACTCATCGAAGCGAGCGTCGAAGAACAGCCAGTTCTGAAGGATCACCTTCGTGAGCTTAGAGAAGTGCGCCACTCGTCAAGAAGGTCGGATCAAGAGTACGAGCATGAGTTGGACATCCTCAAGGAAAAGCAGGATAGTGAACTCCGCAACGACTGGGAAGTCCACCTTCGGTCCCACGAGTCCGATCTGAGGTCGAATACTTTCTCACCTTCTAATCTTGAACGGCTGGCACTCGTGTATTCAGGAGAGATACAGACTCATGCGGCCGACTCTCCCTTGAAGCGTATAGCTGAGTTCATCGGAGGCGATTCGAGCCTAGTAGACGCCGTTATGGCATCGTTACGAGGTGCCGTTTTGCGCGATGACCTTCCGTCCGTGGGTGAGACCATCTCGTTGCACTCACAGTCACGCGAACCATTGCTGGCCTTTCCGGTGCTGGTGAGTATGGACATGCTCGCTAATGAGCCGGAAGTCGTGCTCCGGATCAGTGATAGGAACAGACGCAGAGCCCTGGCCCTCTACTACTGTTCTCCATTCCATCACCAAGTTGGAGACGGTGAGGGGGTCAGGTCGTGTCATAACGCGTGGCTGGATCAGGACCCCGGCTTGGTGCTTGATGTTCTCCACCGGTGTGCGGTGACCGCGTTACGCGACGGGGCAGAACACCTGCCCGGTGTCACCGACCTGGATCAGATCGAGCGACATCATGACCTCGCGGAACGCGCGAGGCTCAAACTACTCAAGGCCTTCCCGACCCGAATCCCCCGTCGGCAACTCCGGCAGTTCGACCAACTCCTGGGTACGACGCTGGCCCAAGCTGACAAAACCGCTCTCAAAGAGCTCGCCAGTAGGAAGCTGGCTATGCAGAGTATGAGCGTTTCCCATCGGATCAGATGGATGACGGTGGATGCCCTGCTCTCCGGACGCGAGCGAACGGAGCAGCTACGCGTCTACGCCGGCGCTACCGAGAGGCGGACCCGCCATCTGGCCGAGTTCCTGCACAACATTCGCGACCATCCCGGACGTACCTCAATCCGCTTCGAAGGGGCATCTGCTGAGTTGGTCGCCAGCCTGATTGAGTTGCTGGGTCGCACCTACGGTCCGCAGCGACCAGAGGGGTTCGTCACAGTGGACGTCAGCACCTCCGATCTGGTAAGTGGATTGATCTCGCGGCTCGGCTCAATGGCAGATACCCAGTCCATCGCGCGATTGGCGAGCCTGGTCGACAATCCGCTACTGACGCGCTGGCGCGAGCGCTTGCGATGGGCGCAGGAACAGCAACGAGTCCTGCGTCGCGACACTTCCTACAGCCACCCTGACATCGCAGATGTACAGCGTGCTCTCAACGGTGGAGCACCCGCCAACGTTGCCGACCTCGCGGCCCTATTGTCCGATCGACTCAAGGACATCAGGGACCGGATCCGGGGAGACAGCGCCAACCCGTGGCGACAGTTCTGGAACGTGGATTCTTATGGACGTCCTACCGATGCCAGGCCCGAAGACTCGTGTCGCGATGTCTTGCTCGAATTGTTGGGAGCACACCTTCCAGTCGAGGTTGATGTTGCCCCGGAAGGCCGGTATGCCGCGGACAAAAGAGCCGACATTCGGGTCTTCCACAACGGATACAACGTCCCGCTCGAGATCAAGAAGAACGGACACCGGGATCTGTGGAGTGCGCTCCGGAGGCAGTTGATCGGTCAATACACCAATGATCCGGCGACATCCGGCTACGGCATCTATCTGGTGCTCTGGTTCGGACCGGATGAGACCAAACCGCCGCCCGACGGCCCCCGCCCGGCGACCCCCGAGGAACTGTGTGGGCTGCTAGAGAAGGACCTGACCGGCGAGCAGGCGCGCAAGATCTCGGTCATCGTGGTGGACGTGACCAAACCCATCCCCGATCTTTCCTAATCCTGCACCCCACCGGAATGTCAGGGGCCGGGTGCTTGATCGGTGATCAGGGGTTGATGGTCACCCGAACCATCCAGAACAGGCACCAGATTCCGAATGGGTCTCGCGCGCCGGGTGTCAGGTTCGAGGAATAGCCCCCTTAGCCCGTAAGGCCCGTCGCCTTGCGGAGGGCCTCCAGGGCGCGGTCGGAGTGGAGGCGCATGTTCAACTCGGAGCGCACAGTTCGCAGCACCATGCCGTCCCGGTCGATCACGAACGTGCGCCGCTTGTCCGGGAGGAAGCGGCCCCGCGACACACCGAAGCTGCGGGCGATGGCGCGGCTCGGGTCGGCGAGCAGCGCGAAGCCCAGGGAATTGGCGTCATCGAACTCGAGTTGCCGATCAACCTGATCGGCGCTGATTCCCACGATGCTGGCGCCGAGTTGGGCGAACTCTTCCGACAGGTCGCGGAAATAACAGCTCTGGCGCGTTCAGCCCCGAGTCATCGCCTTCGCGTAGAAATACACCACCACGGGACCCGAATCGAGCAGGTCGCGCAACACCAGCGTGTTGCCATGCTGGTCCAGCGCCTCGAAGTCAGGCGCTTTGTCTCCCGCCTTCACGTTTGTCCTCCTCCTTCCGCCAACCGGGGAACATTATGGCGTTCCGGCTGCGCATCCGGCTGTCAAGGGCTGTCCTCGCGGGATCACCGGACGGCAGGGCATCCGGTCGTGTTCTCGGCCTACATATTCAGGTCTGTCATTACTGTTCGATGATCGTATGACAACGCTGAGCTTCCGTATGGATGAAGAGGAAGCAATCGCTGTTCATCGGTGGGCAGACCGTCTCGGCACCACCAGATCGGGGGTTAATCAGCAAGTCGCTCCGCCGTCACCTGGCTTGGCTCGCGTCGGTCGAGGACGTCGATCGGTGGGTGGAGCGATCACTCGCGGATGACGAGTTGGCAGTCGGCCGGCTCGCCCATTGGGGTGTGCCGGAAGCCTGGTCCGATTGGGCTGATACTGCGCGGCGAGAACTTCGCCGCCTACTCCCGGAGGCGCACGTCCGGTCTTGGCGCCGACCGTTTCACCTTGTCTAGGGTTGCCTTCGTCCAGAGGGGATTCCTTCAGCATGTTCCGCATGACGCCTAGAATCCGAACATATGTTCGCAGACACTAGGATTGGCACAACCTTAGAATCGGCACACCGAGGGCTAGCCCACGTGGAGCGCCGCAACAGATCAACCACCCCGGATCGCCAATGAGCGGTTCAAACCGGCATCAGGACCTACCGGCTCGCCGAGTCATCTGTCGCGACTCCCGCCGGCACAATGGTGGTCGTAAGCCCGTGAGTACTCGCGCCAGGATTCGCCAACCAACCCTCAGGTTGACTCGCGGTGAGGGTCCCAGACGCTCGGCGAGCCTAACTGGGCCAAGGCGTGCTGGGCGGTCCAGCCGGGACACGTGCGCTGATCGACCTTTGGCGGCTGGTGGTCTGTCGCCCAAGAGCGCGGGCGAACGTCACTACTCTCAGATCATGGCCAATACGGCTGACATGGTTCGACAACTTATCCAGATCGTTGTAACCGATCCTGGATTACCCCGCAACCTACGGCGCAAGGCCAGGTCCCTGGAGTCGTTGGCTTCTTCCAAGCCAGACCTCGTACTCGAGGAACTCGAGGTGCTTCGGAACCGGGCTATACCTGATCTGGTGTTGCTGAGACCCGCGCTTGACTATGCGCGTTGTGTCTCGGTCCCCGTGTTTTGGCGCTACCACCTTCGTCCCGCACAGCGCGGGATTTTCCGAACCGGCGAACTGTATCGGCGTTATCTCGAGTCCCTGAACAACCGTGAGGAGGTGATCTCGAACCATCTGCGCGATGACGAGCCGCTGGTGCCCGGCAGATCACTCCTGGTTGGTACCGGTCTCTCGGATTGCAGGCCTGGACGGCGCGGGAACGAAGCGCTGCTTGCGGATCGACGATGAACCACCATACATAGTGATGGTCTTTCCGGCGGCGAAGATGGAAGCCGGAGGCGTCGAGATACGTGAACCGCGCGGGATCGACGCAGTACCCTCTCGGCTAACGCAGTGGTCACCGGGCGATGTGCCGGATGAGCGCATAGACCAAGACGTTCCTACCGCTGCGCTCGGAAGTCTCGAGTGGCGACCATGAAGCAGCCGTCGCCCGGCCTGTTCGCTGCCGCGCTGCAAGCCTTGAGCAGCACAGCGCCTCGGTCGCGGTCGCTTGCCTCGACGATGACCGACCTCTTGGATGGGTTAAACACCTCCCACGCCGAGTCCCTCCCAGTGGCCATAAGAGGAGTCCTACCGCTCCTGCGCGGGGATCCCGAGCGACTGCGCTTCGCCGTTGAGATTGCGGTTCGGCTAGATCTCTTCGAAGTGGCGCCCGCGGTTGCTGAGTTGGCCGACTCCACTCGTGACACCGAGCTGTCGCTCGCCGCGGCGACGTTGTGCAGCAATCCGGCGGTCGATCAGTCTCTCAGAACGCGGATCGCAAACATGACGGAGACCGACCGTACCGAGTTAATCCGGCTCGATCCGCTCACTGTACCTGAGACAGCCGACGAGAAATACCTGTACTGGCAAAGCTGGCCCGGAGCAAGCACCGAAGGTATTCCTTATCCTCTAGCCCCGGTTGTGGTGCTGGATCAAGGTTTCGACGCCCTTGGAGCGCTGCGATTCGCAGTCAGCCTCGACCAAGCCGGCGCAATGGTGCGTCGATTGGCGCCAGAGTCCGAGGTCCCGAATTGGTTTGGATCGCAGACCGTCTTAGTTTGCCGGTCCCAGACCCGGAACCGGGTCTTGAACGCCTACCCGAGGTTTCCGGAATCCCAGATAATCCCCGAGGCGCCCCCAACGGATGACCATCAACTCGGAGTGCTGCTCCGCCGGGTCAACACCAAGTTGCTCGGCTCGCAGAAGCTCCGGTTCAACGAATTCCCAGTAGATATCTCCACCAACCTGTGGGATCCCGAGGTCTTCGTGGCTGGCGTCTATCCGACCAGGGACATCGCCTTCCTGGCTGGAGCGACACGATCGTCGCTGGACTACCTCCGGCAGCGTGGACTACTGATCCCGCTATCGTCCGACCCGACCCGATGGGCATTTCGCGACCTGGTGGCGTTCCGTACCTGGTCGTATTTGAAGTCCGTCTCACGTCGAAAGGTGTCGAGTAGCGTCGTGCCCTCGCTCTCGCGGTTTGCCGGAGATAGAGAAGCGGTCAAGTTGGGAGTGACATCCGAGGGAGCGGTATTGGTCGACCGCGGGGATGGCTGGGCGAACGTCGAGACCGGCCAACGTCCGCTTGATCAGATCATCACCGATGTGGACGACGTGTTCCGTCCATTCCCGTATGGCGATGGCAGGGTGCCTGCCTTGCCGAACGTTGGTCTCAACACACCTCTCCATCCCACAGTGCTCCACGGCACGCCCTATCTGAAGGGCCATCGGATCAGTGCCAAGGGCTTGGCCAGCCTCCACAGGCGCAACGGGGGCCGGGCCATCCTGTCCGCCTATCCCGAATTGGCGAACGTCTCCTTGGACGCCACAGTGAAAGTCGGCTACCAGCTACTCGCATCTGCCTGATCATGCGGCTTCTGTACGACGCTGTCCTGCCCCAGAGCCTCGCCGAGGAGGCGCCGGCATCGGTCACGCTGGACCGTTGGGACGGCATAGACGAGCAGGACTCGGCCCTGGTCCGCGCCGCAGCTGATCGAGGGCACAGGGGTGTCGTGTTCTACGACCGGGATTCACTGGAACAACCCGATCTGCGCAGACTCGCCTCCGAGAGTGGCATCGCCCTAGTAGCCGTCGAAGCTAGGGATCCGATCGAGGCCAAGATTCGCGTCCTACGTCATCTCTCCCGGATTCGCCGCATGCTGGTTAGCCATGATTGCGTCCTCGTACTGGCTAACGAGGTCAGGGCCTATCCGAGTTAGCCGCGTGAGATGAGTCTTGCCGGCGCCGTCGATCCTCACCGGCCGGAAGAACCGAGAAACGCTCCTATCGCGCGTTTTGCATGTGACCTATCGCGCGATTTGACGAGGTTCCGCTGGCATTCCTGAACGACAGGATCACCCGTGGGGTGCCGTGGTCTCGTTGGAGACCGTATCATGCGCGGCGGCGGGCTGCGTAACGGCCTACCCTCCTGGTTCCGGTGCGGCAAGCGAAGGAGTGCCTGTATGGCTGGTGTGATCGTCACGTGCGCGGTGACCGGCTCCTCCCACACCCCCACCATGAACAGCGACATCCCGGTGACGGTGGAGGACCACATCCGCCAGTCGGTCGATGCCGCCCGGGAGGGCGCGGCCGTCATCCACCTCCATGCACGGGATCCGCTCGACGGGCGGCCTATCTCCGACCCGGGGGTCTTCAGGGAGTACTGCTCCGGGATCAAGGCGGAGTGCGACGCCGTGATCTCGATCACCACGGGAGGCGCTACCGGCCAGACCATCAAGGAACGGCTACGGGTGATAGAAGTCCTCCAGCCCGAGCTCGCCACCTGCAACCTGGGCACCATGAACTACGGGCTGTTCCAGATGATCCCCCGCTACGAGGGTCGCTGGAAGTACGACTGGGAGGAGCCCTTCCTCGAGAGCACCAAGTGGGAACCGTTCGTGAACACGTTCGGCGACATCGAGTACATGCTCACGGTGCTCGCCGAGAAGACCGGTTGCCGTTTCGAGTTCGAGGCCTACGACATCGGCCACCTCTACACGCTGGCCTACTTCGCCGACCGGGGGCTGGTGAAACCCCCGATCTTCATGCAGTTCGTCATGGGCACCTTCGGCGGGATCGGCCCCGACATCGAGAACGTGGTGGCGATGAAGACGGTGGCCAACCGGCTGTTCGGGCACGAGCTCGAGTGGTCGATCCTGGGTGGAGGCCGGTTCCAGTTCGATATCGTCACCGCCGGCGCAACGCTGGGCGGGAACGTGAGGGTGGGCCTCGAGGACGGCATCTACCTCCGCAAGGGCAAGCTGGCCGAGTCCAACGCCGAGCAGGTCGCCAAGATCGTGCGGATCCTGCGCGAGCTGTCCCGCGAACCCGCCGACCCGACCGAGACCCGCCAGCGCCTGGCCCTCAAGGGACTCGGTCAGGTGGCCTTCTAGCCCCAGGGCTCATGACATCCACGGACGGGGCTCTCCAGCCGAAGACCTTCGGTGTTGTCGGAACCGGCGTGATCGGTTCCGGCTGGGCCGTCAGGGCCCTGAGCCGGGGCATCGACGTGGTGGCCTGGGACCCGGCGCCTGGCGCCCAGGACCGGCTGCACCAGGCGATCGGCCGGGCCTGGCTCTCGGTACGAAGGCTCGGCCTGTACCCGGGCGCCGAGCCTGACCGGATCCGGTTCGCAGCCACCCCGGAGGAGGTGTGCCGCGCCGCCGACTTCATCCAGGAGTCGGCACCCGAGGACGAGGATCTCAAACGCACGCTTCTCGCCCGCCTCGACGCCGCCGCCACGCCCGAGACGATCATCGCCTCCAGCTCCTCCGGCCTGCTCCCCACCCGGATCGCCTCCGACTGCGCCCACCCCGACCGGGTGCTGATCGGCCATCCCTTCAACCCCGTCTACCTGCTCCCGCTCTGCGAGGTGGTGGGCGGCGCCGAGACCTCCGCCGGCGCCGTGGGGCGGGCGGCCGCGGTCTACGACTTCCTGGACATGTACCCTCTCGTAGTCCGCCACGAGGTCCCCGGCTACCTGTCGGACCGCCTCCAGGAAGCCATCTGGCGGGAGACACTCCACCTCGTCAACGACGGCATCGCCACCACCGCGGAACTGGACGACGCCATCATCTACGGGCCCGGCCTGCGCTGGGCCGGCATGGGCGCCAACCTCACCTTCCACCTCGCCGGCGGGAGAGCGGGCATGCGGCACATGCTGGAACAGTTCGGTCCTGCCCTCGCGCTCCCCTGGAGCAAGCTGGAGGCGCCGGAGCTCACCTCTTCTCTCGTCGACTCTATGGTGGAGGGAACCCGCCGGCAGGCCGGCGGGCGGAGCGTCGAGGAGCTGGAACAGCTCCGGGACGGCTACCTGATCGCCACCATGCGAGCGCTGCGTTCGGTGGGTCTGGGCGCCGGTGAGATCCTGGCCAGGCGGGAGGCTCGTCGCTACGGCGAGACGTCCGGGATCTGGTCGGAGGGCGCCGCGGTCCCGGCGCCGCTGGAGCTGTACCGTTGCGACGTGGAACCCGACTGGGTGGACTACAACCGGCACATGACCGAGGCCGCCTACCTCACAGCCTTCGGCTGGGCGACCGATGCGCTGTTCCGGTACATCGGCGACGATGAGGACTACCGTGCCGCAGGCCACTCCTTCTACACCGTGGAGACCCACGTCAACTACCTGCGGGAGGTGGCGGGCGACGACTCCCTACGCTTCACCACCCTGGTCGTCGGCCTCGACGGCAAGCGGCTGCATATCTATCACGAGATGTTCGACGATGCCACCGGGGACCTGGTGGCCACGACGGAGCAGATGCTCTTGCATATGGACACGGCGGCAGGCCGTCCCGCCCCGATCGGCGGGCGACCCGCCCGGGCGCTGCGAGCCATCCGCCGCGAACACGCTGCCATGGACAGGCCCGGCTTTCTGGGCCGGGTGATGAAGACCAGGGAAACGAGCTGATGGACTTCGAACTCACCGGCGAGCAACGCCTCATAATCGATGTCGCCCGCGACTTCACCGAGAAGGAATTGTTCCCCTACGAGGAGGAGGTGGAGCGTTCCGGGCGGGTGCGCCCCCAGTTGGTCGACCGGATCAGGTCGCGTGCCATCGCCGCCGGCATCTACGCCGCCAACATGCCCGAGGAGTTCGGCGGGGCCGGACTGGACCCGCTCACGCTGGCGCTGGTCGAGCGGGAGCTGGGGGCCGCCTCCTACGCCCTCCAGTACATCGTGGCCCGACCCTCCAACATCCTGCAGGCCTGCCGGGACGAACAGATCGACCGGTACCTCCTGCCCACGGTTCGGGGAGAGCGGGTGGAATGCCTGGCGATGAGCGAGCCCGACGCCGGCTCCGATCTGAGAGGCATGCGCTGCGCGGCGGTCCGGGACGGCGACGGCTACCTCATCAACGGCACCAAACACTTCATCAGCCACGCCGATCTGGCCGACTACGTCATCCTGTTCGCCGCCACCGGCGAGGAGCCCGGCCCCCGAGGCCCCAGGAAGATGATCACCGCCTTCCTGGTCGACATGGGCACTCCCGGATTCGAGGTGCGGCCCGGTTACCGGGCGGTCTCCAACCGCGGCTACCACAACTTCGTCCTCCAGTTCGACGACTGCCGCGTGCCCGCGTCCGCCGTCCTCGGCGAGGAGCACCAGGGATTCCGGGTAGCCAACGAATGGCTGGGATCGACCCGTCTCCAGGTCGCGGCGGTGTGCTTGGGAAGGGCGCGGCGCGCTATCGACCTGGCCACCCGGTGGGCCGCCGAGCGCACCCAGTTCGGCCGCCAGATCGGCAAGTTCCAGGGGGTGTCCTTCAAGCTGGCCGACATGCAAACCCGCTACGAGGCGGCGGAGCTGCTCACCCTCCGGGCGGCGTGGCAGGACGGGCAGGGCTCCATGACGGATACCGATGCCGCCATGGCCAAGGTCTACGCCAGCGAGATGTGCCAGTTCGTCACGGATGAGGCCATCCAGATATTCGGAGGCATGGGCCTGATGGACGAGCTACCGCTGGAACGGCTGTGGCGGGACACCAGGGTGGACCGCATCTGGGACGGGACCTCCGAGATCCAGCGCCACATCATCTCCCGGGCCATGCTCCGACCCCTCGGCGGGTAGCCCGGCATGCCGGTTCGGGACTTGGACCGCCTCCTGCGTCCCCGGACGGTGGTGGTGGTCGGGGGCGACCCGGCCGAGCGAGCCATCCGCCAGTCGGACCGGCTCGGCTTCGAGGGAGAGATCTGGCCGGTCCACCCCAGCCGGTCCACCATGGCCGGGCGCCACGTCTACCCGTCGCTCGACGACCTGCCGGGAGCACCTGACTCCGCCTTCGTGGCAGTGAACCGCCGGCTCACGGTCGAGGTTGTCAGGCAACTGGCGGGAATGGGTTGCGGCGGGGCCGTGCTCTACGCCTCTGGATTCGCCGAGGCCGGCGAGGAGGGGGCCGAGATACAGGAACGGCTGGTGGACGGGCACGGGATGCCTCTGATCGGACCCAACTGCTACGGGATCATCAACGCGGTGATGGGCGCCGCCCTCTGGCCCGACGTTCAGGGCTGCCGGCGGATCCGGAGCGGGCCGGCCCTGATCAGCCAGTCAGGGAACATCTCCCTCAACCTCACCATGAACCGGCGCGGGATCGACTTCAGCTACGTGATCTCGCTGGGCAACCAGTCCTCGGTCACAACCGAGGACTGCCTGGAGGACTTCGCAGCCCGTTCCGAGGTGACCGCGGTCGGCATCCACGCCGAGTCGATCCTCGATCCGATCGCCTTCGGCCGAGCGGCGCTCGCCTGCCGGGACACCGGCACGCCCGTGGTGGTGCTCAAGACCGGGAGGTCGGAGGAAGCCGAGCGCATCACCTCATCGCACACCGCCGCGCTGGCCGCCCCCGCTGTTGCCTACGACGCCCTCTTCGAGCGCTACGGGGTGGTGACGGCGGAGTCGATACCCGACTTCATGGCCACCCTGGGACTGCTGGACACGGTCGGCCCGATCCCCGGCAACCGGCTGGTCTCCCTCTCGTGCTCGGGAGGCGAGGCGGCGCTGGTGGCCGACCGGTCGGTTCGCTACGCGGTGGCCTTCCCGGCCTTCGGCCCCGAGCACCGGGACCGGATCGCGGCCACCCTGCCGCAGTTGGTGACCATCACCAACCCGCTCGACTACCACACCTTCATCTGGGGTGACGAGTCGGCCCTGGAGCGATGCTTCACCGAGGTGGTGTCGGGGCCGTTCGACGCCGCCATGCTGGTCATCGACTGGCCGTCGGAGGGGAACGACGACACGGAATGGTGGCCCGCGCTCCGGGCGTTCGCCATCGCCGCCAACCGAGCGGGCCGAGCCGGCGTGATCGTGTCGGGGCTCCCGGAGAGCCTTCCCGGCCCCGTCCGGGATTTCGCAACGGAGCGGGGTCTCGGCATGGCCTGGTCGATCGATGAAGCCCTGGCCGGATTGGCGGCGGCAGCTTCGAGGGGCCGATGGCTCGAGGATCCGCCCCCGTCGCTCCACATTCCCGCCGGGACCTGGACCGGTCCTGTCCTGGCCCTGGACGAACCGGCCGCCAAGTCGATCCTCTCGAGCGCGGGAATACAGGTACCCGACGGCGTCGTCGTGGACGCCTGCTCAGACGGCATCGCGGCACGGTTGCCACGTCACCTGTCCTTCCCGCTGGTGGCGAAGGCCGTCGGCCCGGTCCACAAGTCGCGGTCCGGTGGGGTGATCGCCGGGATTGCCGACCTGGAGGAACTCGGAGCAGCGATCGAGCGGCTGGGACGTGGTAGCCGCCAGGTGCTGGTCGAGGAGCAGGTGACGGGCGCCGTTGCCGAGCTGCTCGTGTCGGTGAGCCGGAGACCGCCGATCGGTCTGGTGGTGACGCTCGGAGCGGGCGGAACCCTGGTGGAGTGGTTGGAGGACACCACCGGCCTGCTGGCGCCCGTAACAGGGCCCGGGCTGCGAAGAGCGCTCCGCCGGCTCCGCATCGGGCGCATCCTGGAGCACCGGGTGCCCGGTCTGGTCTCCGACCCCGAACCGATCCGGGACATCATCGACCGGCTGACAGCACTGGTGGCCGGCCGCCCCGGCATCGTCGAGGTGGAGATAAACCCCCTCATCCTCACCGAGGAAGCACTATGGGCGGTCGACGCCCTGATCTCCACCAACCCGGAAGACGGGTCCAACTCCTAGCGTCCTCTTCCGACGGAAGAACGCGAAAAACGCGGCAAGCGGGCTCCGCCCGCCGGGCC
>WTGI01000085.1 GCA_011523635.1 Acidimicrobiia bacterium
TTGCGAGGAACACCGCTGCCTCGCCATACCACACCGCCATTACACAGACAGACGCGAAAGTGGTCTGTCTGCGCAATAGCCAGGTGTGCTCTGGCGGCCATCGGCGTCCCGTCGCTGCGTTCCGCTTCCTCGACGTACCGCTGCGGGTACGCCTTCGTCAGCGGGCCTTGCGAGGAACACCGCTGCCGACGCCATACCACACCGCCATTACACAGACAGACCACCAGGGGGTTGGCGGGAAACACGGGGGCGATCGGCCCGTCGCTCGGGATCAGCCAGACGCTACAATGAGAGGCACGCGGAAGTAGCTCAGTTGGTAGAGCGCAACCTTGCCAAGGTTGAGGTCGCGGGTTCGAGCCCCGTCTTCCGCTCCCAGCCCGGGCCGGACCGGTGCGAACCGGCCGGCGCAGGTGTACGGCGACGTGGCCGAGTGGTTAGGCACAGCTCTGCAAAAGCTGCTACACCGGTTCGATTCCGGTCGTCGCCTCGCATGCATCGGATTCGGGGCGCTTAGCTCAGGGGAAGAGCGCTTCCTTGACGCGGAAGAGGTCACAGGTTCAAATCCTGTAGCGCCCACGGCCAGATGCCTATTCACCTGCCGGTTAATCAATGACATGGCAGGGAGGTGTTCTCGGTTTTGTCTGCAGCGGGTTGTGTTAAGCTACTGCGGTGCGAAGATTGATTCATGCCTGATGCACACAGCTTCCATTACCACGGACGGTAGGACTTTGATTACTATCGGATGTGGCAGGTGAGTATTTCCGGCCAGAAAGGGAGTTTTCCATGCCGATGGGCGAAGACCACAAGGCGGCTCTTGCGAAGGGCAAGCGCGAAGCCGCCAAAGTCACGAGGTATCTGAAGGCTTTGGAGGCCGGTCAGCCCGGCGGCGCGGCGCGCGCCAAAGTCTTGGAGCAGAAGATCGAGAAGTTGCGCGATGATATCGCCAACGAGGACAACCTCCTGCGGCGTGTCAAGCTGATCCAAAAGCGTTTCGACACGGAGGACAAGCTCAAGGATGTGGACACCTCGATCGACTTTGACGCCTTGGAGGCAGATTTCATCGGGGTAGTGGTTTCGTATTCCGAACGCAACCAGATCAGCTACCACACGTGGCGTGAGGTGGGAGTACCCGCCAGGGTACTAAAGGCGTCGGGAATCAAGCGCACGCGGCGCATGTAGGGATACCGAGAACGTCCGGTTGGCCTGTCATCCGGCAAGGAAACCCCAGGTCAAGGCATAACGGGCCAACCCTCCATCCCGTCTTTTGGGCACCCTCCCAGGACGTGCTTACCCGTCCAGGTAGGCCCGACGGGCGATTGACAACCCCAAGGTCAGCGGACTTGCACCAAGCTATCTCCCTCGTTTCTTGGCGCCTCCTAGACCCATCCCAGTTCCGACAATCGGGTGTCGTCGATGCCCAGATGATGACCGATCTCGTGCAGGACCGTCCGGCGGATTTCCTCGATCGTGCCGATCCGGTCGAGTCCCATCTCGATGTGGCTGTCCATATAGATGGTGATCCGATCGGGTAGCACGCCCGCGTAGTCCATGCCCCGGTCGGCCAACGAGATGCCTTCGTACAGGCCGAGGAGATCCTCGCCTTCGGGATGCCGTTCCTCGACCACGACCACCAGGTTGTCGAGTTTGCCGGCGATGTCGCCGGGTAGTTCATCGAGGACCCGATCGACGATCTGCTCGAATTCCTCGCGCGTCAGGCTGATGGCGCTCGCTCCGTCCGTGTCATAGGAAGGGGTTATAGATGGGGTTATGGGCAATGACAATTCATCTCCGATCCGGCGCGGCGAACCCACCGGGCACGGCTACACTTGCTGCCCCCGGGCGCTTAGCTCAGCGGGAGAGCGCTGCCTTCACACGGCAGAGGTCACTGGTTCGATCCCAGTAGCGCCCACATTCTCCGACCGGCGGCCCCGACGGCCCGGCCATCTGCTTCTCACTCTCGTCCTGGTGAGCCTCCTGGCGGTCGCATGCGGCGGGTCCGGCCCGGATAGCGGCGCTGATGCGTCTGCGCACTCCCTCGCGGCTTCCCTTCGCTCCGAAGGCAGTATCCGGATCCAGGTTCGGGCGGTTGACATTCTCGAAGGTTTGGTGGTTGCCCGTGAACGATGGAACGGGTATGACCGGGACCTGTTCGTCCATTGGACGGACGAGGACGCGGACGGATGTGATACCCGCAGGGAGGTTCTTCTGAGGGACGCCCATTCCGGCCTACGACCGGGTAGCGGTCCGGAATGCCGCATCGTGTCGGGCGTTTGGTACTCGGTGTATGACGATGCGTGGGTGGAAGGATCGCCGGCCGGTATACACGTTGACCATGTGGTGCCCTTGCAGGAAGCATGGGACTCGGGTGCTCATGCGTGGGACCCCGGTCGCAGGCGGGCCTTCGCCAACGACCTTGACGGCCTCGCTGCGGTTACGGCCGCCGTTAACGAGGCCAAGGGCGCCGGTGACCCGGCGCAATGGATGCCGCCCAATGCCGATCACAGGTGCGATTACGTTGCTTGGTGGATTGCGATCAAGGCCCGGTGGGAGTTGACCGTCGATGGTCGGGAGGCGGGGTTTCTGCGCGACCTCCTCGGCGGCGAGTGCCGGGGTTTGGCGATATGGGTTCGCGAGTAGTCAGCCTGTCCGTCCGGCTCATCGTGAGCTTCCTCGACGCTCACCGCAGGTTTCGAGAGTGAAAATCGAGGAAAGGGATAGTTTTGTTGTCCGATGCTGTTAGCGTATTGATGCCCAGAACGCGAAAATCGGGCGGGGCGGCGGGTTTTCGCATGTCGAAATGACTGGGATCGGGTCTGCTGGCTGTCTGAAGGAGATGTCTTGAGAAAGCGGGCGTTACTAGTAGCAGCAATGGCCATGGTCATGGCGGCGTGCGGTGGAGGCGAGGACACTCCTCCCGAGACCACCGAGGCCTCCGCAGGGGTCACCTCCACCACCAGCCTGGTCACCACCACCTCGGCTCAGGCTTCTGCTTCCCCGGACGACTCCGGGACGTCGGGAACGGTCGCCACTGAGGAGGTAGCGGCGACCGTGGCCGAAGAGGTGGCCACGACGACGACCACCGCCACCACCGCGGCCCCGTCCACGGGCACTGCGGAATTGACCAGCGACGACGTCGTGACGCTGCGTGCGCTGGGTCCGGTCACGTTGGGTATGACGGTGGAGGAAGCCGTTGCCGCCTCCGGGTTGTCGCTTTCCCAGGACTTCGGCCGGGCATCGACCGACAACTGTTACTACGTGACCGCCGGCGCCGGCCTGCCGGGCGTGGCCTTCATGGTGGTCGACGGGGCCGTCGTCCGCGTCGAGATCAACGCTCCCAGCGTGATCGCCACCCGTTCAGGCGTCAGGATCGGCACCCCCGAATCCAGCGTGCGCGAGGTCTACCCCGACAACATCCAGCAGGCCAACGACGCCGTGTCGGAGGGCCAAGCCCTGGCCTTCGTTCCCAACGACGAGGCGGATGCCGACTACCGCATCTACTTCGCTATCGACGATGGCGAGGTGTCGAGCTACCGGCTCGGCATCCGGCCGGCGGTCGACAACCTGCTGGGCTGCCAGGGCTAATACCCGAGAACCCCACCTGGTCGGTGGCATTGCCACCTCGCGGTGCCCGTGACGTGACGATGGAGGCACCGGCAGGCATCGGCTGACCGCAAGGACGCGCTCACTCCTTGTGGCCGGGCGCTCGTTTGTTCCTACCGGTCCCGCTGCGGGCCGCCCTCTCGCCCGGCTGCCGCATCCGGCGTGCCATCTGCACGATGACCGTGCCGGCACGGGCCGGAACCAGGGCAAACGGCCGCCGCTTGTCCGCAGGCACGCCTTCCCGGGTGAAGATCCGGAAGATGCTGAACAGGGCGGTGACGAGGAACAGGACGCCTACGAACCAGTAGAGGCCGGCGGGTCCCAAAGCGTCCATGACCTGCGCGCCGGCGATCGGACCGATGACGGCGCCGATTCCGGCGGCGAGCGACAGCACGGTGCTGACTCCGACGGCCGACCCGGGAGGGACCCGGTCGTTGATGTGGCTGAGCGCTAGCGGGTACATGCTCAGTGCCAGCCCGCCGACCACGAAGGAGACCGTCAGCGCCCACCAGCCGAGCGGGTTGGCCTGAACCATCGCTAGGCACGCACCAGCACACACGAGGCCCGTACCCAGGATCAACCTTCTCCGTCCCATCCGGTCGGACAACACGCCGATGGCAGGCTGGAGCGCCACGCTTCCGACCACGGCAGCGGACGTGAACAAGGCGATCCGGTCCACGCTCATACCCGATCTCGCGCCGAACACGGCGCCGAGTGTCAGCAAAGCCGCTACCGCGGTGCCCTGGCTGAAGGAGGTGAGAATTCCCAGGGGCGCGGCGTGCCACACCTGAGCGACCGGGAGCTTGCCGGGAAGCACCGGCCTGGGAGCCGGCGAGGTCGACAGCGTGATCGGGATCACCGCCATCGACACCAGTATCGAGGCGGCGATGAACAGGGCGATCCCGGATGGATCACCCAGCACGATCAGCATCTGGCCCGCCGCCAGCCCTCCCATCAGCACCACCATGTAGATGGCGAGCAGGCGTCCCCGAGTCCGGTTGGTGGCAGCCTCGTTGAGCCAGCTCTCTCCCACGATGAACAGGCCGCTCATGGCGAAGCCGGTGATCAGCCGCGCCAGTGACCAGACGGCCGGGGAGTCGTTCAGGATGTAGATGAGGGTCGAGGTAGATGCCAGCGATGCAAGGGCGGCGTACACGCGGATGTGGCCGACGTCCACCATCAGGCGCCGGGTTATCCACGCGCCCGCCAGGAACCCCACGTAGTAGAACGCCAGGATCGTGCCGGTGGCGGTGGTGGAAAACCCCTCCAGTTCGGCCCTGATACCGAGCAGGGGGTTCATCATCCCGTTTCCCAGCATCACGAAGAGGACGGCCAGGAGCAGGCCTCGCGATCCCAGGATGGTCCTGGTGGTGCCGCCGGAGCCGGGAGCGGGATGGGGGAGGGTCGACAATCTCATGAGCACGTACCTTGGGAGGACTTGGGTGCACGAGGAAAAACAGCGATGCCACCGTGGCTATTCCGCACCACCCGGGCCCATCAGGAGATGCCCGAAAGGGTCCGGTATCCGCTATCCGCACACATGGTAGCGAGAGGGGACGTCTACTCGTACACCAGTCCTGATGTACACCAGTACCTGATGTTCCCGGCCGGCTATTTAGGGCGATCGACGCCGGTGTGCGCGTGTGAGCTAGCGACCTTTCCAGACCGGGTCGCGCTTCTCCGCGAACGCTCGCAGTCCCTCCTCAGCATCCTCCGAATCCAGCATCTTCCGGTAGGTCTCGACCGCGCCGGAACGTAGGTCACGGAGAGCGGCGGAGGCCGGCAGGCCGTCGCTACGGCGGACGATGTCCAGGATGGCGGCGACAGCCAGGGGGGCATGAGCTGCGATCCGGTCGGCCAGGTCGTGCGCCGTGCCCATGAGATCCGTCCCGGGTGCCACCTCGTTCACCAGGCCGAATCGGTGGAGCTCCTCGGCGTCCAATCGGCGCCCGGCCAGGAGCACCTCGTTGGCCAGCGGGGCCGGCAGCAACCTGGGGAGCAGGACGGATCCCACATCGGGGATCAGCCCGATCGAGGCCTCGGGCAGGAAGAAGGTGGCGTGTTCGGCGGCCACCACCAGGTCCGCGGCCATCACCAGCTCGAACCCGCCCCCGACCGCCATGCCGTTCACAGCGGCGATGACGGGCTTGTCGAGGTCCGGTAGTTCCGCGAACCCGCCGAAGCCGCCCGGTCCGAAGTCGCTCTCGTAGGCCTCGCCTTCGGCCCCTGCGGCCAGGTCCCATCCGGCGGAGAAGAACCGCTCGCCCGCGCCGGTGAAGATGGCCACCCGGAGGTCGGGATCATCCCGGAAGCCGGAGAAGACCGCCCCCAGGGCCCGGCTGGTGGCCGCGTCGATGGCGTTGGCCTTGGGCCGGTCGAGGGTGACCTCGAGCGTCGATCCCCGGCGGACCGCTCGGATGACGTCGTTCATCATGATCGAAGTGTATTGGCCCCGCAGTTGCGCGGCGTGGGCCGGCGTCTCCACACCGGCGAAACCCCTCCGAGACCTATACTCGATCTGGTACGAAGACGCCGGGTGCCGGCCGTAGCCGCGTTCCGGCGATCCAGCCCTGGTAGCCCGAGAATCCCCGCGAGGAGTGCCTGTATGACACCGGAACAGGTTCTTGCCGAACCGCCGAGAGTGCTGACCCAGAAGCAGAGGGAGTCGTACTTCGAGGGCGGGTACGTGAGCGTGGAGTCGCTCATCCCCCAGGAACTGATCGACCGGCTCAACGAGGTCACGGCGGTCTTCGTGGAGCGGAGCCGATCGGTCACCCGGTCGGGCGAGGACTACGACGTGGCCGACGATCACGGCCCGGACGCGCCCAAGATACGGCGTCTCAAGATGCCCGACCGCCTGCACGACACGTACTGGGAGTTCGCCTCCGGCCTGATCGCCGATGTCGCCGCCGACCTGGTGGGTCCGGACGTGGTATTCCACCATTCCAAGCTCAACTTCAAGTGGGACGCCGGCTCTGACGATGTGAAGTGGCACCAGGACATCCAGTTCTACCCGCACACCAACTACAGCCCGCTGACGATCGGCACGTACCTCGCCGACACCGGTATGGATGACGGCCCCCTGATGGTGATACCGGGCAGCCACGACGGTCCCCTGTTCGATCAGTACGACGAGGAGGGAAACTGGATCGGATGCCTGTCAGCGGAAGACTCCGCGACCGTCGATGTCGGACGGGTCGAGTACCTCACCGGACCTGCCGGATCGATCACCGCCCACAACTGCCGGACGGTCCACGGTTCGCCGCCCACCTCCAGGCCGAGCGGCCGGCCTCTACTGCTCAACGCCTATGCCTCCGCCGATGCCTTCCCGTACACGGCCCACCCGCAACCGACCCGCAACACCGGCAAGGTGATTCGCGGGCAGCCCGCCCGGTGGGCCCACCACGATCCCCGGCCCTGCCTGATCCCCCCGGACTGGTCCGGCGGGTACGACTCGATCTTCGCCGCCCAGGACGAGGAAGGCTGAGCCAGGACCATCCGATCCTTCCGGCTTCTGTTGCCGTCAGGAGTGGCCTGTTGGTGTCACACCCCCGCTATATGGTGTTGGATACCGTAAGCACCTGAGGTCCGAAGTCGACCGGGCCGCCGGAGGGAACATATCGTCGGGCAACCCCGCCAAGGGGTAGGGCGGGACGCGCTCGACACCAAGGTGG
>WTGI01000011.1 GCA_011523635.1 Acidimicrobiia bacterium
GTACCTCGGCGCAAGTGGGGATCAGGTAGTCCATGAGGCTGGCTGTCAGGACCTGTCCGTCGGCGCTGAAGGCCACCGTTTCCTGCAAGGCGTATCCGAGAGCCTGCGCCGCGGCCCCGTGGAGTTGGCCCTCGACGATCAATGGGTTGATCACCCGGCCGCAGTCTTCGACCGCGACCAGGTCGGCGACCGTTACGGCGCCGGTCTCCAGATCGAGTTCCACCGTAGCCACCACGCATCCGTTCGAATAGGTGGCGTCAGGATCGTGGAAACGTTGCGAGCTGAGCAGAGGTTCCGGTTCCGCGACGCGCACCGCAGGGTCGAAGTAGGCGGCCGCAGCCACGCGGCCCACGGCGATCCCTTTGGACCGGTCACCGGCCACGTGCACGATCCCGTCGGTGATGTCGAGATCGCGTTCCGACGCTTCCAGAAGATGGCCGGCCAGACCCAACAGCTTGGACCGCACGTCCTCGGCTGCGAGGACTACCGCTCCGCCCGTCACGACGGCGGTGCGCGAGGCACGCGTGCCGGCGATGCTCGGTGGGGTGGCGTCGGTGTCGTCACTCCGCACCTCGATGGTCTCCGGGGGAATGCCCAGGGCAGCGGCCGCCAACTGGACCAGCGTCGTCTCGTGGCCCTGACCCTGGGTGGGTGTCCCGACTGCCACGGTCACGTGTCCTGTGGAGTCCATCGTGACGCGAGCGGCATCGTGGGAGGCGAAGACCCAGTGGGACTGGGCCGCGCCCGCGCTGCCCCATCCGTTCGGTTCGACGTACGGGCTGATGCCGATCCCGCGCCGGCACGGGTAGCCGTCGTACTTCTGCCGCCGCCGGAACGAGTGGTAGCCGGCCATGTCCAGGGCCTTGTGCACAGATTCGCGAAACGATCCGCTGTCATAGACCATGCCCGTGATGTTGGTGTAAGGGGTCTCGTCCGATCGGATCATGTTCAGGCACCGGAGCTCCGCCGGATCCCGTCCTTCCTCCCGGGCTATGTGATCTATCAGCAGCTCGCGGGCGGTGTGCGAGGCGGTCCAGCCCACCCCTCGGTACGGTGAGGCCGGCGCCTTGTTGGTCAGGACGGCCAGGATCTCGCATTCGAAGTGGTCGATCCTGTACAGGCTCGGGACGAGCAGCGCCGACAGGTACGGTTCGATGAGCGCGCTGGCGCTGTTGTGCGAGTAGGCGCCCGCGTCCCCGATGACCCGGGCGCGCATCGCCCGGAATCGGCCCGTCTCGTCGACCCTCATCTCCAGGGAGACGATCTGTTCCTTGGCCTGCGGGGCGGCCACCAGATTCTCACGCCGGTCCTCGATCCACCTCACGGGGCGCCCGAGCGCCATCGACGCGAGAGCCACCGCAACCTCCTCGGGCGCCGCAGGGATCTTCTGGCCGAAGCCGCCTCCCACGTCGGGGACGATCACCCGCACCCTCGACTCGGGGAGGCCGGTGCTGACGGCCAGGCGACGGCGTAACAGGTGATGCCCCTGGGTCGAGGACCATACGGTCAGCCGCCCCCGGCCGGAGTCGTAGGAGGCCAGGCAGCCACGCGTCTCCATGGGAACGGCCGTTGCCCGTCCTCCATGGAACTCTGATCTGTACACCCGGTGGCCGGATGCCGGATCCTTCACCGGATCCCCGAACCGCTTCACCTCGCTGAAGACGACGTTCGAGCCGAGTTCGGGGAAGAGCAGCGGAGCACCGCTGCGGGCAGCGGATCGCGCGTCGGTCACGGCGGGAAGCTCCTCGAAGTCCACGAAGACGAGATCCGCCCCGTCCTCGGCGGCGTAGCGGTCCTCCGCAACCACGAGGGCGACCGGCTCGCCTACGTAGCGGACCCGGTCCCCGGCCAGGGGTGGCTGCGGGGTCTTGCGGAGCCCCTCGATGGCTACGGCATCCACCAGCGGAGCGTGATCGGGGAGCGTGACCGCCGTCAGCACGGCTCGAACACCGTCCAGCCCGACCGCCGCCTGCGGATCGACCCCACGCAGGACGGCATGTGCGTACGGCGATCTCACGAAGGCTACGTCGAGGGTCCCCGGAAGTCGAACATCGGCCAGGTACTCGCCCGAACCGGTGAGAAGCCGGGGGTCCTCCCTGCGGGTAAGCGGCGCGCCGATCAGGGAGGCGATTCGATCCCGGTGGCCATCCGTCATCGGCGTGCCGGGAAGTCGACGGCTATCCCGCGCCGTGGGGGCCTGTACATCCGCTCCATCCGGAAGGTTGGTGACTGGCGTCGCGGCCGCGCTGGAAGCGGCAAGTTAGATTGCAGGCAGACCATCGCATGAACCCGCGCGGTGGGTGTCGACTCCGATTGTACAGGTAGGTACATGTCCCGGACCCTGCTAGCGGGCGGCGCCGTGCTGGCGGATGGAGACCTGGGAACCATTGCGGACGGCGCCCTGGTGGTCGAGGACGGGATCATCATTGAAGTGGGGGAGAGGGCCCGTCTCGAGGCGCACGGTCCCTTCGAGGCCGTATTGGGCGGCGCCGACCGGATGATCCTTCCCGGTTTCGTCAACGGCCCCTAGCCCCAATCCTTCATGCGCGAGGTTTGTCGGGATGCATTGAGTCGGAGAAGGGTGACCTGAACAGGAATGATGCTCTCCGACGGCCCCATCCCTGACAGGTGGTGCTTGGCACCCACCGGGTAAGGGACGGCGAAGCCGCAAGTAGGCCGTTGACGTGGCTGGATGCGGCCGGTGTGTCGGGAAACATGAAGGATCAGGGCTACCACACGGGTGCATGACCCGGCATCGTCTGTAGGAGTTTGCCGAAAAAGACGGGGATTGGTTGGCCCGCGATGCCTCTACCTCAGGTTTCGTTGCCGACTAGCGGGCCAACCGGATATGTTTCAGCACATTGCTAGGTACACTGCGCGACCGACCGTTCATGTGGCTCCTTGGCGCTGTCACACCCAGGGCTTGTCACAGGCGGCCGCGCCAGGGTGACGAGAGGGGATGACCATGGGGCCGATCCGGTGCGCCCTGGTCGGGCACGGCATGATCGGCAGGGAACACGCCCGGATCATCGCCGCTCATCCGGCGGCGGAGTTGGTTGCCGTCTGCGATACCGACCCCGATGCCGGCGCCACCGTTCCAGAGGGAACCTTCTTCACGACCGACCTGGATGTTGCCCTGGATGTCGAGGGTCTCGAAGCGTTATGGGTATGCACGCCCCAACACTTGCACCTGCCGGTCGTCGAGGCTGGTTTGATGCGCGGCCTGCATGTTTTCTGCGAGAAGCCGTTCGCGTCCTCGCTGGACGACGCTGATCGCATGATGGAGCTCGATGCGTCGACCACCGGCGATCTGGTGATCGGCCACACATTGCGTTTCGACCCGAACTACGTCGCCATACACCAGGCCGTGACGGAAGGTCGGTTGGGTGACATAGTCCACATCTCGGCGCGCTGGAATGCGCCGGACTACGAGGGCAGGATCATCTCCGGCCGTACCACCATTCCCCAGGAAATGGCCATTCACGATCTCGATGTTATGCGCTGGCTGGTCGGGGACATCGAACACGTCTACGCAGAGGCTGCCGCACATGCAGTGGTGGGACCGGGGCCGGATGCGGCGGTCGGGACCGTGCGGTTCCGTTCCGGCGCGGTCGGTGCCCTGGATCACAACTGGATTCTCCCCTTCGAATCCGGGCTGCGCTCCGACCACCGGTTGGCCGTCTTCGGAACCCGCGGGAGCGCGTATATCGAGACCCGCGACTCACCGGCGGTCGTCTTCAGCCTGGACGGTCTCCAGCATGTTCACTCGGGCTACTACTCCTACCCGAACGACGTACCGTTCGGCGCCCTTCCCTCGGAGGACGCCTTCTTCCTCGGCCGGGTGCGCGACGGTCGTGACTGGCCGCTCACGCTGCACGATGCCCGGGCCGCTCTTGTTGCAGCTCTCGCGATGGACCGGTCGATAGCGGAAGGGCGCGTTGTCTCGATTGCCGAGGTCGGCGGCTGACAACCGGCGGGACGGTGCCATCGCGTAGCCGGTAGCCCGATTGCTCATCGATGGGTTCACGGGACGAGCGAGTGGACGCCATGGCTCTCCTGACCTGGGGTTCCCTGGTCGGGAACCGGTACCATCCGGTCATGCCCGACGAACTCGCCGGCGTCTTTCCCGTCTTCCAGACCCCCTTCCTCGGCGACGACACGATCGACTGGGAATGCCTCGAAAACGAGATCCGATGGATGCACGATCACGGCGTGGACGGCATCGTCATGGCCATGGTGTCCGAAACGCTGAGGCTGTCCGGGAAGGAACGGCGGGACCTCGCGGAGGCGGCGTGCGAGATCGGCCTGGCGTACGGGCCGGTCATCGTCAGCGTCGGAGCGGAGAGCACGAAGGTGGCTGTCGACTACGCGCTCCATGCCGAGCGTTCCGGGGCTTCCGCCCTCATGGCCATCCCACCAACGACCGTTCCAAGTCTCGACGACGAACTCGCCCGCTATTACCGCGCCCTGCTGGATGCCACCGCGGCGCCGGTCGTGATCCAGGATGCCAGTGGTTACGTGGGTGCGCCGATGTCGATCGGCCTGCAAGCCCAACTCCTCGATGAATACCCGGGACGGGTGCTGTTCAAGCCGGAGGCAGAACCGATCGGCCCACGGCTGACCGAACTGCGGGAGGCCACCGGGGGAGCGGCCCGCGTGTTCGAGGGTTCCGGAGGGATAGCACTCGTGGACAGCTACCGCCGGGGCGTCGTCGGGACCATGCCGGGAGCCGAGGTCTGCTGGGCTCTGGTCGCCCTGTGGGCTGCGCTCGAGCGTGGCGACCGGCCGCGGATCGACGCGATCAACGGACCGCTCACGGCCCTGATCTCCTTGCAGACCGGGCTGGACGGTTTCATCGCCGTCGAGAAGCACCTGCTGGTCCGGCAAGATGTCTTCAGGAGCGCCCGGGTCCGCCGGCCGGTGGGCTACCGGCTCGACCCGGAGACCAGGCTCGAGGTGGACCGTCGCTTCGACCTGCTCCGCGAAGCGGTCGGCGGGCGTCGAGTTGGGCTGAGCATGTCGCCACCGGTGGGCTAGGCGGGGACGATCCCCAGTGATCGCGGCATCTCGAGCCGCAGGGTCACTTCCATGGCCCCGAAGGCCTGGCCGATCCGGAGGTTCCCTGCCACCGAGATCAGGGCGATGGCGTCCCCCGGCTCCAACCCCAGTTGCGTCTCGAGTACCTGCAGCATCTCTTCGACCGCTTCCTCGCGGGCACGCTCGAACTCGAGATGCGCGGTCATCACCATCACGGCGTCCTGGGTCATAGCCCAGGGCCATCGGAGCCGGGCCCCCTTCCATAGGTCGACCTTCACGGTCACCTCAGCCGGGATCTCCACACCGACGCCGGACAGCTCCCCGTCGCCCTGAGTGGCGTGGACGTCGCCCACGTAGAGCAAGGCGTTCTCCGAGAAGACCGGAAGCATGACGGTGGTTCCCTCGGCGATCACCGGGTGGTCGAGATTGCCGCCGTGCCGTCCCGGAATCCCGGCCTGGGGAGCGTCGCCCGGGACGGCGGTGCCGATGCAGCCGACCATCGGTTCCACCGGTAGGAGCACGCCCTCCGAGTACCGGACGAAACCGCCCTCGATCGGGCACACCCGGCCCACCGGACGGGGAACGCGACCCTCAGGGAACGGTCCGACATGGGCGTGGCCGCCGCACCAACCGGGGGAGAGGCACTCGATGCGATCGATACGGACGACGAGGGCGTCGCCTGGCTCGGCTCCGCGCACCGCGAGCGGCCCGGTCAGGGGGTTGCCGCGGCCGGGAGTCGGCAGGGGTAACTCGAAGGGGACGCCCGGCGGGCGGTCGAGTAAGGCGCCCGCCCTGGCGTCCCAGGTCTCGAAGATCACCGTCTCGCCGGGCGGGACATCGAGCCGCGGGGGATCCGTGACCTCGTAGTAGTAGGAGACGATGTCGCGGGTGATGCGCCGCATGGAGCTTGCTACGTGGTGGGGGCTTCGACGGGGTCCCGGTCGCTGAGCGGGAACGCCGCGTCCACTGCCCAGGTGACCGCAACTTCCAGGCCGGGCGTGATAAGGGTCGCTTCCTCGTTGCTCACCCTCTGGCTGACGACCCGCCCGAGCATTCCGGTGTCGACGAGGTACTGGGTGAACGGTCCCATGTAGATGACGTCCTGAACCCGGCCCGAGAGCCTGTTGCCGGGTTGCCCGGAGTCGGCTTCCTCGGCACGAGGGGTTAAGAGTATCCGCTCCGGTCGGACCGCGATCCGAAGGGTGTCTCCCGCCCTGCAGGAGTGACCGGCCATCACGACGATCCGGTCGCCGTCGCCGTTCTCCGCCACCGCCAGGTCACCATCCGTGCGGGTCACGGTGATGGCGAAGTCGTTGAGCGTACCCACGAAGTCCGCCACGAACTCGTTCCTGGGTTGTTCGTAGATGGAGCGCGGGGCACCGATCTGCAACAGGCGTCCGTGGTCCATGATCCCTACCCGATCCGACATCAGCAGTGCCTCCTCCTGATCGTGGGTCACGTAGACGAAGGTGGTCCCGAGCGAGTGCTGGATCGATTTCAACTCGAGCTGCATTCGCTTGCGCAGCTTGACGTCCAGAGCGCTGAGCGGTTCGTCGAGAAGCAACACGGCCGGCCGGTTGATGAGGGCCCGGGCGAGGGCCACGCGCTGCTGCTGGCCTCCCGAGAGCTGGTCCGCAGCCCTGGTGCCGAGACCCCCGACCCCGACCACCTCGAGCATCTCGTTCACCCGCTGCCCGATCTCGTTCCTGGGTACCTTCTTAAGCTTGAGGCCGTATGCCACGTTGTTGAACACCGTCATGTGCGGGAACAACTCGTAGTTCTGGAAGACCATGTTGGTGGCCCGCTTGTTGGGTTGCACCAGCGTCACGTCCTCGCCCCGGAGGTATACAGACCCGTCGTCGGGCGTCTCGAAGCCGGCGAGCATCCTCAACAGCGTGGTCTTCCCACAGCCACTGGGCCCCAGGAGGGAGAAGAACTCGCCCTCCTCCACAGCCAGCGTCACGTTGTCGACCGCCACGACGCTGCCGAAGCGCTTCGTGACGCCTTCCAAGAGGATGGCGGGCTGGAAGGGTCGTCTAGAACCGTCGGTCATCGTTCGCCAATCGTGGTCCTGCTTGCGGCCATGAAAGCCAGACTCGTCGTGAGTATCAGCATCACTGTACCGATGGCGTTCAGCGTCGGGTCGATGCCTTTCAGCACCCTTCCGTACATCACGAGCGGCAACGTCTTGTCCTGCCCGGCTGTGAAGAAGGCGATCACGAAGTCATCCACCGAGATCGCCGCCGCCAGGAGCATGGCGCCGATGACAGCCGGCAGGATTAGGGGGAGCGTGACGGTCCGGAACGCGTACCAGCGTGTGGCCCCGAGGTCCTGGGCTGCCTCCAGGAGGCCGAACCGGAAGCGTTCGAGGGAGGCGCCGATGATCAGGAACACGAAGGGCAGCGCGATGAGGGCATGGCCGAGGTTGGCGCTCCAGATGGAACGCCCCACGCCGATCTGCCTGTAGAAGACCGCCAGCCCGATCGCGTAGAGCAGTCCCGGGATGGCGAGTGGGCCCAGGGCCGTGGTGAGGAAAACGGTCCTCCAGCGGGCCGCCACCTTCAGTATTCCCAGGGCGGCGAGGAGTCCGAGTACGCCGGTGATGCCGGCGGTCACCACGGCCGCCTGGACGCTGCGCCGGAAAGCCCTCAATACCAGGGTGTCGGTGAAGATCTCCTGGTACCAGCGGATCGAGATCCCGGCGAAAGGGAAGCTCAGGCGGGGAGATGAGTTGAACGAGAACGCGACCATGACCACCAGGGGCGCGAACAGGAAGACGAACACCAGCACCATGAAGGCGGCCGATCCCAGAGGACGCCGCCGCAAGCGCACCAACGTTCGGCGCCAATCCGGCGCGGTCATCGCGTGAGCCGCTTCATCAGCGAGATGATGATGTAGGCGAACACGCCCATCGCCACCATCAAGGTCATGGCCAGGGCCGCTCCCTGCGGCCATTCCAGGCTCTGGCCGAAGTAGAACTCGATCCGGTTACCTATCAGCAGGTCCTTGGTCCCACCGAGCAGCCGGGGCGTCACCCATTCACCCAGTGTTGCTATGAACACGAACGCAGTGGCCGCCCGCACGCCCCGCATCGACAGCGGCAGGACGATCTGGCGGGCCGCCCGGATTCTCGAAGCGCCCAGGTCCCGAGCCGCCTCGATCACGTGCGGGGACACGTTCTGCATCGCCGCATAGATCGGGAGCACACCCAGGGGAATCAGGAAGTTCACGAGCGATGCCCCCACCGCGAACATGCTGTTCAGGAGGTAGCGGATCGGCTCCTCGATGATGCCCATCCCGATGAGGGTCTGATTGATGACCCCCTGGCGGCCCAGGATGCTCCGCCAGGCGTAGATGCGAACGATGTAGCCGCCGAAGAGGCTGACAAGGATCAGAAAGTAGAGAAGCTGTCGCTTCGCCCGGAAGACGAAGTTGAGGACGTAGGCACACGGGAAGCTGACGAGGAGGACGATGACCGTCAGGATGCCCGCCACCTGGATGGTCCGCAGTCCGAGCCGGACGTGGATGGAGGTTGTCAGGACTTCGGCGTAGTTCGACAGTACGAAGGCCGGTACCGGATCGAAGTCGACCAGCCGGAAGAAGCTCATGGCCAGCAGGCCGGCCAGGGGAACGAGGAACAGCAGCGTGAAGTACGCCGACCCGGGGAACAGCTGCAACCAGGCAGCCACTCTCCGGCGGCGATCGATCGCGACGAGGACCTCGCCGGATGTTCCCCGTCGGGAACGCTTCCTGCGAGGTCCTCGCCTCGTGACGCTCTCGATCATTCCTTTGCCGCTGGGCGATGCCGTCAGGCGCTGACCCTTATGCCTCGGCCTTGATCTCCTCCCAGGCGTCAAGCCAGTCGGAGATTGACGTGATTCCCTCGGGCGCCTCGTCATCCTCCGGTGGCTGGGCATTGCGGAAGGAGACGGCCGAAGTATCGGTACGGACCAGGTCGTAGTCGTAAATCTGAGCGCCCGGACCGGCTATCTCCGCCGAGTTGGAATTGACCACGCCGGACACCAGGTTCTCGCCCACTTGGGCGTTGATGTCGTCCGAGATCATCAGGTCGATGTACTCGTAGGCGCAGTCCACGTCGTCGGCCGTGACCGGGATGGCGAGTCCGTCCCACCAGCCGCCGCCGCCCGACTCCTCGAAGAAGGCGAAGTCCAGTGTTTCGCCCTGCTCCTCTGCCCACGTGAGCATGGCCTCCCAGCCATTGACGTTCAGGTCCGAGTCACCCGCCACCATGATGTCGGTAGCGTCCCGGTAGCCGTTGGCGAACGCCGATGCGTTGCGGAGGATCTGCAGTGCCTGATCCTTCACCACCTCTAGCTGATCGGCGTTGATGTTGGTGCGGTCGCCCACGCCGTCATCGAAACCGTTCGCAATCGCCAGCATCGAGAAGACGAGAGTCGGCGAGTCGAAGATGGTGAAGCGGCCCTCCCACTCCGGCTCCATGAGCTCGGTGATGGACTTGGGGGGGTTGGCCACCCGTCCGGGATGGTAGATGTAGGGCCCGTCACCCCAGGCGATCGGCACGCCATACACCTGTCCGTCGGCACCCCTCAGCGAGGAGTTCTCCCTGAGACCCGGGAACATCTTGTCCCAGTTCTCCAGCCTCGAAGTGTCGATCGGCTGGAAGAGGCCTGCCTCGATGTGGCGGGGACCGACGTGGTAGGCGATCGTGGCCAGGTCGTATACGTCACCCACCTTGATGGCCGCGACGAACTGGGGCCAACTGCCCGGCCAGTTGGTTTCCAGAGCGACGCCGTTCGCGTCGCGCCAGGCCTGAAGTTCCGTCTCGCCCGCTTCGCCGTCGAGACCGATGAAGCTGAGGGTTGCTCCCTCACAAGCGCTCATGGCCTCGGCCATTGCTTCCGTGGTCGTGGGTGCCGCTGTCGTGGGCGCGGCCGTGGTGGCAGCCGCGGTCGTCGGCGCGGGCTCGTCCTCGCCACAGGCCGCTACCACTAGGGCGAGCGCCATGAGCGTGACCAAAACGCGTCCTCGAGTAGTCATCGAGTCCTCCTCCGTGAAGGGTTTCATTTCCACATGGTCAACTTCGTTGCGTTCTGCGCAACGGTCTTGCGTTGCTGATTCTGGTGCCCCCTTCTCGAACGTGTCAAGTGGTTACGCAGGTCGCCATGGGCGAGGTTTTCTCCGGAGATTCCATCGGTTACTGTTCTTGATTCTTCGCCGGGGAGGAACAGTGGCATTGATGGAGACGGTGGCCCGTGCTGTCCGCACGGTCGAGTTCGTGGCCCGGGAGGGCAGCGTGAGGCTCGACGACGTCGCGTCGGAAATCGGGGTCCACAAGTCCAACGCCCTGCGGTTGCTGAACACCCTCTGCGAGCTTGACTGGATCGTGCTTGACGATCGGCGGTCGTACGCGGTCAGTCCCCATCTCGTCGCCCTCGGGCAAGCCGCCGCCGCGAGTACGTCGCTCCGGCAGGCGCTCCAGCTCGCGGAGACACTCCGCGACCTGTCGGGGGAGACGGTGCATGTCGCGGTACCGCATCGCCGGCGAATGCTCATCGTCGGACGGGTGGACAGCCGCGACCCGCTGCGCGTTTCGTGCCAGTTGGGAACCCAGGACGCCATGCATACCTCGGCGCTCGGTAAGGCCTACCTGGCGGTCCTCACCGAGCCTGAGGCGGAATCCTTGATAACCGACCTGGATCTCGTGGGCCTGACGCCGTTTTCCATCACGTCCCGCAGCACCCTGGCGGCAGAGGTGCGCCGCACTCGGGACCGCGGATACAGCCTTGACTTCGAGGAAGGCCGGCTGGGCGTCTGCTGCATGGGCTTCGGCCTCCGTCTCGGGAGCAACCTGGACCCGGTAGCCATCTCGATCACCGGGCCGTCCGATCGCTGGACCAAGGACAGGATGAGCGGACTGGCGCCACGACTACTCGAACATGTCCGGTCGTTCAAGGCGGTCCCCCTCGCCGGGAGCGCCCCGGGTCAGACCGCGCCGTCCGGGATCCGGTAAGCGTCCAGAGCCCCACGGTCGAGCCGCACGCCGAGGCCGGCGCCCGGCGGGACCGTGGCTGATCGCCACCCCACGAAGCGGGCGTTCTCGACCATGGTCGCCTCGAAGTAGAGGGGTCCGATCAGGTCGCTCGGCACCGTCGGGCTCAGATACTTCGTGGCTGCGGCCGTATGGGCTATCGCCGCCGCGCCGACGCCGAGTTCGAGGTTCGAGCCGAAGGACACGGCCAGCCCGACGGTGCGGGCCAGACCGGCCATCCTGATAGTCCGCCTCAGCCCACCGCACTTGCCCGGATAGAGGTTGACGGTATCGAAGGAGCGCTGACGGGCCGCCTCGACCACATCTGCGGCGGTCCAGATCGACTCGTCACCCATGACCGCCATCGACGTCGACCGGAGGAGCGTGGCCGATGCTGCGGCTGACATCTTGGGGAGGGGCTGCTCGACGGCGACCACGCCGAGCGTCGCCAACCCCTCGAACGCGGTTGCAGCCTCCTCGGGGCTCCATCCCTCGTTGGCGTCGACGGTGATCCGGACATCCGGTCCGGCGACGCTGCGGACCGCGGCCACCCGGGCGAGGTCCTCTTCGACTCCGATCCCCACCTTCACCTTCAGCGTGGTGGCTCCCAGGCCGGCGGCGTCGGCCGCCATGGCCCCCACGGTCTCCACGTCGCGCGCCGGAAGCACCAGCTTGGTGGTGATTCGCGTGCGGTAGGCGCCCCCCAGGAAGGCATGGGCCGGTATTCCGAAGTGGCGTCCGGCCACATCCAGGCAGGCCATCTCGACAGCCGCCCGCAGGAATGGCCGGTTGCTGACCACTCCGTCGATCCGGGCAGACACGTCGGCCCACTGGAGGGGATCGGCGCCGAGGAGGGCCTCTCCAACAGGACCTCTCAGCAACCTGGAGGTCTCCAGCGCTTCCTCCCCGTTCCATCGCGGGTCGCAGGTGATCTCGCCGAGTCCCGTCCTTCCCGGACCGCACTCGATCTCGAGCACGACATAGCGGCTCGCCTTCACCGATCCATGCGCGGTCCTGGGCAGGAAGCGGGCCAGCCGGGGAACCTCGACGGGCGTGGCCGTGATCCCGGTTATGCGCAAGAAACCAGCTGTCCGGTCCGCTCCGGCGGGCTCAACCGGTGTCCTCGTAACGTTCCAGGGCGTCCCGGTCCAGGCGCACACCCAGCCCGGGGCCTTCAGGCGCCACAGCGACGCCCGCTCTCACGTCGAGAGGCTCGGCAATCACATCACCCTCGTAATAGAAGGGGCTGAGGATGTCGGCCGGTACGCGCCGGTCGAATCCGGGGGTCGAGGCTGCGATGTGGATGTGGGCCGCCAGCGCGATGCCGAGTTCCAGGTTGGATCCGATGGTCCACCCGAGACCGAATGACGTGGCCACGGCCGCCACCCGTCGGGCGGCGGCTATCCCGCCGGCCATACCGACATAGACGGACAGGATGTCGCATGACTCGTTCAACGCGAGCAGCGCCGCGTCCTCCGGTGTACCGGCGGACTCGTCGGCGACCACGGGCATCCTGACCTGCCGCCTCACCTCGGCCATGCCTGCCAAGTCCCGCGCCGGTACCGGCTGTTCCATGAAGGAGACCCCCAGCGGGGCGATCTGGCCGCCGGCCTGGATTGCCTCGCCGCGGTTCCATCCCCCGTTCGCGTCCACCCCCAGCACCACGTCGTCGCCGATTGCCGCCCGTACCGCCGCCACCCGGGCCACGTCAGCCCCGACACCGCCCCGCCCGACCTTGACCTTCATGGCCCTGAAGCCCTGCTCCACCGCCCAGGAGGCGACCTCGGCCGCGTGGTCCGGCTCTCGACCGGTCACCGAGAACTTGGTCGGTATCCGGGGCATGACCGGCCCGCCCAGCAGCCGATGGACGGGTAGCCCTGCCGCCTTGCCGGCAATGTCCCACAGCGCCATCTCCACCCCGGCCTTGGTGAAGTGATGGCCCGCTATGGCGCCGTCGATCACCGGGTGGAGCGCCTCGGGCGACCGGGGATCGAGGCCGGTGACTGCCGGTCCAATATACGTGTCGATCACGTGCCGGGCGGTTGACGAGTCCTCGCCGCTCCAGACCGGGGTGCAGGACACTTCTCCGAGCCCCACCAGGCCCTCGTCGGTCTCCACCTCGAGGATCAGGAAAGGCGAACGGTGGTGAATCCCGCTGGCACCGGCGATTATCCGTTCCTCGACCATCGGCACGGCCACCGCCGTGGTACGTATCCGCTCGATTCTCATACAACGGCCTCCTAGTCCTCGAGCCCCAGCACCTGTAGCGCCGGGCGCCGGATGATCCCCTCGATGACCTCCTGAGGGATCGGCGGCCAGTCTGTTCCCACCGAATCGTTGACCGTACGCAACGCGTCGGCGGTGCCGGACGGCGTAGCGAAAGGGAAATCGCTTCCGAACAGGAGCTTGCCGGTGACCCGGTACTCAATCGCGGACCGCAACGCCATGTACAACTGGACGGGCCTGGTGTGCAGTGCGGAGACATCGGCGTACAGGTTGGGGTGCTTGCGGATCACCGCCATCGTCTCCTCGCACCAGGGGTGGCCGAGATGGGCGATGAACAGCCGCAGGTCCGGGCAGGCGCGGGCGACATCGTCGATCAGGAAGGGTCTGGCCCAGCGCAGCGGCGCATCGGAGACGAACGTGGTGCCCTGGTGGCACAGCACCGGCAGACCGAGCTTCTCGGCGTGGCGGAACAGGGCTATGGCCTGGGGTGAGGTCGGATCGAAGTGCTGGTATATGGGTCCCACCTTGAGACCCCTGAGACCCAGTTCCGAGACTGCGAAGGTCAGCCGCTCCAAGGCATCCGGCCGGTTGGGATCGACGCTTGCGAACCCGATCAGCTTGCCCGGCTGGGATGCCACGTACTCGCTGACGTACCGATCGGGCACCACCATCCCGACCGCGGGGGCATCCATCGCCACCACGATGGCCCTGTCGACCTGTCGCATGGCCTCGCGGTGCGCCGCCAGGTCATCCTGCGGCCAATTCATCTCGCCCCAGGCCCGGACCATCTCAGCCACGAACCGGGGGCTGAAGTGATCGCGGGAACCGACGTGGGTATGGGCGTCGACGATCATGCCGGGCGGGCCTCAGGCAAGCGCGCCACGCCGTGCGGTCACGTATCTGCTCGGAGGGTGCTGAAAAAGGCGGGGATGGACCTCGATGGCCCGTGGTGCCCTGGCATGCGGTCTCGTTGCCGAGTATCGGGCCAACCGGACATTTTTCAGTACCCCCCCAGTGTCGCCGCCACGGCCAGGTACACCCGGGCGGATCCGGCCAGATGGTCGATCCAGACCCACTCGTCCGGGGCGTAGTACCAGGCGCCCACGCCGTAGACGACCGTCTCCAATCCGGCCGCTGCCAGGTCCGCCGCGTCGGTGACGAACGCCTGGCCCGGCAGCTCGTTGGTCACTCGGGGGGCATGGCCGACGATGGCGGTCTGCGCGGCCGATATGGCATCGACCAATGGACCTGAGGTAGCTCCCAGGAAGGGTTGGTGCACACCGATGATGCGCACCCGGTGGCCCACGTCGCCCGGCACCACGCTCTGGACGATGTCCAGGATCTCCTGCCTGACCGTGGTCCGGTCCATCCCCGGGACATACCGGAGATCGCCGGTGATGGTTGCGGACTCTGCGACGGCCGCAGGTGAGCTGCCCGCTTTGAGTTCCCCGATCAGCAGCCGCGGCAGGTCAGGTAGCCGGGGTTCCGGTTGGTGCGCGAACTCGTGGTCGACGAGCTTGTTGTATATCGCCGCCGCCGGTCGGAGGGTATCGACGGCCGACTCCATGCGGGACACGTGCGCAGGAGACCCCGTCAGGGTGATCTCGAACTTGAATGCCCCCCCGTTGCCGGTGTGGATGTTCAGATCCGAGGGCTCCCCGCAGATCCCGTAACCCTCGCCTGGTCCTTCGGTGGCCAGCGCATACTTCGCGCCGAGCCCGATGCCGTCGTGATACATCGTCGCGTGCAGGATCAGGTCGCCCGGAAGAGGTCCGAATCCGGCGGCGGCTTCCACGGCCGCCACCATCGCCGCCACCCCTCCGAGCATGTCCGTGATGCCTCCGCCGTACAACCTCCCGCCGGACTCCCAGGGGCTGTGGGCGCTGTGGGTCCAGCCGGAGGGGTATACCCCGGCATCGATGTGCCCCTGCAGGACGAGAGGTGGCCTTCTCCCCTCGCCCTTCACCCGGGCTATCACATTGGGTCGGCCGGCGACCACGTCCGCAACGTGAACGTCCGCCCCGGCGCGCTCGAGGGCCTCGGCGATGATCTCGGCGCGGGGACCCTCGGCCTGGGGATCATCCGATGGGACACTGCACAGCGCTCGAGCGATCTCGACCACCCGCCGGGTCTCGATGGCGGCGGCGGCCCGTTCGAACCGTTGGTTCATGTTCTCTCCCTTTCGTCCGGAGCGCCTGGCGCGCTGGGCGAGCCTTCGTAGAAGTCGATCATGGCGGCGGCCACCGCGTCGCTTCCGATCTTCAGGAATGTGTGGCCCAACTCCTCGGATGCGGCTGATGGGCTATCGGTGAATCCCTCGGTCTCCTGCCAGCTTCCGGGACGTTCGACCCGCAGCGGCACGTCGATGGAGCCGATCGAGGAGACCCAACCGGGCCGATGGGGTCGGGGCTCCCGCACCAGGGACGGATCCAATGCCAGCATCAGCGACGTCTCGAAGGCGCCCGCATGGCCTGGCAGGCGTCCGATGTCGCGGGCGCCCGCCGCCGCGAGCCCCTCAGCCGCCAGATGCCACCACGAGCACGCCGCCACTTCCATGCCCTCCTCCAGTGCGAGATCCCGAGCGGCCAGACCGATCGACTCGTGGTTCCCGCCGTGGCCGTTGACTATGAAGAGGCGGCGGAAGGATGCCTGGGCGATGGACCGCCCGATGTCCATCAGGACGGACAGGAACGTGGACGCCGTGAGCGACAGGGTGCCGCCGAACGGTATATGGTGGGGTGAGGACCCATACCAGAGGGTCGGGGCCACCGACACCGGGAACCGGTCTGCCACCAGCGCCGCCGCGGAGCGGGCCACGTATTCGGCGCCCATCGAGTCCGTACCGACCGGCAGGTGGGGTCCGTGCTGCTCGGTGGCGCCCACCGGCAGGACCAGCAGACCGTCCCGGGCGATCGTCCGCGACTCGACACGCGTCAACTCGGCGAAGAGCAGTTTCACCGCGGCCTCTTAGCTTGAAGGGTCAACGATCGCCCCGCTGCAATCCGGGAAACTCGGAACGGGTGCAGGCCCATCGACCCGGAGCACGCACTCAGGACACGACCGGGACACCGAGCCCGGTCGCATGGGGCTTTGACTGGACCGAGGCCGGTCTCTCCCGCTGTAGCCACTCCAGGGCGATGGCAGCCCGGCGTACCTTCTCGCGAGCGTTGGCGATGGCGGTATCCACGGTATGACCTCCCGATGGGTAGACGCCGCCGGCGTTGGCCAGGCCCATCTTTGCATGCAGCGGAGCCCCTACGGCCACGAAGTCGGCGATCTCGTGCCCGCGGACCACGGGTCCCATGCTGTCCGGGGTCTCCAGGTAGAGGTCGATCGGTATGGATGCGGCCGAGCGGATCTCCCAGAGTTGCTCCAGCGTCACGTCGGCGGGGATGTTGACCGACCCGGCGCCGATCTCTTCGAGCAAGCGGACGGATGCCGGATTCGAGACCCCCATGTAGGCCGAGATCTTCCATACCGTCTCGCTCGGGAGGTCGCCGTCACGCTGCATCCGGGTGAGGACCGCCAGCAGGCCCAGGTCACCCACGAGAAAGCTGCGGATCCCGGCTTCGGTAGCCCTGATGATGTCCGCCGCCGCGTACCGAAGCTGGCGCATGCCTCTGATCTGGGTGAACTGGCTGCGCCCGTCCTCCGACCGGCTGAAGGCGCCTACGTCATAGCCTGCCTTGGGTCCGGTGAACAGGCAGACCTCGAGGCCTGTCTCGGCGCCGATGGCGGCCATTTCCCGGAGTTCGCCCTCCTCCAGGAGCATGCCCCCGCTGCCCTGCGAGACGCGGTTGACGGTGAGGTCGTAGCGATCGGCCTGTTCCACGACTGCCGCCAGCACGCTGGGGCCCTCGACGCTCGGGATCTCGATCCGGTACTCGGCGCCATCGGGGAAACGGCGGTCACTGTCCACCGGCTTCCGTGCTGCGACCAGTCCCTGCCGGCGGAGCGCTTCCTGTATCTTCATCCAACCCTCCACGGATGTTGCGCGCGTCGCAACGGCGTTGCGTGGCATGATTATTGGAGAATTGCCTGGTGGCGTCAACCAGGCGCCCGCGAGGCATGTACAGCACCGAACCGCCCGAGGCGTCTCACGTGCGAGGGGCATGCCCGGAAGGAGGTACACGTGGAGCCCGTCCGCTGTGGCGTGGTGGGTGTCGGGATGATGGGCTCGGTTCATGTCCAGGTCCTCGACGCGCTCCCCGAAGCAGACCTGGTCGCATGTTGTGACTTGGACCCGGGCGTTGCCGACAGGGTGCCTTCCGGGGTGCGCTTCCACACCGATCTGGAGCATCTGCTGGGAAGCGCGAGTCTCGAAGCGGTCTTCGTCTGTACCCCTCAGGAGCATCACCTCGCGGTGGTGGTCCGCTGCCTGGAGGCCGGACTCCCGGTCTTCTGCGAGAAGCCGATCGCTCACGACCTCGACGCTGCGGATGCCATCATCGGGATGGCCCGGGAGGCGGGCGGACGGCTGGCGGTGGGACACACGATGCGCTTCGAGCCCGACTACGTCGCTCTGGCCAGGAGTGTGCACAGAGGGGACATCGGGGATCCGGTCAGCTTGAGCGCCCGGCGCAACGTGCCGGCTTTCGAGGGCCGACTCCTGGCCCACCGGACGACCCTGCCCGTCGAGGTGGGCGTCCATGACCTCGACCTGCTCCGCTGGCTGGCGGGGGACATCGCTCGGGTCCAGGCCATGCCGGCCTCCACCGCCTCGCTGGGGGAGGGCGCGGTCGATGCGGTCGTGGCAACCCTGCTTTTTACAAGCGGAGCGGTCGGGTCGGTGGAGTTCAACTGGGTCATGAACCACCGGTCGGGGCTGGCGGGGGACTACCGGCTGGCCGTCTTCGGCACCCGCGGCGCCGGATACGTCGAGATGCGCGATCCGGTGACCAGGGTCTATTCCCTCGAGGAGAACAGGTGGCTGGGGACGCACGGTGTGTTCGACGTGGGCGGCACCATGGCGGGTTCGGTTGCCATCGAGGACCGCCACTTCCTGGGCTGGGCACGAGGCATCCGGGACTGGCCGGTGTCCTTGGAGGACGCCCGTGCCGCGCTGGAGGTAGCACTGGCGTTGGACGAGTCTTCACGCAGCGGTGAGCCGGTGGATCTTTCGTAAACGGTCGTCCCTGAAAGGAGAAAAGCTGTGAACTACTCGGTGAGGGTCCTGAGCGTGGGCGAGTCGCTGATCGCGGGACCCGAGGTCTTCTGGATGAGCCACTGGGACAAGGTGTACCCGCTGGGGTTCAACGTCACTCTGATACAAGGGGGAGGGATAACAGCTCTCGTCAACACATCGCCACCGGACGACACCACCATGGTCGAGGAGGGTTGGCCGAAGATGCGGTACCTCCACGACGCTCCGAAGGGTGATCTGAAGAGGCAGCCGGAGCACTACATGACCGGTGCCCTCGAGACGGTCGGCCTCACGCCGGATGACATCACCCATGTCTTGCTGACCCCGTTGGAGCTCTATACCACCGGGACTCTCCACAAGTTCAGGTCTGCCCGGATCTGCATAGCGAAGCGGGGCTGGATCCACTTCCACACCACCCATGACCACCCCCACGACGACCGCTGGCGGTCGATTCCCAGGGACACCCTGGTGGATCTCGTGACCGACAGCTGGGACCGGGTGCGCCTGCTGGAGGATGAGGACCAGATCGCTCCGGGCCTGCGCACCTGGTGGTCGGGGGCCCATCACCGGGAGTCGATCGTGGTGGAGGTGGACACCGCGGTCGGCATGGTCGCCATCTCCGACTCGTACTTCTTCTACGAGAACGTGGAGGATGGCGAGATGCTGGGGTTGAGCGAGAACATGTACGAGGCGCTCGACTGCTACGCGAGGGTCCGGGCGACGGCTCGGCACGTCGTCCCGATCCACGATGTCAAGGTCTTCGACCGCTATCCGGGCGGGGTGATCGCGCCATGAACCCGCCGGCGTCCCGGCCGTTACACGGCATGGACCATGATCGATCGCAAGGGGAGGTGAATCCGTGATAGTCGATGTCCACACCCACATAGGCTGGTACCCGGATCACTGGTCGGAGGAGGCGGCCCAGGAGGCCCTGGCATCCAAGCTGGTCAAGATGAAGCAGTCCGGGGGTGAGGTCCACAGCGCTCACCTCGACCTGCATTCCTACGATTCGCGGCCCGAGGATCATTGGGAGGCTGCGGGACCGGCCGACAAGGTAGTGGTGTTCGGGATACAGGCGGAGCCCACGGGGATCGTCGTTCCCAACCGGCTGATCGCCGAATACGTGGCGACTCATCCGGACAAGCTGATCGGCTGGGCGTCCGTCAACCCGACCGCGCCGGACGCCATCGACCAGTTGACCCACTGCGTGGAGGACCTGGGTTTGGAAGGCCTGAAGCTCGGTCCCACCTACCAGCACTTCGACCCGACCGACCGGGCCTACTGGGACTTCTTCCGCAAGTGTGCGGGCTACGGCATCCCGATCATCTGGCATCAGGGCACCACCTTTCCCAGCCGCGCCAGGCTCCGTTGGGCCTTGCCCCTCCAGCTGGAGGACGTGGCCATGGCGTTTCCGGAACTGAGGATGATCATCGCCCATCTCGGCCATCCTTGGGAGGAGGATGTCGTCGCCCTGATCCGCAAGTCGCCCAACATGTACGCGGACATCTCGGCTGTCCACTACCGGCCGTGGCGTTACTGGCAGGCGATGGTCACCGCCATGGAGTACGGAGTCGACCACAAGCTGCTACTTGCCTCCGATTATCCCTCGGGCACCATCACCAACGTGATCAACGGCCTCAGACGCATCAACGACATCGTCGAAGGCACGCGGCTCCCGACCATTCCCGAGGAGATACAGGACGCGATCATCTACGAGAACTGGCGGCAGCCCTTCCCGGACTGGGAGTGACCGGTTCGGAGGCCGGATTCACCCCTCGGCGGTCGGGGTTTCGAGGATCGAGAAGTCGTACATGCCCACCTGGGCATCCTTGACATCCCTCGGTATCTGGTAATGCGAGGGCGGGTTCCCGTCCCGCTCGGTGGCGCCGGGATCCCGGCCGAGGAAGTCGTGCAGGACGCTGCCCGAGCTGTGGCCGGGTGGCGGGATGTCCAGCACGTGGGCGATGGTCGGCGCGATGTCCTTGAGCCAGGCGGGACCCAACCGATCCGGATCCCTCCGGTACCCGCGGCCGGCGGGACCTCCGACCATGGCCAGGATCGCCATGTTCGACGACAGAGAGGTTGCGGCGGTGGGAAGGACGTGTCCGTGGGCGGCGGTCTCCGGCGGGGGGTGGTCCGAGAACACCGGCGAAGGCGCGTCGCCGTGCCAGTGGGGCGCCACGTCGCTCTCTATCGCCGCGTCGATGATCTCGGAGTCGATGTGGGCTTCCGTGTCCCATACGTAACCGGATTCCAGGATGACCAGGATGTCACCCGCGTCGGGACCGTACCAACCGAGCAGCGCGGCCTCCCGCTTGGGTAGCGCCAGCGCGATCGGGGTCTTGCCGGTACCGGGATCGACCAGGGTGCGAAGATCCCGGATCACCTCGGCCATTACCGTCCGGCCACGCTCGGGGTCGAGCGCCGGGTTGAGGCGTATCTCCGGTGCGTTGAGGCGGTCGGGAACGTAGACCTGGGTCCGGTCCCAGTCCGTGTTGCCCTCGTCGATGGAGCCGTCCGGGTCGAGGAGCACCGTGCGTCCGGTCTCCACGAAGTACCGGCGGAAGTTGATCATCCGGTCTACGGGCAGATTGCCGTGGTCGGCAACCAGGATGAGCAGGTCGTCGCCTTGGAGGCCTTCGAGGACGATGCCGAGCGCCTCGTCGATCATGTCCAGAGCGTCGTGTATCACCTCCAGGTGTTCTTCCGCTCCGTCTGCCCGGTAGTGGGGCCACTCGGGGTCCACATGCCCGAGGTGCAGGTGGTTGACCCAGTCCAGCCAGTGCCAGTGGAACCCCACCAGCGAGCACCCATGACGGTCCAGCAGCTCGAGCATGGCGCGGGCGAACCAGCGGATCTGGTAGCGGGCCTCGTCGGCCATGGTCTCGTAGTCGGCCGCGCCCCCGAGCGCGGCGATCTCGCTGACGTGTTCCTGGTAGGGACCGAGCTGCCGGGTGAGGGCGTCGAGGATCCAACCGGGCTCGGAAGGTCCGTTGACCGGCAGCACCTGGCTACGCCACAGGTGGAAGTCTCCGGTGCGCGGGTCGCAGCGGATCAGCCGTATCCGCGTCCGTCCGTCGATGGCGCCGACCTGGACCACGAACCAGTCGCTCCATTCTCCGGCGGAGGCGGCGGCCAGCAGGTCGTTCCCGTCGCGGGAGAGGCTGAGGACGATGCGGTCATACCGGTTGTCGCCGGTGACGGCGACCGGCACCTCGGTGACGGCGCCTCCCACCTTGGCGACTATCTCCAGCGTGCCGGTTCGGGGTTCCAGACCGCCCCCGAGATTGGTCCATCGGGACTCGGACTCGAAGCCGACGCGGTGGGAGATGGGAAGGTGGGTGTCCGTGCAGTATCCCTGACCCGACACCAGTTCGAAGGGGGTCTGGCCGTAGTCGGGCAGGGCGCAGCCGTCGATCACGAAGCCGTTCTCCAGGCGGGACGGCCAGGATGCCGGGTAGTGCACCAGCCCGACCTTCAAGCCGGCCCGGTCGGCGGCCTCCCACACGGTCTCGCTTCGCAGCGCCGAGGAGTGGAAGCTGGTCAGCCATCGGCCATCGGGCAGGGAAACCTCCCAGCTGATCACTCCGTGCGCGCCGGGATCCGCGCCGGTGGCGATGGTGGCCCAGTTGGTGGGTGTCCAGGCGGGCCAGCAGGGGATGGCTTCTGACACCGCACCTTCACCGTGGAGGACCCGTTCCAGGTTCGGGTAGCTTCGCTGCTTCATCAGATGCTCGGTGAGGGGCAGGATCATCTGGTCGATCCCGAACAGGAGAACCCGTGTCATGGCCCGGTCCGGCGGGTGCGGGTGAGGGGTGTCACGAGCCCAGGAACCGTTCGAGGACGTTCCGGGTCACCCTCGATACCTGGTCGTCGACCGCGATCGAGCAGGTGTAGGAGATGGAGCCGACCGAGAAGACTTCACCACCACTCGCCGTCCGATGATGGACCATCTCCGCCCCGCCGTCGTCCGGGTTGGTTCCCTTGGCGATCAGCCTGACTCCGGGCGGGGACGAGGGCGTCCGCTTGTCGGTCTCGTGCCCGGACGCGCCGCCGGGCGCCCGCCGGTCGAGCGACTCCGTGCCGAAGAGGTCACCTTCGGCCAGGCCGGTACCTGCCAAGGCCCAGTGCGACGGGTCGATCACCCGGTAGGGGGCGCCCGTCTCGTAGCCGGTGTGGGTGGTCACCACCCCGGTCAGGTGGGCCTCTGATTCGTGCCGGGTCCCGAACCGGCTCTCGTAACCGGGCGGGCGCTTGCGGTGGTCGTTGTTGCGCACGGTGATCGTTGTGCGGTCCAGGAACTCCACCTCGCAGTTGAGGCTGTTGCCCCCCAGCACCATCAGCTTCCCGCCGCCGTCGAACACCCACGACTTCACCTGGTAGTACATCTTGGCCGACCAGTACTCGGGATGGGTGCTGACTATCAGCACCTCGTAGTCGTCAAGGGGCATCTCGTCGAAATGCAGCTGCGTCTCGGCGTAGTAGTCGTAGCCGAAGCCTTCCCGCTCGAGCCATCCGAGCAGGCGCCATTCGGCAGGCGCGACGTGTTCCTCGCCCCGGCGTTCCATGGGATCGGTGATTGATCCGTGCTCGGATGTCATGTTGAGCGGCTCGGGGCGGTCGAATGACAGCGGGTCGTACTCGTCCGCTATCCAGGGCTGGAGGGCAGGGTCCGTGTAGTAGACCTCCTCCTGGCGGAAGTTGTAGTGAGGCCGGGGAGAAAGCTTGATAGCGGACACGTAGTTGCTGCGCCCGCCGTAGTGGTTGTAGCAGTTCCAGTTGATGTTGGACGCGAGGACGGCAAGGCGGTGACGTGGTTCTCGGGGAGCGACGATCCACGGGAACGAGAAGAAGGCGCCGGTCGCGTCCTTGGCGTGGAAGTAGTAGAGGCCTGATCGCTCGGGGGCCTCGACGTATACCCTCGGGTCGACCTCGGGGAACGAGTAACCATGGTCACTCCACTTCACCCCCGTCCGGGTCACGTCGCCGTCCGGGAGTATCTGGGCGTAGGCGCCGCGAGGCTCGTCATCGAAGTGACCCAGCTTCGAGATGAACTCACGCTCCCACCCGTACCGCCAGAGGCTCACCACCGAGTTGTACGGCGAGTGGAGGCGGACCTGTCCCACCTCCCCGGATCTCGTCCACTTGGGCCACACGTAGCCGCTGAGGTTGTCCGACAGCAGCCGGAAGTGGTGGATCCGGCCCTCCACGACCTCCATGTCGACCCACTTGGGCGTGAAGCCCCGGCAGGTCAGGTAGACGCGGTAGGCGCCGGGTTCCACGCCGGCATGAACCGATCCGGATGCGCGGGTGCGTGCCCTGACCGAGGTCGTACCCCTGGTGAATTCCATATCGACATTCGGGATCGCCACGTAGAACTCGTCGCTCACGTATCCGACCAGCACCATCCACCTCCGCGACTCCCACCGGAGCGCCGCCTCCGAGCCCTTCTCATTATGGCGGACAGCGCACCGGCGGACCCGTCCGGAACGGTCCGGAATTACTGCGCAGCCTCGTGTTTCCTGGTCAGGAGCCGAGCCGGGTTGGTGACCAGCAGCTTGTCGATCAACTGGTCACCGACCCCGTAGGTCAGCTTCATCCTTGGTACGACCCGGGCGAGGACATGGTTGTAGCCGAAGCCGCCATAGCGGAGCAGGTAGTGCTTCTTATGCATGTCCTGGGCCATGATCAACTGATCCTCGAAACCCTCCTCGGCCAGGGCGAGCATGGTCTCGAGCTTGGCCTGGTCGCTCTTGGACTTCCAGGTGGGCTCGAAGTATCCGTCCTGGCCGAAACTGTCGAACCCCACCAGCGGTCCCCGCTCCAGGACGGCCCGGTGGTAGTCGAGATCGGTGATCTCGTCGAGGTGGGAGAGAGAGGTCCGGTCAAGGGGTTGGCCCTCCTCCTCGAGTATGTCGAGGATGCGCAGCACGACCTCCAGCGCAGGGGGATGGCAGTGCACGTTGATCGCAGTGTCCGTCTCGACCGCGACGCGGGCGGAAGCCCGCAGGACCCTCTCTTCCACGTCGAACAGCGTCTCCGAGGTGCCTATCTCTCCGATGATTCCCGGACGGATCGATGTGCCCCCCATGCCCTCTGTCACCTCGCGTCGCAGGAACGCGGTCAGGTCGGACACGCTCATATCCTCCACCCACGGGGGATGCAGTGCCTGGACGTAGAAGCCAGTACCGGCCACGATGTGGAGATCGAGATCGGCGGACAACCAGGCCAGGGCCTCGGGCGCCGGGTTGAGGCCGATGGTCGTCAACTCCACGATCGTGCCGCCACCCGCCCGCACGTATTCTCCGACCTCCTCGCAGATCAGTTCGTAGTCGTCCTCGGGGCTCTGGACGAGGTTCTGCCGGTAGGCCGACTGGTTCCAGCGGCTGATCCCGGCCATACGTACCTCGAAGGGCCGGTCGGCGGCTGCGGAATCGAGGATCTCCGGGGACGGGCTCCAGGCATGCCGCGAGTCGAGGAAGATGTGCTCGTGGGTCATGGTCGGGCCCAGCCCCGACGGGCTGATAGGGCCCCGGACCGTCATCACGTGCGGCATGTGCACCTCCGACGCCGCGATGTCGCCGCCATCCTATCGGCAGCCGCTCCAACTGTGCCGAGGCTGTCGCTGTTTCCTCCGCCTACGGTCTGGCGAAATTCCTCGCCCCGGGGCATTTGAAACTCGGACAGCCCGAAAACACTGGACCGATCTAATCTAAGACATACTATCGTAGACAACCAGTAACTAACAATTAGTAACTATCAACTAGTAACGGACCAAGCTCCGGATGCCTTCTCCGATTTCGAACTGGTGGAGAGCGCCGTTGATGTCCTCCTGGTCGATCTCGGCGGTGATCAGTTCGTCCAGCAGGAGTTTGCCGGCCTTGTACAGTTCGACATAGCGGGGTATGTCGAAGGCGGGCCGCAGCGAGCCGTAGTAGCAGCCGAGGAGCTTGCGCTCGTCGATCATCAGGCCCATGTCGACGGTGAGTTCGGACCCGTACGGTGCGACTCCCACCTGCACGGCCGTGCCTCCCCGGCAGAGCGAACGGACCGCAGTGGCCACGGTCTCGGGATGGCCGATCGCCTCCACCGCCAGGTCCACCCCGAGTCCGCCGGTCATGGCGATGAGGGTCTCGGCCGTCTCCACCTCGGAGGCATTCACCGTGTGGGTGGCGCCGAAGCGTCGGGCGGCTTCGAGCTTGTGCTCGGCGATGTCGACGCCGATTATCTTCCCGGCGCCCCGCAGCCGCGCTCCCTGGATGGCGTTGAGTCCGATGCCTCCGCAGCCGATGACGGCGACGCTGTCTCCGAGCTGCACGTTGCCCGTGTTGACGACAGCTCCGACCCCGGTGGAGACGGCGCAGCCGATCACGGCGAGGGGTCCGAGGGGAACACCGTCCGGGACCGGGATCGCCGCTGAGGCCGGCACCGTCACGTCCCGGGAGTAGGTGGACAACATCATGCTGTGGCTGATCGTCTCGCCGTTGCTGTCCGTGAACCGGCTGGTCCAGTCTTGCAAGCGCCCCTCCCAGGAGGGTCCGATCGCGGTCATGCAGAGCGCCGGGCGTCCCGTGGCGCAGTACCTGCACTTGCCGCACGGCGCAACCCAGGAAAGGACCACCCGGTCGCCGACCCGGACGGTGGAGGGGCCGGGTCCGACGGCGGCCACGATGCCGGCTCCCTCGTGGCCGCAGATGAGCGGCAGGTTGACGGGAATGTGGCCCTGCACCAGATGCAGATCGCTGTGGCACACGCCACTCGACACCATCCGGACGAGAACCTCGTTGGCCTTGGGTTCCTCCAGTTCGACCTCTTCGACGACCAGCGGAGTGTTGAACTCGCGCAGCACCGCTGCTCTTGTCCTCATCCAGATCCTCCTTGCACGGAGCGCTGCCTGGGGCGCACGTCACGCCGCTGCCGTCGCATATCACGCCGCCGCTCACCCGACAGACCACCTCGGTAGCCTCCCGCAAGCGTAGGCGCGGCCCGCTAGTAGCGGACCAGGCTTCTTATGCCCGCTCCACGGTCGAACTGGTCGAGCGCGTCGTTGATGCCGTCCTGGTCGATCTCGGCGGTGATCAGTTCGTCTACCAGGAGCTTGCCGGCCTGGTACAACTCGACATAGCGGGGGATGTCGAAGGCGGGCCGCAGCCGATCGCCTCCACCGCCAGGTCCACCCCGAGTCCGCCGGTCATGGCGATGAGGGTCTCGGCCGTCTCCACCTCGGAGGCATTCACCGTGTGGGTGGCGCCGAAGCGTCGGGCGGCTTCGAGCTTGTGCTCGGCGATGTCGACGCCGATTATCTTCCCGGCGCCCCGCAGCCGCGCTCCCTGGATGGCGTTGAGTCCGATGCCTCCGCAGCCGATGACGGCGACGCTGTCTCCGAGCTGCACGTTGCCCGTGTTGACGACAGCTCCGACCCCGGTGGAGACGGCGCAGCCGATCACGGCGAGGGGTCCGAGGGGAACACCGTCCGGGACCGGGATCGCCGCTGAGGCCGGCACCGTCACGTCCCGGGAGTAGGTGGACAACATCATGCTGTGGCTGATCGTCTCGCCGTTGCTGTCCGTGAACCGGCTGGTCCAGTCTTGCAAGCGCCCCTCCCAGGAGGGTCCGATCGCGGTCATGCAGAGCGCCGGGCGTCCCGTGGCGCAGTACCTGCACTTGCCGCACGGCGCAACCCAGGAAAGGACCACCCGGTCGCCGACCCGGACGGTGGAGGGGCCGGGTCCGACGGCGGCCACGATGCCGGCTCCCTCGTGGCCGCAGATGAGCGGCAGGTTGACGGGAATGTGGCCCTGCACCAGATGCAGATCGCTGTGGCACACGCCACTCGACACCATCCGGACGAGAACCTCGTTGGCCTTGGGTTCCTCCAGTTCGACCTCTTCGACGACCAGCGGAGTGTTGAACTCGCGCAGCACCGCTGCTCTTGTCCTCATCCAGATCCTCCTTGCACGGAGCGCTGCCTGGGGCGCACGTCACGCCGCTGCCGTCGCATATCACGCCGCCGCTCACCCGACAGACCACCTCGGTAGCCTCCCGCAAGCGTAGGCGCGGCCCGCTAGTAGCGGACCAGGCTTCTTATGCCCGCTCCACGGTCGAACTGGTCGAGCGCGTCGTTGATGCCGTCCTGGTCGATCTCGGCGGTGATCAGTTCGTCTACCAGGAGCTTGCCGGCCTGGTACAACTCGACATAGCGGGGGATGTCGAAGGCGGGCCGCAGCGAGCCGTAGTAGCACCCGAGGAGCTTGCGCTCGTCGAGCAGCAGGGTCATGTCGACGGAGACCTCGGTCCCGTATGGCGCTATCCCGACCTGCACGGCCATGCCCCCCCGGCGAAGCGAACGGACCGCGGTGGCCACGGTCTCGGGATGGCCGATCGCCTCCACCGCCAGGTCCACCCCGAGTCCGCCGGTCATGGCGATGAGCGTTTCCGAGGTCTCCACCTCCGAAGCGTTCACCGTATGGGTGGCGCCGAAGCGTCGGGCCGCCTCGAGCTTTTCCTCGCTGATGTCGACTCCGATGATCTTCCCGGCGCCCCGCAGCCGCGCTCCCTGGATGGCATTGAGTCCGACACCCCCGCAGCCGATGACGGCGACGCTGTCGCCGAGTTGCACGTTGCCGGTGTTGACGACAGCTCCGATCCCGGTGGAGACGGCGCAGCCGATCACGGCGAGGGGCTCGAGCGGAACATCGTCCGGAACCCGGATCGCGGCCGAAGCCGGCACGGTCGCCTCTCGGGAGAAAGTAGACAGCATCAGGTGATGGCTGATGGTTGTCCCGTCGGGGGCTGTGAAGCGGCTCGTTCCGTCGTGGAGATGGCCCTCGTAGGAGGGTCCGATGGCGGTCATGCACAGGGCCGGGTTTCCTGTGGCGCAATAGTTGCAGTTGCCGCACGGCGACACCCAGGAGAGGACCACCCGGTCTCCGACCTGTACGGTGGACGGTCCGGGCCCGACCGCGGTCACGATCCCGGCGCCCTCGTGGCCGCAAATGATCGGCAGGTTCACGGGGATATGGCCCTGCACGATGTGCAGATCGCTGTGGCATACCCCGCTCGACACCATCTTCACCGACACCTCGTTGGCCTTGGGTGCCTGCAACTCCACTTCTTGGACAACCAACGGGGTGTTGAACTCGTGAAGTACCGCCGCCTTCGTTCTCATTCCCGATCCTCCATCTCCTGTGGTACCCGTACCGGAAGGTAGCCTCCCCTAAGGCTACGGGATGCGGACCTGGAGGAGCATGCAAATGAAGTACGGGATAGGCGCCGTCAACTCGCTTCTCATTGACGATCCCGGCGCCATGCGGGATGTCGCCCAGGCCGCCGAAGACCTCGGCTACGACTTCCTGACCCTGATCGACCATGTCCTGCTCGCCTATCCGGCCGCGGACGGGACGCCCCGGGCGCACTACCCGGCCCGGACCCCCTACCACGACATCCTGGTTGCTCTCGGGTACCTGGGAGGCGTGACCAGCCGTATCGCGCTGCGCTCCGCAGTGGTGATCATGCCTCAGCGGGGTCCCGCGGTCGTCGCCAAGCAGGCAGCCGCCGCGGACAGCCTTTCCGGAGGGCGTCTCGAGCTGGGCCTCGGGATCGGATGGCACCTGGAGGAATACGACGCCCTGGAGGTTCCCTTCACGGAGCGGGGCCGGCGGATGGACGAGGGAATCGAGTTGATGAAGCTGCTCTGGACCCAGGACCGGGTCGACTTCGACGGGCACTTCTACCGGGTTGACGGCATGGGGATGGAGCCGAAGCCGGTGACCCGGCCCCACCCGCCGCTGTGGTTCGGCGGCACGACCCCACCGGTCTTTCGGCGGGTCGTGGATCACGGGGTGGGCTGGTTGTCGAGGCCTGTCCAGACGGTGGAGGAGATCGGCGCATGCTGGAAGGAGATCGGGCGTCTCGCCGCCGAGGCAGGTCGGGACGCGGACGCACTCCGTCTCCACGTCTCGGTGGGTCTGGGTCCGGAGGAGACCACCGAAAAGATCATCGGAAACACTCGCAGGATGATCTCCGTGGGGGCGACGGATGTCTCGTTCTTCACCAGCTACATGCCCGGCATCGAGTCCGCCGGTGATCACATCGCTCAGCTGGAGCGGGCCATGTCCGACGTGGTGCCGGCGGTGGATGCCGGCCCGTAGCCGCCTCCTCCACTGGTCTCCACCCTGATGATCGATCCGGGCTCCAGGGAAGAAGACGTCTTCGAGGCTGTCGACACGACCTGCCCATCGGGCCCGAGGATCGTCACCCTGGTGGGGCGGGCGTCATCGCCCCCGCCCACCCCCTCCGGCCGGTGCTCCTCGACGGCCTGCTCGCAGTAGAGGGTGGCGATCTGGGGGACGTCGAGGATCTGGTACTCGCGACAGATTCCCAGGCCGCCGGACAGCAGGCCCTCTCCGGACGAGTCCTCGACGAGTTCGCTCTTGAGTATTCGGACCGAGTACTCGGTCTCGGCCACCTCGACCGGTAGCAGGGCCACGTTGGACATGTAGGTGTCCACCCCGTCGATTCCCCTTCCGTGGTCGTGCGCGCCCGTCCCGCCGCCCACCACCTCCATGAGCACCGCGGTCTCGCCGGTCTGGGGAGATTTGCTGCCGATCTGCAAGCCGAAGAAGGTGACGCTGCTGCTGGCCACCGCCCGGGCCGGCCACAGATCGGAGGCCGTCCGGATGAGGGTGTCCGCGACCACCTGGCAGGTGTTGTGCCGCACGGAGACTGCCGCTGGGAACCGCGGATTCAGGATGGTTCCCGACGGGCAGGTGATGGTGACAGGCGCCAGCAAGCCGTCGTTGGAGGGGATGTCCAACCCCACCATGGTGCGGACCAGGTAGGCCACGCATGCCCGGGTGCTGGCCCAGGGCACGTTGAGCGCGCCGTCCACCTGCGGGGATGACCCGGTGAAATCCACGTGCAGCGCCCGGCCGGTCTTGGCGAGCCGTACGCGGATCGGTACGGGGGCGCTGCCGAGCCCGTCATCGTCGAGGTGGCCGGTGCGTACGGCTTCCCCGTCGTCGAGGTCGGCCAGGGCGGCGGCGGTCTGGCGGGCGGTCCGGTCGAGGATCTCGGTGAACGCGGCGCCGACCTGGTCGGGTCCGTACCGTTCCATCGTGCGCAACAGCGCCCTCTCTCCTGTGAGACAGGAGGCGTGCTGGGCCCGCAGGTCGGCGACCAACCCCCGGGGTTCCCGCACGTTGGCGGCGATCATCCGGACCAGGTCCCGGTTCTCCTCGCCCTCCTGGTAGAGCTTGATCGGCGGGAAGATCAGACCCTCGGCGAACAATTCCCGGTGGTGGGGCGCCAGGGTGCCGGGAGTAGGTCCGCCCAGGTCGACGTGGTGGGCCGTAGATCCGGCCCACCCGACCACCCGGCCGTCCGAGAAGACCGGCATGACCAGGTTCAGGTCCGGCGTGTGCATGCATCCCATGTAGGGGTGGTTCAGCAGGAAGGCGTCGCCCGGCTGCACGTCGCCGGGGTCCGGATACTCCGCTCGGCAGGTCTGGACGGCCAGCGACATCGCTCCCAGCTGGGCGGGAATCCGCTCGTCCTGAGCCACCGATTCGCCTCCGGGCGCGAAGATCGCGCAGCTGAAGTCCTCCATCTCCCTGATGATGGGGCTGTGGCTGGAACGCTTGAGGATCATCGCCATCTCGCGGGCGGCGTGGCGGAGCCGGCTGTGTATCAACTCGTAGGTGACCGGATCGAGGCCACTCCTAGGCATCGGCCACCTCCCGGATGATCAGGTTCCGGTACCGGTCCGCGCAGGCGGACTGCCCGTCGAGCACGACGGTCGTGGCGTCCGGTTGCTCGACTACGCACGGCCCCACTAGCAGGGCGCCCGGACCCAGGTCATCGCGCCGGTAGACGGGAACCTCGATGGGACGACGCATCTCGCGCAGCTTCATGACGCGCTTCGAGACCGGGGTGGGACTGCGGAAGGATTCGCCGTCGGGCGGAGCGGCGCCGACGGCGAGCGAGCCGAAGGCGGACATGCGCAGGGTCACGGCGACCACGGGCTCATCCGATGTATGACCGTAGAGGGAGTCATGGATGTCGCGGAACTCGCTGCACACCCCTTCGGGGCTGAGCCTGGAGGTCGCGACCGGGACGTTCAACTCGAAACCCTGCCCCCGGTAGCGGCAGTCGATAGAAGGCTCCAGCCGGACTTGACGGTCGTCGATGCCGTCCGCCCGGAGCCGGGCGCGAAGCGATTCCCCGGTCGTGTCGAACCAGCCGGCGATGTCGCCGATGGAGGACTTGTCGACGGTGGTCAGCACCGTGGCCGACTCGTCGATCCTGAGGTCCGTCGCCAGCAGGCCCGCCGCGGAGAATAGGCCGGGGTGCCGCGGGATGACCGCCTCCGGCATGGATAGGTCCCTGATCAGCTGGCCGGCATGGAGCGGCCCCGCCCCGCCGAATGCCACCAGGGCGTACCGCCTGGGATCCTCCCCGCGATCTATCGAAACCCTCCGGATGGCGGCCTCGAGATGGGCATTGGCGATGGCCAGCACGCCTTCGGCGGTGGCCTGGGGGTCCAGGTCCAGACCGGCGCCCACTCCGGCGATCGCATCGAGGGCCGCATCCCGGTCCAGGGTGAGGCTGCCGCCCAGAGCGGTCAACTCGCCGAGGGTGCCGGCCACCAGGTGGGCGTCGGTGAGGGTTGCGTTCCGACCCCCGCGCCCGTACGCGGCGGGTCCGGGATCCGCTCCCGCGCTCGCCGGACCGACCTTGAGGGCGCCCGACCGGTCGACCTCGACGATGCTCCCGCCTCCCGCGCCCGCCGAGTGGATGTCGAGGGACGGGGATAGTATCGGGTGCGACTCGATGTGCCGCATCGGGGACACGGAAGCCAGCCCGTTCCGGATCAGGCAGACATCCGCCGACGTGCCACCGATATCGAGGGACAGGAGGTGGCTCCGCCCGGTGGCCGCTCCCAGGGCCATCGCTCCCGCGACGCCGGCCGCGGGCCCGGAGACCAGCAGCTTGTGAGCCTCGGCCTCAGCCCTGGCCGCCGGAACGCCTCCGCCGTTGGACTGCATCACGAGGAAGGTTCCGGGTATTCCGAGGTCCCGTATCCCATCCTCGGCTCTCTGCAGGTAGTCCCGGACCACCGGACGGAGCCCGGCGTTGACAGCCGTCGTGACGGTCCGGGGATACTCCCGGAACTCGTTAGCCACCTCGGAGGATCGGGATACCGCCAGGCCCGGGCATGCGGCCTCGAGGGCGTCGGCGAGCGTACGTTCGTGGCTGTCGTCCAGGTAGCTGAACAGGAAGGAGATGGCGACCGCCTCCGGGTCCCGCGTCTCGACCTCCTTGACGGCTCGGGCGGTCTCCGATGCCGTCAGCGCCCGGACGGTGCCGGTGGCGGTGACACGTTCGTCCACCTCGATCCGGTCACCGCGCGGAATGAACTCCCTCGGGCGGCTCTGGCGCAGGTCGTACGCGTCGGGACGGGAGCCCGAGCGATACGTCAGTATGTCCCGGAAGCCCTTGGTCGTGAGGAGGACGACCCGGGCCAGCCTGTCGTTGATGACCGCGTTGGTGGCGATGGTGGTGCCATGGAACACCAGGGACACCTCCTCGAACGCCATCCCGCGACGGCCGAGGGCCGATAGGGCGTCGAGCAGGCCCAGCGCCGGATCGGCGGGGACGGTGGGCACCTTGGCGGTGAGCCGCTGCCCGATCCCGTCGTCTGCGACCACGTCGGTGAATGTGCCACCGATGTCGATGGCTACGGTCCATGTCATCCGCGGGAACTCAGACCGGCCAGGCCCTCTCGTTGTAGGCCATGTCCCAGAACATTCCCTCCAGGCGGCTGCTGGTGCGGAAGATGTCCTCGATCCTCGCCAGGTCCGAACTGCTCATGCCCTCGCAGAGTCGTTCGAGCTTGTCCTTGACCTCTTCGAGCGTGTCCCAGTACTCCTGCCCCCCGAAGAACTCGATCCAGGTGCGATAGACCTGGTGGTCCGGAGCGTCGGGAAGCCGTTCCTTGCCGATCTCCCCGTAGCTCCAGGCGCAGGGTGTCAGCGAGGCCATGATGTCGGCAGCTCGACCCTCGTAGGCCACGGTCAGCAGGTGGCGGGTGTAGGCCAGCGTGCCGGGGGCCATCACCACCTCCTCGGTCGCCCCCGGAACCATCTGGCGGACCTCGTCGAGCAGCTGGCGGTTCTTGGGTAGCTCGAAGTCGACGATGTTGCTCACGATGGCGGCGAAATCCCGCATGGTGTCCTCATCATCGGCCTTCGCCACACCGAGAGCCATCGCCCTGGCCAACTCCCTCAGGAAGACTATGTTCTGACCGATGTAGAAGGCGAACTTCCGCTCCGGAAGGGTGCCGGAGGCCAGTTCATCCACGAACGGATGGTTGTGCAGCTCGTGCCAGATATCCAGGCAGCTGTCCCTGAGGTTTTCGCAAACACTGCTCATCGACCGGTACCTCCTCCGACACGCCGGCCGCCGCCGAAGCCGGCAGGACCGGTCGTCGTGTTGTACTCGTATCCGAGGGCCATAGGCTCCTCCGCCCACGGGCGGTAGAAGTCGAACAGGTACGGCTCGACCTCGAACGCCAGCTCGGCCCATCGGGCCCAAGGCTCCTCCAGATCGAACAGCCCCCTCGCTATCGCCTCGTTGTACTCGTCCCGGATCTGCTGCTCGTTCAGCGCGGTGATCTCCCCGTTGTCGAGGACCACCTTGCCGGCGACGAGTACCGTCTCGATGTCCGTGCCGTCGGCCCGGTCCAGGATCACGTCGAGCACCGGGCTCACGTAGAACCGCGCCGGTCGTTCGAACACCCGCTTGCGGTCGAGGATGAGCAGGTCGGCGTCCTTACCCACCGCCAGGCTGCCGATGCGGTCCTCGGCGCGGGCCGCCCGCGCCCCGTACGTGGCGGCGGATCGCAGGAGCGCCTCGGAGTTGAGCCGGCCGTACTCCGGCTCCGGCCCAAGAGGTAGGCGCTGGAGGTAGGCACCTAGGCGAACCTCCTGGAACATGTCGTCACGCTCGGAGAAGGAGATGGCATCGGTACCGAACGCCAGCCCTCCACCGGCGTCGAGGATGTCGCGCACGCGGCACACCCCGGTGCTCAGCCGGAGGTTCGAGCCGGGGTTGCTCGCCGCCACGGCACCGGTGTCGGCCAGGATCTCGATGTCACGGTCGGTGGCCCACACGAAGTGCGAGAGCGACACGTCCGGCCCGAGGAGGCCGATGTCAGCCAGCCGTTGCATGGCCGTGACTCCGAAGCGCCGGATGTTGTACTGCATCTCGGACCGGGTCTCGAGGCAGTGCGTCATGATCCCGGTGTCGTACTCGGTGGCGATGGCCCGGCACCTGCGGTAGAGGTCGTCGGTCACCGCGGGGGTCCAGTCCGGCGCCAGCAGGACGCGGAGCCGGTCGTCCCGGCGGTCCCAGGTCGCGGCCGCATCCTCGTAGGCGGCTATGACGTCGTCGCTGGGCAGGGCGTAACCCATGGGGGAGTTGCGGACCTCCTCGGCCAGCTCTTCGGGCAGTCGGGCCAGGAAGTCGTCGTTCGCCTCGTGGACGTAGAGGTTCTCATCGCGCAGTGTGATCCCGAGAGCGGTGCGCATTCCCAGGTCCTCGTACGCCTGCAGGGCGTTGTCCATGCCGAAGTTCTTCGGACCGGGTCGGCCGTAGAAGGCATCCACCGTGGTCGTGATTCCTCCCCGGACCGCGGTCATGAGCGTGACGAGGATCGCCTTGTACATGATTTCCTCGTCCATCGGCTTGAAGACCGGATGGACGTAGATGTTGGCCCTCTCGAAGAGCATCTCCCAGAGTCCCGGGCCCAGCGCCGACTCGGAGTGGTAGTGGGAGGCCACGAAGCCGGGCATGACGAAGTGGTCCTGCGAACCGAGGACGCGGTCGAAGGGCCCCTTGGTCTCGAGTTCGGCCCTCGGTCCGGACTCCACGATCTTCTTGCCCTCGACGATCAAAGCGCCATCGGTGATGAACGCTTCGTCGGCAAGCGTGACCACCGGGTTGCCCACGATGAGATATCGCGACATCGGTCCCGTCCTTTCGGCTCGTGCTCTCCGGACCGGCGCCGGGGAAGCGCGGAAGTCTCTCTCGGACCTGCCGATATGGTCCGTCATGGCGAGCTTACTTCGGGCTCGGGAACGGCGTCTCGGGAGGGTGCCAAAAAGACGAGAAGGGGTTGGCCTACGATCCCGCGACCTGGGTTTCGTTGCCGGTATCGGGCCTGACGGACGGTGCTCGGGTTAGGGTATCGACGTTGCCCGGAGTCCAGGGGAGGGCGCCATGCAGATCGATATGCACACCCATGTGCTCGCCCTGGCGGCCGACCCCGAGTTCTCCGTGGAATACGGCCGGGAGGGGTCGCTCTGCATATACCGCAGTGCGGGCGCCGTGCCGGCGCACCGCATGCCCACGGAGGACGAGTGGGAGGAGAGTGGCTTCTCCCGCAAGGGTTGGCCGATCATCGGTGGCGCCGAATCCATGCGGGACCACCCCGGATTCGACAAGATCGTCCTGCTCTCGGTGTCGCCGCAGTGGCTCGACGGCCGGTTGATAGGAACGGTCGACCCGACGGGCATCAGCGGCGTCGAGGGTCCGCCTCACCCCGAGAAGTGCAACGACTACATAGCCGGGCTGGTGCGCCAGGACCCGGAGACCCTGGTCGGCTTCGCTTCGGTGAACCCCGCCTACCAGGGACCGGAGGCGGCGGTGGAGGAACTGACCCGGGCGGTCCACGAGCTGGGGTTGTCGGGAGTGAAGCTCTACCCGATGTACCAGCACTGGTCGCCGGACGATCGCGAGCTGGCATTTCCCGTCTACCAGTGCGCTCTCGACCTGGGGATCCCGGTCATGTTCCACCAGGCCGGATCAACGCGTATCGACGCTTCCCTCGGCCTGGGACGGCCCGCGCTCCTAGACGATGTCGGCAGGGAGTTCCGTGACCTGGTGGTGATCATCGCCCACATGGGAATCCCGTGGCAGGACGAGGCCCTCTTCCTGCTCACCAAGCATCCGAACTTCTACGGCGAGCTCTCCTACCTGATAGCGGCCCTCAGTCCGAGGGAGTTGTTCAGCTTCCTCCACAAGGCGGAGCCCTTCTTCGTTCCCCTGGAGAAGCTGTTCTTCGGTTCGGACTACCCCGGGTTCCTCTACGACCCGGTGGTTCTTCGCGACAAGCTCCTCACCCTCAACGACCATGCCGAACCGCTCGGGCTCGACCCCATACCCCGGCACAAGCTCGAGGGCATCATGGGCGACCACGCGGCCGCCGTCCTCGGCTGGTGACGCAGAAGGTCCAGCCGGATGGCTATTCCTGGTCTTCGGCCGTCTACCGTCCACCGGCCGCTTGTTGCTGGTTATGGGGTGTGGTGGTCTAGGCGGTAGACGCGGCGGGTGTTTTCTCCGAGTATTTGGTCGATTTCGTGTTGGGGGATGCGGTAGCCCAATTGTTTGGCCCATTCGGGGAGCATGCGGAATTGGTCCACCCATTGTTTGAGGGTGAGGGACACTTCGATTCCGGCCATGTCGGATCCGAAGAGGATGCGGTCCGCTCCGATGCGGTCTCTCATCCATACGATCTTGCGGGTTAGTTCGTCGGGGGAGATCCAGTGTTGCCATAGGCTCATGTCGAGGTGGACGTTGGTCTTGTAGATGGCTACCGATATGGCTTCGTGTGCCCAGGTCTCGTAGCGGGCGGAATGGCCCAAGATGAATCGGAGGTCGGGGAAGTCGGCGGCGGCGGAGTCGACGTATATGGGGTGCCCGTATTTTGATTTGTGCCGTCCTGCGGAGTGTCCTTGGTGGAGGAGTACGGGTAGGTCTCGTTCCAAGAGGAACCGGTAGAGGGGGTAGACGACGTCTTCGTCGTCGGGGTAGAAGCCGTTGGTGGGATATAGCTTGAGGCCGATGGCGCCCCATTGGTCTACTGCGGTGGTGAGGATTTCGAGGGCGTCGGGGCGTCGGGGGTCTACTCCGCAGAAGGTGTAGAGGCGTCCGGGGTGTCTTTTGGTGGCTTCGGCGCAGAGCCGGTTCTTTTCCGCGATGGGGATGACGCCTTCTTCGCCCAGGCCGACGCCGTGGTCCATTGGCATCATCACCGACGCGTCGACTCCGGCCTCGTCCATACGAGCAACCGCCTTATCACCCGTGATGTCCGTGGCCTCCGCGACCCTGGCATGCAGGTAGGAGGGATCCGACTTCGGGGGCTCGTACCAGCGCACCTGCCGGGCCCACGACGCATCCATACCGGACCTCAGGTTGACAGGGTTCCAATCATCACCCCGGATGTGCATATGGCAATCCACCACGAGAGCCCCGCTCATGCTGTCCATCCGCCGTCGACGAGAAGGTTCTGCCCGGTCAGGTAGGAACTCATGCCGGATACCAGGAACAGCGCCGCGCCGACCATCTCCTCCGGCCGGGCGATGCGGCCCATGGGCGTCCGCTGGAGGATGGCCGACACGTTGTCCTCGACGGCGAGGTAGTCACGGGTCATTTCGGTTCTCACCCAAGCAGGACTGATGCAGTTGAGCCGCACCTTGGGCGCCCAATGGTCGGCCAGCACGGCGCTCATGTGGATCATGGCCGCCTTGCTGGCGCTGTAGGCGACCTGGGCGCCGTCGCTCACCACGCCTGACAGCGAGGCGATGTTGACGATCGAGCCTCCATTCCCATCCAGCATGCGGCGACCGACCTCCCTGGTCAGGAAGAAGGCGCCCCGGAGGTTCACGTCGAACAACGCATCCCATTCCGCGGGGCTGATCTCCAGCGCGGAGGAGCGGTTCGTGGCCCCGGCGGAGTTGACCAGGCTGTCCAGCCCGCCCTTCCACCGCCACGCCGCCGCTACCGCCGCCGCTGTGGCCTCCAGATCGGCGATGTCCGCAACGAGCGGGAGAAACTCGCCCCCTCCGGTGCGTATCTCGTCCCCGAGATCGTCAAGGGCGTCGGCGGAGCGGGCCAGGCCCACCACCGAGGCGCCGGCCGCGGCCAGACCGATGGCTATGGATCGCCCGATTCCCCTGCTGGCGCCGGCCACCAGCGAGGTGGTCCCCGCTTGATCGGGCCGCAGGGTCTCGAATTGCCCCCAATCCGCCACGAGCGCCCTCCCTGACCTCCGATAAGCTGGGATCGGATCTCAACCAGCGAGGAAAACCCTAATGGCCTTGTTCGACGAGTATGAAGACTACGACGCGCTCGGCCTGGCCGCCCTCATCCGCGACCGCCGGACCACGCCCGGAGAGTTGCTCTACGCGGCGCTGGATCGGGTAGCCACCAGGAATCCCGGCGTCAACGCGGTCATACACCTCATGGAGGACTCGGCCAGGGAGACCATCTCCCGCGGACTTCCTCCCGGGCCGGTATCGGGGGTTCCCTTCATGCTCAAGGATCTTCACGCGCTCTGCGACGGAGAACCCACCACCAACGGATCCCGCCTCTACCAGGAGAACGTCGCGGACCATGACAGCACCATCATCGCCCGGTACCGCGAGGCCGGTCTGCTCCTCTTCGCCAAGACCAACACGCCCGAGGTCGGGATCAGCGGCACCACCGAGCCTGTCCTGCACGGGCCGACCCTCAACCCGTGGGACAGGTCCCGCAGCGCCGGAGGGTCGAGCGGCGGGGGCGCGGCGGCGGTGATCACCGGCATGGTGCCCGTCGCGCAGGCAACCGACGGGGGCGGCTCGATCCGCAGTCCGGCCGCCAACTGCGGCTTGTTCGGTCTGAAACCGACCAAGGCACGGACACCGGCCGGTCCCGACGCGGGGGAGGGATGGAGCGGTCTTGCCACGTACCACGTCGTATCCCGGACAGTACGGGACAGTGCCGTGTTCCTCGACGTGGCGCACGGGCCGGAACCAGGCGATCCCTACACCGCGCCCGTACCCGATGGTGACTTCCTGGCCGAGGTCGGCAGGGACCCGGGCAGGCTCCGTGTCGCTCTGTGGACCGAGGGTCTCTGCGGGGAGCTGATCGACCCGGAGTGCGTGCTGGCCGCGGAACGGGTCGCCGGCCGGCTGGCGGAGCTTGGTCACATGGTCACCCCCGCCGTACCTCCGGTCTCGGGGGACGAATGCCGCCGAGCGATAACCACGATCCTCGTAGGGCATACCGCCAACCACGTCACGCTACGCCTGAAGGCGCTGGGCCGGGCCCTCCGTAGCGACGATCTGGAGAACATAACCCGGCTGGCCGCCGAGGAGGGGAACCGTCAGTCGGCGCGCGACTACGCCAACGCCTTGGTGATGGCCCATCGCACCGGCCGTCAGATGGCCGGCTTCTTCGACGAGTACGACGTCATCCTGAGCCCGACCCTCGCCGATCCACCCCTCCCGCTCCGCGGCCTCGACATGATGGGAGACGACCTGGACTTCTACATGGACAGGCTGTGGGGTCACATGGCCTTCACTCCGCTCTACAACCTGAGCGGATGCCCCGCCGCGAGCCTTCCGATGCACATGACCCCTGAGGGTCTCCCCGTCGGCGTCCAGATCGGCGCCGCCTTCGGCAACGAGGCTCTACTCTTCCGCCTCGCCGCCCAACTCGAAGAGGCCGACCCGTGGTGGGATCGCCGGCCCCCATCGCTCACCACGGAGGTCTGACCCTCCGATCACGGTGGCCAGTCCTCACCGGCCACCGTTTCTGGTCACCGGCCGCTTGTTGCTGGTTATGGGGTGTGGTGGTCTAGGCGGTAGACGCGGCGGGTGTTTTCTCCGAGTATTTGGTCGATTTCGTGTTGGGGGATGCGGTAGCCCAATTGTTTGGCCCATTCGGGGAGCATGCGGAATTGGTCCACCCATTGTTTGAGGGTGAGGGACACTTCGATTCCGGCCATGTCGGATCCGAAGAGGATGCGGTCCGCTCCGATGCGGTCTCTCATCCATACGATCTTGCGGGTTAGTTCGTCGGGGGAGATCCAGTGTTGCCATAGGCTCATGTCGAGGTGGACGTTGGTCTTGTAGATGGCTACCGATATGGCTTCGTGTGCCCAGGTCTCGTAGCGGGCGGAATGGCCCAAGATGAATCGGAGGTCGGGGAAGTCGGCGGCGGCGGAGTCGACGTATATGGGGTGCCCGTATTTTGATTTGTGCCGTCCTGCGGAGTGTCCTTGGTGGAGGAGTACGGGTAGGTCTCGTTCCAAGAGGAACCGGTAGAGGGGGTAGACGACGTCTTCGTCGTCGGGGTAGAAGCCGTTGGTGGGATATAGCTTGAGGCCGATGGCGCCCCATTGGTCTACTGCGGTGGTGAGGATTTCGAGGGCGTCGGGGCGTCGGGGGTCTACTCCGCAGAAGGTGTAGAGGCGTCCGGGGTGTCTTTTGGTGGCTTCGGCGCAGAGCCGGTTCTTCTCTGCGATGGGGATGACGCCTTCTTCGCCCAGTCCGACACCGTGGTCCATTGGCATCATCACCGACGCGTCCACCCCGGCCTCGTCCATACGAGCAACCGCCTTATCACCGTTGCCGTCGGCGGCGACGCTCCATGCCTCCGCGAAGTACTCGGGGTCGGACTTGGGCGGTTCGTACCAGCGCACCTGCCTCGCCCAGGACTCGGCCATGCCCGAGGACACGTTCATCGGGTTCCAATCGGGTTCCATGATGTGCATATGGCAATCCACCACCAAGGGCATGGTCACTCCTCTCCTGAACCGCTCCCCGTCAGGGGCGGATGCTTGGCGTTGTAAACGGCCGCCGGCTCCAGCGGTGTCCGGGCCCACGGGCGGTAGAAGTCGAGGACGTAGGGGTCCACCTCCCATCCCAGGCGTACCGACTCGGGGTCGGGGTCGCTTCCCATGATGCGCGCAGCCGCTTCGGTGACGTAGTCCCGCACCTGGCTGTGCGGGATGCGGGTGAACTCGCCGTCGTCGAACACGATCTCTCCGGCGACCATGACCGAGGCCACGTCGGCGGAGGAGGCTCGGTCGAGGATCACGTCCAGGGGCGGGGTGGACGCGTAGCGTTCCTCCGGCCAGAACAGGCGGTCGCGACTCAGTACGGCCAAGTCGGCTTCCTTGCCCACGCCGAGCGAGCCG
>WTGI01000022.1 GCA_011523635.1 Acidimicrobiia bacterium
CCCCCGGCCAGCCCGTAGACATCGGCCACCTGGCTACCTCCCTCGACGAGGAGCCAGGCCCCCACCACGATCCCCACAATCGACATCGAGGCGCGTCCGATCTCCGGCGCCGCCTTGCCGCCGGCCCCCTCGATCATCTCCTCGAACACAGGACCGGAGGACGTGACGGCCACCCCGGCCTTGACGTCGTGCCTGGACCAGACGAGCAGGAACACCGTGGCGAGGGCCATGCCCGACAACAGCACGACGCCTTCCCACCGGGCCAGCGTGTCATCCCAGGCCGCGGCCATCATCGCCGCCATGGCCACCAGAGTGATGATCCCCTCGCGGCGGATGGTCCGCAGCTGCCCGACCACCGGCGAGATGACCGCGCTGACCCCCAGCACCAGCGACAGGTTGGCGGCGTTGGAACCCACCACGTTGCCCACCGACTCGGCCAGCTCCCCCCGGACCGCCGCCACCGCGCTAACCACCATCTCGGGCGCGGAGGTACCGAACCCGATCACGAGCGCTCCCACCAGCACCGGGGAGACCCCCCAGATGTGGGCCAGGCGGGCCGCCGCCACCACGAAGGGATCCGCTGATGCCCAGAGCAGGACGATGCCGGCGGCGATAAGAGCTAGACCCAGCCAGAGCACCGGCGTAGCCTACCGACCGGCCCAATCCCCGATGTTGTCGTGGCGCAGTGGCGGTGGGTGCGGTTGCGGCGATGTACGGTAGGTGGGATCCATACGCTGCTAGCCCCGATTATTCATGGTGGGGGTCTGTCCGGGTGACGAGAATGGATGCTTCGTACTCGTGGCCTGGGGTTACAACCATCTGATAGACCCGTCTTCCATTCGGTGCGGAATCAACCGCGGGGAGCAGTGTGGTCGCTTGCGAATTGTGTGGTTGAAGTGGCCTGATCCGCGTTGGTGTGCTGGGAACAGGAATAATCAGGGCTAGACAGGGCCATCATCGACTGCAGCGATCCGGAGGTTGCCGTTGGGAACCGGGGTGGCGACGTTCACTACGGGGCGGAGCCGGTCGAGAAGATCCAGGTAGTCGCCAAGGTGGAACGAGTCGCACCTCATCTTCGGACGAGACCACCGGGTCTCGGACCAGGAGCGGGTAGAAACGCTCGCCCGGTTGTGCGCAGACCGCTACAGCAAGCAGGTCATGATTGCGCACGACCACTGTCTCGAGGCGCACTTCGCCGAGCACGGCGGCAAGTGATGGGTGTACGCTCTGACCGAGGTGGTTCCGATGCTGCGCGAGGTCGGGGTCACCGAAGATCAGTCGAACGATCTCCTGGTGGAGAACCCGAAGCGGATCTTCGCCGTCTGAGGGGGTGAGATGATGAAGATCGGCGCGGTCATGTTCTACGTCGACGATTGCGACACGGCACTCGAGGCCCGCCTCGACGCGATGGGCGCTACCGAGACCCGCGACTGGGGGACGTACTTCGTCCTGCCCGACCCCGAAGGCGACCGGCTACAGGTCTACCAGTTCGCAGGATGATCGACCTCACCGACGCCGGCGTAGTCGACTTCCATGCCCACATGTCGCTCCAGATCGGTGTGGGCGAGCTGATCCGGCGCGACGTGACCGCCCAACTGAACCTCTTCCACGGCACGCCGGGCAGGTCATATCGCTGGGACGATCTTGAACCGGTCCCCGACTACGAGCGCGGCATGGCGCAATGGGCCCACCCGCTCAACTCGCAGTACCGCATGCTGATCAGGTACGTGGCCGGGGCCCTGGGATGCGAGCCCGATGTCATGGAGATCGACGAAACGCTCTCTGCCGCGATGGAGCAGGGCTTTAGCATGTATCTGGAATCGGTGCTCGACCGGGAGCGTATCGACCTCGTTGTGCTCGACCTGCTCGGCGAGTTGCGTGACGGGGCCGCCGGATTCCCGGACGACCGTTATGTGTGGATCTACGGAATCACCCCGTTGCTCTCTCCACTAGCCGTGATCGATAGAGGCATCACTTCGCTCGACGACGCCATCAGGTGGGTCGACGAGTCGATCGACATTGCCGTGGCGCAAGGGTGCGTCGGGTTCAAGAACCTGATGGGCTACTACCGCGCGCTCGACGTCTCGAGGCCCACCGCCGATGAAGCAGCTTCCGGGCTGCGCCATGTAGCGGCGACGCCCCCGGCCGACGTGAAAGAGTCGTTCCTGTTCGGGCGTATCGGGATCTACGACGAGGCGACCGGGCGCGCGGCGCGGGCATACGAGGACTTCGTGATCCGCCACATCGTCGCCCGCGCCGGCGATCTCGGCCTGCTGCAGCTGATTCACACCGGGGCCCAGTACTCGCCCAACCAGAACCTGCCCGCCGCGGATCCGGCACGCTTGTTCTCTCTTTTCGCGGACCCGGCTTCGAACGCAACGACGTTCGTCATGCTCCATGCCGGGGCGCCGTACCACGAGAACGCCGCCTACCTGGCCTGGCAGTTTCCCAACGTGTACGTCGACCTGTCCCACACGATGCGGATACCGGGGCGCCTCAATTCGATTCTGCGCACCATTCTGTCCATAGCTCCTGCGCACAAGGTGCTCTACGGCAGCGATTCCTACGCATCGGCCGAATGGCTCGGCTACAGCGCACACCGGATGCGGAAACATCTGACACACGTGCTGAGCGATCTCTCTGCTGACCTGGAGTGGACCGAGGCGGAGGCGGAACAAGCCGGCCGGATGGTGCTCGGAGACAACGCCAGGGCCATACTGCCCGGTGTCGCTCGGTGAGCGACCAGGCCCATTTCCAGGCATGTCAACGGATTTGACTCACTACTAGGGCCGGAGCCGAGCATCAGGGAGGTCGGGGATGGTCCGCGAGTTCAGCTGGGAGCAGATAAAGCATCGGCAAGACGACCACGTCAAACATCAGCCCTCCCAGGCCCCGTGCTCTGCCGTCACCACGCATCGGCGTACCAGTTGCGAGCCCATGCGTGGTCACGCAGCCGCTTGAGGACACCGGCCGAGAGCAATCGTCCGTCCGACACAGCGCAATTCTCGCCTACGTGGCCGGGTGAGCGCATCCCCGGGATGACGGTGGACACGGCAGGCTCGCTGAGACAAAAGCGCAGGGCGCCGTCGGCGAGGCTCGAAGCCTCTGCGCCGATCACCGACGCGACGCCGCGCGCCCTCGCTGCCGCAGTAGCGAGCCGATCACCCCGGAAGTAGCCGCGGCGCCAATCGTCCTCGGCGAACACGGTGTCGGCGCGCAGCGTCCCCGTGAGGCTCCCCTCGTCGAAGGGCGACCGTGCGATCACGCCGATGTCGAGCGCCGCGCACTTCGGCAGCAGCCGCTCCGAGGCCGACTGGTCGAAGACGTTGTAGATCACCTGCACGGTGTCCAGCGCGCCCGTGTCCAGCACGCGCAGGACCGAATCCGGATCGTGATCGTTGGTCGACACCCCGAAGAAGCGCACCTTTCCCTCCCGCTTCAGATCCGCCACCGTCTCGCGCCAGCCACCGTGCTCGGTCCACGCGTCGGCCCAGAAGTGGAACTGCTGCAGGTCGATGCGGTCGACGCCGAGGCGGCGCAAGCTCTTCTCGGTGCAGCCCCGGATCCAACTTCCCGGGTAGCAGTCCTCGACCGCCATGTCGTCCGTCGCGGGCCACACACCGGTTTTGAGCGGCACTTTGGTCGCCACGATCGGCTTCGGGCCGGCGCCGAGGTCACGCAGTACCTGCCCGATCAGCGCCTCGGAGCGGCCCTTCCCGTAGCCGTAGGCCGTGTCGACGAAGTTGACGCCGGAGTCGACGGCCATGTGTAGGGCCCGACGGGAGCGACGGTCGTCCCGCGAGCCCCAGTCCAGCCCTCCGATGCCCCACGTCCCGATGCCGACTTCCGACACCTCCAGCCCGGTACGCCCGAGCTTTCGGTAGCGCATCTCAACCTTCCGGGGGAAGCGGATTCCACTCTTCGTAGGTCATTCCGACGGCTTGTCGAGGCTCCTTGGTGCGGACGTGGTTGTAGATGTGCAGGTATGGCCGGTAGACATGGAGCAGGGAGCGAAGCTCGCCGACGGCGTCGGACGCGTGGAAGTCGATGCGCAGATCGATGTCGGGAAACGTATCGGTCTCGGCCACCACAAGCGTGGCCGAGCGCTCGTAGTAGTCCCCGACCTGGCCTCCGGCATCGCGGCCGGCCTCCAGGCCGGCCACCAGGCGGTCCTCCACAGGACTACCCGCCGCCGACTCGAACGCGTCGGCCATCGCTTCCACCACGCCTTCACCCTCGAGGGAGTTCCCCGTGGCGATGTAGCCGTCGCCGATGACGTGGCCGGACCAGTGGCCTGTCCTGTCCCCGGTGTGCGCAGCGGCGACCCCGTCCGGGGTCAGCACTGCGGTCTGGCGAAAGGCGTAGTCGGGATCGACGTCGGCCAACCCGGTGACGACTTCCGCAGGGGAGAGGCCGCGCTCCAGCATGTCGGTTGCCACTGGGAGCAGCCTGGGGTCGGCGTACGCCTGGCTGGCGATCGCGCCTATGCCGGACCGGACCACCTGGCAGTACCCGCCGGCGGCGATCGAGTGGGTGGCGATGCCGATGCCGACACGGCCCGTCGCAGAGTCACATCCGAGGATCGTGTAGGTCATGTCGCCGCTCCGCCTTTGCTGGTCATTGCCGGCCCGGGCCGAGCCGGCCGAACTCGTACGAGATCTGGTTGGCCGCTGCGATCACGAGAAGCGAGCGCATGAACCGGGATTCGATCGACCTTGCCGGCCATGGCGAGGGCCCCGCTGATCTCACCGCGGAAGTCGAACACGGGCGCAGCGTTGCCGACCACTCCCCTCATGACCTCACTTTACCCGTCCGGGGTGCGATTCATGGGTGCTGGACCGGCTCGCATCGCCTGGCCGTCCGGGTCGTAGGGTGAGGGGGCGATCACCCGGGCCGGGCGTTCGACCCCGACGATATGGGTTGCCAGTTCGGTTCCTTCCGCGGTGTGCTCCCGGTCGATGAGGGCCATGGCGAGGCTCTTGCCGATGGTGTGGCCGTAGTCGCCCGAGGTGATGTAGCCGACCCTCCGGTCACCGTTCCACACCGGCTCGTACCCGGTGGCGTCCGCGTCGGTGGCGTCCACTTCGAGGGTGACCAGCCTCCTAGCGGCGCTGTCATCGTCCCGCTCCTTGCGGGCCGCCCCGGCGCCGATGAAGCCGTCCTTGGACCAGTCGATCCATCGGTCCAACCCGGTCATGGCCGGAGTGTACTCCTGGCGGAACTCGGTCGACCAGATACCGAAGCTCTTCTCGATCCGGAGCGAGAGCATCGCGTTATAGCCGTACTCGATCGCATCGAGACCGTCGGCGGCCTCGAGAAGGAGGCGGCGCAGGGCGATGTGCTCGGCGGCCGGGCAGTGGATCTCGTACCCGAGCTCTCCGGTGACCGATATCCGGCCCACCCGGGCCCGGATCATGCCGACGTCTAGCTCACGACACCCCATGAAGCGCATGCCTTCCGCCGAGACGTCATCCGACGCGACCCGTTGCAACAGGTCGCGAGAACCCGGCCCGGAGAGCGAGAAGCCGACGACGGCATCCGAGATGTCACGCACCGCCACCCCGTCGCCGAGGTGGTCGTTGAACCAGCGCATGTGCCAGGCCCGCAGGTAATACGAGCCCACTATCCACCACGTGCCGTCCCCCCAGTTGAACAACGTCAGGTCTCCCTTGAGCCGGCCGTCGTGGCCCAGCATCGGGGCAAGCTTGATCCGCCCCGGTTCGGGTAGCGCGCCGGCGAAGAGCCGGTCGAGCCACGCCGCGGCGCCGGGGCCGGTGACCTCGTACCGGGAGAAACCGGCGATGTCGAGGATTCCCACACCGGACCGCACCCGCCGGCACTCTTCGCCGACGATGTCGAACGCGTTGGAGCGGCGCAACGTCGGCACCTCTTCGAAGCCCTTGGGGGCGAAGTAGATCGGTATCTCGAGACCGTACGAGCACCCCCACTGCGCCCCGGCCTCGGTCATGGCGTCGTACGCCGGGGCCATCCGCAGCGGCCGGCCCGCCCACAGTTCCTCGTTCGGGTAGGTGATCACGAACCGGCGCGAGTAGAACTGCCCGGTCATCTGGCGGATGTACTCGCGGTTCTCCGCGTAGGACCCGAAACGGGCCACGTCCATCGCGAAGATGTCCTCCTCCGGCTCGCCTTCGATCATCCACTCCGCCAGCGACTTGCCCACGCCGCCGCCCTGGAGGAATCCGGCCATCACCGCACACGCCGACCAGTAGTTGCGCAGCCCGGGCACCGGACCCACCAGGGGGTTGCCGTCCGGTGAGAAGGTGAATGCCCCGTTCACCCAGCGGCTGACACCGGTGCGCTCGAGTACCGGGTAGCGGGACATCGCGAACGCCAGCTCTCTCGAGATCCGATCCACGTCCGGCGGGATCAGTTCCAGGCCGTAGTCCCACGGCGCGCCATCCATGTTCCAGTGCCGGTAGTCGCGCTCGTAGACCCCGATCAAGATCCCCTGGAGCTCCTGGCGCATGTAGGTGTACCCCTCGAGGTCGATCATGATCGGCACCTCGAAGCCGAGCGCCGCGATCTCGGGGATCGTCTCGGTGACCAGGTAGTGGTGTTCCATCGGCGAGACGGGAAGCTCCACCCCCGCCATCCGTCCCAACTGCTTGGCCCACAGCCCGGCGGCGTTCACGACGTGCTCCGCGACGATGGTTCCGCACTTGGTGACCACCTCCCACGACCCGTCACGGCGCGGGTGCAGCTCGATCACCCGGTTGTGTTCGATCACCTCGGCGCCCCGCATCCGGGCAGCCTTGGCGTAGGCATGGACTACCGCCGACGGATCGATGTAGCCCTCGCGATCCGCCCACAGACCCCCGAGCACATCGCCGACGTTCATGATCGGGCACCACTGCTCGATCTCGTCCGGGCCGACCAGCCGCACGTCCTCGATTCCCATCGTCTGGAAGACCCGATACGCCGCCTGCAGCCACTCCCACCGCTCCGGCGCCGAAGCCACTGAGATGCCCCCCGTCATGTGCATCCCCACGTCGAGGCCCGACTCGTCTCCGATTTCCGAGAGCAGATCGATCGTGTACGCCTGCAGAGCAGCGATATTCGGATCGGCGTTGAGAGCATGCACAGCGCCGGCGGCGTGCCAACTCGACCCCGCCGTCAGCACCTCGCGCTCCACGATCGCCACGTCGCTCCAACCCAGCTTCGCCAGGTGATACAGCACGCTGGCGCCCACCACGCCGCCCC
>WTGI01000028.1 GCA_011523635.1 Acidimicrobiia bacterium
CCTCCCGGCGGGTCCAGCCCCCAGCCACCCCCTCCTTCCTCCGAGCGCGCTCCGCTCTCCCGAGGATCGGGTTGGCTCGGATTGATCCCAGCTCCGGTCCTTCGACGTCGATAGCAACGGACCGGTGGTGCATGTGACTGTCGATAAGTATGCGTCGGGGTTGTGACGCTTTCAACCCCCTTGTTTGGCGGCGCGTCCACTCGGCCCATGACAGCACGGTCCATGGGCAGGATCGGACCGATGAAGCGGACGTTCAAAGCCTGCGAAAGGCGCAAGGGGAACCCCCGTCATCCGGCATCGATCGGGAGCGGATCTCCATCGGCAGAGGCTTCGTCGCCGGTGCGTCGATCCTGCGATCCACGTATCCGTCTGGGCGTCGGGGTCGGGAAGGCTTAGATCCTGATGACCAGGCTGCCGGTGTGACGCTTGGCCATGAATGCCTCCTGGGCGGCATGTATGTCCTCCAGCCGGTACACGCCGCCTACGACCGGACGCACCCGCCCGCTCTCGATGTGGCCGACCAGATCCGAGAACACCTGCGGCTCGTAAACGGTTGCGCCGTGCAGCGTCAGGTCTTTGAGGTACAGGGTCCGCAGGTCGAGTTCCACCATCGGCCCGGCGATGGCCCCGGAGGTCACGTAGTGGCCCCTTCGCCGCAGTGCCTCCAGCCATCCTCCGAAGTCGGGACCGCCCACCACGTCAGCCACCGCATGAAAGGGGCCTCCGTTGGCCTCCATGGCATCTTCAGGAACTCGGTCGGCCTGCCGGGTCACGATCCGGTCCGCGCCGAGGGCGGCCACGTCGTCGTGCTTGGCCGCGCTCGTGATGGCGACCACCCGGGCACCACGGAGCTTGGCCAGCTGTACCAGGGCGCTGCCCACCCCGCCGGACGCGCCCGGTACGGCTATCGTCTCGCCGCTCCTCAGCCTGACCCTTTGCAACATGTGCTCCGCTGTGGACCACGAGCATGCGAACGTGGCTAACTCCACATCGGAGAGGTCACTGGAAACCGGGTGGACGTTCTCGCTCGGCACTGAGCAGTACTCGGCGAACCCGCCGTCGCGTTCGCTTCCCAGATAACCGACCGATAGCGAGTCTCCGGAGTGGCGGCTACCGCGCAGCCACGGATCGACGAGGACCCGCCGCCCGATCAGACCCTCGGCGACGCCGCTTCCGACGTCGGTCACCGTGCCCACGACATCAGCCCCCTGGATGCGCGGGAACGTCAATCCTCCCCGGCTCCAACCGGCATCGTGGGCGCTGGCCTCCCTGTAGGCGGAACCGGTGGTGGCGGTGGTGACGGAGCGGCTGTACCAACCCACCCGGGTGTTGATATCGGTGTTGTTCACACCGCAGGCGGCCACGCGCACCAGTACCTGGCCGGGCCGGACCTCCGGTACCGGCACATCGTCCCGTACCTCCAGCATCTCCGGCCCGCCCACTCCCAGGAGTAGGGCCGCCCTCATGGTCCGCCGCCCGGAAGGTGTCCGGTCTGGTCCCGATCAACACCGCTCATGCCGGCGACCTGCCGATCGATGCGCAGCGGCCATGGTTCACCACAACTGTTCCGGTGCCGATTCCGAGTAGTAGAACGGGCCTTCCCGGAACTCGAACGGGGTGCCGTCATAGCCGTCGAACCGCAGCGCCTCCTGGGCGCGGATGTCGTAGAAGGGCTCCTCTTCGAGCATCAGCTGGGCCACCGCCTCCGCCGTCGCCACGCGCTGTACCCCGCCGCCCCCGAACCCGGTCGCCACGAACAGTCCCTCGGGGCCGAAGCGGCCGACCAGGGGCCAGGCGTCCGGTGTGGCAACCAGCACGCCGGCCCAGCCGCCCGCCACCCTTGCCTCCTGGAGGGCCGGAACCCGTCTCCGGAGGAGCCCCAGCCACTCGGCCGCGGCCACCGGATCGGGATGGCGGGGGAATCGATCCGCGTCGACGCCGATGTCGGACGGAGGGAGGCCGAGGAGCAGGGTTGCAGGGGAGCGAGGCATCACGTAGTGGCCGGCCTCGAACTCGGACATGAAACGGAGGCCGCCATGGTCGCCGACCACGATGATCGCTTGCAGGACGAAGCTCTTGGTGGGCAGGAAGATGCTGCTCCGGGCCAGCAAAGGCGCCGACCAGGCCCCGGCAGCCACCAGAACCCTCGGCGCCATGACATGGTGACCGGACGTCACCACGCCCGACACGTGGCCGCTCTCGACGACCAGCCGGTCGGCGGCGCAACCCTCCCAGATCTCCGCACCCGCGTTCCGGGCCATGCCCGCCAGTACCACGGTCAGGGTCTGGGAGAACACGAACCCGTCGGTCTCGGTGTAGTAGCCGGCTGCCAGGTCATCCGTCCGCAGGTTCGGCCAGCGCGAGGCGATCATGTCAGGCTCGAGATACTCGCCGCCCACCCCTAGCCGCTCCGCCAGATCCATCCTGGCCCGCAAGGCCCTTGCCCCGTGCGCGCTGGTGGCCATCTGCAAGCCGCCCACCACGTGGAACCGGACCATCCCGCCCGTGACCCGGTCCAACTCGTCGATGATGGCTCTAGTCCTCAGCAGGACGGCCAGGTTGGCGGGCGAGGTCGACTCCTGGGGAACGTGGCCCGCCGCCAGGGCGCTGGACTCCGAGGCGATGGTGTCGCGCTCCAGTACCGCCACCCTGAACCCGCCCTCCGCCAGCTTCCATGCGGCGAGCAGGCCGGGTAATCCGGCGCCGATGACCAAAGCGTCGTATCGCATCGGCGTCGGTCAGCGCGCCGCGCCGGCCGGGAAGGGAGCAGATCCGATTGCGATCACAGAATCCCCACCGACTCCGGGTCGCTCGCCAGACGTTCCAACCAGGCACGGTCCGGGCTCACGATCTCGTCTCCCTCCGTCAGGCGCTCGGTGGTCTCGGGCCACTTGGGGCCAGCGCCGGTGAACAGGCACACCACCGTCTCGCCTTCGCGGATGGTCCCGTCCCTTGCCAGTGCCCAGGCTCCGGCCAGTGAAGCCGCCGAGGAGGGCTCCGGGCTCAAACCCGCCGTAGCTGCATGAAGGGTGGCGGCCACCATCTCGGGATCCGTGAGGTCGATCGCCTGCCCTCCCGACTTCCGGATCGCCTGCAGGGTCATGGATCCGCCGGTCGGGTCCCCGATCGACAGGGCGATCGTCTGCGGATCCTCTATGTAGGGGACGGTAACCGAACCTTCGCGGAAGGCGCGAACGATCGGGTTCGCCCCGGTCGGCTGGACGCCGTGGACCTTCGGGATCGAATCGGTCCATCCCAGCCGGGCCATCTCCCCGAACGCCTTCCAGGGTCCGTACAGGCCGTCGCCTGCCGCGATGGGCACGATGTAGTGATCCGGGACCCGCCCGAGCGCCAGCACCGCGTCGTATGCCATGGTCTTGTAACCCTCCATGCCGTAGGGCGTGGCGACCGGGTTGGGTGTCATGTAGGTGGACGGATACCAGCCGTGGTTGCGAACGAAGCTCTCGAGCGGTGGCCGGCGATCCATCTCGACTATCACGGTGGCGCCGAACAGCATCATCCACTGGCGTTGGACGGCCGGAGCCCTCGGGTCCACCAGGATCACGCATTGCAGGCCACCCCGGGCGGCGTAGGCGGCCGCGCTCATGCCGTGATTCCCCGTCGTGGAACAGGCCACCCGGTCGTATCCCAACTGGCGCGCCATCGATTGGGCCGCGGAGTGGAACCGGTCCTTGAACGAGTAGGTCGGGTTCACGCTCTCGTTCTGGACCCACAGGTCGGCGACCGGATTGCCCGCGGACTGGGGAAGCCGCACCAGCGGGGTGCCTCCCTCGCCCAGGGTGATCACTGCCGACTCGTCCCGCACCGGCAGCAGCTCCCGGTATCGCCACATCGAGCTATCCCTGCGGTCCCGCCAGTCGCGGTAGGAGACCGCGGACGCCACCCGGTTCTCGTCGTAGACCGTCTCCAGGGCGCCGCCGCAATCCCGGCATCCGAAGAAGTGACCACCCAGATCCGTCTCCAGGTGGCATTCAACGCATCGCAACCCCTCGGCGAACATCCCTACCCCTAGGCTCGTCCGCCGGGAGGATAACGGTTCCCAGAGCGGGGTCATGGCGACACCGGCCGTACCGGCCCGAACCCGCTCTCCCTATACTCGCCAACGATTCATCGAAAGGAGTACGGCGTGGTGACAGGCGCCCGGGGACCCAACGAGAGCCTCATCGGAGTTGCGGGTTCACGTCACCAGCTGGGTACTCCCTCACTGGTGATCGACGTGGACGTCATGGACGCCAACATCGCCTCGATGGCCCAGCATGCCGCGGCGCACGGCTACGAGGTGAGGCCGGTCGCCAAGATCCACAAGTCGATCGAGATCACCCGCCGCCAGGTGGAAGCGGGAGGGCGCGGACCCTGCTGCGCCACGCTGGCCGAGGTGGAGGTCATGGTCGACGCGGGGTTCAGCGATGTGATGCTGTTCACATCCGTGGTCACGGCCCCCAAGCTGGACCGGCTCGCCGAGGTCAACGCTCGTGCCGAAGGGTTGATCGTGTGCGCCGACCACGCCGCCAACGTCGTCCAGCTGGGTGAGGCGGCCCGCCGTTCGGGCCGGCCGATCAGGGTGCTGGTCGACCTCGAGACGGGGAGCTACCGCACCGGGGTGGTCGGTGAGGATGCCGCGGTGGCACTGGCCCGCCTCATAGTGGACACCGACGGCCTGGAGTATGCCGGGGTGCAGGGCTACACCGGCGGTCACATGAACACCACCGACTACGAGGCTCGCCGCGCCAGGGGACTGGAGGTGATCGAACCGGTGGTCCGGGCGGTCGAACGGCTCCGCGCCGAGGGCCTGGAACCGGAGATCGTGTCCGGGGGCGGTACCGGGAGCCATGCATTCGACCACGAACTGGATGTCTTCACCGAGATCCAGGCCGGTACCTACGTGCTCATGGACACCAACTACTACAACGTCGTCCAGCGGCGCGACGAGCCCAGCCCCTTCGGGCCGGCCCTGTTCGTACGGACCGTCGTCATCAGCAACTGCCAGCCCGAGTTCGTCATGACGGATGCCGGCATCAAGGAAGTGGACGTGATCTTCGGCATCGAGAACCCGGCGATCCTGCGCGGCGCCCCGCCGGGGACCGTCTACGAGATGGCGGGTGACGACATGGGCAGGATCCGGTTCGCGAATCCCGGCCAGGACCGGCTCGAGGTCGGCGATGTCGTGGAGATACTGGCCTCCCACTGCTACCAGACGATTGTCCTGTACCGCTACTTCCACGTGGTCAGCGGTGACACCCTGGTCGATATCTGGCCCGTCGACGCCTACGACAACTGGTAGCCGGGAGGTTCGTCTCCGATCGGCGTCCCTTCTCCGCGAAGGAAGGGATGGTCGGCGACCTGGTTCAAGGGACCCATGACCAAGGTCACGGTGGCATCACCGCGGGAACATTCCCAGCGTCAGGTCGATGTCGAGTGTCTGGTCGCCTCTCTGTAACGTCACGGTTACCGGGTCATCGGCCCGGTAGCTTCGAAGCCTGGCCACCAGCTGGGGCATGGACCTCACGGCGACACCGTCCAGCGCCACGATCACGTCGCCATCCTGGGCGCCGGCATCCCCTATGGCGGACTCCTCCAGGATGCTTATCTCGACCCCGAGCGGGGACTCCACCCCGTCGTCGAGCTCGCTGAACGCCGAACTGCCTCTGACCCCCAGGAAGGCGTGCCGGACCTCGCCTTCCGACATGAGGTCTTGGACGATTTGCTCGACGAGGTTGATGGGGACGGCGAATCCCAGACCCTCGGCGCCCACATCGCTCAGCCCGATGGCGGTGGTGATGCCGAGCAGGAGACCATGAACGTCGAGGAGGGCGCCGCCACTCGATCCACGGGTTATGGGCGCGTCGGTTTGCAGCAGCCCGTACAGGCTGGCGCCGGTGAGAGGGTTGGTCACCAGACTCCGGTCGAAGGCCGAGATCACCCCGGCGGTCACGGATGGGCCACCATCGAGTCCCAGGGGGTTACCCACCGCTATGGCAGGTTCGCCGGTCCGTAGGCCCTCCATTGAACCGAAACGTATGTACGGGAGGTCGCCGGCCTCGACCTTCAGCACGGCGATGTCCATGAGCGGGTCGGAGCCGATCAGCTCCGCCGGGTAGGACAAGCCGTCCGACATGATCACCTTCAGGGTGTCGGCGCCGTCGATCACGTGATGGTTGGTGATGATGAAGCCGTCGGAGCTGATCACCACCCCGCTTCCCGAACCGGCCCGGCCGAGTTCCTCGTCGAGGTTATGGACGGTCACGATCGAGGGAATGGCCCGGGAGGCCACGACGGCCACCAGGTCGGCAGGGGCGAACACAGGAACCGTGGTCTCGACCGTCCCGGATGTCGTGCCGGGCTGAGACGATTCCGGCTCGGTCAGAATCGAAGTGGTGGTCGATCCGGTTGGCGCCTGCCGGGTCTCCGCGTTGTCTACGTCGAGTTGAACCGAAGTTTCCGCCACGGCGGGACTGTGGACGACCTCCCTCACTTCGACAACCTCGGTGATCCGTACGATCTCCCGGTCGAAGGCGCCTGCCAGCCATAGGGCGGTAGTCGTGGCGGCGGCTGCCAGCAGCGCCGAACCCAGCGCGATCCGGAAGCCGTAACGACCTCCATCCCGCGTCCGACGGCGTGTTCGGTCGTCGCCCTCCCCGCTGCTGTGCGTAGGTGACGGTTGGTCAGCGGCATCCATTGACCACGGATTCTATGAAGCCGCCGGCCGTACCCGAACCACCCGGACGGGCGCCGGGCTTTCCAGGTGGTGAGCGGTGGCATATCTACCAGTTGTGTGGAGGTAGTTCGTAACGGTTGGCAACCGGTCATGGATAGTCCTTCATGCCGGCTGAGAGCCTGATCTTTGCGTTGCCCGGGGAAACAGGCGGACGAAGCAGTCGTATGCGCTCCGGGGCTTCGGCCGGACATAGGTTGTGTATTTCTGGACATTCTGTGCTTAAGGCTGTGTTAATCTCTTCATTTATGATCCACGCTTCGAGGTACGGGTTGAGAGGCCACGGTTACGTAGCGGGCGCGCCGTCTCTCTCTCTCTCTCTCTCCCCCCTTTACCTTGTTGGGTGGCTCTGATGTGTGAGTATCGGGGCTGGTTTGCT
>WTGI01000069.1 GCA_011523635.1 Acidimicrobiia bacterium
GATCCCGAAGTTCGGTCCCGAGGGTCTGTGGTTCGTCCATGCCGGCGGGGGCGCCGGAGGTTTCTCGGCGATAATCTCGGGCTGGGTCGGTGGCAGGGCCGGCTCCGAGATGACCACCGTGGCGATCGACCGTTAGGGGTTACTCATGACGACATTGTTGGATCCGACCAGCGAGAGAACCACCGGGGAGCGGCCCATCAGCGCTCGGCCCGCCGACATAGCGGATGGCACGGTCGGCCTGCTGGATATCTCCAAGCCTCGTGGTGACGTGTTCATCGGGAGGCTGGACGAGTTGCTGACCGAGATGGGGGTGGCGGTGCGGCATTACCGCAAGCCCACCTTTTCCAAGCCGGCTCCGCTCGACCTGCGCCGCCAGATCGCCGCCGAATGCGGGGCGGTGATCGAAGCCCTGGCCGACTGAGGCTCCTGCGCGTCGTGCAGTGTGCATGACATAGTCGATCTGGAAGACCTGGGCGTGCCGGGCGTGTTCGTGGCCTCTGACCGCTTCGCGCAGGCGGCCGACGCACAAGGCAAGGCCCTTGGCATGCACCCCCGTCGGGTGCTCACCGACCATCCGATCCAGCAGCGTACCGACGAGGAGATGCGGGCTCTCGCCGAAGCGGCCCTCCCCCAGATCCTCGAGGCGCTGACGGCCGACCACTAGGTCGCCCCCCCCCTTCGGAGCACCCGCAAGGGGATCTGGTGCCGGTACTGGTCATCAACTGCGGCAGCTCGTCGATCAAGTACAAGCTGTACGGGCGGACGATGGAGGACCCCCTCGCGGGCGGGATCATCGAAGGGATCGGCGGGGAACGGCCGAGACACCTCCACGCCGCAGGCGATCAGGAGTTCGAAGCAGAGATAGAGGTCGGGGACTACCGGCAGGGGGTGGCCGCGATCGTCAAGGCCCTGGCCGGGTGGGGGTCCCCACCGCCGATCGGCGACCCGGCCGAGATCGTCGGGGTGGGCCACCGGGTCGTGCACGGAGGCGACCGTTTCTCCGAGTCCGTGGTGATCGACCGCTCGGTCATCGCGGAGGTCGAGTCCCTGAGCACGCTCGCCCCGCTCCACAACCCGGCCAACCTGGCGGGTGTCCGGGCGGCGCGCGAACTCCTGCCGCGAGCAGTGGGGGTGGCGGTGTTCGATACCGCCTTCTTCAGCACGCTTCCCCCGCACGCCTACCGGTACGCGGTCCCCGAGCGCTGGTGGCGGGACTTCGGGGTAAGGCGTTACGGGTTCCACGGGATCAGCCACCGGTACTTGACGGAGCGAGCCGCCCGGTTGCTGGAGCACCCCCGACCCAACCTGGTGACCCTCCATCTCGGCGCCGGCGCTTCGGCATGCGCGATCCGCGAAGGGAAGGCGGTGGACACCTCCATGGGTATGACGCCGTTGGAGGGGCTGGTGATGGGCACCCGGAGCGGGGATGTCGATCCGGCGGTGGTGTTCCACCTCATGGAGGCCGGATTGCCGGCCTCCGAGATCCGGCGAGGGCTGCAAAGAGAGGGAGGTCTGCTCGGCCTGAGCGGGATATCGCCCGACTTTCGCCGGGTTGCCGACCACGCCCGGGCCGGCGATCCATCTGCCGCTCTGGCGGTGGAGACCTTCGCCCACCGGGTCCGCCGGTACCTGGGCGCCTTCCTGGTCCAGGTGGCGCCGTGCGACGGGGTGGTCTTCTCCGGCGGCATCGGGGAGAACAGCCATGAGGTTCGTCACCTCATCCTGAGCGGTCTGGAGACGCTGGGCCTGGTCGTGGATCCCGCCCGTAACCGTGCCGAGGGGGAGAGGCGCATCTCCGCCGAAGTCAGCTCTGTCGACATCCTGGTGATCCCCACCGACGAGGAGTCCCTGATAGCCCGGGACACCGCCCGTCTCGTCAACGAACGCATGTCCTGAGAGGAGCCTCGCGAAGCAGCATCAGGTCTCGGAGGTTGCCTCCAAGCCGTGCGTGCGGGCCCACGCGTCGAACTCCTCGAGAAGCGACCTGCGCAGAGCGGGTTCGCACAGGGCGGCTTTGAAGGCGTTGCGGGCGATCCGGGCCAGGTCCGCCGGTCGGTAGCCGAACTCGGTGGACAGCAGCCGGTACTCGTCGTTCAGGGTGTTCCCGAACAGGGGCGGATCGTCGCTGTTGAGCGTGACCATCAAGCCCATGCGGTCGAGATGCGGGAAGGGGTGCAGCGCGAGACGCTCGCAGACACGGGTTCTGAGGTTGCTGGTGGGACACACCTCGAGAGGTATGGCGCGGTCCAGTAACAGGGCGAGGAGGTGAGGGTCCCTGATCACTCCGATGCCGTGGCCGATGCGATCCGCCCCGAGTGCTTCGATCGATCCACGAACGTGTCCGGCAGCCCAGGGCGCCAGCGACTCTCCGGCGTGGGGGACGCGTCCGAGGCCCTGCCGTCCGGCCTCGTGGAAGGCATGCGCGAAAGGTTCCGGAGGGCGCCCCTCCTCGTTGCCTCCGATTCCCAGCGCCACCACACCGTTCTCCTGTCCCTCGAGCGCGTAACGGAGCGTGGTCTCGGCCGGATGGGGGTCGTAGACGCCGCCCGGGCCGGAGAAACAGAAGTTGCGGGCGATGTCGAACACCCAACGCATCTCGACGCCGAAGTCCGCCTTGGCGTTGCTCCGCCCCTCCTCGAGGCCGGCGAGGATCGCGCCGATGTTCAGTCCCTTGTCGAAGATGTGCGTGTGGTTGTAGGGGGAGACCGTCAGCTCGCTGTAGCGGATGTTCTGTTCCGCCATGGCGGCGCCCGCCTGGTAGGCGACCAGCGCGAAGTCATCGGGCGTCCTGATCAGGTTCTGGACGGCCGTGATCACCCGGATGAAGTCCGCGAAGTCCGTGAACTCGAACCAGTCGGCAAGCCGGTCCGGATCGGTGGTGGGCAGGGTGTGGACGAGGTCGTGGCGCCGGGCCAACTCGACAGCCGTAGCCGGTTGGACGGACCCCTCGAGGTGGATGTGCAGCTCGGCCTTTGGCATCCCCGCGATCAAGCGGTCCAGGTCGGGGGAGGCCGTTCGGTCGCTCAACCTCACGCCCGCCTAGGGAGCAGAATGCTCTGTGTCGTGCCTGACGATCGCCTCCAGCGCGATCGCGATGGCGTTCTCCCAGGCCTCCACAAGACGCTGGTTGCCGTGTTCCCCCCGGTCGTAGTCGAAGTCGGCCTCCACCAGGCTCCCGGAAACGCCGCACACCATCGCCGCATGGACCCCGCGGAGCTGGGCCACCGTGAGGATGGCGGAGCTCTCCATCTCGATGTTCAGCAGACCGAGCCTCGCATGGCGCTCGATCCACTCGGGCGTCTCCGCGTAGAAGGCGTCGTCGCAGGCGCCGAGGCCGATGTGCAACCCGAAACCCGCCTCCCGCCGCCGCTCTTGCGCCGCCCCGATGAGGGCGTGAACCAGGAAGTGGTCGGCTATCGCCGGGTAGGTGTCCGGTACGTAGGCCCGAGAGGTGCCGTCGTTGCGGAGCACCCCGGTGTTGATGACGATGTCTCCCGTCCTGATTCCGGGCTGGATGCCTGCGGTGCTGCCCACCCTGATCAGATGGGTGGCACCGGCGTTCACCAGCTCCTCGGCGGCGATGGAGGCGGACGGGCACCCGACACCGGTGGACATGGCGCTGACCTCGATGCCCCGGTACCTACCGGTGATCGTCCGAAACTCCCGGCTGTCCGCCACCGGTTCTACATCGTCGAGATGGTTCGCGATCCGATCGACCCGGGCCGGGTCTCCCGGTAGGAGCACGTAGCGGCCCACGTCTCCACGGCTGATCCGCGTGGCGTACTGCCGTGCGTCCTTGTCGATAGCCGACTTGTCGAAGGTGCTCATGATTCGTCGGGGACCAGATCATCCCAGGTGGGTCCGAGCTCCAGGATCGAGGAGCGTAGGGCGAGGATGCCCCTCTCGAGTTCATCGACCTCGATCGTGAGCGCCGGCGCGACGGTGATCACGTCACCGACCAGGGCGCTTCCGTGGCGCATCGCCCGGGATAGGAACCCGCGCCGCCACATGGCCTCGGGGAGTGCTGTACCGACCGCGGCCCCATCCGTCAGGGGTGTCCGCCGCAGCCTGTCCGCCACCAGCTCGATCCCCCAGAGGAGCCCGCGGCCGCGAACGTCGCCCACCCAGGGGAGATCCGCGATCTCGTCGGAGAGCAGGTCCGCCAGCAGGTCGCCCTTCTTGGCGCCCTGCTCCACCAACCCGTCCTCTTCGATGATGTCCAGTACGGCCAGGCCCACCGCGCAGGACTGGGCGCTCCCGCTGTACGTGTGGACCTCGGCCATCCGGCGGTTCTCCGCAGCGATGGTGTCCGCGACGGCGCCCCTGATCAGGGTGGCGCCCAGCGGCGCGTAGCCCCCTCCCAGGCCCTTGGCCAGGGTGGTGATGTCGGCGGACACGCCGGCATGATCGAGTGCCAGAAAGGGACCGGTGCGCCACATGCCGGTGACGATCTCGTCCGCGATGAAAAGTACGCCGTAGCTGTCGCACAAGTCGCGGACGAGGCGCCAGTAGCCGTCCGGCGGGACCGCCATTCCGGTGGACAGAGCGATCGGCTCGGCGATGAAGGCGGAGACGGAGTCGGGTCCCTCGCTCTCGATGGCGGAGGCCAGCGCGCCGGCTGCCCGGGCCGCCACCTCCTCGGGCGCCAGGTCGCGGTAGGCACCCCGGTAGGTGACCGGGGCGGGAACCTGAGAGGTCCTGAACAGGTAGGGCGCGTAGCTCCGGCTGATGTCCCAGCGACCGGTCATCGACAGCGCGCCGGCGGTGGCGCCGTGATAGCTCGGCGCCAGGCTCACGACCTTCCACCTGGAGGGTTCGCCGCGCGCCAGGTGATACTGGCGGGCGATACGCAGGGCGATCTCGTTGGCCTCGCTGCCCCCCGAACTGAACATGACCCTGTCCGTGCCCTCGGGCGCCAGGTCCGCCAACCTGGCCGCCAGCTGCTCCTGCGCGACGTTCGTCCCCGCCACGGTGTGCATGTAGGAGACGCGCCTCACCTGCTCGGCCATTGCTCGGGCGACGTCCTCCCGGCCCTGGCCGATGATGGCCGCTCCCGAGACACCACTGGTCAGGTCCACCAGTTCGTGACCGGTGTCGTCCCAGAGGCGGCATCCTCTGGCGCGGACGAAGAGGGGGTACTCGTCGCCGGGGCTGCGGTAGAAGACCGCCGAGCTATCGCTGTCCATCAGCAGCCATGAGTTCTTCAGCCAACTGCTCATCCGTCGCGGCGTCGATCGCAGTCCAGGCGAGGGAGATGGCGCCGTCGATCACCGCCCGGTCGGCGGGTGGGCGGGCGGCGGCGTCCGTGAACCCCGGCTGATGGTTCACCGCAGGCAGCGAGTCGATGCCTATGAAGGGATGGATGGTCGGGACCTCGAGCGATACGTTCCCCATGTCGGTCGAGACGGGAGGGACATCGCCGTCGTAAAAGCTCCTTCCCAGCCGTTCCGCATTGCGCCGGTAGCGCTCGGCCAGTCCGGCATGATGTTCCAGGTGGCTGTAGGGCGGGTTCGGCCGGGCGATGGTCAGTTCCGCCCCGGTTGCCAGCGCGCCCGCTTCGAAGCATGCCTCCACGCGGCGGCGCAGATCTTCCAGCTGGCCGATGTGGGGTGTCCTGACCATGTACGAAGCCACGCCCCGGGCGGGGATGATGTTGGCGGCGGTACCCGCCTCAGTCACGATTCCATGAACCCGGTCGGTTCCAGCCACGTGCTGGCGGAGCAGCCCGATCGCCACCTGTGCCACCACCAGCGCGTCAGCGGCGTTGACTCCCTGTTCCGGGAACGCGGAGGCGTGAGCTTCCTTGCCCTGGTAGGAGACCTCCAGCCACTCGATGGCGACCACGGGAGGCGCAGCCACATCGAAGGGGGCAGGATGGACCATCATGGCCAGATGGGCGGAGTCGAAGGCGCCGGCGTCCAGTAGCAGGACCTTGCCCCCTCCCGCCTCCTCGGCGGGGGTACCCAGGATCGTGACCTCGAGTCCGACGTCGTCCGCGACCCGGGCCAGCCCCAATCCGGCGCCCACCGCCGCGGCGGCGATCACGTTGTGGCCGCAGGCATGGCCGATCTCTGGCAAGGCGTCGTATTCGGCACAGATCACCACCCGGAGCGGTCCGCCACCGGCCACCGCCCGGACCGCAGTCGGTAGCCCCCCGTAGCCCACCTCGACGGCAAAGCCCGCCTCTTCCAGGGATCCGGCCACGCGAGCCGCCGATCGTGCCTCCTCGAACGCCGTCTCGGAGTATCCGTGGATGGTGTGGCTCAAGGCGACCAGGTCCTGCCGGGAGGCATTGACCACCCCCTGCGCCAGCGCCTTGGCATCCGATCCCACACCGACCTCCCGTCAGCCGGTCGATCCGGTGGCGAGGCGGTGGGGCGCCACCAGGTCGAGTTCGTCGTTGCGGACGCATGCGCTCCGGTGGCCCTCGCCCACCCGGCTGAGGGGTGGAATCCCCGCCGGACAGCGCTCGTCCGCGTACGGGCAGCGGGGATGGAAACGGCAACCCTCCGGGATGCCGACGATGTCCCCGATGTCCCCCCGGACGCCCGGCTCCGGCGCCACGTCGTGAGGATCCGGTACCGGGATGGCGCCGACCAATGCGTGGGTATACGGGTTGGCGGGACGGCCTATCACCTGGTCGGCAGAGCCCTCCTCCACCACCTTGCCCAGGTACATGACCGCGATGCGATCGGCTATCTCCCAGGCAACCGACAGGTCGTGGGTGACGAACAGCAGCGTCATCTGGTGGCTCTGCTTGAGCCGCACGAACAGGGAGAGGATGTCGGAACGAACCGATACGTCGAGCATGGAGACCGGCTCGTCGGCGACCAGCAACTCGGGTCGTAGCGCCAGTGCCGCGGCTATCGAAACCCTCTGCCGCTGGCCTCCCGACAACTGGTGTGGGTAGAGCCTGGCGAACTCGCCCGCCGGCTCGAGGCCGCACTCCTCCAAGGCTTCGTGAACCCGCTCCTCGATATCGGACTGGGAACCGGCCAGCTTGTGCACCCGCAGCGGCTGGGCCACGATCGAGAAGATCGACTGCCGCCGGTCGAACGACTCGAACGGATCCTGGAACACGTACTGCACCCGGCGCCGCATGGTGCGCAGTTCACTCCTGCGCAGGTGAGCCACGTCGACATCGCCGAACCGGACCGAACCCGAGGTGATGGGCGCCAGATGGCCGATCGCCCGCACGAGGGTCGTCTTTCCCGAACCGGATTCGCCCACGATGCAGAGCGTCTCACCGGTGAAGATGTCGAGATCGACGCCGTCTACGGCCCTCACCGGCTGGCCGGCCCGGCGGGAACGCTTGAAATGCACGTTCAGGTCGCGGACCGTGACGAGGGGCGAACTGTTACCGGCGTCAACCATTCGAGAGGCCCTCTTCGCCGTACAGGTGGCAGGTCGCCACCTGCTCACCGGAGAACTGTGTCCATCCGGGGGACCGGGTCGCGCAGATCTCCATCGCGTCGGGGCACCGGGGATGGAAGCGGCAACCCGAGGGTGGGCTCACCAGGGATGGCGGGGTCCCGGGAATCCCCCGGGACTTACCCCTGCCTCGCGCGAAGTTGGGAACCGACTGGAGCAGGGCCCGCGTGTACGGATGCTTCGGATGTCCGTAGATTTCCTCGACCGTTCCCTCTTCCACCGCCCGAGCTGCGTAGAGCACCACCACCCGGTCACAGAGGCGGGCCACGACACCGAGATCGTGGGTGATGAACAGGATCGTGAGATCGAGGGCCTCGCGCAGGTCCTCGAGCAACCGGAGGATGCGGGCCTGGACGATCACGTCGAGGGCGGTGACCGGCTCGTCGGCGATCAGCAGCGCCGGCCCGCCGCTCAGGGCCATGGCGATCCCGGCCCGCTGGCGCATTCCTCCGGAGTACTCGTACGGGTACGCCTTGTGGCGATCGGCGGGGATACCCACCAGGGAAAGCAGGCCGCGAGCCTGGTCGGAGGCCTTTGCCTTGTCGATGCTGGAATCATGGGTGCGTATGGGCTCCGCGACCTGGTCCAGCACCCTTCGCACCGGGTTCAGCGAGTTCATGGCGCCCTGGAAAACCATGCCCATCCGGCGGCCGCGGACGGACCGCCACTGCGCCTCGTCCAGCCCCGTCATCTCGGCGCCGTCGAAGCGGATTGATCCGCCGGTCACCGCCCCGTTGGCCGGTAGCAGACCCATCATCGCCAGGGCAAGAGTGGACTTACCCGAGCCGCTCTCCCCGACCAGGCCCACCACGCTGCCGCTCTCTATGTCGAAGCTCACCCCGTCGGCGGCCCTTATGGTCCGCCCCGCTCGCCGGTAGTCGATGGTGAGGTCGCTGATGCTCAGGAGCGCCATGGCTTCCTACTCCGCCCGGCGCCGGGGATCGATGACATCGGTCAGGGCGTTGCCCACGAGCGTGAACGACAGGACGAGCAGCGTGATGAGTAGGCCGGGCGGGATCAGCACCCACCAGTATCCGAGCGAGGTCGCCCCGGAACTGAACGCATTCTGGAGCATCTTCCCCCACGAGATCAGTGACGGGTCCCCGAGCCCGAGGAAGGCCAGTACCGCTTCCGTCAGGATGGCGGCGGCGGTCAGCAGGATGGCGTTGGCCAGGACGATCCCCGCCACGTTGGGCAGGACGTGGGTCCACATGATTTGCAGCGGGCGCATCCCGATCGCCTTGGCTCGCAGGATGAAGGTGCGTTCCCGCTGGCTCAGGACCTCTGCCCGGATGAGCCGGGCCGGTACCGCCCAGCTGGTCACCCCGATCACCACGATGATGGTCGGCAGGCCTCTGGAGAGCACCGCGGCAAGGACGATGATCAGTGGCAGCGCCGGGATGGTGATGAACATGTCGGTGATGCCCATGGCGAACTGGTCGAACCGGCCGCCGATGTAGCCGCTGGTTATCCCGACGGTGCTTCCGATGAGGACCGCGATGGCGGTGGCCGCCACCCCGACCGCCAGGGAGATGCCGGCCCCCACGGCCAGCTGCTCCCATACGGAACGGCCCAGATTGTCGGTTCCCAGCAGGTAATCCACCGACGGCGCCCGGAACCGGTCCTCGACGGTCTCCCCGGCCGCTGGAGGGTTCTCGTAGGCGAGGTAGCCCGCCACCCCGTAGACGACGAAGACGGCGAGGAGGATCAGGCCGATCTTTCCCCGCCCGGTTCTCCATAGCTGTCCCATGACCGCGGGTGCCTGATCGCCCGGGCGGTCCCGCCCGGTCGGTGCCGCATCCGGCATTATGCCTTCGGCGCTCATGACGACCTGATCCGCGGGTCGAGGCGCGAGTAGAATAGGTCGGCGATGGTGGTCGCGATCACCACTATGACCGCGATCACGAAGAAGGCCGCCTCCAGCAGCGGCAGATCGCGGTCCTGGACCGCCTCATACATGAGCAGCCCCAGACCAGGCCACGAGAAGACCACCTCGGTCTGGATGGTTCCTGCCATCAGCAGGCCGAGCGTGAGGGCCATGAGCGTGAACGTGGGCAGGAAAGCGTTTCGCACTCCGTAGCGCCACAGGATGGTCCGCGGCCGTAGACCCCGGGCCCTCGCCGCCAGCATGTAGTCCTCGTCCGCCACCTCGGCCAGCGAGTTACGCATGATGAGCGCGATCGAGCCCACGCTTACGATGGCGATGGTGGCGGCGGGAAGCACCAGGTGCTCCAGCACGTCCTGCACCTCGGCGAAGGGAGTCCGGTAGATGGCCGCCACCGACCGTATCCCGGCCACGGGAAGCAGGCCGAGGCTGATGCTGAACAGCAGCACCAGCATCAGACCGACCCAGAAGGTGGGAAGGCTCCACAGCGTCAGCGCGGTCAGCGTCAGGGACGTGTCCGTCCGGGTTCCCCTCCGCCAGCCGGCCACGATGCCGAAGGCCAGGCCGAACACGAATATCAGCACCAGCGCGGCTCCCGTCAGGATCAGCGTGTTGGTGAGGGCGGGCTTCAGCAGGTCGGTCACCGGCATGCGGGCCTTGAACGAGATACCCGTGTCGAACCGGACGATCTTGGTGAGATACGTCAGGTACTGCGACCAGGCCGGTTCGTTGAGGCCGAACGACTCCCGCAGTTGCTCGAACGCCTCCGGGCTCAGCCGGCTCTCACGGGCGATCAGCCGGGCCGGGTCGCCCGGGAGCATCCGGAAGAGCCAGAAGTTGAAGGTGGCGACCACGAACAGCGTGATGAGCCCCTGCAGCACGCGGCGTGCCGGGTAGCTGCGCAGCCACCGCCAACGAACCGTCCGCGAGGCCGTGACGTCGACCGGTTCCGAGCCGGTATCCGTCCCCGGCTCAGGTGACGATGTCACATCCGCGTCCGTCTCGAGCGGTCACCTCCGGCGCGGTGGTCCGGACGATCAGGCTTCGCTGACGATCAGGAAGGTCTCCGTCGACCAGTTGGTGGTGATCCCGTTGTTCACGAACGGCCAGCCAACCAAGTTGTCGTCCCGATAGGCCTGGAGCTTGGTGGGATAGGCCATCACGCAATAGGCGAACGAGTCGTAGAAGATCTGCTGCGCCTGCTTGACCATGTCCAGTCGTTGGGCGGGATTCCCCTCGGTCTGCTGCGCCTTGAACAAAGCCTCGTACTCGGCGTCGCAGTAGTAGGTGTCCGAGAGGTTCCCGAACTGATCGCACGACTGCACCGACAGCATGAAGGTGGCATCGGGCGGGGTCTGCCACACCCATGTGTACATGTCCCAGTCGGCGTCGACGAACACCCGCTGGATCAGCGTCGGGTCGTCCTCGCCGAACACGCCCTGTATCTCCATGCCTACGTCCTCGAGCATCGGCTTGATGAGCTCGGCGTAGAGGGGCAGCCGGTCGATCACCGTGGAGGCGAACAGCCGGAAGCTCAGCTTCTCGCCGTCCGGGCTCTCCCTGACACCGTCGCCGTCCCGATCGACGTAGCCGGCCGCGTCGAGTATCTCCCGCGCCTTGGCGGGGTTCCCGTTGGCCTGCTCGCCCTCGGGGATCTCAAGGAACGCGTCGCCGAGACCGGGCGGTAGGACCACCGTTCCTTTTTCGCCCCGACCACCGAGAACCAGATCCACCAGGCGCTGACGGTCCATAGCCCATGACATCGCCTCTCGGATCACCGGATCGAGGAGCAGCGGGTTGCCGCCGGAGTTCGGATGGGGCTGTCCCGGGTTGTCGGGATCCTCGTAGACGTTGATCCCGAAGTGGTCCAGCACGAGTCCCGGATACTCCTCCACCACGACGTTCGGCTCGCCCTGCAGGCCTGCCCAGATGTCCGGAGATGAGAGGGTTCCCGTCACGTCGATCTCGTCGTTGCGCAGCGAGTTGGCGATGGTCTCCTCGTTTGCCAGCTGCACCTTGACGATCTGCTCCAAGGTGCCGGTCTTGGGACCGTCGTTGGACGACCAACCCCACCAGTCGCTGTTGCGGTCCAGCACCAGACGGGTATCCGGGGTGTACTCGTTCAACTTGAAGGCACCCGATCCGATCATCTCGTCGTTGCCGAAGATGTCGATGTCCTCGGGGGACATGCCCTGCCAGATGTGCGCCGGGATTATGGGCGCCCCGACACTCGGATCGAGGGCCGGAGGGCCTGAGAAGTGGAGCACGACCGTCTCGTCATCAGGCGCCTCGACCGTCTCGAGCGGCTCGAAGAACCCTCCGAAGAGGCCCTTCTTGGTGTCCCGGTACAGCTCGAAGGAGTACTTGATGTCCGCCGAGGTGAGGGGCTCGCCGTCGTGGAACTCGACCCCGGAGCGGATCTTGTAGGTGACGGTGGCGCCTCCGTTCGACAGGTCCCGGCTGGTGGCCAGAGAAAGCTGCGGTGACAGGTTGTTGTCGAACTCCATCAGGCGGTCGTAGACGAGCCAGTGCATGTCGGGCGTGGACACGGTCACCACGGGGTTCGGGGTGTCGAAGATGTTGAGGTGCCCAAAGCGCATCACGCCGGAGGCCGTCTCGCCTCCGCATGCCGCCGCGACCATCGGAGAGGCGAGCATGGCCGCCACACCGAACTTGCCGCTGTAGGCCATGAACTGCCGCCTCGAAATCTGTCTGTCCAGGATTCCTTCCGTATCGGACATCGGGACCTCCCTCCCACCCGGCATTCGTGCATCCGGGCTCTCGCCACAACGGGGTCATCGGGGCCACGCCCAGCCAGGAGCGAGTGGGCGCGACCAGTCCCGCGACAGGGTATCACGGGCGCGGCGACCGCGCCGGGCCACGGACCGGCGTCACCGGCTCCGGATCAGATGAGCGGCGTGCTCGGCGATGGTGACGGTGGGCAGGTGGGTGTTGGCCCTGGGGGTCTGGGGCATGATCGACGCGTCGACCACCCTCAGCCCGTCGACGCCCAGTACCCGGCACCGCTCGTCCACCACCGTCTCCGGACGGTTCGAGAGCCCCATGCGGCAGCTGCCGCTGGCGTGCTGGGCGTCGAGGCAGGAGCGCATCAGCCAGGCATCGAGCCAGGCATCGACGGCGGCCTCGTCCCCCACCGAGTCGATCTCCAGCCTTTCGGGCCCGAGCCAGGTTTCCGAGGCGACGGCGCGGATCGGGTCCGTCCGCGCCATCTCGACGAGAAGCCGGACCCCGTCCCTGAGACGGGCCAGGTCACCGGGTTCCGAGAGCATCCGGAAGTCGACCCTCGGTTGGATGTCCGGATCGGAGCTCCGTATGGCCACCTCTCCCCGGGAGTCGCTCTCGAACACGCACAACTCCAGCAGCCCGGTCTCGAAGCCCTCATCGCCGTATCCGCTGAGATTCATAGAGAGGAGCAGCATGTCGTTTGGTACCCCGCCTGCCACTCCGGAGCTGTACCGCACGCAGCAGTTCGTGTGACGGGCGTCCGGCGAGGCCGCTCGGGCGTGCCGGCGCAGGTCGAGCATCAACCAGATGGCGGGGTGTTCCTGCAACCCCAGTCCGACGGGCAGGTCGGCCACCAGGTCGACGCCCAGGGATGACAGCAGGCGGGCGGGTCCGACTCCCGAGCGCTGCAGGATGGCCGGTGTGTGGATGGCGCCGGCGCACAGGATCACCTCTGCGGCCGCGACCTCGAGGGTCTCGTCCCCGATACGCGCCCGGACACCCGTAACCCTGTTCCCCGATACCAGTACCCGGTCCACGCGGGCACGGCCCCGGATGGTCAGGTTGGGGCGGCCGCGGGCAGGTTCCAGATAGCCGTCGTTGGTGGTGACCCGCTCGCCGTCCCGGCTGTTGATGGCGTACGGTGAGACGCCGGTCGAGCCCGGTGCGTTGTGATCAGGGTGCCACGGGTGCCCCATCGCCAGCGCTGCGTCGCGTAGCGCCAGGTCGACCGCGCCCCACTCGTCCGGGGGAGTGCGGTACACGGGAATGGGACCGGAGTCACCGTGATAGGGGGCATCCCCGAAGTCGAGATCGCTCTCCATACGGCGGATGGCGGGCAGTAGCTCCGCACTCGACCAGCCGGGGATTCCCCACCGGTCGTAATCCTCCGGCATGGCCTGGATGGCTATCTGCCCGTTGATGGCGGAACTGCCTCCCACGCCCCGTCCCCGCCAGTAAAGGGACGGCTCCTGCTCCGAGGTGCGGCGGGCCTCCAACTCCGGCCAGTGGTAGCGGGGATCGGAGATGATCTGCGCCGGGTTCGGACTGCGGATGTGCCACGGTGTCTCCTCAGAGCGGTAGGACGGACCGGCCTCGAGTACCAACACCCGGCGATCGGGGTCCTCGCTCAGCCGGGCCGCCACGACGGCGCCCGCCGACCCCGCCCCGACCACGATCGTGTCGTACCCGCTCATACCCCGAACCTACCTGCCTCCCATGGGACTCCCCACTCGTACCAGCCTCGTACAATCACAGGCGTCATGATCCCACGAGACTCGGATAGCGGCGCCTCGAGCCTGACGGTGACCCATTGGGGTGCCTACGAGATCGAAGCCTCGGGCGGCGCGATCCAGGCGGTACGGCCCTTTCGCCACGATCCCGACCCGTCACCCATAGGGAACTCGCTGGCCGACATCGACCAGTGCCGGGTGGGTATGCCGTCGGTCAGGGAGAGCTGGCTGGAGGCCGGCCCGGGGGCCGCCACTCGGCTCCGTGGCCGGGAGCGCTTCGTGGAGGTCGGCTGGGATCACGCCCTCGACCTGGTGGCCGGAGAACTCGACCGGGTGCGGAGCGATTACGGCAACCGGGCCATCTACGCCGGTTCCTACGGCTGGGCCAGCGCCGGGCGCTTCCACCACGCCCAGAGCCAGCTTCACCGGTTCCTGAACTCCATCGGCGGCTACACCCGCTCGGTCAACAGCTACAGCCTGGCAGCGGCCGAGGTCATCATTCCCCATGTGGTCGGGACCAGTTGGTGGGGTCTCGAGAAGCTCCACACCTCGTGGGACGTGATCGCCGCCGAGACCGACCTGATGGTGGCGTTCGGGGGCATTCCGGCGAAGAACAGCCAGGTGGATTACGGCGGTGTGGGACGCCATGAGCTGACCGGCTGGATGCGGAGGTGCGCCGAGCGGGGCGCCCGCTTCGTGAACGTGTCGCCCATCGACGACGATGTCGCGGACTATGCGGACCCCGAATGGGTCCCGATCCGGCCGGGTACCGACGTAGCCCTGATGCTGGCCCTCATCCACACCCTGATCGAGGACGATTCCTACGATCGTGACTTCGTCGCGCGTTACTGCGTGGGCTGGGAGAACCTGGCCGCCTACGTCACCGGCGACACCGACGGGATCCCCAAGGATCCGGAGTGGGCCGGCCCGATCACCACCATCCGGCCGGAGTGGATCAGGTCGCTGGCCGGTGCGCTGGTAGCGGGGCGCACCATGATCAACGCCAGCTGGTCGCTCCAGCGGGCTCACCATGGCGAGCACGCCATCTGGGCGGCGATCGCCCTCGCCGCCGCCATCGGGCAGATCGGCCTCCCCGGAGGCGGCTTCGGCATCGGTTACGGGGCGGTGGCGGCGATCGGCAGCGGGTTCGACAGGGCCTGGCTACCCCGCTTCAAGCCGGGGCGGCCCGTCGCCGACTCCTTCATCCCGGTGGCCCGGATCGCCGACATGCTGGCCGGACCGGGGGAGGAGTACCAGTACGACGGTGGAACCCATACCTATCCCGACATCCGCCTGGTCTACTGGGCGGGCGGTAACCCCTTCCACCACCACCAGGACCTCAACCGCCTCCGCCGGGCCTGGCAGCGTCCCGAAACGGTCATCGTTCACGAGCCCTTCTGGACCGCCACTGCCAAGCATGCCGACATCGTGCTGCCCACCACCACCACGCTGGAGCGCAACGACATCGGCGGCAAGCCCAACGACCCGTACTTCTTCGCCATGAAGAAGGTCATCGAGCCGTTGGGCGGCGCCAGGGACGACCACGACATTCTCGGCGCCCTGGCAGCCCGCCTCGGCACTGGGGATGAGTTCTCAGAGGGCCGGACTGCTGACGGCTGGGTTCGGTTCCTGTACGAGCAATACCGGCGGCGCGAACCGGGGAGCCCCACTTTCGAGGAGTTCTGGCAGGCGGGATTCATCGATCGCGGGCTCGGAGGTGAGGAGCCGAAGCGAGTGATGCTGGAGGAGTTCCGCGAGGATCCCGACCGGTATCCGCTCCGTACGCCGTCCGGCCGGATCGAGCTCTACTCTGAGCGGATCGCCGGTTTCGGATACGAGGACTGCCCGCCGCATCCGGCCTGGATGCCTCCGGGCGAATGGCTGGGCGAAGCGACCGGCGAGGCTGAACTGCACCTGATCTCCAACCAGCCCTCAACTCGGCTCCACAGCCAACTGGACCACGGGTCGAACAGCCGTGGGGCAAAGGTGGCCGGTCTCGAGCCGCTACTGATGCATCCCGATGACGCCGCCCGGAGGGGTATCGAGGACGGCGACGTTGTCCGTGTGTTCAACAAGCGGGGCGCCTGCCTGGCCGGTGTGACGATCACCGACCGGATCCGGCGCCGGGTGGTCCAGTTGGCGACCGGGGCCTGGTACTCGCCGGGCGCCGGACCCGGCCTGGAGGGCACCTGCCTGCACGGCAACCCCAACGTGCTCACCGCCGATGTCGGGACCTCGAGCCTGGCCCAGGGGCCCACCGCCCACACCTGCCTCGTGCGGGTGGAGCGATGGCCGGGAGCGCCCCCGGCCCATGGCGCCTTCGACCCACCCGAGATCGTCACCCTCCCAAACGAGTAGTTCCGCCAGGGTGTACCGGTGACCGGGACATCCGAAGCCGATTGCAGGTACCGCAGTGGCCGTCGGGGTCGAGCGCGGGATGTCTCGTATACTCCAATCGATATCCCGGCCGTGGTCACGGAGGCGGAATGAGCGGCACCCGGTTGATCTATTCGGAGACGATCCCGGCCAAGGCCGCGACGGCATGGACAGTTGACACCGGCCAGATAATCCGCATAACCGACATCGAGGGCGGCCAGGTAGGAGACCTGGTCCTGTTCGCGCGGGAAGACCTCCGCGAGCGGAACTCTATCTCGTGGACCCGTACCAGGAACATCCGCAACACCGCGACCTACGAACCCCCCCTCGGGCTGGCTCCGGGCGGCACCATCTGGTCCACCGGATACCGCATCCTCGCCACTGTCGTAGAGGACACGTCACCTCTCAAGGGGATACACGACCTCTACGGGAGGATGTGCAACCGCGGAATGTACGAGATGTACGGTGTCACCCCTCAGGACGGGTGCTTCGAACTACTCCAGGAGGTTCTCCGACCGCACGGTGTGGCCCCCTCCGAGATCCCGGACGCTATCGGGGTCTTCATGAACACGCAGCCCGACCCGGAGACCCGGGTGATGCGTATACATCAGCCCGTCACCCGGCCGGGCGACAGCATATCCATTCGAGCCGAGACAGACCTGCTCGCTGCGATGAGTACGTGCCCGATGGATGTGCTCGCGCCCACGAACAGCTACCACATCACCCCTATGAAGGTCGAAGTCCTACAGAGCCGGCAAGGCACGTAGGAGAGTTCGCGGAGGCCCGCTAGCCCCGACATCGGTGAACTACCCGACATCCCGCCGGGACTCGGCGGGTTTAGTCGAGCGGCCAGCGTTCCTTTGTGTAGGCCATGTCCCAGAACATGAACTCGTAGTTCACGCCGATGCGGAAGCTGTCCAACATCTGAGCGCGCCGCTCATCTGACAGGCCTTGCGAGTAGCGGTCTACGAAGTCCCGGTAGTCCCGGCAGAGCGTGTGGTGGGACTCGCTCATGTAGAACTCCCACCAGTCAGCCTGGAACTCGGTGAGCGGAGCATCGGCGAGCTGGTAGCCGATGGCATCGTAACTCAGGGGGCAAGGTAGGAAGGACCCCAGATACTCGACCGGGTCGCGAGCGAAGGCCAGATAGAAGAGGTGCCGCGAGTATGCGTAGAGGGTCGGTGCGACCGGCGCCTCGAAGGTGCCCCCCAGCTTGCGGAGCATCTCCTCCTGGTGGTAGTACTCGTCGAGGATCAGTTGCGTGTTCCGCAGGAAGAAGTCCCTGATCTCGTCGTTCTGTGCCTTGGCGGCGACGATTGCACGACACCGGAGGACGGCGTCTATGTAGTGGACGTTCTGTTCGAAGTAGAAGGCCAGCTTGTCATTGCCGAGAGTCCCCGTCCTTAGCTCCGCCAAGAACGGATGCTCGTAGATACGCTCGAAGAGCGGCGCGGTCTCCTCCATCATGTGTCGGGTCCAACTCACGATGATCCCTTCGATCGCTTGTGCCTGGTCAGTCGCGCAACCGCCTCGCGGGCTCGCTCCGCTACTTCCGCTTCGTCGACGGTCTTGATGACCCGGTCCTCCATCACGATGCGCCCATCGACGATCACCGTACGAACCATGTTCCCGTTCGTGGCGAAGACCAACCTGGGCGCCAGGTTGGCCCTGTATGCGGGGGACCGGCTGTCGAAGAACTCCATCTCGGCCTCCACGAGGATCAGATCCGCCTTGCGCCCCGGCTCGATGGTGCCGCTGTCGATCGCGAGGGCTCGCGCCCCGCTGGCCGTGGCCATTCTCAGTATCTGGTCCGCCGGCATGAGCTTTGGGTTTGCATAGAGTCCCCGTTGCAGATACGCCGCGGTCCGCATCACGTCGAACATGTCCATGGTGTTGTTACCTTCTGTGGAGTCGTGTCCGAGCCCGACGTTGACACCCGCATCCAGTAGGCGGACGGCAGGAGCAATTCCCTCTCCCAGCTTCGAGTTCGCAGCCGGATTGTGGGACACATGGGTTCCGGTCTCCGCGATCATGGCGATGTCGTCGTCGGTCAGCCATACGCAGTGAGCGGCGACAGTCCGGGGTCCCAGCAGGCCGTGGTCGTAGGCAACCCGGGTCGGTCTGGCCCCGAACTTGCTGAGGCTCGTCTCGACCTCTGCCTGCGACTCGCTCAGATGGAGATGCAGGCCGGTATCGAGTTCGCCGGCCAGGCTCGCCGCCTCGCGCAGCATGGCCGGCGTGGCCAGCGGGATCCACTCGATGCCCACTACCACCTGGACCAGGTCGTCCACGTCGCCCGAGCAAGCATGGAACGCAGCCTTGTTGTCCTCGAGGACGTCCAACCCGTCCTCGGGACGGGCCACGAGGCTGCTGAGGGTGGCGCGGATACCGACATCCCTTGCCGCCCGGGCGAGCGACTCGACATGCCGGAACATGTCATTGACCATGGTGATGCCGCCCCGAAGGGCCCGGACATAGCTGTGGAGGGCGCCCGCGTATGCGGTCTCGGCGTCCAGGTTCCGCATCATCGGGTACCAGTGGTCGAAAAGGGCCTCCTCGACTTCGAGAGACTCCGAGTAACCACCACGTTCGATGTCGGTGTGGAAATGTAGGTCGACGAGACCCGGCATGACCGCCAGGCCCATCGCGTCGATTATCCGGGCACCGGCGACATCCAGGGCCGGCCCCGAGCCACAGGACACCACCACACCGTCCCTCACCAGGACATGGCCGCCGTGGTATATGTCCCCCGCTTCGTTCAGAGTCATGACCACCGCGTTCCTGATGAGGATGACGGAGTCGTTGCTTGCGCCAAGGACAGGTTCAACCGTCATGATCGTCTGTCCCATGCAGGTGCAGTTCGGCTTTGAGGTTGCGCTCGAGCCGAAGGAACGCGTCGGTTATCTCGATCCCTCTCTCCCGGGGACGCGGTAGTTCGATGTCGAGAACGGCCTGGATCCGACCTGGGCGGGGTGTCATGACGTACACCCGGTCCGACAGGTAGACGGCCTCGGCGACGTCGTGGGTTATGAACAGCACGGTGGTGCGGATCTCCTCCCAGACCCCCATCAGCCATTGCTGCAGGTTGGTCCTCGTGTAGCTGTCCAGGGCGCCGAACGGCTCGTCGAGCAGCATGATCGACCTCTCCTGGACCATCGTCCGCAGGAAAGCTACGCGTTGCCGCATGCCTCCTGACAGTTGGTCGGGGTAGGCGTCGGCGAACTCGGCCAGGCCGAAGCGTTCGAGGTACGGGCCGATGCGCTCCCTCGCGTCCCTACGGGAGAGGCCATCCATCTCGAGGCCTAGGACGGCATTGCCCATGACGGTCCGCCACGGGAAGAGGAGGTCCTTCTGGAACATGTAGGCGATCCCGCCCAGCCGATCATGGTTGGGGGCGCCGTCAAGCCGGATATGGCCCGAATCGAACGCTTCGAGACCGGCGACGATGTTGAAGACCGTGCTCTTTCCGCACCCGCTAGGCCCGATCAAGGTCACGAACTCCCCTGGCTCGACCACCATGTCGACACCGTCGAGGGCAAAGACCGGGCCCGACTTGGGACGGAAGGTCTTGGTCAGACCCTCGATCGTCAGGCCTCCCTGTCCCGCCTCTCCCAAGGTCACCGGGCATCTCCCTGCGTCTTGGGCCGGTACCACGGCATGACGAGCCGCTGCAGGACCACCACCCCTCCGAACAGGAGAAGGGTGACAGCCGAGCTGACCGTCACCGCCCCGAAGACGAGGTCCGTCCGTAACGCGTTCTTCATGGTGAGCATGTAGATCCCGAGGCCTTCGACCGCACCGACGAACTGGGCGATCACCGCCGCAATCACCGCGAACGACATAGCCACCCTGGCACCCGTAAACAGCTGTGAGAGCGCGCTCGGAAAACGCACCTTCAGAAGCAGACGGACCCGGCCTGCCCCCATCGTTCTCAGCAGGTTCATCGCGTCCTGGTCCGTGGACGCCAAGCCCTGGGCGAGGGCGACGGCCACCGGGAAGAATGTGTACATGGCGACCACGAATGCATGGGACGAGATCCCGAACCCGAACCAGATCACGACCAGGGGAGCGATGGCGACTATCGGCAGGGTCTGGGATACCACGATTACCGGATAGATACTGCGCCTCACCCAACCGAAGCTATCGACCAGGACGCCGATTACGACCGCCAGGACCAGCGCAGACCCGAATCCGAGAAACACCGTCTGCAGGGTGATCCAGGTGGCGCCCCACAGGTTGGCACGGTCGTCCCACATCGCATCCAGAACATCGGTGGGCGTCGGTAGGACCGCCGGCCGTATGTCCTGCCAGCGAACGAACAACTCCCATGCCGATAGGACAAGCAGCACGGTAACCAGAGGCGGCCAACCCATTCGCACGAGCGAGGGCCTGGTTTCAGGTGACCCGGAACTACCGAGCTCCTGAGAAACGCCGGCCCCTTCCGAGACCTGCTCTCCTGCTCGCGGGTCGGGACTTTTCCCCGCTGATCTCAGCACGCGTCAGCCCGCTATCCCGGTCGGGACCCTCACTCCCAGCCGAGGCTTCAACAATCGGGTAGGAGCTCGCTGGTTGCGTAGACCGAGAACTCGGGTGCCGTCACCACTTGGCCTTCCTCGTCCAGGAGCACACCGGACCGCTCCAGCAGACCACCAATTCCAGCGAAGTGAGACGTCTGCACGCAGCCCCAAACCCCGTCGTCATTGAGGTACTGAGCCGCCCGGTAATGGGCGCTCTCCCTCACCAGCGGCTCGCTCTGCTCGAGGTCCGTGACCTCGCTGATGAGAATGTCAGCCGCCCGGTCTGGGTTCTCCGCCGCGAACGTATATGCCTCACCCAGAGCTCTCAGGGCTCTCGCGAGTACGTCGGGTTGCTGCTCGATCATCTCGGATCGGGCGATGAAGACGACGTCCGGATAGACAATCTCCGGAATGAAGTCGACGTAGGGGAAGAGACGGAGTTCGGTACCGCGCAACCGGGCGGCGATCTCGCTCCACCCCTGGAACACCGCGCTGAATTCGACGCGATCCTCGATCAGGGCCTCGATCGCTCCACCCTGCAGCACTACTTCTTGGAAGTCCCCTGGCGTAGCGGCTCCGGCCGCGGTGAGCATCTCGGTGACGAGTGGTCTCTCGTGCGGCGTGCCATAACCACCGTACGACTCGGCCGCGCCCAGGTCGGCCGCTGTCTGGTATGGAGAGTCAGCAGGAACGACCAGTGCCACGTTGTTCTCCTGGATGATGGCCGCCACGATCTTCAGCGACGACCCGAGTGCCACCTCTCGGAGCAGATCGGGTGGGTACGCGATACCTAGGTCGGCGTCCCCTGCCTCGACGAGAACACCCGTGACCGTGAATGCCCACGGAACGACCTCGACATCCAGGTTCTCACGCTCGAACAGGCCCATCGATCGGGCGATGAAGATGCCGGCGTGGTTGGTGTTGGGTATGAAGTCGAGCGCGATCCTGACCGTGGCCCGCTCCGGGGGAGCGGCAGTGGTGTCGGGCGCCGCGGTCGTATCCGGAGCGGCGGTCGTGGCTGGAGCCGCTGTGGTATCCGGAGCGGCAGTGGTGTAGGGCGCCGCGGTCGTATCCGGAGCGGCGGTCGTGGCTGGAGCCGCGGTAGTGGCAGCCGATGTGGCCTCAGGCTCGCTCTCCCCGCACGCGGCAGCCACCAGTAACAGCACGGACAGACCAATGAAAAGCTTGCGGGCGATGCTCATCCGCCCCTGCTCCGGCCGGTACGTCATCGTCTCTCCCCTCCCTCTGAATCAGGCGGGTCCGAGCGGCCCGCCGCCGAAACCTCGTGAAAATACCGTATCAGAAATGGCATGACCGGGCTACGAGATCTGCTGTCTAATACCGAAACTGATCGACTCCGACCGAAGTGGCTACGCGGATAGGCGATGTTGGGTGGGTTCTAGGGGCTGGGGGTCCGTGGTACCGCTCGGTATCGAACCCGAGACAACACGTCAACTGGTGGATCTCCCTGGCTATCCGCGCCCGCTTGGACCGAACACGAGTGGCCGTCGGCCCCCCAAGGCCCGGTGTATCGAGCAGTACCAGGGAGAAAGCAGAGGAGGATGCCCTCTCCCCGGCTGTCTATCCCTCGATGAAGGCTTCGAGGGCCTCGCGGGCGACCTCGTCCCGCATCTGGCGGGGTGGTGACTTCATGAAGTAGGCGCTGGCCTCGTAGAGCGGACCCGCCATACCCCGGTCCAGGCCGATCTTGGCGCAGCGCAGGGCGTCGATCACCACGCCGGCCGAGTTAGGACTGTCCCACACCTCCAGCTTCACCTCGGCATTGAGCGGGGTGTTTCCGAAGGCGGTCCCCTCGAGGCGGATGTGCGCCCACTTGCGGTCGGTGAGCCAGGGAACGTGATCCGAGGGGCCCACGTGGATGTCCTCGACGGGAATCCGGGTCTCCATCTGGCTGGTGACCGCCTTGGTCTTGGACTCCTTCTTGGAGACGAGGCGGCTCCGCTCCAACATGTTCAGGAAGTCGGTGTTCCCGCCGAAATTGAGCTGGTAGGTCCGGTCCACCTTCACTCCCCGATCCTGGAAGAGGTTGACGAGGGTGCGGTGCAGGATGGTGGCGCCGACCTGCGACTTGATGTCGTCGCCCACGATCGGCAGTCCGGCCCGGCGGAAGCGTTCCGCCCACTCCTCGGTGCGGGCGATGAACACCGGGATGCAGTTGACGAAGGCGCAGCCGGCTTCCAGGGCTTGACGGGCATAGAACTCGGTGGCTTCCTGCGAGCCGACCGGTAGGTAGGAGACCACCACGTCGGCGCGGGCCTGGCGTAGCTCCTCGGCCACATCTACCTCGGGCGCCGCCGATTCCTCCACCACGCCGGTCAGGTAGGCGCCGATCCCGTCCAGGGTCGGTCCACGTTGCACGGTCACGTCCATCTGGGGGACCTCGGCGAAGGCCGTGGTGTTGTTCTCGCCGGCCGAGATCGCCTTCGACAGGTCCTGTCCCACCTTGGTGGCATCCACGTCGAAGGCGGCCACGAACTGGATGTCGTCGATGCTGTAGTCGCCCAGCACCGGGTGCATCAGGCCAGGAATGGTCTCGTCCGCGGCCGCGTCGCGGTAGAACTCAACACCCTGTACCAGGGAGGACGCGCAGTTGCCCACCCCCACGATCGCTACCCGTATCTTGCTCACACGTTTCCTCTCGGCTCGAATCCCTTTAAGTCTTGCGTGCGGATTGATTCAGTCAAATAAATGATGGGCCTACAATCCATAGGTAAGAGTTATGGATATGCCAGTACTGAACTTCCGGAGCCTGCGCTACCTCCAGGAGGTGGAGCGCCAGGGAACGTTCACCGAGGCGGCTTGGGTGCTTGGCATCAGCCAGCCCGCCCTTTCCCATTCGCTGGCCGAACTCTCCAAGCGGCTGGGGGTGCCGTTGTTCAGGAAGGACGGGCGGCGGCGAGTTCTCACCGAGGCCGGGCAGCGGGTGCTGCGCTATGCGGATCGGGTGGTCGGCCAGACCGGGGATCTGCTCCGGTGGCTGGACAGCTGGCAGCGGGGCGAGGTCGGATCTCTCCGGGTGGGGTTGATCGACACCGTCGGTCTCTACACCCTTCCACGCGGCCTGTCCCGATTGCAGCAGGAGCGGCCCGGGATCGAACTCCAACTGGTGGTCGGCGAGTCGGCGGAGCTGCTGTCCATGCTGGATCAATACAGGGTGGACCTGGCTCTCGTGGTCGGCCCGGCCGGTGCCCGCTACAACTCGGAGGCCATTGCCGAAGAGGAGCTGCGTGTCTACTCCTTGCCGGATGACATGGCCGGCTCTCCCGACTCCGGATCGGGGCCTGCCACGCCCGCGGGCTGGGCGCTCTACCCGTCCGCCTCGCGCACCCGGCAGCTCATCGACGACGGGTTGGCCAGAATGAGCATCCATCCCGAGGTGGCTCTCGAGTCGGCTCACCCCACCGTGCTCCGCCAGATGGCCGTTCTCGGTTACGCTCGGACCGTGCTTCCCCGGCAGGTGGCGACGGCGGGGGACGACTCCGGCCTGACGGAAGGTCCGCTGGTGGCCATCCGGCCGATCGAGGCGGTCTGGAGGTCGGGAGAGGACCTCGATCCGCGTGCTGCCCGCCTGATCGAGTTGGTCAAGGGCGGCAACCCACCGGAAAGCCGTGAGTCGGGGGAAACTCGGGGCTAGCCGCCGGTGGTGAGGTCCAGGAGCCGGGCGAAGCGCTTGCGGGCGGCGATCAGGGCGATCAGGGTCACCAGGAAGGGCAGGGCATCGGTGATCTGGACCGGGAGGCCGTTGCCCTGGAGCCGGAACCCGAGCCCCTCGGCGAAGGCGAACAGCAGGCTGGCGCCGAACACGGCGAAGGGATGGGCTCGGCCCAGCATGACCGCCACGACGGCTACCCAGCCGCGTCCCGCCGACATTCCCTCGGCGAACAGGACCAGGTTGCCCAAGGCCAGTTGGGTTCCGGCCAGTCCCGACAGGACACCCGAAGCGATCACCGCCCCGTACTTGTAGGCGGTGGGGCTGACCCCCAGGGACTCGGCCGCTAGAGGGCGCTCACCCACTCCCCGAAGACGAAGACCCAGCGGCGTGCGGAACAGGACCAGCCAGATAGCGGGCACCAGAAGGAAGGCCAGGTAGCCGAGGATCGTCTGGTCGAACAGGGCCGGCCCGATCCACGGGATCTCGGACAGCCCCGGAATCGGCAGCCGATCCAGCCCGTCGATACGGTCGTCGATGAACGTGCCGCGCACGCCGAAGATCTGCGGGAGCAGGAATCCGGTGAGCCCCAGCGCCATGAGGTTGAGGGCGATGCCGAGCACGATGGGGTCCCCCTGCCGGCTGACGGTCCCGAACGCCAGCATCAGAGAAATGAGCACTCCGGCGGTCACCCCGAACACCACCCCCAGGCCGCTGGATACCGCCAGGTACGAACCGGCCATCGCCGCGAAGGCCCCGGCCAGCATCATTCCTTCCATTGCGATCTGGAATACGCCGGCCCGCTCGCAGATCATCCCGCCCAGGGCGGCCAGCAGGATCGGGACCATTGCCCTGATCACCGACTCGAATAGGGCGGCGTCGAAAAGCTGATCGAACATCACACTTCTCCCACGCCGGCCGACTCAAGCTCGCCGCTGGTGGGGCCCCTTCGCCGTCGCCGAAACAGATCGAAGGCCAGCCGGCTGGCTACCGCCACGATCACCAGTGCCTGGAGTACCTGGGCCAGGCGCCACGACACATCGGCGTTGCGCTGCATGGCAAGACCGCCGATCTGGAGGCCCGAGAACAGGAGCCCGGCCACCAGGATCATCGGTGGATGGTTGGCGGCCAGCAGCGCCACCAAGAGGCCGGTCCAGGCGAGTCCGCTTACCACCAGCTCTCCGTCGATGAAGCGGTAGGCGTCGCCGATGATCATGTGGGTTCCGATCACCCCGCCGATGGCGCCGGCTACGACCATCACACCAACGGTCTGGCGTTCCACCTGGATTCCCCCGTAGCGGGCGAACCGGCCGTTGAAGCCGGCCATCTGCGTTTCGTAGCCGGGCACCGTCCGTCGATAGACCACCCAGGCGACCACCACTGCCAGGATGACCAGCACCAGCGACAGGCTCACCCCTCCGAAGAGCGGCAGCCTGGGCATCCGTGCGGTCTGCGGAACCTGCTGGGTGGAGGTCAGCGTCACGGAGTCGTCGAGGAAGTGGAAGCGCACCAGGTATCCGGTCACGGCCCTGGCCACGTAGTTGAGCAGCAGGCTGGTGATGAGGATCGGTAGGCGGAGGCGGGTCTGCCCGAAGGCGGGCAGCATCGCCCACATCGCTCCGGTCAGTCCACCCACGATCATCGCCAGGGGGATAACGATCTCGCCCGGTCCCGGTGTGTAGATCGCCACCAGGCTTCCGGCCAGGCCCCCCATGACCATCTGGCCTTCCCCACCCAGGTTGATGACTCCTGCCCGGAAGGCAACGGACACGGCCAGGGCCATCCCGATGATCGGAACAGCTCTCCCCAGGGTGTTGCGCAACCCTGAGCCCGTGATCGCTCCGTCGTACATCTCCCGGTAGGCGAAGCCGGGGTCGTTTCCGGTCAGGTAGACGATCACCCAGCCCAGGGCGAAGGCGAAGACCAGCGAGAAGAGGACCGGATGGGAAAGTACCGCCTCGATCCTGGCGCCGACGCTGGTGCGCTGGATCGGTTGAGCGTCAGCCATCCGAATGCTCCTGGTGTGCTCCGGTCATGTAGACGCCGACATCGGCCTCGGTGACCTGGGACGGGTCCAACTCGACGACGATCCGGCCCTCGAACATGACCAGGATCCGGGTGCTCAGGGCAAGGATCTCGGACAGCTCGGCCGACACCATCAGCACCGCTCCGCCGGTATCCCGAAACTCGATCAGGCGGCTGTGAATGAACTCGATCGCAGCGATGTCGAGCCCTCGGGTGGGCTGCTCGGCGATCAGCAAAGGGGCTCCGTGGGACATCTCGCGCGCCACCACGACCTTCTGGAGGTTGCCGCCCGAGAGTGTGGAGACGGGACTGCCGATCGGACCCGTTCGTATGTCGTAGGCGCTGATGAGACTGCGGGCATGCTTACGGATGGCCCGCAGGCTGAACCAGCCTCTCCGCTGGAAACTCCCTCCCCGCTGGTGACTCATCAACAGGTTGGCCCATACCGAGGCCCGATGGCTGGTGCCCACCCCGTGGCGGTCCTCCGGCACGTAGGCCATGCCGCTGGACCGGCGGGCCGCCACCTCCGCGTGGGTGATGTCAACGCCGTTGAGGTCGACCGAGCCTGAGTCAGGTGCCCGCAGCCCGGCAATCACCTCGATGAGTTCGCTCTGGCCGTTGCCGGCAACGCCTGCTATCCCGACGATCTCGCCTGAACGAACCTCCAGCGACAACTCGTGGACGGCCGGCCGCCCATGCTCACCGGTCGCGCTCAGGTCCGACACCCCCAGCACCGCCTGTCCCGGGCTGTGTTGCGGCGCCCTCCGGTCGAGATCGACATCGCGTCCGGTCATGTGCCGAGCAATCTCCTCGGGGCTCGTGTCGGCGGTAGTGAGATGGGCAACCGAGCGGCCGTCCCGGAGTACCGTGACCCGGTCCGACAGAGACATCACCTCGCCGAGCTTGTGAGTGATGAACAGGATGGTGCGTCCGGAGTCTCGTAATCGCCTGATCACCTCGAACAGCTTGTCCCGCTCCTGGGGGGTCAGCACGGCGGTCGGTTCATCCAGGATGAGGATCTGCGCATCCCGGTAGAGAGCCTTGAGGATCTCGACCCTCTGTAACACCCCAACCGGGAGGTTCTCGACCACCTCGGTCGGGTCGACCGCCAATCCGTACCGGTTGGCGACGTCTCTCACCTGCCGGATGCTCTCCGACCGATCCACCAGGCCATTACGAGTGGGCTCCTCCCGGAACACCACATTGTCAGCAACGGTCAAGGTGGGGAAGAGCCGGAAGGCCTGATGCACCATCCCGAGCCCGGCGCGTATGGCGTCGAGGGCGGATGCGAACCGCGCCGGGTTACCGTTCACCAGGATGTGGCCGGCGTCGGCCGGGAACAGGCCGAACAGGATCGACATCAGGGTTGTCTTGCCCGCCCCGTTCTCCCCGACCACTGCGTGTATCTCCCCGGAGCGCACCGTCATGTCGATTGCGTCGTTGGCGAGCACTCCCGGGAACCGCTTGGTTACTCCCTGGAACTCGAGAGCCGGTGTCACGGCATATCAGCCGCTCTTACAGTTCTCGCAGAGAGCCGATTCCGGTCAGCCGAACAAGGGATCGTTGACCACGATGGAGCCGTCGATGATGCCCTCGGCTACCGCGCGGACCTCCTCGACGATGTCGGGGTGGTCGGCGATCACACACTGGCTGTCGGCCAGGCCCGGTTGCAGGGCCATCACTCCGGTCCCGCCTTCAGCCAGCCCGAAGGACACCACCGGACCGGCAGTCCCGTCCAGTACCTGGTCGAGGAGCTGCTCGACCACCGCATCGACCACCTTCAGGTTGTTGTCGACGATGTAACCGGGCGCGCTGGGGCACTCGTTGACGTCCACACCGTACGAGAGGAAGCCGGCCTCCTGGGCGGCTTCGAAGATGCCGCCGTTGGACCCGGCGCCGACCGCGAAGATGTGGTCGGGGCCTTGCGCCGCCAGCGACAGGGCCAGTTCCTTGGCGCGGGCGGGATCGGAGAACGGGTTGTCGCCGGCGATGAACACCGCCGAGTTCTCGATACTGGGATCGACGGACTGCGCTCCCTCGGCAAAGCTCTGCCACCACCGCTTGAAGAACGGGATGTCGAGCGCCACCACCGACCCGATCTGCTTGGCCTCGGAGAGATGGCCGGCCATCACTCCCAGGAGGAAGGCACCCTCGTGCTCCCGGAAGACTCCGCAGTGCAGGTTCGGCGCGGGCTCGTCCGGGCAGGCGTCGATGATGATGAACTTCTGGTCGGGATTGGCCTTGGAGTATTCGTCGGCCATCTCCACGAGGGTGAACGTGGTCAGGACGATGACGTCAGGCGCCTCGTCGATGGCCGCCTCTATGTTGGCCCTCCGGGTGGAGTCGTCCACCGACTCGAAGGTCTTCCAGGTTCCGCCGCGTCGCTCGGCCACGCGCTGGGTACCGACCTCGCCCAGGATCAGGAAGTTGTTCACGCCCAACGGGTTGGGGCTGACGTAGATCAGGCTGATCGGATCCTCGGGCGCCATCGTGGTGGTCGGCGCGGCGGTCGTGGTGGGCGCGGCGGTGGTGGCGGGCGCGGCGGTGGTCGTGGCCGCTTCGTCGCCGGAGTCCCCGCACGCGGCGCCTACCACGGCGAGCGCCAGTACGAGCACCAGAATCTTCAGGGGCCTGGTCATGTGTGTCTCCTCCCTCAAAGCGGACGGTCCGCTGTAGGTCCGTTCATCATGATCGTCACTGGTTGATGATCGTCACTGGTTGGCCGGCCGGCGAAGCTCCCCGAGCGGCACCGACCGGAGGCTATCACCTCGATCGTGTCGAACCACCCGCCGATCGGTGACTATCGCCGTGATCAGGGCGTTCGGTGTGATGTCGAAGGCGGGGTTGGCGGCGTCGGTATTCGCAGGAGCGGTGGGGCGATCACGGACGGACACCACCTCTCCGGCGTCCCGATCCTCGATGGGGATGGCTGAACCCCCGGGAGTGTCCATGTCCACGGTCGACTCCGGGGCGACCACGATGAAGGGGACCCCGGCGTACCGGGCGCCAAGAGCCAGGGAGAAGGTACCGATTTTGTTGGCCGTGTCGCCGTTTGCGGCAATCCGGTCGGCGCCGGTGAGGACCACGTCGGCTTGTCGCCGGGCCAGCATGAAGTTTGCGGCCGAGTCGACCAGGAGCCGGTGGGGAGCCCCCATGCGGGCCAGCTCCCAGGCGGTGAGGCGGGCGCCCTGGAGGAGGGGCCGGGTCTCGAGCGCGAGCGCCTCCGCCAGCGTGCCCCGCTCGTGCAGGGTCTGGATGACCGCCAGGGCGGTGCCGCGCTCGATAGTCGCCAAGCCCCCGGTGTTGCAGATCGTCATCGCCCGGGCCGCCCGCTCGCTCACCAGCCGGGTCACGAGATCGGCCCCGTACTCTCCCATGGACACGGACGCGGCGATCTCCTCGTCCCGGATGGCGAGCGCCTCGGCCAGCACGCGGTCCAGGCCCTGCTCGGCGAGGGGGGCCACCCTGTCCACCATCCGGGCCAGGTTCACCGCGGTGGGTCGGGCTTCCCGCAGGGAGTGGATCGCCCGGTCGAAGTCGGGTCCAGAGGTTCCGTGGGCCTGGATGGCCAGCGCCACTCCGAGGGCGCCGGCCACGCCGATGGCGGGGGCGCCCCGCACCGACAGGCGGCGGATGGCGGCCACCATGTCGGGGACCGACTCGATCCGCATCACCTCGTACGAGTCGGGGAGTCTGGTCTGATCGACCATCGAGACCGCGCCGTCGATCCAGTCGAGCGGACGGTCACCGAGTTGCTGCATGATATTTATGCTACAGGCTGCCAAACCCAGCTGACCGGGGGCGATTAGATGGACCGCTACCAAGCCGATCTGCTGATCACCATGTCCGAGGGACGGACCCCCATCCCGGGGGGCGTGGTGGATGTGGAGGGCGGACGGGTGGTGTGGGCCGGCGCGGCCTCGGAGGCGCCCGACCGGGACGGGACTCCGGTTCACCGGATGGACGGCATCCTGATGCCCGGATTCGTCAACCTCCATGCCCACACGCCGATGATCCTGCTGCGCGGCGCCGGAGAAGGGCTGCCGGTGGACCGGTGGCTTCACGAGGTGATGTGGCCCCGGGAGGGGCGCCTGACCCCGGATGACGTGAGGGTCGGCATGCTGATGGGCGCCGCCGAGCTCCTCTCCAACGGCGTCACCACCTCATCGGAGATGTACTTCTTCGGGGAGTCGGTCGCTCAGGGGGCTGCCGAGGCGGGGCTCCGCTGCGTGGTGGCGGCTCCGATCATCGAGGACGCCCAACTGGGCCGGATGGGCACCTGGCAGGAACAACTGGAGGAGATGGTCGCCACCCGGGACCGGTGGGCATCCAGCGAGTTGATCGAGGTGGGCCTGGGACCTCACGCCGCCTGGTCGGTGTCGAGGGAATGCCTGGATATGGTGGCTCGGATCGCCCGCGAGCACGACATGCTGGTCCACATTCATGTGGCCGAGCAGGAGTGGGAGGACAAGGCGGTGCGGGAGCTGTCCGGCGGCCTGTCCGCGCCCGCCTACCTGGAGTCGCTCGGCATGCTGGAGGCCAGGGTGCTGGCCGCCCACTGCGTGTGGCTCTCGGACGAGGACATGGAGATCTTCGGCCGCCACGGGGCCGGGGCGGCCCATTGCCCCTGTTCCAACTCCAAGCACGGCTCGGGCCTGGCCAGGGTCGACGCGATGATCCGGGCCGGGATGAAGGTGGGGATCGCCACGGACGGTCCGGCCTCGCACCACCGGCTCGACCTGTTCGAGGAGATGCGCACCGCCATCCGGCTGGCCCGGATAGACCGGGGGGATGCAGCCTTCATGCCGCCCCACGAGGCGCTCCACATGACCACGGCCGGGGCCGCCGACGCCATCGCGCGCCCCGACCTGGGCCGGATCGAGCCTGGGTCCCGGGCCGACATGGTGCAGCTGTCGCCGTCGGAGTCGGCCCTGCATCCGGTGGTGCCCGACGAGGACGATCCGGTGTCGCGCCTGGTGTGGTCGGGATCGCCCCGGGCGGTCCGCTCTGTTTGGGTGGGCGGGGAGCAGGTGGTCAGCGAGGGCCAGGTGCTCACCGTGGACGTCGACGAGGTGAGGGCGGAGGTCACGGAGCGCGCCCGGCGGCTGGCAGAGTGACCGGCGCCGAAGTAGCCGAGTTGCTGGGTCTGGCGCCGTTGCCGTCCGAGGGGGGAATGTGGGCACAAACCTGGCGGGACGAGAACAGCACAGCCATCTACTACCTGATGCAGCCGGGAGACTTCTCGGCCCTCCATCGCCTGGACGGACCGGAACTCTGGCACCACTACGCAGGCCATCCGGTGGAGATGCTGCTGCTCGAGCCGGCCGGTGGGGCGAGACGACTGCTGCTCGGGGACGACCTGGAAGCCGGGCAGCGCCCATTCGTGGCGGTTCCCGGAGGGGTGTGGATGGGCGCCGGCACCACCGGAGACTGGTCGCTGGTGGGAACTACCATGGCGCCGCCCTACCGCGAGGAGGGATTCGAGTTGGGTAGCTTCGACGAGTTGGTCGACCTGTACCCGGAGGCCGCCTACCTCATCGCCCGCTATGCCAGGGAATAGCTCCGGCCCCCAGGCATCGCGTCGCCGGTCGCCGGCCGATCTGATCGCCCTGGACGGCCGGGTGGTGGCGGTGACCGGCGCCGGGGGCAACATCGGGGCCGGTATAGCCGCGAGGATGGCCGCGGCCGGCGCCACGGTGGTCGCCCATACGCGGTCATCGCCGGTCGAGCCCATCGGCCGCTCGGGACAGCCCGGGCTGGTGGTGACCGCCGACCTGACCACGCCCGACGGCCCCCGGGAGATAGTGGACATGGCCCTGGAGCGATACGGTCGCCTGGACGGCCTCGTCAACAACGCCGCCGTCCAGACCGTGGCCGGATTCTCCGAACTGACCGATCCCGAATGGTCGGAGATGATCGACACCAACCTCACCGCCACCCATCGGCTGACCCAGGCGGCGGCGGCCGCCATGGCCGCCCAGGAATCAGGCGGCGCCATCGTCCACATCGCCTCCATAGAGGGGAGCTACCCGGCGCCCGGGCACGGGCACTACTCCGTTTCCAAGGCCGGGATGATCATGCATGCCCGGGCCGCGGCCCAGGCCTACGGCCGTGCCGGGGTCCGGGTCAACGTGGTCTCTCCCGGCCTGATCTCGCGCCCCGGTATCGAACAAGCCTGGCCCGAAGGGGTGGGGCGCTGGAGGGAGGCCTGCCCGCTGGGGCGCCTCGGCACCCCCGACGACATCGGAGACGCCTGCGTCTTCCTCTGTTCCGACCTGGCCCGGTGGATTACCGGATCGGAGCTGGTGGTGGACGGCGGCGTGATGAGCAACCCCACCTGGTGAGGCGAGCCCCATGAGCGCGACCAGCCTCGAGGGACGCGTCTTCCTGTTGACCGGGGCCGCCGGCGGGATCGGGGAGGGGATCGCTCGAGCCATCCTCGAAGCCGGCGGGATGCCGGCGCTGGTGGATGTCGACTTGGAGGGCGCACGAGCGATGGCGCTCCGTGTTGGAATGACCGGACCATCGATCGCCGCCTTCAGGGCGGACGTCTCCGATGCGGGCGAGGTCGAACGGGCGGTGGAGGGCACTGTGGAGCACTTCGGTCGTATCGACGGCGCGGTCAACAACGCCGGGGTGGTGACGCTCGACGAGGCCTGGGAGGCGACCGGTCCTGATTGGAACCACCAGCTCGAGGTCAACGTCACGGGCTCGTTCCTGGTCGCGCAGGCTGTCGGGAAGCGGCTCAAGGCCTCCGGCGGAGGCAGCATCGTCAACGTGGCGTCCAACTGCGGCAAGGTGGGTTACCGCAACATGGCCGCCTACAACGCTTCCAAGTCGGCGGTCCTGGGCCTCACCCGGTCCCTGTCGATGGAGTGGGCCGAGCACGGTATCAACGTCAACGCGGTCTGCCCGGGCGGGGTCGACACCCCCATGCTGGCCGGAGTGGCCGAGTGGCTCTCGCCCCGGCTCGACATCCCGGCCGACGAGCTCCTGGGATCGATGGGCCCGGCGCAGTTGGGCAGGCGCATCAAGCCGATGGAGGTCGGCAGGGTGATCGCCTTCCTGCTGTCGGACGCGGCGCACATAATCCGGGGACAGGCCATCAACGTGGACGGCGGCGACACATGGTACTAACCCTAATTCTTCATGTTTCCCACCACACCGATACACGTCAAGGCACTTCAACCTTATGAATCGATGCCATCCTCTACTGCACCAGGCAGGTGATGGTCGCCCCAGGGCCAGGCGAGCTATCACACAGCTATAACCCCAGGTCAGAAGCCCACGACTCCCCCATGCCTTTGACTCGTCCAAACCCCCGATCCATGAAGAATTGGGGTTAAACGCCCGTCCGGCCTCCGTTCGCCGGCGGGAAGGGCGGTACAGTTGAACTCCATGACGGGAGCTCTCAGAGCCGTGGCGCGGGTGCGGGCCGTTCCCGGATCGGAGGAAACCGTACGGGACGCGCTCATCGCGATGGTCGCGCCCACCCGTGAGGAGGAGGGCTGCCTCGACTACCGGCTACATGTGGTCGACAGCGACCCCGGCCTCTTCTGCTTCGTTGCCCTCTGGCGTAGCGAGGCCGACCTCGACGCTCACCTCGACGAACCCCACATCGCCGATGGTCTGGCTGCCATTGCGGACCACACCGAGTCCGTCGTGGTCAGCCGGATGACCCGCATCGCCTGACCAAGACCGGCAACCCGTCCTAGTCTTGCCTCCGCAGGGCCCGGGAGATTCTGATGGAAGACAGGTGGGACGACGCTGAGGCGGCGGCATTCGCGGGGTCGCTGGGCGAGTGCGTCTACGGATCCCGCCTGCTGGGAAGCGACCCTTTCCTCGTGCTGCACGGCGGCGGTAACACGTCCGTCAAGGCGCCCTTTCGCGACATAACCGGGCGTACCATCGACGCCCTATACGTGAAGGGCTCGGGGTGGGACCTGGCCACCATCGAGGCGCCCGGGTTCACGCCCCTTCCCATCGACCGGCTCCAGGACCTGCTGTCGCTCGACCGGCTCTCCGATCCGGACATGATGCGGGAGCTGTCCGCCGCCCGCCTCGACCCTGCCGCCCCGCAACCTTCGGTGGAGACCCTGCTGCACGCCTTCCTGCCGTACCCGGCCGTCCAGCACAGCCACGCGGACGTGATCGTCACGCTCACCAACCTGGCTGATGGGGAGGAGCGCATCCGGGAGGTCTTCGGAAGGGACGTGCTGGTGGTGCCCTACATCATGCCCGGCTTCGATCTGGCCCGGCTGGTCGTGGAGATCTGGAGCGCTCAGTACCACGAGGACGCCATCGGGATGGTGCTGCTGAACCATGGTCTGTTCACCTACGGGGCCGACACGAAGGAGGCATACGGTCGCCATATCGAGCTGATTTCGAAGGCCGAGGAATGGCTCGAAGCCCACGCTCCGGTGGCGCTTGTCCAGGATCTGCCGGCTCTCCCCCCGGCGGCGCCGGTCGGGCTGGCCCGGCTCCGCGGCCGTATCTCGGCCGCGGCCGGCAAGCCGATGATCATGACCCGCCATACGGACTCCGCCGCCGCCCGCTTCGTGGGCCGGTCCGACCTGGAGAGCCTGGCGAACCGGGGCCCGCTCACTCCCGACCACGTCATCCGTACCAAGCGGTTTCCCATGGTCGGCGCCGATGTGGGCGCCTACGTGGACGGCTATCGCCGCTACTTCGAGAAGAACCGGCACCGCGCCCGGACCGAGCTGACCATGTTGGATCCAGCTCCCCGGGTGGTGTTGGACAGGGAGTTGGGCCTGCTGACCGTGGGCGAGACCGCCAAGGCCTCCGGGATCGCTGCCGACATCTACCAGCACACCATGCCCGTTCTAGAACGCGCCGAGGATCACTTGGGCGGTTACGTGGCGCTGGAGGCGGGTCACCTTTTCGACTGCGAGTACTGGGATCTGGAGCAGGCCAAGCTGCGCCGGGCCGGCCGACCTCCGGAATTCGCCGGCATGGTGGCGGTGGTGACCGGAGCGGCTTCCGGCATCGGCCGGGCCTGCGCTGCGGCCCTGTTGTCAAAGGGGTGCGCGGTGGTCGGGCTCGACCGAGACAAGGCAGTTGTGGACGCCTTCGATGGCCCGGCCTGGCTGGGCGTAGCGGTGGACGTCACTGATGGGGCTGCCCAGCAGGCGGCGATCGAGGCCGCGGTGGAGCGGTTCGGGGGCATCGACATAGTGGTGCCGGCGGCCGGGGTGTTCGGCGAGGCCCAGCCGGTCGGCGAGCTGGACGAGGACCGGTGGAGGGCGACGCTGTCCGTCAACGCGGACGCCGTGGCCACCCTTCTCGCCGCGGTCTATCCCTTCCTGGCCTGCTCCCCGGTGGGAGGCCGGGTCGTTGTGATCGCATCCAAGAACGTTGCCGCTCCGGGCCGTGGCGTCGCCGCTTACTCCGCATCCAAGGCGGCCGTCACCCAGCTGGCCCGGGTGGCGGCTCTCGAGTGGGCCGGTGACGACATCCGGGTCAACATGGTCCACCCGGACGGTGTGTTCGACACCGGGCTCTGGGATGAGAACCTGATCGCCGAGCGGGCCGCCGCCTACGGGCTCAGCGAGGCCGAGTACCGGACCCGGAACCTCCTGTCAGCCGAGGTGACCTCGGCCGCGGTTGCCAGGGTGGTGGTCGAACTGTGCGGGGATGCCTTCGCGGTCACCACGGGTGCGCAGGTCCCCGTGGACGGAGGCAACGAACGGGTGGTCTGAATAGGCTGCCGGTCGAGGAGGTGTTTGGATGGCCGAGCGAACCCCGATCCTTCGCGTGGATCCTGACGAAGTACCCGAGCGGGTGCTGGTGATGGGTGATCCCGCCCGGGCGGAGCTGGCCTCCCGGCGCCTGGAAGGTCGTCGCCTGCTGGGCAGCTTCCGGGAGTACGTGACATACGGCGGGACGCATCAGGGAGTCGAGGTGGCCGTGGCATCCCACGGGGTGGGAGCGCCCGGAGCGGTCATAGTGTTCGAGGAACTGAGCCGCGCCGGCGTCCGCCGGATCATCCGGACCGGAACCTGTGGGGGTCTCGCCGTAGAGGTCGAGGACGGAGATCTCGTGATCGTCACCGGCGCCATCCGCGCCGACGGTGTCACCGACGCCATGGTCCCCGCGCCCTTCCCGGCGCTCGCTTCGGTGGACGTGGTCACCGCGATCCGCCGGGCGGTGGCCTCCACCGAGCGCCGTTCCCACGAGGGCGTGGTGCTAACCCACTCGCTGTTCTATCCGGGCGAGGTGCTCGGGGGCGACCTTGAGTTCTGGCACCGGGCGGGCGCAATCGCGGTGGAGATGGAGTGTGCGGCCCTGTTCGTCAACGGCTCGCTCAACTCGGTGACCACCGGGGCGGTGCTGGTGGCCGACGGCAATCCGTTGCACCGGGAGGAGGGTGGTTACGATCCCCACCGCCAAGTGGTCTACGACGCGGTGGAGGCGATGATCGACATCGGACTGGACGCCCTCATCGACGGCTGATCGCGGAACGAGGTGGTGATGGGCGATCTGTACCGGCGTCTTTCCGAGGCGGCGGAGACCCTAAACAGGCTCACCGGACGCGACGGCCACGATGTGGTGGCCGTGCTGGGCTCCGGCCTCGGTGGCTATCCCGACACCCTCGACGGAGCGGTGACGGTGCCCTACTCGGAGATACCCGGCTTCCCGCAACCCTCCGCTCCCGGTCACGCCGGCACCGCCTACTCCCTCGAGATGGGCGGAAACCAGGTGTTGCTCTACTCGGGCCGGGTCCATCACTTCGAGGGCTACAGCCCCGCCGAGATCGTCTTTCCGGTGCGAGCGGCCATCATGTCGGGCGCCCGCACGGTGGTGCTCACCAATGCCTCGGGCGGATGCACGCCCGGCATCGATCCGGGCGACCTCGTGCTGCTGACCGACCACATCAACCTCTCCGGTCTCGGCCCCCTGCGGGGCGACAACGACGAGCGCCTCGGAACCCGGTTCCCCGACATGACCGACGTGTACTCGCCGGCGCTGCGCCGGAAGGCCACCGACGCCGCCGCTTCGGTGGGGATCTCGTTGCATGAAGGTGTCTACATGTGGTGGCGCGGGCCGATGTTCGAGACCCCGGCCGAGATCAGGATGGCCATCACTCTGGGAGCCGACCTGATCGGGATGTCCACCGTGCCGGAAGCCATCGCCGCTCGCCACATGGGTGCGGAAGTGCTGGGGATCTCGCTGTGCACCAACCGGGCCGCCGGCCTGGCCGGTCGCAAGATCACCGGCGAGGAGGTCATCGAGACCGCCGGCCGGGCGGCCGGAGACCTCCGCGCGCTCTTCGACGCCCTGCTTCCTAGTTTGTAGTCTCTAGTTGCTAGTTTCTAGTCAGTATAATTCTATGTTAACTAGCAACTAGCAACTGAAGGGTCGTCGTGAAGCGAAGCGGGCTCAAGGAGCGGATCCGCTGGCTGATCGGCCGTGAGGGGCCGATCCCGTTCGACCGCTTCATGGAGATGGCGCTCTATGACCCCGACGGCGGGTACTTCGCTTCTGGGCCGCTGCGGTCCCGGGCCGAAGGGGACTTCCTGACCAGCCCCGAGACCAGCGGGGAGTTCGGCGCCACGCTCGCCCGCTTCGTGGAGCAGGAGTTCCGGCGGCTGGGCCGCCCGGCCGGGTTCACCCTGCTGGAGGTGGGCGCGGGGTCGGGCACCCTGCTGTCTCCGCTGCTGGGGGCGCTGGACTGGGCGCCCCGAGCCGTGGCTATGGAGGCCTCGCCCGCCGCCCGTGAGGTCCTACGCCAGGCGCTCCCGGCCGTCGAGGTGGTAACGGATCGCCGCGTACCGGATCCCTTCCGGGGAGTGATCATCGCCAACGAGGTCGTGGATAACCTGCCCGTGGCCATTGCGGTCCGGGCGGAGAATGGGGGCTGGACCGAGCGCCGGGTCTGGTCCGAAGGTGCCGATCTGATGCTGGTCGAGGCGCCGGCCCGTCCCGAGGTTCGGGCCTGGCTGGAGGCGCACGCCGCAGACGTGCCGGCGGGTGGGGTGGTGGAGTGCCAGCTGGCCGCTGCCGACTGGATGGGGCGGATCATCGATCTGCTGGAGGCCGGTTCGGTTGTGGTCATCGACTACGGGGACACCTCGGAAGGGCTGCTGCCCCGCCGCCGCAGGGGTGGAACGCTGCGAACCTATCGCTCTCACCACCTCTCCCGGCACCCGCTCGACGAGCCGGGCTCGATGGACATAACCGCCGACGTCGACTTCTCGGCCCTGGCCAGGGTGGCCTCTGACCGGGGAACGCTGACCAGGCTATGCCGCCAGGACGAGTTCCTGTCCGAGTTGGGGCTGGACGCCAGGAGGGCGGAGCTCCGCCAACGAGAACTGGCAGAGGCGCGGGGTGGGGATCCCATCGAGCGGCTCCGTCTCCGGTCGAAGGTGAAGGAGATCGAGACCCTGCTGCACCCCCGGGGCTTCGGCGACTTCCGGGTGCTGGTGGCCACCCGGTAAGGATCGGAGCGTCGTTATCATCTCGTCACCATGAACAACCTCAAGACCGTCGCGTTGTTGAGCCTGATGAGCGCGCTGGTCTGGATGCTCGGATGGCTGCTGTTCGGCGGATCCCAGGGCCTGTACATAGGTCTGGGGCTCGCTCTGCTGCTGAACGTCGGCGCCTACTTCTTCTCCGCCAAGCTGGCCCTCGCCATGAGCAAGGCTCGACCCGTGACCGAGCAGGAGCTGCCCAAGGTCTACGGCATGGTGCGTCGCCTGGCCGCCGTGTCGAACATGCCCGTGCCCTCCGTCCACCTGATCGATTCGGCCCAGCCCAACGCCTTCGCCACCGGTCGCAATCCCAAGAACGCCGCCGTGGCCGTCACCACGGGCATCCTCGAGATCATGAAGGACGACGAGCTCGAGGGTGTCATCGCCCACGAACTCTCCCATGTCCGCAACCGTGACATCCTGATCTCGTCGATCGCCGCCATGCTCGCTGCCGCCCTGTCCATCTTTGCCCGGATGGCCTTCTGGTTCGGGGGCGGAGGCCGTCGTAACAACAACGCGATCGGTCTGGTGGTGGCCTTGGCCGCAATGATCCTGGCGCCGCTGGCGGGCATGGTCATCCGGATGGCGATCTCGCGGGCTCGCGAGTACCAGGCCGATCGCTCGGGCGCCGAGATGACCGGCCAGCCGCTCAGCCTGGCCCGAGCGCTGGAGAAGATAGGAGCCGCCTCCGGACGGATACCGATGGATGTGAACCCGGCGGTGAGCCAGCTGTTCATCGCCGACCCGTTCAAGGCGTTCGGCCGCAGACGCCCGGCCGGCGCCGGTGGGCTGTTCTCGACCCATCCGCCCATCGAGGAGAGGATCCGCCGGCTGGAGAACATGTACTACCGCATCTGATCGGGCGCCGACCAGCGGATGCTTGTTTCCGCTGCGGATCGAAGCGACTAGCATTCTGGCGCCAGAAACCGGTGGCGTCTGCCACCCGTGCCGGGATGCCCGAGCGGCCAAAGGGAGCAGACTGTAAATCTGCCGGCGATGCCTTCGGAGGTTCGAATCCTTCTCCCGGCACCGGCGCGGACGGTTGGTCGTCCGCCCGACCAGGCCCCCTTAGCTCAGTAGGCCAGAGCGCCTCCATGGTAAGGAGGAGGTCTCCGGTTCGAATCCGGAAGGGGGCTCGGCAGGTAGGCGAACAGCTTGTCCTGCCCCGGGCCTGGCGGCGTAGCTCAGTCGGTAAGAGCGCTCGACTCATAATCGAGAGGTCGGCAGTTCAAGTCTGCCCGCCGCTACGAGCGGTCGGTCGTCCTGCGCGGGATGGCCGGCCCGCCGAACGTATGTACCAGCAAACTGCTACACGAGGAGAAGATCGTTATGGGTAAGGAGCGTTTTGTGCGGGATAAGCCGCATGTGAATGTTGGGACTATGGGTCATA
>WTGI01000024.1:0-37512 GCA_011523635.1 Acidimicrobiia bacterium
CCCCCATCCCACCCCTCAACCCCAGGAACCGTAGCCCCTCGTAGCAACAGGCTGGTCGTCTGACCATTGGCTTCGAGCAACTTGGCGCCCGCCGGCATTGATCCCAGTTCCGCAACCGCAGCCTTGATCTGCGTCTCATCAAGCCACGGCTCCCCGGTCCGGCCGGGGTTGATACCCACCAGCGCCGAACGGAGCCTCTGCTCAAAAAGAACATCGCGATCCGACGACCGGCCGACGTTGCCCGACGGTTGTCGCTCCGACCAAACCAGCGTCTCCCAGCCAAGTAAGGCCAGATGCTTGAGAAACGGTCGCTCTACCAGTTCCCACTCAGGACCGAATGTCATGCTGCCATCGTTCGTGTCTTCCCTGAGAGTAGGTCAGCCGCGAGACCAGAACGAAGCTCCCGAAGCTTGCCGCAATGCTGCTCGTTAGCCCGAATCGAGTCGCCGATCGTGTCAAGGATTGCCGCGATCCGCCGCTGCTCCTCCAAGGGCGGCAGCAATACTTCGTGCTTCAGAAGATCCCCACGCTTAATGTGCTTCATGGTCGTTCCATGCGACGCGGCCTCAAGATGTCGGAGTCTCGAATTGAGAAGGTGTTTCAGGAACGCGGCTTCAACTCCAGCCTTCGCGTCCACTCGAAACAGATGCTGGTTTAGCCAAGCCGGGCCGCGATCCCATTCGACCACAGCGATGGTGCCACTCCAGGACATCACGATGTCGCCCGTGTCAATCCGGTACCTGCTGTCGAGTGATCCGCCGTACAAGTCAGCGGCAACGTCCGGATTGAGGAGTTGCTGAATCCGAATGATCGGCAACCCGGACTTGCCCCAGTCGGCAGGTCCGAAGCCGTATCCATTAATGAAATCCGCTACTTCAGAGAACGGTACGGAAGCGAACCCAACATCCCTGACAGCAGATCTCCCTGCAGTGCGGGTCAAGATGGACGTCGGCTGCCGCCCGTTCGCCTTGCCCTCGTCGGAGAGCACACCCTCGGACCCACCAGGGAAAAGAGTGGCGGCGAGGCCAGCCCGGACCTTCGCTTGCTTGCTGACTACGCGTTCGATGGCTTGGATGGTTTCGTCGACCGTGTCGAGGATCTCTGAGATCCGCTGCTGCTCGTCCAACCGGGGAACGGGAATCTGAAACCGCCGAATGATCGTTCCCGAGATATTTGGCTGCGTGGTCTGTGCAGCAAGTCGTTCAAGACCAGCACGGCGGAAGGAGAGCGCGAGCGCCAGATAGTTGGGGTCACATTGGAACGGTGGAACCAGGGCTGCGATCGCTTGATTGGTTGCCATCGGCGAGCGGAGTGTCTTAATCACCCCCATCGTTCCATACATGGTTACCAGCACAGTCCCAGCAGGGAACACCTTCGCTGCAGTTTCCTCGAGGGCACGGCGGGTAATCGACTGTTCAGCCTTATCCACAAACCGACCACGAGACTTGGTGATGTCGTCGATCTTAAGGAAGGGAACGCCCGACTCCGTGTAGTAGCGAGAGTCGCCGACCCTTGGTGTGCCACCGCTCGACACCGATGAGACCAGTTCTTCAACCGGTCGATATTCCCACTCAGCCATACCCCAGATCCTTGAGGTGATGGTCTAGGCGGGCCGCCGCGGCGTCTCGCTGGGCTTCGAGTTCGTGGAGGTTGGTGCCGTACTTGTTCACGAGATTGTCGTACCAGGCGAGAACGCTACGTTCGATGGTGGCGGAGTGGTCTGTGACGAGTTCCTCAATCCGGCTACGTAGCACGCCGATGGCCTTGGCCGGAGCGTCAGCGGGCGGCATGGCGTCGAGCGACTGGCGCGCTGCAATGAGCAGTGACCCCTCTATGGCTCTGAGGTTCTTCTTAGCCTGGGTGCGCGCCGACTTCAGCCTCTTGACGACTGCCGCGCTCAACGCTTGCTCGTCTGAAGCTTCGGGGGCCCTGATAAAGGCGTCTAGCCGCGCGTGTTCATCCGCGAGGGCAGTTCGTTCGGCGAGTTGACTTTCGGCGAGAAGCTTGATGACAGCCTGGTCAGCCAGGTTGGGGGCGTTCTTGTCGCTCTCGCTGGCTTCAGCAGTCGTGAGCCAGGCGTCAATCACCGCCTTCCAGCCCCGGCTTGCGGCGGTTTGAAGCTCGTAGAAGCTCCCTTCCCACCAAGTAGCGGCCATGCCTGCGGCGGCGAAACGATCTACGCCAGCAGCAACCATGCGAGACGTGAAGCTCTCTACGAGTTGGTGGCGTCGGCCGACTAGAGACCCTCCGTCGGGCAGCGAATGGAGGATCGGTTCCGCGCTGTCGGTCCACCAACGGTGCCACGGGCTGGCATCAGCACTTCTGCGGACCGCATAGCCGATGGCCTTGTGGGCAGCTTCGCGTCCCGGAGGGTATGGGATGTTATGACACCAATCCGCGTAGCCGTCGCCACGATCGGCAAACAGATTGACGGGATCGAGACCGGCTTGTTCCAGCAGGTCTTTCGCTGCGTCGATCTCCGCCATCGGGACACCTCCGAGTAGGTGTGCCCGGACGTCGTGCGGTTCGGGTGGAGGCGAGCTGTCGGCGTAGCGCCGGATGTTGCAGTTGAAGTCGTTGTCAGCCATCTCCTCGAGGGTGACGACCTTGGCGAATCCGTCGACGTCGGCAAACGCCCGGTAGGTGGCGGTGATCTTCTCCTCATCGCGGGGGCGTAGATGGTTTCGGGCGCGGCCCTCTCCGTAGTCCCGGTCGGCGTTGATGAACAGGACCTTGCCCTGTCGCTCCGGGGGTTTGGAACCCTTGGCTCGCAGGATCAGGATCGATGCGGAGATGCCGGTGTTGTAGAACAGGTTCGGACCGAGCCCGATCACGGTGTCGACAAGGTCGTCCTCGATGATGGCTCGGCGTATCGTTCCTTCGGCACCTCCCCTGAACAAGACTCCGTGCGGCATCACCGTGGCCACGAGCCCTTCGCTCTTGAGCACGGCCAGCATGTGCTGGAGGAACATGAGGTCGGCCTTCTTGCCGCCTTCTGGGGTGTAGCCGTACCGGAACCGCTCGGTGTGCGTGAGAGCGGACTTGTCGTAGTTCTGGCTGAACGGGGGGTTGGTGATCACCCGGTCGAAGCGCATCAATTCGCCGTCGCGGACGTGTTCGGGGTCGGTGAGGGTGTCGTTGTTACGTAGATCAGCGTCCCGGATGCCGTGCAAGAGCATGTTCATTTTCGAGATGGCCCACGTCGTGCCGTTATTCTCCTGGCCGGCGAGGACCAGGTTGCCAGGGTCATCCCCGTTGTCGACCAGGTGCTTGTGGGTATAGATCAACATTCCCCCCGATCCTGAACAGGGGTCATAGACGGACATCCCCTCCTTCGGATCTAGGAGCCGGACCATCAACTGCACGACCGGACGAGGCGTGTAGAACTCGCCACCCTTCTTGCCGGCCGAATCGGCGAAGTCGCGGATCAGGTACTCGTAGGCGGCACCGAGCAGGTCGGGGAACTCGAAATCCTCGTTACGTAGGCGATACTTCGAAAAGTGATCGATGAGGTCGCGCCACTTCTTGCGGGAGACCGTTGTCGTACCGACCTGCCGGTTGAAGTCGATATGTTGCAAGACGCCCTCAAGGGACGGATTGCTCTCCTCCAGTGCCGCGAGCGCCTTGTTGAGACCACTCCCCACCTGGTGGTGGAGTTCGTCCCGGATATACCACCATCGGGCCTCGGAGGGTACGAAGAAGGCGTCCTTATAGAAGTCCGGATCGTCAGCCCGCTGCTCCGCCTGCTCCTGAGAACGACCGCGAGCAAGCTGGTCCTGTATGACCTGATCGTGCTCCTGCTCGAAGACATCACTCGCCCGCTTCAGGAACAAGGCCCCAAAGATGTACTCCTTGAACTCCGACGCGTCCATCTTGCCCCGCAAGATGTCAGCAGCAGCGAAAAGGTGACGTTCAAGCTGAGGAAGCGTAAGCACGAAGACCACATTAGAACGCCTGAGTGACGGCCCTGTCACTCCTCCTCGGGCCGTCGGAACCAGGACTCGGCCGTCGGATCAGCTTGGTGTGTAGATCTTGACTTCTGTCGTTAGTCTAATCGATCAACAAACAATAACCGGGGACATAGCATTGTTAAATAGATGTGCCTTTACTAAAGGGAAGTCGTGAGATAGGGCCTCCGACCGGCGTGAAGAAACGCCCACATCCCGCCCGTGGGGTTAGCGTGCCGAGTTGCCCAGTATCGGGAGGAAGCAACTGCCGACCGTTGACCTTGATCCGGTCCTCACAGGCCTGGACGTTCACGGTTCCGGTACCGGCGCTGCCATCAGGCTGGTGATGGGCGGCTCGGAAAGGCGTAACCCCGGCCGATTGCCGAAGCAGGGACGGTTCCGGGGTTTTCGGCGCTTACTGTATTCCCGATACGCGACCCATGCCAAGCATCGACTACCAGGTGGTCGCTCACCGCCTCATACGGGAACGGCTCATCTCGAACCTCGAGCGGCCCTCCATCATCGTGTCGGTACCGAAGGTAAACCCGGTTGTACAGCAGATCTCACACTTCGACGACCCGGGCAACGGCGTTCAGGGCGGATATCAACGTGCGCAGATCGTTCGCGTCGGACGTGAGGAGCACGACTTCGCTGTCACGGCGCCTGGAGTCTCCTACAGCAAGAGCCACCGATGCGTCGATCACGTCCCGAGTGCCCGTCCGACCACATAGTTGTCCCGCCGATCGGGCTGTCCGACCGTCCAGCGGTATTTCTTCGCATCGATTGAGGGCACGTGACAAGAGGGTCTGGCGACCGCCGTCTCTCCATACTTGGCCGATCACCCCGGCGGGAACACGGATCCGGTCGCTGTTCGCGAAGGCATTTTGCAGTCGGGACAGAAGATCACGGCGACCGCGGTCGATGGCGATGAGCGCACCGGCATCTAGGACGATGGTCATTCCCCGTACAGGCTGATCCGGGCAGCCTCCAACTCCTCTTCAGTGAACGCCCCGTTCTCTTCCTGCCACTCGGCGAGCAGCCGGCCCAGGCCCTCCAGCGCCTCCTGATGCTTCTTAGGATTGTTGTAGAAGTTGTCAGGGTTGCTGAGGCTGGCCTGGTGGATCTCCTCCATAGCCGCGGCCAGGTCCGGATCCATCTCCGGGTTGGGACCGTCCACAAATATGGCGTAGAGCTTTGGCGCCTCGTCGGGCGAGGGCTCGCGTGCTTGCTTGGTTTCCATACCGGGCAACGTACCCAATCCCCGGACCCTTTTCAAGACCCTCTTTTTGGGGACGCACTTCCATACGACCTTGAACGGCTCCCCCCATACCCACCCGAGGTTAGGGAGAGGTCCGCAACGACGGGATCACCGCCGTTCACGTCCAACTCCCGGGTTCAGTCCTCTTCGAGGGTTGCCTCGTCTACCAGCAGGGTTACGGCGTTGTTGAGGATCTGGAGGAAGCCTCCGCCTACCGTTGCCTTGATGCGGTCCTCGCCGGCCTGGATGTTGACCGTTCCGGCGGCTAGGGCCGCCATCACGGGCTCGTGGTTGGCGAGGATGCCGATCTCGCCTTCCACGGTCCTGGCCACCACGAACTCGGCCTCGCCGGACCACAGCACGGCCTCGGGGGAGACCACGTCGACCTTCATGGAGGTCGAGGCGACTACCACTAGGCGGCTTCCTGCTGGATGGTGCGGGCCTTGCGCATCGCCTCCTCGGCGCCTCCGACCATGTAGAAGGCCTGCTCGGGCAGGTGGTCCAGCTCGCCGTCCAGCAGCATCTTGAAGGAGTCGATGGTCTCCTGGAGCGACGTGTAGACGCCGGGCTGGCCGGTGAACTGCTCGGCCACGAACATGGGCTGGGACAGGAACCGCTGGATACGGCGGGCCCGGGCCACGATCAGCTTGTCCTGTTCGGACAGCTCGTCCACCCCGAGGATGGCGATGATGTCCTGGAGGTCCTTGTACCGCTGGAGCACCCGCTGCACGTCGGTGGCCACGTCGTAGTGCTCCCGGCCCACGATCTGCGGATCCAGCGCCCGGCTGGTCGAGTCGAGCGGATCCACCGCCGGGTAGATGCCCAGCGCCGTCAGCGGGCGGCTCAGCACGGTGGTGGCGTCGAGGTGGGCGAAGGCCGTATGCGGAGCCGGATCTGTGATGTCGTCCGCCGGGACGTAGATCGCCTGCATCGAGGTGATCGAGCGGCCCTTCAGCGAGGTGATGCGCTCCTGGAGGAAGCCCATCTCGCCGGCCAGGGTGGGCTGGTATCCCACCGCCGAGGGCATCCGGCCCAGCAGCGTCGAGACCTCCGAGCCGGCCTGGGTGAAGCGGAAAATATTGTCGATGAAGAGCAGCACGTCCTGGCGCTGGATGTCCCTGAAGTACTCGGCCATGGTCAGCGCCGACAGGCCCACCCGGAGCCGGACTCCCGGGGGCTCGTCCATCTGGCCGAAGACGAGGGCGGCCTGGTTGATCACCCCGGTCTCGGACATCTCAAGGAAGAGGTCGTTCCCCTCCCTGGTGCGCTCCCCCACCCCGGCGAACACGGACACACCGTCGTGCTGGGTGGCCACCCGGTTGATCATCTCCTGGATCAGCACCGTCTTGCCCACGCCGGCGCCGCCGAACAGGCCGATCTTGCCGCCCCGGAGGTAGGGGCAGATCAGGTCGAGCACCTTGATGCCGGTCTCGAACACGTCCTTGGTGGGCTCGACATCCTCGAAGGGCGGGGCGGGACGGTGGATCGGCCACCGCTCTCCGCTGAACTCGATGTCGGGGGCGTCCAGGGAGTCGCCCCACATGTTGAAGATGTGCCCGAGGGTCTGATCCCCCACCGGGACCGAGATCGGCGCGCCGGTGTTGCGAACCGGCGACCCTCTGACCAGGCCGTCGGTCGGCGCCATCGCCACCGCTCTCACGCGGTTGCGGCCCAGGTGCTGCGCTACCTCGGCCACCACGATCTTGTGCTCGCCCTCGACGTCGAACTCGATCTCGAGGGAGTGGAGGATCTCCGGGAGGCCTTCCCGCGGGAACTCCACGTCGACCACCGGGCCGGCGACCTTGGTGATCCGCCCTACGCTGACAGCTTCTGCCATGTTCTCTCCAGTTTCAACTCGCGGACATCGCTTGCGCGCCGCCCACGATCTCGGCTATTTCAGTGGTGATCTCGGCCTGCCGGGCCTGGTTGGCCGTTCTGGTCAGGACCTTGATGAGTTCCTCGGCGTTGTCCGTGGCCGCCTTCATTGCCCGCTGGCGGCTGGCGTGCTCCGACGCCGAGCTCTCCAGCAGCTGTTCGTATATGGCGGACTCCACGTAGCGCGGCAGCAACCTCCCCAGGATGGCGGCCGGATCCGGCTCGTACTCGTAGGAGACCGCCGGCCCCGAGGCATCCGGGCGGCCTTCCCCATCGGCGGGAGGGCTGACCGGTAGCAGCTCGGCTTGGGTGGGTATGTACGACAGGGCGGAGCGGAAGACGGTGTAGAAGATGTCCACGGCGTCCACCGCGCCCGACCGGTAGTCGTCGGTCAGCACCTGGGCGATCCGGCGGGCATCGCCGTAGCTGGGCTGGTCCGTCACCGCCAGGAAGCTCTCAGCCATCTCGTAGCCACGGAAGCTGAAGTAGGTCTGCGCCTTCTTCCCCACCGCGTACAGGCGGATCGCCACGCCCTGATCCCGCCACTCGACCATGTGCCGCTCGGCCATCCTCAGGACCGAGGAGTTGTATGCGCCCGCCAGGCCCCGGTCCGATGTCACCACCAGCACTCCCATGGTGACCAGATCGCGGCGCTCCAGCAGGGGATCGGCCACGTCTCCGGAGGCGCGGGCCACGTTGCGGATGACCTCGATCATCTTCTCTGCGTAGGGGCGAGCAGCCCGGACCCGCTCCCGGGCCTTGACGATGCGGGAAGCGGCGATCAACTCCATTGCCCTGGTGATCTTCTTGGTGGATTCTACGCTTCGAATCCGCCGGCGGATGGCTCGGAGCTCGGCGCTGGCCATTTCGGGGCGCTACTCCCCTCCCCCGAAGGAGTCCTTGAAGGCCGAGATGGCGTCCTCCAGCGTGCTTGCGTCGGGGAGCTTGCCGGTGCGCTTGATGGTGTCGAGCAGGTGGGCGTGCCGCACCCGCACGAACTCCCGCAGTTCTCTCTCAGCTCTCGAGATGTCCTCGGCGGGGATGTCGTCGAAGAGACCCTGAGTCACCGCGTAGATCGCCAGCACCTGCTCCTCCACCGGAACGGGGGCAAACTGGGGCTGCTTGAGGACCTCGACCACCCGGCGGCCCCGCTCCAGCTGGGCCAGCGACACGGCGTCCAGCTCGGAGCCGAACTCGGCGAAGGCCTCGAGCTCGCGGTACTGGGCCAGGTTGAGCCGCAGGGTCCCGGCCACCTTCTTCATGGCGCTGATCTGGGCGTTACCACCCACCCGGGACACCGAAATACCGGCGTTCATGGCAGGACGGATGCCCGCGAAGAAGAGGTCCGTCTCCAGGAAGATCTGGCCGTCGGTGATCGAGATCACGTTGGTGGGGATGTAGGCCGACACGTCGTTGGCCTTGGTCTCGATCAGCGGCAGGCCGGTCAGGGACCCCCCGCCCATCTCGTCCGACAGCTTGGCACAGCGCTCCAGCAACCGGCTGTGCAGGTAGAAGACGTCGCCGGGGAAGGCTTCGCGTCCCGGCGGGCGCCGCAGGAGGAGGGAGATCTCACGGTAGGCCACCGCCTGCTTGGACAGGTCGTCGAAGATGACCAGGGCGTGCTGCCCGTTGTACATCCAGTGCTGGCCGATGGCAGAACCGGCATACGGCGCGTACATCTGGAGGGCCGGCGGCTCCGAAGCGGCGGCCGTCACGACCACCGTGTACTCCATGGCGCCGGCCTCTTCGAGGGCGGCCACCACCTCGGCGACCGTCGAGGCCTTCTGGCCGATCGCCACATAGATGCACTTGACCTCGTCGGGAGTGCCCTGGAACTGCTTCTGGTTGATGATCGTGTCGACCACGATGGCGGTCTTGCCGGTCTGGCGGTCGCCGATGATCAACTGGCGCTGTCCCCGCCCGATCGGCGTCATCGAGTCGATCGCCTTGATGCCGGTCTGGAGGGGCTCGGTGACGGGCTGGCGCTGCACCACAGACGGCGCCTGCGTCTCCAGCAGGCGGCGCTCGGTCCAGGGAATGTCCCCCTTGCCGTCCAGCGGCTCGCCCAGCGGGCCGACCACCCGGCCCAGCAGCCCGTCGCCCACGGGGACGGAGAGGACGTGGCCGGTCTGGCGAACCGCATCGCCCTCCTCGATGTGGGAGGCGTCGCCCATCAGGACCACCCCGAGGTCCTCCTCGTCGAGGTTGAGGGTCACGCCGATCAGGCCTCCCGGAAACTCCATCAGCTCCGAGGCCGCCGCCTTGGGGAGCCCGGAGACCCGCGCCACGCCGTCGGCGACCGAGGTCACGTAGCCGACGGTCTCCTGCTCGAGGCTGGGAGACCAGCTCTCCACGTGCTCCCGGAGCGCGGCGGTTATGTCATCGGGACTAATGGTCAGTTGAGCCATCGAACACTCCACTCCTGAATCTCGGTTGACGTTGTGTCGGGTGCGAGTCCGGTCATCCGGCCACCGCCTCGCGTAGCCGTTCCAAACGCGTGCGGACGGAGCCGTCGATCACGGTGTCACCCACCCGGGCCACCAGACCACCGAGAACCGACTCGTCCACCACCACCCGAACCTCCACTTGGTTGCCGATCCGCGCGGCGAGGGCCCGCGCCAGGCGCTCGACGGTCTCATCATCCAGCGGGATGGCGCTCCGTACCTCCGCCACGGCCCGATCGCGCGCCTCGGCCGAGCGGGCCGTCAGCTGGTCGGCTATCGCCATCAGGTCCTCGCCCCGACCCAGCCCCACCGCGAAGCTCACGAAGGCGACGGTCAGGCGGTGGGCGCGGGCGGCCAGGAGGTCATCGATCACCGCCTGCTTGCGTTCCATCGGCAGCCGAGCATCGCTGAGCGCCGCCCTCAGGTCCTCGGAGCCCTCCAGCGCCCGCGCTACCAGGAACAGCTCGTTCTCGACCCGCTCCAGGACACCCTCGCCGCGGGCCAACTCGAAGATGGCGGCGGCATAACCCTGAACCCGTGCGTCGGCCATCAGTGGCCTGTCTGGGGAATGGCGCCGTGGCATGCGCCGGCAGCGGCGTTCCTCGCAAGGCCCGCTGACGAAGGCGTACCGGCTCGGTACGTTGAGGAGGCGGAACGCAGCGAGGGGCGTTGCTGGCAAGCAGGGCGCGGCAAGTTATTTCGCAGGCAGGCCACTAGCTACTCGACTCCAAATCATCGAGATAGTCCTCGACCAGGCCCATCTGGGCCTCCCGGTCGAGGTTTCGCCCGACCACCTTCTCGGCCAGGTCGACCGACAGGCTGGCCACCGTGGTGCGCGCTTCGGCGAGGGCGCGAGCGGTCTCCGCGTTCGCCTCGTCGCGAGCCCTGGCCACGATGTCGTCCGCCTCCTGCTGGGCCCGGGCGATCGTCTCGGCACGCACCGACTCGGCCGCCTGGCGGGCCTCGTCCACGATACGAGCCCCTTCGTCCTTGGCGCCGGCCAACTGCTCGCGGTATTGGGAGGCCAGCTGTTCGGCTTCCTCCTTGGTGCTCTCCGCGGCCTCGAGGCGTGACCGCTCGGCCTCCTGGCGGCGAGCCAGGGTGGCGCTCAACGTGGGCACGACCCATCGCCAGACGAAGAAGAAGATGATCGCGAAGGCGATGACACCCGCGATCAACTCCGACATCTCGGGCCGCAGCAGGTCGATCCCGCTGCTCCCCGACTCTTCGGCAGCCACCACCAGGGGCGCCGCCGCCATGTATCGCCTGTTCGAGGTCACCATCAGCCGATGAAGAACAACACGAAGCCGATCAGGGCCAGCGCCTCGGTGAAGGCGATGCCCAAGAACATGGTCGTGCGGACCGTTCCCTCCATCTCCGGCTGCCGGACCATCGCGGTGATGGCGTTACCGACCACGATGCCGATGCCGATGCCGGGACCAATGGCCGCCAGGCCGTAGCCGACCAGGTTGAGGCTCCCGCTGATGTTGCCGGTGAGGCCGGCTTGGGCCAGCGTGAGCGCTCCCTGCCCTAGCGCAAGAACTGCGTCCATCCTTCGTTCTCCCTTTCTGGTTGTCTATTTCGTCACTTTTGTCGTTAGGCCCGTGCGCCCGTGTCCGGCTCGCTAACCGTCAGTGGGCCGGCTCCAGCGAGGTCTGGATGTAGACCGCGGAGAGCAGGGTGAAGATGTAGGCCTGAAGCACCGCCACCACAAATTCGAAGATCCAGATGGCCAGCCCGAAGGCGAACCAGATGACTCCGATACCCGCCTTGAGGCCGATGTCGCCCACGCCGGCCACGAAGAGCAGGCCCGACACGAGCAGCAGGGTCAGCATGAGGTGCCCGGCCACCATGTTGGCGAACAGCCGCACGGCCAGGGTCACGGGTCGGAGCACGAAGGTCGAGACGATCTCGATGAGCCCGACCAGCCAGCGCATAGCGATGGGGACCGACTTGGGCCAGAGGGCATCGAAGAAGTAGTGCTTGAAGCCGTTCTTGGCGAAGCCCACGAACACGAAGATCACCCAGGTGAGGATGGCCAGGAAGCCGGACAGGGCCATCCGCGAGCTAATCGGGAAGTTCACCAACGGAGTGACCTTGAAGAGGTTCCCCACCAGCAGGAAGAAGAAGACCGACAGGAGGTAGGGGAAGTAGCGCATCCCGTGCACCGGTCCGATCACGCCCTTGGCGATGTCGTCGCGGACGAAACCCACCAGGCTCTCGATCGCCAGCTCGTACTTGGAGGGGACCAGCTGCCCGCGGCGCAGGCCGAAGTAGAGGAGCCCCAGGACGATGGCCATGGCGGCGAAGATCAGGAAGACGGTCCGGGTGAAGTGGAACCCGCCTATCGAGAACAGCGGCGTGGTGAACTCGAAGAGACTGTTCACGTCGGTGGGCGCGCATATGACCTCGGCCTCGAGGTCACAGTCGATCGCCAGAATCATCACGTCACCCATGCGATCGATCACTCCTTCCGCTCGCCGTCCCGGCTTTCCACGCTTTGCCGGATCTCCTGGTTCGTCGGTTCCCGCGCGCTCCCGCCTCCCAGAGCAGCAACACCATGTAGGTCGCGATCACGGTCAGCCCGAGCGCCGGACGGTCCACATCGAAGAGGGCGGCCACCGCCAGCATCGTTGCGACTATCAGGCCGAGGCGCGCCACGAACCCGAAGAGGGCACCGGCATGATAGGCCCCGAGCGACACCCTAGCCAACCAGGACATCAGCGCCCCCGACAGCAGGTAGTAGCCGACCACCAGGACGACCCCTATGGCAGCGGCCAGGGCACCGTCGAGACCTCTGAGGAGACCTGCCAGCACCACCGCGACCGGACCCACCACTACGGTGCGGCGCAGGAGGGATCGCACCAGGTTGAACTCCACGGGCGGGCGCCCGGCCAGATAGTCCTCCACCTCGTGGCGGGTCAGACTCCCGGAGTGCGACGTATGGGTCTCAGCGGCCGGCAACGGGCTGCTTCCCGGTGGGGACCCTGCCCACCATCCAAAGGCGGTAGAACCCGTTGACGGACCCCAGGACGATGCCGACCACGATGAGCCATGGTTCGGTGTCCAGCCATCGATCGGCCAACCAGCCCAACAGGGTGCCGGCCATTATCGAACCGAAAAAGGAGCCTCCTGCAACCCATCCGTCTGCGACCGCGGCGGTTACCCCGGTGTGTGCGGTACGGAGGGCGGAACCCTGGGCGGGTCGAGAGGTTTCCGCGTGGGAGGAGTGCTGGCCGGCGGGCTCGGGCATCGGCTCCTAGGGTAGCCAGCTTGTGATCAGCTTCACAATCAGCGGAGGGACTAAGACGGGGGCTGATCGCCGGTTACGAATAGCCGCTCGACGGGTGCGGATGGCCGGATTCCAGTCCCGACGTCGATGGACTGAGAACAGCCTACGAGTCGGCGCGGACGGGGTTCGGACCAGGTGACAAACAAACGACAACAATCGTTTTAGAAGGTTTCATCACCATGAACTTTAGAATATCATGATAATCTAAAGCTCCACTTTCCGAGCCAGGGCAACCGGGCAGGCCGGTCAGGGTGGGGCGGATCAAAGACCTGCCGTCAGGCGACCGCCAGCCGGCTCACGGGCCGGAGCGTTTCACGGATTAGCGCTACGTCGTCGCTTCCGATCCCCTCAAGGGAGACACCCCGGCTCACGAACAGGAACTCGTACGCGAAGACGCGGCCGGAGTGGTCGAGATGGGCGATGCGGGTGTCGTCGAGTCGCCGCCCGCCGGCTTCGCCTCCGTGAGCGGGGCGCAGCCGCAGGAAGATCGCGTCAGCCTCCGAGTCATAACGAACCTGCATCCGATTCTCCCTTCAACGGCCAACCCAGTAGACGGTAATGACGATACCCGGTCTGGGGCCTACGGAGAGTACGACATGTAATAGGCGGCCCTTCACCGTGGATTCATACTCGTGGGCGGTGTCTCCTTCGAACCACCGACCTGGACTAGCCAGGACGGTCTCCACCATCTCACGGGTGATACCCTGTTCGCCCATTCGCCTCAATGCGTGATAGCTGAAGCGGAGTCGACCTCGATCGAATCCGAGGAATCCAGATACTCTGTTCAAGGTGGGTCTCGCGGGCTCTTGCGTGTCGCCCGGTGATGGCCGAGTGTGGCCGGTGTCGCTCATCAGTTGAACGTACGGTGATCCGCATCCGGCTTCAAGAGGTCTGATCGCGACCCGGATGCCGGGGAGGGGCGCTGCCACGCAGGGCGATTCCACGAAGCTGCCCTGGGCCGGCTGCCCTGTGGTGGTTACTCAGTTGAAGTCGCCCTGCCAGGGGCGGACGGCGAAGTCAGTTGCCGGGATGATAAGTACTAGACGTGGCCGGGGAAGTCGGGGGGATAGGGAGGGAAGGCCGCGGCCAGTTCCGCTACGTCGCCCTGGACCTCCCCCACTATTGCCTCTTCTGTCCGGTGCCGGAGGGCGCGAGTGATCAAGGCGGCGATCCGGGCCGCCTCGGCCTCCTCCATGCCGCAGGTGGTGATGCCGGGCGTGCCGATGCGCAGGCCGCTCGTAATGAAGGGCGGCCTCGGGTCGAACGGGATGCCGTTCCGGTTCAGGGTGATCCCGATCGAGTCGAGGAGGGTCGACGCTTCCTTGCCGGTCAGATCCTCGTCGATGGACCGCATGTCGAGCAGGAGCAGGTGGTTGTCGGTGCCCCCGGAGACCACCCGCACCCCGCGCTCCATGAAGGCTCCGGCCATGGCCGAGGCGTTGGCCACGATCTGGTGCGCGTAGGCTCGGTAGGCCTCGGTCGAAGCCTCCCGGAAACAGACCGCCTTGCCCGCGATCTGGCTGATGATCGGCCCTCCCTGCATGTCTGGGAAGACCGCCTTGTTGAGACCGGCCCCGTACTGCTCCTTGGCCATGATCATGCCGCCCCGGGGTCCCCGGAGCGCCTTGTGGGTGGTTGCGGTCACCATGTCGGCGATGGGCACGGGATTGGGCGACGCCCCACCCGCCACCAAGCCGATGAAGTGGGCCGCGTCCACCATCAGCAGCGCCCCGATCTCGTCGGCTATGGACCGGAAGGCCTCGTAGTCGAGGTGGCGGGAATAGGCGGAGTAGCCGGCGAGGACGATCTTGGGACGGTGTTCGAGCGCCTTGGCCCTCACCTCGTCCATGTCGATGCGCTCGGTTTGGCGATCGACCCCGTAGGCCACGAACCGGTAGAGGCGGCCGGAGAAGTTCACCGGCGAGCCGTGGGTCAGGTGACCGCCCTCGGCCAGGCTGAGGCCGAGCACCGTATCCCCCGGCTCGAGATGCGCGAAGTACACCCCCATGTTGGCCTGGGCGCCGGAATGGGGTTGCACGTTGACGTACTCGGCGCCGAACAGCGCCTTGGCCCGGTGGATAGCCAGGCTCTCGAGGCCGTCCACCCACTCGCAACCCTCGTAGTAGCGCCGGCCCGGGTAGCCCTCCGCATACTTGTTGGTGTAGATCGATCCGCACGCCTCCATGACGGCGGGCGAGGCGAAGTTCTCTGACGCGATCAGGTGGATATGGGTGTTCTGGCGGGCCACATCCCGGCTGATGAGGTCCGCTACCTCGGAGTCGACCTGCTCGATCGGTCGCATGTCGGTGATGCCGTCACCTCCGCTCTGGACGCGGCCCCAGGGTACTAGCGGGGAGCCGGAAACGGATGCTGCACCGGTTCTCCGGCCCATACCGGCCGTCCGCGGGTCGGCGGCTGGCGCGGGACGGCTTTGCGCGGGGTTTCAACCCCCTTCTAGTGTCCGAGAGGGTGAAAGAACGCCGGCATTGACCGACATCAGCGGGCACGTAGCCACGGGCTTCGAACGGGTCGTAGACGCGTTCGAAGAGAACTTCGCCATCCGGGGCGAGGTGGGGGCCGAGTTCTGCGCATACGTGGCGGGCGACTGCGTGGTCAACCTGTGGGCGGGGATGGCGACGCCTGATCGCCCTTGGGCGGAGGACACGCTCGTCTTCCTGTTCTCGGTGACGAAGGGGGCAACAGCCCTGGTGGCCCAGATCCTGGCCAACCGCGGCCTGATGGACGTGAACGCCCCCGTGGCCATGTACTGGCCCGAGTTCGCCGCCCAGGGCAAGGACCGGGCGCTGGTCCGCCACGTCCTCAGCCACACGCTCGGGCTTCCGTCCTTCCCCCGGTACTGGGATCTGGTCAGCGGTGACGACGCGGCGGGATGGCATCGCACCGATGAGATCTCGGCCCGGCTCGCCGCGGCACCCCTGGCCTGGGAGCCGGGAACCACCCTCGGCTACCACTCGATCAGCTACGGCTGGTTGGTGGGCGAGCTCGTGCGACGGATCGACGGCCGTACGCTGGGGACGTTCTTCGCGGACGAGGTGGCCCGCCCGCTCGGCTTGGACCTCTGGATCGGGCTTCCCGTCGAGCAGCACGGGCGGGTGGCCGGGCTACTGCACGATCCCGACCCGGCAGCCGACCTTCTGAAGGCCATCTGGTCCCCCGACAGCCCCGCCGGCGCCGCGCTCTTCTTCGGTCCTGAGCGGCGAAGTTCGGTCGATCTGGCCAACGACCCCGACCTGTGGACGGCGGAGGCGCCGGCCATCAACGGAATCGGCGACGCCCGGAGCGTGGCCCGCATGTACGCCATGCTGGCCGGGGGAGGCGTGCTCGACGGGGTGCGGGTCGTATCCGAGGAGTCGGTCGTCACCCACTCGGCCGAACAGGCCCGGGGCATTGATGCCATATTCGGCGGCGCATCCCGCGTCGCCCTCGGCTACGGCCGCTCCATCGGTGGCGGCATGTCGCTGGGACCCAACGACGAGGCGTTCGGGATGCAGGGCATAGGAGGAGCCGTCGGCTACGCCGACCCGATAGCAGAGGTGGGCTTCGGATATGCCATGAACCAGACCTTCATGAATGCGGGCACCGACCCCCGCCCCCGCGCCCTCTCGACCGCGCTATACGAAGCGATCGCCCGCCAGGGCGGCTGACACCGACTCCGGTGGCCGGGCCTCAGTCGTATTCCACCGTGAGCCGGGGGGTAATGGGTACGGCCTGGCACGTGAGAATTGCCCCTTGGGAGATGTCGGCGTCGGTAAGGGCCATGCGCGCCCGGAGGTGGGCCCTCCCCCGGCGTAGCGTTGCCCGGCAGGCGCCGCAGACGCCCGATTCGCACGAATAGGGAGGAGTCCCATCGGCGGCGCGGGTCGCGGCCAGCACCGTCTGCCCGGCCGCCACCGGAACGGTGAGCGTCGCGCCTCCGAGCCGTACCGTCGCCTCCGCCGCCACGCCCGCCACCGAGTCGTCGGGTGGCTCGACCGGACCGTAGCTCTCCATGTGGATACGCGTGTCCGGAACGTCGATGTCCATGAGGGCACTCCGGACCGCGCTGTTCATCCCTCCCGGGCCGCAAACGTAGTACCGGGTGTCCTGGGCGTAGGGGGGATGCTCGTTGATGAAACCGGCCACGCACTCGGCGTCGATCCGCCCTCGCCTCCAAGGCGCGAGGGATGACGCCCGTGAGGGGGATGACAGCACGTGCCGGACCCGGAGACGACCCTCCGAGCCCTCCTCCATCCGGGCCAAGTCCTCGCGGAAGATGACCGATCCGGCGTCGACATTGCCATAGGCCAGCCGGGCCACGGAGTAGGGCTCGGATGTCAGGACGGAACCGATCATGGCGAACAACGGCGTGATGCCGCTGCCCGCGCCGAAGAAGTAGTAGGTGCGCCGGGCCCCGGGATCGGGATCCAGGTGGAAGCCGCCGAAGGGAGGCGTCACTTCCACCACGTCGCCGGCGGCCACGCGGTCGTTAACGTGATTCGAGACCAGGCCGCCCTGGTGCCGCTTGACGGTGACGCGCAGACGTCCGCCCTCCGGCTTGTCGGAGATCGAATACGGCCGCCTGACCTCTTCACCATCCAGGTGGAAGCGCAGCGTTACGTGCTGACCGGCCTTCCAGCGAAAGGCCTCTCGCAACCCTCCGGGCACCTTGAAGACCAAGCTGGTGGCCCGCTCGGTCTCGGCTCGGCTCGCCGCTACCCGGAGCCGGTGGAATGCTCCGTCCACCTATCCCTCGACCCAGCGCCGCACCAACTCCTGGTGCTCGCGGACCCCGGCCTCGCCCTCCGACGAAGGACCATGCTCGAAGTAGGGGCTCCCAAGGGACCGCTGTTGCTGCTCGCAGGCGTAAATGTCCTCGGCCATGAAGTCGCCCGAGGCCATGGGGTCGTCTCTGTGCCCTTCGAACTTGCCGGAGACACGCTTGGCCCAGAACCGTCGCGAGCGTGCCGCCTGGCGCGTGAAGGCCCAGGACGAAGCGGTAGCCACCCTGGTGCGGATGACCACCCGGGTGCGATCGGGCGAGATCGGGTTCACATGGAACAGGGACCAGGAACTCTCGGTCTCCGCCAGCCCGATGCCGGGGAAGAGCATCGGCACCCACGCGCCCGCCTGCTCGGCTGGAATGACCAGCGGATAGGGTGAGTTCTTCTCGACGTTCTCGGCGTAGTCCGGCGCTAGGGGCTCCCAGAACGCGAAGTGCGGGCCGACGAAGCCCGACTCGATGCGCGAGTGGTCGTACATCCCCAGCGTCCCGGAGTGGAGGTGCGCCAGGTGGTAACCGTCGATGTAGTTCTCGACCACGATCTTCCAGTTGGCCTTGATGGTGTGCTCGGTACGGCCCTTCGGGTACTCCGCCAGCTCGTCCACCTCGTGCGGACCCAGGTGCGGCTCCACCTCGCCGAACCAGTCCATTATCGAGCCCGCATTCTCGTCCGGATGGACCCATAGCATCCCTCTCCACAGGTCCACGGAGGCCTTCTTGAGGCTGACGCAGTCGAAGTCGACCTCAGGGAACTGGCGCTCGCGGGCCGGCACAGAGATGAGGCGCCCCTCGAGGTCATAGGTCCAGTCGTGATAGGGGCAGACGATGGCGCGCTGGGTCCTGCCCACCGCCCTCAGCAGCTGCGTCCCCCGGTGGCGGCAGATGTTGTGAAAGGCCCGCAACCGGCGATCCCTGCCCATCACGATGAAGATGTTGTTCAACCCGGCCTGCACCGACACGTACTGACCCGGCTCGGCCACGTCCTCGGCGAAACCGGCGCAAGCCCAGGTCCGCGAGAAGATGCGCTCCTGCTCGAGGTCGAACCACTCCCTCGAGGTGTAGGCCTCCACGGGCAGGATGGGCATTCCCCTCCGGTCGGTCACGGTTCTATCCCAACCAGAGGCCGGCGGTCTCGGGAAAGAGGTCGTAGAAGATGGACAGCGCGGACAGCACCAGCCATGTCACGCTGATCATCCAGAACAGGAGGGGACTCTCATCTTGATCGACGGTCCGCACCACGAAGGCTTGTCCGGTCATGATGCCGAGAACGGCCCAATACAGGAAGAAGACTCCCCAGACCCACTGCCAATCCATCCAGGTGGCGATGAGCAGCGCTGCGAGCGCCACCACCGTCGGTAGCTTGGACTGGCTCACCCGATCGGCCGGATAGCTCACTTTCCCTCCTTCGCGCTTGCTAGGTCGCCACCGCGCCCCGGGCGCTCGAGTCGGGTTCTAGCCTCCTCGGCAACCGGGGGCGAGGCCGGGGCCATCAGGGGGGTGATGGCGATCTCGCCCGCATGGTTGACGCCGATGTCGGTGCCGTCCAGCGGGACGTCTCCGAAGTCCTCCTGGTAGTTGTGGGTGTAGGTACCGTCGGCGAGGCGATGGTGCATCTGTCCATAGGTGACCCGGGCGGGCGGCACAACCCGGCGGGGGGTGGCGAGGTCGGCCTCCCACGGGAGGTTGACCGTGACCACGTCGGCGGAGAGGTCCGCGTCGAGCAGGTCGCCGAGGATGTCGGCGCAGACCGCGGCCAGGCGCTCCCAGTCCGGTGCGGAGGCAGCGGATCGCATGATCGGATACCAGGTATGCCAGCGTCCCCGCACCCCGGCCGAGAAAGCCACGGACCGGATCCCGAGTTCCCATCCTTCGAAGGCGGCGCCGACCGTCCCGGAGCTGATGATGTAGCCGGCGCCGTGGTTGTAGCCGATGTTGATGCCGGAGACCACCAGGTCCGGCGGCGATCCGAAGTAGCCGGCCGCCACCTGCACGGCATCGGCGGGAGTGCCCGACACGGTCACCACGGTGGCGCCGGCCTGGTCCACCTCCGCCACCTCGATGGGCTCGAACCGAGTCAGGGCCTTCCCGATCCAGCTTCTTTGCCCGGCCGGAACCACCGTGCGCACGTCCCCCAGCGACCGGAGGGCGGCGCGTAAGGGCGGAAGGGCGGGACTGTCCACGCCGTCGTCGTTGGTAAGGAGGATCCAGGACACGCGGCCGGAAGGCTAGTGGTCCGCGACGGGGGTGGCGTGACGGTCCCGTACCATGGAGGCCATGGAGACCATAAAGGCAGCTGCTGTGACCGTCAGCGACGGGGTGACCCACGGAACCCGGGCCGACACGTCGGGCGACGTCCTGGCCGCCCGGCTCTCGGGTCTGGGTTTCCGGGTCGACCGCCATCTGGTCTCGGATGATCGGCCCATGATCGAGGATCTGCTGGCGCGGCTGGCCGCGCGGCGCCGGTTGATCGTCACCACCGGCGGTACGGGCTTCGGCCCCAGGGACGTGACGCCCGAGGCGACCTCCGCCCTGATCGACCGGCCGGCGGCCGGCCTGGCTGAGCTGATCCGGGCGGAAGGCCTGCGACACACGCCCATGGCCGCCCTGTCACGCGGGGTGGCGGGCGTGATCGGTGCCTGCCTGGTGGTCAACCTTCCCGGCAGCCCGAAAGCGGTGACCGAGGGTTTGGACGCCCTCGAACCGCTCCTGCCTCACATCCTCCAGTTGCTGGCCGGCGACACCGAGCACCGCTAGGAGTCCGGTCCCAGGGCAAGGAGATTCGAGGGGAACGGCGCCCGACCGGCTAGGGCCATCAAAAGTTCTTCGGCCCGGCCCGAGCGCGCTGCGACCTCGGAGAACAACCCGAGCGCAACCGACATTGCCGATTCGGGCGCCCGGCTGACCCGGCCCACCGCCGCGGCGAGATCTAGGGTGTGAACCACCAACTCGAAGGTCCTGGTCGGCAGGTAGTCGGCGAGCCGCATCTCACCCCACGGCGTACCTACCGGATGATCGTCGGGCAGCGAATCCACCAAGCGGGACACGCCACCCACGACGCCAGCCACAGCCGATGACGGATCTTCACCCAATGCGGCGGCGGCGTCAGCTGCGCGCTCAGCAATGGCGCCATGGATGCTCTTCTCCCTTAACGCCTCTAGGAATAGTCCGCGGGCCCGGCCAGCCGAGCCGGAACGCCGGGCTCACGGCCCGCATAGTGCTCGACGGTGAGGAGAGCGCGGCAGGTGTGCCCGATCAACTCACGAACGCTCCACACCCCCATCCCCGGATCGTCCAGCGCATGCGACGGAACGTGACCCACGGTCTCAACAAAGAAGACCCCGGCCTCGCGGAAGCCCCTTCGATTCTGATCGATGTCCAACATGTGCCCCACCCACGTAATTTCAAGTAGCGATGCGGTGGGGATGGGTGTAGAGGTTGAAGCCGCCCGGCCTGACGAAGCCCGCCACGGTCAGGCCCAGCTCGCCGGCGAGATCCACTGCTAGAGAGGAGGCGGCCGAGACGCCGGCCAGAATGCTGATACCGGCAACCGCTGCCTTCTGTACCAACTCGAACGACACCCGGCCGGAGACGGTGACGACCATCTCCCCCATCGGCCAGCGGCGGGACGAGAGCAGGCCCACCAGCTTGTCCATGGCGTTGTGCCGGCCTACGTCCTCGCGGGCGGCCAGGAACTCGCCCGCGCCGGTGAAGGCGGCGGCGGCGTGGAGCCCGCCGGTGGCGTCGAATCCGGCCTGGGCCGCCCGCATCGACTCCACCAGGTCCAGGAGCAGGCCGCCAGGAACGACCGGACCGGCCGGAAGGGCCGGCGCCGCTACGCGGACCGCATCGATGGAGGCTTTGCCGCACACCCCGCATGAGGAGGTGGCGTAGAGGTTGCGGCGAAACTGCTCCTCATCGACACGAATCCCCTCGGCCAGCACCAGGTCGTATCGTCCTGCCCCTTCCAGGCCCGGCAATGCCCGGACTTCGGCCAGTTCCTCCGGGTGCAGGATGATGCCCTCGGTGAGGGCGAAGCCGCGGGCCAACTCCTCGTCATGACCGGGAGTACGCATCAGGACCGCAATCGGAACCCCTTGGAGCCGGAACTCGACCGGTTCCTCGGTCGGCAACAGGTCGCTCAGCGCCGCTCGACCCTCCTCGCTGACGCGGAGTACGGGCCGGGATGAACTGGTTGACATGTGCTCTCCCATGCCGGCAGTCGTGATCGGGCCGGTGCCTCGGTTCCGTTGATTATGGCGCAGCCGGCGATCCCAGGTCACCGACCGAGGCCGATGACCTCCATGGTTGTCGCGGCGTTTCGGTACCGTGGTGAACCGTGACTCGTAAAGAGATGTTCGCAGTCGCACTGGTAGCGGCCGTCATCGCGTCCGTGTGGGTGTGGCGGGTCCTCTCCACGGACCGTCCCGGCTCCATGACCGGGGCGGAGGCATCCGCCTCGTACTACCCGGAGGACACCGTCGCCTATGCATGGCTGAGTCTGGCGCCTGGAGAGAGCCCTTCCGCGAGTACTCCCTTCCTGCTCGATGTGTTCGGTGGCCTCGAAGGGGTCGGCGGGTCGGCAGGCGAGGGAGACGGCACTCTGGCCGATGCTCTCCCGACCTTCCTCGGGGAGTTGGGCACCTGGATAGGCACCGAGGTGTCGGCGGCAGTGGTCGAGTTGGAGAACGGCGAGATCTCTTTCGCTGCGACCGTGGGCGTGAACGACAGGGATGCGGCGGCCGAGTTCCTGCAGAGTTGGCTCCAGCACCAGGAGGAAAGTACGTCCACCTCCTTCGAGCGCCGGAGCGTCAAAGACGGCGTCCTCTGGGTGGGACATGGCAACGGGTGGATGCAGGAACAGGCCTACGCCCAAGCCGGGAACCTCCTGCTCTTCGGTACCGACGGAGAACTGCTAGAAGACGTCTTGGAGAGGATCGATGGCGATCATCCCGAAACCCTCGCTTCGGCCGGGCGCTTCCAGGAGGCGAGGGCCGCGGCGCGTGACGGGCGTCTTGCGGCGGTGTACGTGGACCTGGAATGGCTCGCCGGGCGGATGGGTGATCCAGATCGCAGCTTCTGCTCGGGAGTCCCGTTCGATATGCCTGAATGGTTGATGGTCTCGGCCGATTGGTCCGGTGACGGTCTGGTCGTAGACCTGGCCACGCCGGATGTGACCAGTTGGTGGACCGACACGTCGACCGATGTCACGGATGCCATCGTTCCGGCCGATGCTTTGGGTTTCGTCTCCATCGGATTCGACCCCGACATGGACCGCTGGCGGGAGATCCTGAGTGGGTGCGAGATAGCCGGACTGATACCAGGCGGATACCTGTTCGACCAGCCGTCGGGCGAGGACATGGGCGCGCTCGAGGAAGGCGCGACCCTGGCGGAAGCATTGGACCTCATACTGGGATTCGTGGACCTCGGGACCGGGCTGGATCTCGAAGCGGACCTGTTCGACCACCTGGGCGGTCAATTGGTCATAGCCGCCCACGGCCCGGACCCCGAGGGTTCCTTCGTCGGAGGGGTAGCCGCGCTGTCCTACCGGCCCCTTTCCAGGAGCGCCCTGGCAGGGACCATGGACGGCATCGCGGGAGGCATCTCTTCGCTGACGGGCTCGTCCATGCGCCCACTCGACGTGGGCGGCGGCGAACCCGAGCACGTGATGGAGGACGGGAAGCTCTCACTCGGCTACGTCCTCCATGGCGGGTTCCTCACCTTCGGAACCGGTGCGGAAGCGCTCGAGACGACGGTGGCGGTCCAGCAGGGCACCAGAGATCGTTTGTCCGACACCGATCGGTACCGCCGGACCGTCGAACAGATCTCCTACGATCCACTGCTCCTGGCCTACGTGGATCTGGCGAGCGTCCTCGATCGGATGGGATCCTCCGGGATGGGATCGGATAACGAACTACTTGCGATACTGTCACGATGGTTGGGCCCGATGGCTTTGGGTGTAGGAACCGACGGCGACTACAGCAGGGCAACCCTCGTTATCTCGCTCCTTCCGTCCAGCATCCCCGTGTAGTTAAGGCCTCACATACGGGAGCCTGGAAGGAGTAACGAAGTTTTGGTGGATATCGACTCCGACTCGGTCGTGCCGCTGTCGTCCTCTCCGGCGGCGCCGGACGATGGACCGCCGGTTACCGGACCGCGGCAGCCGGCTAGCGGCCCGGTGAGAGAGCGGGGGCTACCACCGTCCCCCAACGGGGCTTCCTCGTTCCATGTGTGGTGGGACGTTCCCGATGTTCCCCTGGCATCGGTGTCGGTGATCCTGGAAGTGCTGAAGCCGCCAGAGGTCGACCGTCTGGCCTTCTTCGCCATCCAGGCATCCTTCTGGTCGCCGGTACGCCACGAGGGAGGCGCCCACACCGGGATCCAGTGGAACCCCCGGCATCCCCGGTATCTGGCCGTCAACTGGGGTGGATACGACTGCGACGGCGCCATCCTGCCGGGAACGGAGTCGTCCTTGCCGTCCACGCCCCTCGACCCCAACACCAGGGACTTCGCCTGGGAACCGGGTGCGCGGTACCGCCTCACCATCGGACCGCGCGCCCCCGGCGTCCAGGGCCCGAGCCGGTGGCCGGCCAGGATCGAGGGTCTCGACACCGGCGAGGACGTGGTGGTGCGCCACCTCCTGTGCGACGGGGACCATCTTCGATCACCGATCGTGTGGTCTGAGCTCTTCACCCGGTGCGACGACCCGCCGATCGAAGTACGGTGGAGCGAGCCGTCCGCGCTCGGCCTCGATGGCGAGCCTGTCCCGGTGGACCGCGGTCGCGTCACCTACCAGGCCTACGATGCCGGCGGGTGCACGAACACCACGGTTGAACCGGACGGGGTCGGAATCGTGCAGAGATCCGGCTGCGAGCGCCGGACCGCCCACGACAGCTTCGTCGGCTGGAGGACATGACAACTACTCCCAGAACGGTGATGACGATCGGCGGCAGCGACTCCGGTGCCGGCGCCGGGATCCAGGCCGACCTCAAGACGCTGTCGGCCCACCGCGTGTTCGCCACCACGGTGATCACCACGGTCACCGCCCAGAACACGCGGGGCGTGACCCGGGCCGAGCAGGTGCCCGTCGAGATGGTCTCGGCCCAGCTGGACGCGGTCGTCAGCGACCTGCCGCCCGACGCCACCAAGACGGGTCTGCTGGGCCGGGCCGAGGTGGTCCGGCTGGTGGCGGAGCAGGCGGCCCGGCTGCCCAACCTGGTGATCGATCCGGTTCTGGTGGACCGGGACGGCAGGTCGCTGGCGGATCGACGCACCGTCGCCGCCTACCGCGAAGCCTTGATCCCGGCCGCCTCCCTGGCCACTCCCAACCATCGGGAGGCGGCGCTACTCGCAGGCCGACCCGTCGAGGACGAACGCGACCAGAGGGCCGCGGCGGAGTACCTGGCTCGCACCACCCGGACTCCCTTCCTGGTGACCGGCGGCCGGATGGCTGGTGACGAGCCCCTGCTGGACGTGTTCTCGGACGGAATCAGGACCCACGTGCTTCCGGGACGCCGGGTGCGGTCGCGGAACGTCCACGGAACCGGGGATGCGCTCTCGGCCTCCATAGCGGCCCGCCTGGCCTCCGGCGCCGATCTGATCGTGGCGATCGCCGACGCCCGAGCCTGGGTGTCACGCGCCATCACCGGAGCCGCCGGATGGGACCTGGGCCGCGGCGAGGGCTCCATCGACCACTTCGGCTGGACGTAGCCTGACCGTCCGCAGCGGGTGGCGACGCCGCCCCGAGCGCGGTCTAGCCTTGGCTTCATGCGAGCTTGGATTCTGAACGACACGCGGGGACCGTCCTCCTACACCCTGGCGGAGGTGGACACGCCTGGACCTGGGCCGGGCGAGGTAAGGGTGAGGCTGGTGGCGTCTGCTCTCAACCGCCTGGACCTGTGGATGTCGATGGGCCTGCCCGCGCCCAAGCACTTCCCCCATGTGCCCGGCGGGGACGGCGCCGGGGTGGTCGACGCGGTGGGAGACGGTGTGGACGGTTGGGCGCCGGGCGCCGAGGTGATCGTCAACCCGAGCCTCGGCTACGCCCCCACGACTGGCCACATACCCTTCAGCGGGAAGCTGGGCGTGCTGGGCGAACACTCCTGGGGAACTCTGGCCGATCATGTCGTGGTTCCGGCCACCAACCTGGCGCCCAAGCCGGCCCACCTCCCGTGGGACCGGGCGGCGGCCTACGGGCTGGCCTACGCCACGGCCTACCGGATGCTGCGCCGGGCCCGCCTCCGCGACGGGGACCTGATGCTGGTGGTGGGAGTCGGTGGGGGGGTCAGCTCGGCCGGAATGCTGATAGGCCGGCTGATGGGCGCCGAGGTCTACGTCACCTCTAGGAGCCCCGCCAAGATCGAACGGGCCGTACAGCTCGGCGCGGCGGGCGGGTTCGCCTCCGGAGGCGATTTCTCCAAGGAGCTCCGGCAGGCCGCGGGACGGCAGGCCGACGTGGTGTTCGAGAACGTCGGGCCCGCCACCTGGAGCCAGTCGATGCGGTCGTTGACGCCGGGCGGCAGGTTGGTGACCTGCGGATCCACCAGCGGCCCCAAGGTGGAGATCAGCGTCCCGCCGCTCTTCTTCCGCCACCTGGAGATCATCGGCTCCACCATGTTCGACCACGAGGACTTCGCCCGGGTGTCGGAGTGGGTGGCCGGAGGCGATTTGCCGGTGCTCGTGGACAGCGTCTACCCGTTCGAGCATCTGCCGGAGGCCTTGGGCCGGATGAAGGCCGGGGATCATCAGGGCAAGCTGGTCATCGAAAGGAGCGGAACGTGACTGACAAGCCTGCGATCGGCTGGGTCGGAACAGGAGTGATGGGCGTCTCCATGTGCGGGCACGTCCTTGACGCCGGATATCCGGTGACGGTTACCACCCGCACCAAGGCCAGGGCCGCGACCCTCATCGCCCGCGGCGCCACCTGGGCCGCCACCCCCGCCGAGGTAGCCGCGGCGTCGGACATGTCCTTCGCCATCGTGGGCTTCCCCGAGGATGTCCGCCAGGTGTTCCTCGGACCGGACGGCCTGCTGGAAGGCGCCTCGGTGGGCGACGTGCTGGTGGACATGACCACCTCCGAGCCCGCCCTCGCCATCGAGATCGCCGGCACGTGCGCCGAACGGGGTGTGGAGGCCATCGACGCCCCGGTGAGCGGGGGTGACATAGGCGCCCGCAACGGCACATTGTCGATAATGATCGGCGGCGACCCGGACCCTGTGGAGCAGGTGCGGCCGGTGTTCGAGACCATGGGCAAGACCATCGTCCGCCAGGGCGGGCCGGGCGCCGGCCAGCACACCAAGGCGGTGAACCAGATCCTGATCGCCACCGGCATGATCGGGTTGTCCGAGGCGTTGCTCTACGGCCAGCAGGCCGGGCTCGACCTCGACACGGTGATGGGGTCGGTAAGCGGCGGGGCGGCCGGATCGTGGTCGCTGTCGAACTACGGCCCCCGGATGCTCGGGGGCGACTTCGAGCCGGGCTTCTTCGTGGATCATTTCGTCAAGGACATGGGGATCGCCCTGCGGGAGGCCGCCGCCATGAAGCTCCCGGCGCCCGGTCTGGCCATGGCCCACGAGCTCTACGTCTCGCTCCAGGCCCAGGGGCTGGGGCGGAAGGGCACGCAGTCCCTGATCCTGGCCCTGGCCCGCCTGGCGGGGGTGGAGTGGGACCCATCCAAGACGGAGACCTGAGCGGAACCGCTATGGCACCGATCCCGAAGGATCCTCCCGGACAGTCCGACATTCCCAATGTCCTGGCCTTTCGCTATGCCGGTAGAGAGATCCTCCGCCTCTGGTCACCGGTGGGTCGGGTGGTCATGGAGCGGGAGCTCTGGGTAGCCGTCCTCGAAGCCCAGACCGAACTGGGCGTGCCCGTGCCCGACGGGGTGGTCGACGACTACAGGGCGGTCATCCATCAAGTGGACCTGGCCTCGATCCGGTCCAGGGAGGAAACCACCCGCCACGACCTGGCGGCCCGCATCGAGGAGTTCTGCGCGCTGGCGGGCCACGAGCACATCCACAAGGGACTCACTTCCAGGGACGTCACCGAGACCGTCGAGCAACTGGTGATCCGGCGGTCCCTCGAAACGCTGCGGGACAAGACCGTGGCGGTGCTGGCAGCCCTGGCGGGCCGGGCGGTCGAGTACCGGGACATGGTCATGGTGGGCCGCAGCCACAACGTCCCGGCCCAGCCCACCACGGTGGGGAAGCGTCTTGCCGGCGCCGCCGAGGAGACCCTGGCCGCGTACCGGCGGCTCGAGACCCTGATCGCCGGCTATCCCCTGAGGGGGATCAAGGGCCCGGTGGGCACCCAGCAGGACCTCCTGGACCTGTTCGGCGGTGACGAGGAGGCGGTGGACCGGTTCGAGGACAAGGTGGCGGACGGGCTGGGCTTCTCCCGGCGCCTAGCCTCCGTGGGGCAGATCTATCCGAGATCGCTCGACCTGGAGGTGGTGGCCACGCTGGCCCAGCTGGCGGCCGGCCCCTCCAGCCTGGCGACCACCCTCCGGCTGATGGCCGGCGCCGACCTGGCCTCCGAGGGCTTCCAACCCGGCCAGGTGGGATCATCGGCCATGCCCCACAAGACGAACATGCGTACCTGCGAGCGGATCACCGGGCTGGCCGTGGTCCTGGGCGGGTACCTCGCCATGGCCGCCGGGCTGTCAGGACACCAGTGGAACGAGGGCGATGTCAGCGACTCCGTGGTACGGCGGGTGATGCTGCCCGACTCCTTCTTCGCCGCCGACGGGTTGCTGGAGGCCACCCTGCACGTGGTCCGGGACATGGCGGTGTTTCCCGGACGCGTGGAGGAGGAGTTGGCCGCCGAGTTGCCGTTCCTCTCCACGACCCGGGTCCTGCTGGCAGCGGTCGCGGCGGGGATGGGCCGCGAGCAGGCCCACCGGGTCATCCAGTCCCATGCCCGGCGATCGGCATCTGCCCGGCGGGACGGGGACGACCACGACCTCTGGGCATCGCTCGGCCACGATCCGGCCTTTCCCCTGGACGCATCGCGGATCCGGGAGGCGGCCACCGCCACCGGCCTGGCGGGACGGGCAGGCTCGCAGGTGGACGCCGTTGCCAGAGCGGTCGCGGGGGTGGTCGACGCCCATCCGGACGCCGCTACGTACCGGCCGGAAACCCTGCTCTGAGTAGCCACCTCTAGTCCGTTTCGACCAACCGTTGCTGGCTGTGGAACTTATCTATCCGAGTGTTCCGCCAAGAGTCGGATTCCTAACGAACCGGATCGCGGGAGACTATTTGGGATAAGGGACCGTACGGGTAGTTCCGCTCGAGATGACTCTGAAAGCACCGGAAGGCCATCAAATCCTCAAGTGGGCTGTAGTCGGCAATGTAGCTCGCGACATTGACCCTGCGTTCGACAATGGAGCGTTTGAAATTCCTACCGCGGCGACCCGATGGTGATCCTGCTGCCACGAACAGAAGCTCATCCAAGCGGCTCTTCGGATCAGACATCCTCTCGACATCAGCTAGCTTGGGAGTTGGCACCGAGGTACCGGGGCGACCGGCGGCCTGTGCGATGGCCATGCCATCGAACAATAGCCAGGCTTCCGACATGCGAACTGGAATCAGCGGCACGATGTCCGTTCGAGTTGTCCTCTCGAACTCTCCAAGCCGCTCCTTGAGTGTACGTCGCTCGGCGTCACGATGAACGAATATCAACATCACACCCGGGTCATATCCGTGCAAGAAGTCCCTGACGCTTCCTGACCGCACAGTGAACAGTGGCTCAAGAATCTCAACTTCAGGATCAAGGCGATGGATCGCCCACTGAATGATCGGAACCAGTATCCGGTCGGTACCTCCGTCAGCAACCACGGAATACGTAAGCTGACGACTCATCTCGCCGTGCCGAACGAGAATCTCAACTGGCCCATCTCCGGAAGGATTGGGGATCCGCCAATGAAGTTAATAACGGCTTGCCTTCCAACCGGTAGGTCGTAGTTACCTGTCCCGTTCGTTATACCTACTCGCCACGTATTCACGACCGGACGGAAGACACTGATCGGGCCAGTCATGCTGGTGATCGCTCGCTCGACGAACACTATATCCTCGAAGGAGAGTCGCCTCGCTACTTCCGGAGAGTGTGAGTTGACAATCACCTGACGTAGCGGGTTGTCGGAGCCTACCGCGTCTTCTGGTTCTACCGCGTAATCCCGGAGGAGTTCGACTAGATTAGGTATGCGTGACGGGTGAATCCCGTTTTCGGGCTCCTCGATACATAAAACCGCCCTGTCCCTAATGTCAACCAACATCAACGCCAGCGCGATGTAGCGAAGTGTTCCGTCGGATAGGGAACGGGAATAGAGCCAATTTTTGACTCCGGCGATCCGAGCCCGGAGAGCTAACTGATCCCCTGCCTCATCTACGTAGACGCCTAGTTCCTCTATATCGGAATTCAATTGCCTGAGACGATAGAGAATTTCTGACTGGGCATCACAATCACGCTCTATTAGAGACCCAAGAGTGGCGGGTATGTGACTACCTGACGCGGATATGTGGGGCGGCTGTGCCCATCTCGGATCAGGAGTTCGCATAGCGCTCGGCTCGAGATGCAAGATTCGCCAAGATGACATCTCACGTTTAGCAGCCAGAACGGTCGGGTAGTCGTATGTATTCGTTCCTCCTACCACCGTGCGTGGCGATCTTCCGACCGGTGCCGGACGCCCGCGGCTGCCACCGTCGCCGTGGAGCATGATTCGATCGCCGCTGGTAGAAATCAATGGTCCACCTCGTCTGGCGCCCAGGGCGACTGAACTCTTGAAGTCTGGGGATGATGGAAAGCCTACGAACTTCTTGTAATCGCCGAGTTTCTTGTGAGTTAGACTCTCGTACTCCACGAGAAGGCGGTCGGTCTTCTCAGAGTATCGTAATTCCAGTGAATAAGTGAGAAGGGTCGTGCTCGGCTTGGCCGATTGGTCGAAGTCATCCTTAACCTCGGGAGGCACGATCATGTCCGCTGAGAGCTCGATCACACGATCGGGATCCCGCCCGAAGATGAGATCCCGAGGAGAGAAACCGCCGCCGCTCGTACGCCGAACCTTGATCGCTGCCTCAGAGATGTCACGTTCGGCTAGCTCGCTAAGAAAGTAGATAGCATCAAACAGGTTGCTCTTCCCGACACCATTGTGCCCAATAAAGCACGTAAAGGGGCCAAACCGAACTCTGGCTTCCCTGATGCTCTTGAAGTTCTTCACCGATAATGCGATCAGCATCGTTGTCCGGTCCCTGGGTCCCCGCCGACTCGTACCATCCGCCTCACCGGATTAGTCCCGGTGAGATGTCTGATGTCACGATAGTAGAGGCCTCACCAAACGGAAGGCTGACCACGGCGGCCATAGCCTGGCCGATCCCCGCCGCGACGAGCGCTCATCGGCCGTGACGTGCCGAACTCGGCTTACCGCTAACGGGTCGCTGAACGGTCACTAGCGGAAGTTCTCGTGGACCCGGGACGCGGTGGGGCCGCGCTGGCCCTGGTACTTGGACCCGGCCCACAGCGAACCGTAGGGGTACTCCGCCGGGCTGGAGAGCTCGTAGAAGCTGATCTGCCCGATCAGCATTCCCGGATAGATGGCAATCGGCAGGTTGGCCACGTTGGCGAGCTCAAGGGTCAGGTAACCGTTGAAGCCGGGATCCACGAACCCGGCGGTGGAGTGGATCAGCAGGCCGATCCGGCCGAGGCTGGATTTGCCCTCCAGCCTGGCCACGAGGTCGTCGGCCAGATGGATCCGCTCGAGGGTAGCCCCGAGCACGAACTTGCCCGGGTGGAGGATGAAGCGGCCGTCAGGGCTGACCGCCCTCTCCTGGGTGAGGTCGGGCTGGGCCGTCTTGGGATCGATGTACGGGTAGAGGTGGTTCTCGAACACCCGGAAGAAGCGATCCACCCGCAGGTCGACAGACGAGGGCTGGACGTTGTCGGGCTCGTAGGGATCGATCCCGATGCGTTCCGCCTCGACGGCGGCCTTGATGTCCCGATCCGAAAGTATCACTGCTCTGCTCCAGGTTGCGGAGCGGTGGAATCAGCGCGCCAGGGGAAGGGAGCGGGTGAGGGGAATCGAACCCCCGTTCTCAGCTTGGGAAGCTGATGTTCTACCACTGAACTACACCCGCCGGACCGTTGCGATGGTAGTGAGGGGCCAGGGTGGGTGTCATATGCGTCGGACCGATCTGCCGCGCCGTCGGATCAGGTCAAGATGCCGGCCAGGCCCCAGATGCTGATCACCAGGCCGACCCCCAGCAGGAAGCGGACCCGCCCCGGCCGGTAGGCACCCTTGGCGCCTTCGGGAACCTCGCCACGGGCGTGTTTCCACATGGCGAAGCCGTTCCCGGCCACCATCGCAAGACCCAGCGCGGTCATCAACTGCCCCAGCAGGGCGTCCAGCCCGAGAATGTCTGCCATGACCCGCTTACCGTAGCCCTGCTGCGGTCATCGAGGACCCGCGACCTCGTACACTGGAACCCGAATGGCTTCCCAAGGCTCCCGTCTCGCTGTGATCGCCGCGCTGGTCGCCAACTCGGCCATCGCGGTGGCCAAGTTCATAGCGGCCGCCATCACCGGGTCGGCGGCGATGCTGGCCGAGGCCATCCATTCGGTGGCCGACTCCGGCAACCAGGGAATGCTGCTGTGGGGCATGACGGTCGCCAAACGCGCCGGCGGGCAGCGCCATCCGTTCGGGCGGGGCAAGGAGGTCTACTTCTGGAGCTTCATGGTGGCGGTCATGCTGTTCGTGGGCGGCTCCGTGTTCTCCATCCAGCACGGCGTCAACGCCCTCCGGCATCCCCATGCCATAGAGAGCTTCGGTGTCTCCGTGGCCGTGCTCGGGGGGGCGATCCTCTTCGAGGCCGTCCCCTGGACGGTGGCGGCGCGGGAGTTCAACCGGGTCCGGGGCTCGCGGGCCCTGTGGCGCACCCTGCGCGAGACCAAGGACGCGGCCCTGCTGGTCGTCCTGTTCGAGGACAGCGCCGCCGTCGGAGGGCTGAGCGTCGCGCTGGCGGGCGTGGTCGCCTCCCAGCTCACGGGCGACCCCACCTGGGACGCCCTGGCGTCGATCCTGATCGGGGTGCTGCTGGCCTTGGTGGCGTTCTTCCTAGCGTTCGAGATCAAGGGGCTGCTGATCGGGGAGGCGGCCGGACGCCGGGACCGGGCCACCATCCGGGCGCGCGTGCTGGCCCACGCCAACGTCACCGGCGTGGACCGCCTGCTCACCATGCACATGGGCCCCGAGGACATCCTGGTCAACCTGGATGTGAAGTTGGTGGAAGGCCTCTCCGGTAAGGAGGTCCACCAGACCATCGAGGACGTCGAGGAGGCGATCCGGGTCGCGTTGCCGGCCGCCCGGAACATCTTCGTCGAGACCGACATCGGCTCATGAGCACCGCCTCCGCCCCGGCCTCCTCCGCGAACCTCGGGCCCGGCTTCGACACCATGGCCCTGGCGCTCGACCTGCGGTGCCGGGTAACCGCCGAAGTCGCCGACTCGTGGTCGACCCACCACGTGGGACCCGAGCCCTACCTGGGCGATGAGGAAAACGACGCCGTCCTGGCGGCGGCTCGCGCGGTGAGCGACCGGCCGCTCCGGATGGAGATCGCCAACCATGTTCCTCTATGCAGCGGCCTGGGATCGAGCGCGGCGGCGTTCACCGCCGGCACCCTCGCCGCCCTGCGCGCCAACGGCAAGGACCCGACCCACGACGAGCTGTTCCAGTACGTCAAGTACCTGGAGGGCCACCCCGACAACGCCGCCGCCGCCGTTTACGGGGGGTTGGTGTCCGTCGCCCAGGGATGGGTGGTGCACCACTCGCTGTCACCCGACCTGGTGCCGGTACTTGTGGTTCCCGACTTCGAGATCCGGACCAGTGACTCCCGCAAGGTGGTGCCGGATTGTGTCCCGCTCGACGTGGCTGTTCGCACCCTGGGACGGCTCACCGCGCTGATCGAGGGCCTGCGGACCGGTTCGGAGCAGATCCTCGACAACGCCCGCGGCGACGAGATCCACGAGACGCCCCGACTCGCCACCTACCCGGAAACGGCCTGGCTGATGGAGGTGGCCCTTGAGGCGGGGGCCGTGTACGCCTGCCTGTCCGGCGCCGGTCCCTCCATCCTCAGCCTGGCGCGGCGAGACCACGTGTCCACGGTCCAGGACGCCCTGGCAGACGCCCTGCGCGGTGAGGGCAAGGCGATGGTGCTGGCGCCGGATGTCACAGGCGCCAGCTAGCTTCGGGTCTCGATCGGCTTAGCGATCGGGGCATCGGCACACATGCCCCGTTGCAACCGACGAAGAGTCCGTCAACGGGCAGGCCGATGACCCGAGAAGCACGATTCTGAAGACGATGCGGATGCTTGGCACGGTCGCGGTCGTCTACGGCCTGGCGCTGGCCATCATCGGGGGTAACCCGTCCGCCGGCTTCATCGTCGTGGTGGTCGGCTGGGCGATCCGGCGCTACTACCGGCCGGGATCGACCCCCTAGGAACATTCACTTTGGCCGGGCGGGAACACATCCTCGCCCCTCCAGTACCCCCCCTGAAGCGGATCTACTGCTTCTTCTTGTGACGGTTTGCCTTGATCCGCTTGCGATACTTGTGCTTACTCATTTTCTTGCGGCGCTTCTTGACCAGCGAGCCCAATACACGTCCTTATTCCGGTCCGGCCCCGATTGTTGTCGCTGGACGGAATGGCCGCAAGCCGGAACGGCACGCACCGAGACCGTAATCCGATCCTCTCCAACCCTACCTCCGGCTACCAACTAGCAACTAACAACTACCAACTAGTTGGGGTTGCGTAGGAAGCGCTCGATCTCCTCCACCAACCGGCGGCTACCCGTGAGGGATATGGCCCGCTTCTCGCTCTCCGCCTCCAAGCCCCGGACGTACCCGACCAGCTCGCTGGATCCGGCGATCGCCTCCTGCACCCGCGCCTCGTAGTCGGCTACCTCCTCATCCAGTTCCTTGACATCGAAGCGCCGGCCGATCATGTCGCCGAGCGCGTACAGGAGCGCCCGGGTCCCGGTGGGGCTGGGGTTGGCCGCCAGGTAGTGGGGTATACCGGCCCACATGCCCGCCGCCTCGATACCCTCGTCCTCGAGTGCGGTGGTGATGACCCCGGTGATGCCGGTAGGCCCCTCGTAGGCGGAGGCATGCAATCCGAACCGCTGGGCGAAATTGGGGTCCGATGAGCTTCCGAAGATCGGCACCGGGAGCGTGTGGGCGATCTCGCCGACGAACGCTCCGAGGGCCACGGCCTGGCGGACTTCCAGATGCCGGAGCACGGAAGCGACCTCGAGGCAGAACCGGCGCCACCGCAGGTGCGGCTCCTCCCCGAGGACCAGCACCAGGTCATGGGAGTGATCGGGTATGGCGAGGCCGAAGAAGCCGACCGTGGGCCAGCGTATCTCCCGTACCCGGCCTTCCAGCGTGACCAGCGGCCGGGACTCCTGGTAGCTGATGTAGTTCTCGAGATCGAGCCGAGCCAGCGGAGTAACGTCGTGGTGCTCCATGAGGTAGTAGAGCACCCGGGAGGCGGCGTCGGAGGCGTCATTCCAGCCCTCGAAGGCCAGTACCGCTACCGGATCTCTTAGCGAATGCTCCTCAAGCCATTCGACATCGGTCCCCACGCTAAGGGATCGTAGCGAGGGGAGTCACGAAGCGGAAGCGGGGGACCAGTTCCTCATGCGGAGACTGTTGGCCACCACGGAAACGCTGGACAGCGCCATGGCGACGGAGGCAACCATCGGGTCGAGCAGTCCGGCGGCGGCCAGGGGGATGGCCGCCACGTTGTAGGCGAAGGCCCACCAGAGGTTCTGCCTGATGCCGCGCAGGATGCGTCGCGCCAGGTCGATGGCAGTCACCGCCAGCGCCGGATTGCCCGACATCAGGCTCACGTCGGCGGTCTCGATAGCCAGGTCGCTGCCGGTGCCGATCCCCATTCCGACTGACGCCACCGCCAGCGCCGGAGCGTCGTTGACCCCGTCTCCGACGAATGCCACGGCCTGGCCGTCGTCCTGCCAGGACTCTATGAGGTTGGCCTTTTGCTGCGGCGAGAGGCGGGCATGTACCTCCGCGATTCCCAACCGGTCCGCCACCACCCGGGCGGCGGTGGGATCGTCCCCGGTGAGCATGGCGGTCGCGAGCTGCCGGTCACCCAGGGCGGCGATAGCGCCGGCTGATGACGTTCGGGGGGTGTCGCTGACCGTCATCACCCCGTGGACGACACCGTCCCAGCCGGCCAGGAAAGCGGTCCGGCCCCGGCCTCCGGCCCGGTCCAACACCTCGGTCCAGCGGGCGTCCACCGCCATCCCACGGCTCTCCATCAGATCGGACGTTCCCACCGTCACCACCGTGCCGTCGACAGTGCCCTCCGCTCCCAAGCCGGGGAACACGCTGACGTTGCCGGCCTTGGAGGGCCGGACGCCTCGCTCGAGCGCTCCGGCCTCCACCGCCCGGCCCAGCGGATGCCCGGTCCCGGCTTCCACGCCCGCCACACGTGCGAGGAACTCGGGATGGTCGGACTCCACCGAGTCGAGGGTCATCTGCCCGGTGGTCAGCGTGCCGGTCTTGTCGAGCGCCACGCGCTCCAGCTTCTCCATCAGCTCGAACACCTCAGCCGAGCGGAATATCACGCCGAGCTCGGCGCCCCGTCCCGCCCCGACCGCGATAGCCGTGGGCGTGGCCAGGCCGAGCGCGCAGGGACAGGCGATGATCAGGACCGCCACCGCGCTACGCAGCGCGTCCGCCCAGTCTCCGGTCGCGACCAGCCAACCCACCAGCGTGGCCGCCGCCACCACCACCACCACCGGGACGAAGATGCCCGACACCCGATCGGCCAGGCGCTGGATCGGGGCCTTGGTGGCCCGGGACCGCTCCACTATCCGTACCACCTCGGCCAGAACGGTGTCCTCGCCCACCTCCGTGACCTCGATGACCAGGCGACCCGTCTGGTTGACCGTTCCCCCGACGACACGGTCTCCCGGCCGGCGCGCCACCGGCATGGGCTCTCCGGTCAGCATCGACTCGTCGACCTCGCCGACCCCCTCGGCCACCGTTCCGTCGACCGGAATCCGTCCTCCGGGTAGCACCTCGACCTGATCCCCCACCAGCACTTCATCGATCGGAACGGTGACCCAGGATCCGCCGCGGAGCACCCGGGCGTCGTTGCCCCGAAGCTCCAGGAGCCGGGATACGGCCTGGGAGGCCCGGCCCTTGGCGCGCGCCTCCAGGTAGCGGCCGAGCAGCACGAACATCACTATGGCGGCGCCGGTCTCGAAGAAGAGCGCTCCCCCGGAGATGAGAGCCCACACCGAGTAACCCCAGGAGGCCAGCGTGCCGAGACTGATGAGCGTGTCCATACTGGCCGCTCCGTGGCGCAGCCGCTTCCAGGCCACCACATGGAAGGTACGCCCTGCCCAGAGAACCGCTCCGGAGGCGAGAAGACCCTGGAGCCAATCCGACCAGACGGTATCGACGCCACCCATGGCCAGGACGATGGTGGGAAGGGCCAGCGCTGCCGCCACCACGAAGCGGCGCCACCCGATCCGGCGCTCCAGCGCATCCTCGCGCTCGACGTCTCGGGACTCTTCCCTGGCGGGGACGGGCGCCAGGCCGTAGCCGATCTCCTCCACCGCCGCGGTCAGGCCGTCAACCGTCCCCGGTGCGGCCAGCATGACCGTAGCCCGGCTCGAAGCGACATCCACCGCCGCCCCCTCAACACCTGCCTGTTCGACCAGTACCTCCTCGATGCGGGCCGCACACGAACCACAGGTCATCCCGGACACGTCGAACACCACCTCGGTGGCATCGGCGGCAACGGCGACGTCCGTTACGCTCATGCGGGTCTCCCGGAGGGGACGGGCGTGAGGCCGTAGCCGATCTCCTCCACCGCCGCGGTCAGGCCGTCAACCGTCCCCGGTG
>WTGI01000024.1:37612-40227 GCA_011523635.1 Acidimicrobiia bacterium
CCGCACACGAACCACAGGTCATCCCGGACACGTCGAACACCACCTCGGTGGCATCCGCGGATACAGCCACGTCTGTTGCTCTCATGTGGGTCTCCTGGGACTGGCGGGAGTGACGGGAACGCTGGTCCCAGCGTAGCCCGAATCCTCATGTCGGGAGCACGGCGCGAACCAAGCGGCCGTACGGCCGCGGGACATGACGGCCGGATTGCTTGCGTATCCGGAACAGGGGTCGGGTCTCCAGGAGTCCCGGAAAGAAAACGGAACAACGCGGCCGGACGGGGCGTTATACGGGATACGCCAGGGGGACTGAGGAAAGTGAGTGATCGTGTCTGAAGCTCTAGGCGGTCTCCGACTGCAAGGCGGGGTACGGCCGTCCCGTTCCTACCAGAGGGGTCGGGTCTGCCGCCTCGATGGGTGCTCCACCAAGATATCCATCTACAACCGCCGGGACCACTGCAACGCCCACGCTCCCGTCCGCTTCCCCCGGGTCCGAGGCCACATCCTGACCGAAGCCTGAGAACCAGAGGAGGGCTGGGCTTCCTGCCGGAGGCTCAGCCCTCGAGGCCCAGCTTGCGGAAGAAGGCATCGCTCCTCGGCGCCCTGCCGAGGAAGTCCTCCAACAGGTCGATGGCGTCCCTGGTCCCGCCGGGCTCCAGCACCTTGCGGCGGTAGGCCATCCCCACCTCGGGGGAGAGCACCCCCTCCTCGGCGAAGCGACTGAACATGTCCTGGCCGAACACCTCCGCCCATAGGTATCCGTAGTAGCCGGCGTCGTACCCGCCCAGCAGGTGCCCGAACGACGAGAGCATGAAGGTGCCCTCGTGGTGCGGGAGGAGTCCCGTACGCGCCCGGCTACGTAACACGGCCTCCAGATCGACCGGTTCGAGGGTGGTGTGGAGATCCATGTCCATCTGGCCGAGCATCACCTGGCGCAGGTTGAAGAGGGCGACGTTCAGGTTCCGGGCATCGGTCAGGCGGACCACCAATTCCGGCGGGATCGGTTCCCCGGTGGCGTGGTGGCGGGCGAAGGTCCGGAGCACGTCGGGAATCCAGCACCAGTTCTCCATGATCTGGGACGGCGCCTCCACGAAGTCCCACTCGGTCCGGGCGCCGCTGAACCGCGCCAGCTCGGCCCGTGAGAGCGACATGTGGAGGATGTGGCCGAACTCGTGGAACAGGGTGACCACCTCGTCGTGCAGCAACAACGACGGAGCGTCCGGAGTGGGACGGGTCAGGTTCGCCACCATGGCGCTCACCGGCCGGAGGAGACGGCCCTCGATGTCCGTCCCGCCGGGCGCCAGCGGGAAGGCGGCGGCGTGACCGAACTTGCCGTCGCGGGGATGCAGGTCCATATAGAAGTGGGCCACCAGCTCGCCCGAGGCCGTGTCGGTGATGCGGTACGCCAGCACCTCCTCGTGCCAGACCGGCGCATCGACCTGCCGGTAGGTGAGACCGAACACCCGCTGGGTGATCTCGAACATCCCCGCGATCACCCGGTCCAGAGGGAAGTAGGCGGCCACCTCGAGCGGGTCCACCCCGTATTCCCGCTTCATCTGCTCGGTGTGGCAGTAGGCGCGGTCCCAGGGCTGGACCGGCAGCTCATCACCCTGCGCCTCGAGCAGCCGCTCCATACCGGCCCGCTCCCGGAGGCCCGCCTCGGTCAGGCGACCGAGAATCGACCCGTAGAAGTCGGTCACCGCCTCGGGCCGCCGGGCCATCTTCTTCACCATGCTGTGATGCGCCCACGAACCGGCGCCGAAGATCGAGGCCAGCCGGGCCCGGATCTCCAGAGCCTCTTCCAGTACCGGCGTGTTCTCCTCCCTGGCGCGGTTGCCGAACTTGTATGCCAGCTCCTGCCTCAGGTCGCGGCGCGGGGAGTTCTCCATGAACGGGATCACATCCGGATAGGCCATCGTGATGCGGTAGGAACCCTCGGATTCTCCCGGCGCCAGCCGCGCCACGTACGAGTCGGGCATGCCGTCGAGGTCGTCCTCAGTGACCTCGATATGGTCCTCGTACTCGGCCAGGGCGGCGGAGAAGGCGACCTGGCAGCTGACCAGGCGGGTGAGCAGCTCCCGTACCCGGGACCGGTCCTCCTCGCTCAGTTCGTGACCAGCCATGCGGAAGTCGCGCAAGGCGTGATCGAGGGCTCGGGCCGGCTCGCCGGCCAGCGCCGCGGCGTCGGCCGTGCCCGCGTAGTCACGGATGGCCCGGTACAGGTCGCGCCGCGAGATCAGGTCGAGGGCCCACTTCTCCAAGCGCTCCTCGCCCTCCCGGGCCGCCGTCCGGACCGCCTCGTCCGTGGCGACCTGGCCCAGGAAGGGTCCCCGGCCATACGCGACCGCGCCCAGGCGAGCTACCTCCTCGAAGGGCCGCAACGTGTTCGCGAACGTGCGCGGACCCTGCACCGAGAGTATCTCTTCGACCAGATCCTCACCGCGGGCGATGGCCGCCTCCACGGCGGCGCCAACCGATTCGGCGGTCACGGAGGGGTAGTCGAAGAGCATCTGCGGCTGGCTCATAGTGGTTAGTGGTCTGTCTGCGAAACGACCAGGCGTGCTCTGGCGGTCATCGGTGCCCCGTCGCTGCGTTCCGCTTCCTCAACGTACCGCTGC
>WTGI01000071.1 GCA_011523635.1 Acidimicrobiia bacterium
CCCCCGGCGGGTCCGCTCCCGAATTGATCCCGGTTCCGGTTCCCTCGACGTCGAATAGCTGAGAACCGGCGGTGCTTGCGACTGCCGGGCAGTATGCGAGGGGTGTGTGACAGTTTCAACCCCCTTGTCCGGGCACAGGGCCCGCACCGCTCACGGCGGTTACAGGTCACGGTCGTGGCGAACCAGAGACACGGGACAGTGGGAGAAACGGGTGAGGCTGTTCCCCCGCCTTCGTGACAGCGGAGGAGGACTCCGACCCGGCAAGCGGGACCGGGCCGGTAGCCCCCCGGCGGTCAGAAGATGGTCTGGCCGGCGTCCAGGTAGATCGTGGATCCGGTGGCCATCCTGGAGTCCTCGGAGGCCAGGAAGACCGCCGCGCCCACTATGTCCTCGGGAACCCCGATGATCCCCAGCGGGATCATGGAGAGCCGGTACTCGCGGAACTCGCGAACGGCCAGATCCGCCCGGTTCAGGTCCGTCTCGATCAACCCCGGGGCTATGGCGTTGGCGCGGATCCCGTGGGGCGCCAGCTCGAAGGCCAGCTGCCGGGTGAGCATCCGTACACCTCCCTTGGCCACGCAGTAGTGGGCCAGGTCCTTCCCGGCCAAGGTGTCGCCTGCCGAGGACATGTTGATGATGACGCCACCATCACCCTGGCGGACCATCTGGCGCGCCGCCGTCTGGGAGCACAGGAAGAACCCCTTGAGGTTTACCTCCATGATCCGGTCCCATTCCGATTCCTCGATATCGAGGAAATGCGTCCGGATCAGGATGGCGGCGTTGTTGACCAGGATGTCGATCCGTCCGAAGCGGTCCACGGCCGCCGCCATCAGGGCCGCCACGTCCGAGGACGATGACGTGTCGGCCTGCACCGCGATGGCCTCCGAGCCCATCGCCTCGATCTCGGCCACCGCCGAGTCGGCGGCTCCCTGGTCGCTCCGGTAGTTGACCACCACCTTGGCACCTTCCCGCCCGTAACCGAGGGCGATGGCCCGCCCGATGGAACGGGAGGACCCGGTTACTACCGCTACCTTGTCCTTGAGTCGCATCCGCGGCGTCCGGCTATTCCAGCTCGAACCCGGGCACCACGAAGCTGCCCCGATCGATGATCTGGGTGTCCCCGATCCAGATCGAGTGGTTGCGGGTCGGGATGTCGAAGTGGAAGTTGACCCGGTTGTTACCGCCCAGCTTGCGGAAGAAGTTGGCCCCGAAGGCGATCAGCATGTTGCCGTAGTAGCTCTCGGTGTCCATCACGCCCCCGCCTTCCCAGAAGCGGAGGCCTAGGGCGTTCCAGTTGGCCCGGTGCTCGTACCCCCAGCCTATGTGGGACAGGCCGTAGACCCGCTGGTCCTTGGGCTGCTCGAAGAAGTCCTTGAGCAGCCGGGCGTCGGCGCCCCCGTCGATGGAGACGATGCTCCCCTCCCGTAGCTCCATGCGGATCGGCTGCTCCACGTACTTGCCCATCGGCAGCAGCGCATCGCCGGCGTCCACCACCAGGGTGCCCTCCGCCGAGTCCTCCAGCGGCGCCACGCCGCACTGCCCCGACGGCCAGTGGTCCCAGCGTCCCGGCTCGTCGGTGTAGCCGTACTGGCACCCGAGCGGCCGGCCCGTGTAGCGGACGCTGAGATCCGTCCCCGCCTCCGACTGGACACGCATTACGTCCGACGTCGCCATGTACCGCACGCTGGCCTCGCCGCGCTCGCGGATCACCGGGAGCGGGAAGAGGCGGCGCAGGTGGTCCTCGGGCTCCTCGATCATCAGGGACCGGACACCCGACTCTAGGGCCTCGTTATGGGCGTCCGAATAGATCCAGTGCGATCCCATGCTGGCCAGGAAGCCCACCACCAGGTCGCACCCCTTCCAGGCCTCGACGATGGTGCGCGACTTCATCCAGGAGTCGTCGGCGGCCACCATGATCTGGAAGAAGTCGCCGCCCAGCACCTTCACCGCCGCCATCAGGGCGGTGATGTAGGCGGGGTTGCTCTGCGTGTTGGTGAAGGCCATCACGGTCTGTCCGGGGCCCACCCCGCACAACTCCATGTGGTCCTTGAACATCGGTACCAGATCTGCGCCGGCGGCGGCTGTGGTGGGAACTCTACGCAACGGCGTTCTCCTTTCGGGCTGACGGAAAGCTCGCCTGATCCTATCCGGTCGGACTGGTGGCCGGGCGGCAGCGAGTGCGGAGGAGGGTGATGGAAGGCGGGAATCGGTAGCGCGCTACCGGGCGCGACTCCCGGTTCAGGTGGTCCAGTAGGTCCGGTGGATCACGGAGGCCTCGTCGATGAGGAAGGGACCCTTCACCTCCACCTCGCGATGGCCGCTCTGGAGTACGGCCCGGCAGCCCACTCCGGTCATGGTGGGGTTGAGCTGGTGGCCGCCCGTGTACTGCAGCAGGTCCGCCTCGCTCATCCCGTAGACCATCCGGTTGAGCCCGCCCCAGTACATGGAGCCGCTGCACATGGCGCAGGGCTCGCAACTCGTGTAGAGGGTGGCCGTGGCGATCTGCTCCGGCGTGAGCTTCTCGATCGCCAGCCTCATCAGGTTGGTCTCGGCATGGTTGAGCGGGCTCTGGCCGGTGATGTCGCTATTCTCCGCCTCCAGGAGGACGTTCCCGTCCGGATCGGCCAGCAGCGCCCCGAAGGGTAGGTTCCCGTTGGCGACCGACCTGGTTGACACGTCGATCGCCCGCCGCAGGAGCCCTTTCTCCTGATCGCTGAGCAGGAACTGGTCGTAGAACCCGATGTGGATCGCCGAGGCCTCCTCGACCAGGTGGGGGCCGCTCACCTCGATGTCGCGCTGGCCGCTCTGGAGGATGTTCCGGCAGCCCACGCCCCGCATGGTGGCGGTGCTGGGATCCTCACCGGTGATCTCCAGGAGATCCGCCTCGCTCATCCCGTAGACCATCCGGTTGAGCCCGCCCCAGTACATCGAGCCGCTGCACATGGCGCAGGGCTCGCAACTGGTATAGAGGGTGGCGGTGGCGATCTGGTGGGGGTTGAGCGTGGTCACCGCCAGGTTCATGAGGTTGGTCTCGGCGTGGTTGAGCGTGTTCCTGCCGGTGATGCCGGTGTTCTCCGCCTCCAAGAGGACACGGCCGGCCGGGTCCGCCATGATGGCGCCGAAGGGCGTGTTCCCGTTCGCCACCGACCGGGCGGATACCTCGATGGCCCGCCGTAGTAGTCGTTCGTCCTGCGCGCTGAGTTCGGCCATGACCGGAGCGTAGCCGGACGGGTCTTACGAGGTTCGGGATGAGGCCCACCACGTAGGGCGCGGTTCGGGGTGCGGGTGATCTCCGCGGCCGCCGCCCGCAGGTTCAGCGTCCCCCGGCCCTGTCCACTCCCTAGGCCAGCGAGAGCCGCTGAAGCGCCGACCGTCCCGGAACAGACGGGCGACTCACCGCTGTGGGCAGGAAGAGGTAGAACGTGTCACACCGCCGCTATATGTTGCCTATTGCCAAGCACCTACACCGGCCGATAGCTCCAGCCGATCGGTTCGGCCGGCCCGGAGGGAACATACCGAGGCTTCATGGAGCGACCAGCCGATTCCCGGCAACCGGCCGGGCATGGCCGACCACGCTCCGAACCAGGAGAGGTGGTGGCGGGGGAGGGCCCGGCGGCCGAGTCGCGTCGCCGCGATTTTCGCGTTCCGCGCGCAACGGGATCCCTATCGGGCGCCGGTCATCCGCCCCAACGGCGCGGCCCATGGCATACCGATTGGGGTCAGCTGAACTGCTTGGCTTCGGTCGATCCCACCAGCGCCAGGGTGGAGGCTCGGCCTCCCGTCGTGACCTGCAACACCTCGTCGAAGTAACCGGCGCCCACCTCGGCCTGATGCTTGGTTGCGGTGTACCCGAGTGGCTCCGAGGCGATCTCGGTCTGCTGCAAGCGGCTGTAGGCCGCCATGCCCGCCGCGTCGTAGGACCTGGCCAGGTCGAAGGTGTGGTAGTTGAGCAGATGCCACCCCGCCAGGGTGATGAACTGGAACTTGAAGCCCAGCGCGGCGATCCGATCCTGGAACGCCGCGATCTGCTCATCACTCAGGTGGTGTCTCCAGTTGAAGGAGGGGGAGCAGTTGTAGGCCAGCAGCTTGCCCGGGAACCGGGCGTGGATGGCCTCGGCGAAGGCCGCAGCCTCCTCGATGTCCGGTTGCGAGGTCTCGAACCACAGCAGGTCCGCAAGAGGCGCGTATGCCAGGGCCCTTTCGGTAGCGGCCTCCATGCCGCCCCGCACTCCGTGGTAACCCTCCTCGGTGCGCTCCCCGGTGAGGAACGGGCGGTCCCGTTCGTCCGCATCGCTCACCAGGAGCCCGGCGTCACGGGCGTCGGTCCGGGCCATGATGATGGTCGGCACGTCCATCACGTCGGCCGCCAGCCGCGCCGCGGTCAAGGTTCGGATGAACTGCGAGGTCGGGACGAGGACCTTCCCACCCATGTGCCCGCACTTCTTCTCCGAGGAGAGTTGATCCTCGAAGTGGACGCCGGCCGCACCCGCCTCGATCATCGCCTTCATCAGCTCGAAGGCGTGAACGGGACCGCCGAACCCGGCCTCCGCGTCGGCCACCACGGGGGCGAACCAGTCGATGCCGATCTCACCGTTGATGGAAGCGATCTGGTCGGCGCGGGTGAGGGCGTTGTTGACACGCCGGACCGCGGCCGGCACGCTGCTGGACGGGTAGAGGCTCTGGTCGGGGTAGGTCTGCCCTGACAGGTTGGCGTCGGCGGCGACCTGCCAGCCGCTCAGGTAGAGAGCCTTGAGCCCGGCCCGGACCATCTGGACGGCCTGCGCCCCGGTCAAGGCGCCGAAGGTGCGGATGATGGGCTCGGTCTCGAGGAGGTCCCACAGCCGCTCCGCCCCGGCCCGAGCGATGCTGTGCTCGATCCTGAGGCTGCCCCGCAGGCGGAGTACGTCAAGAGCGGTGTACGGGCGCTCTATGCCCTGCCACCTTGCCTCCCGGTCCCAACGGGCTTGGAGAGCAGCTGCTCTCCTGAACCTGTTCAGGCCATTCATCGACATGGCTCCGTCCCTCCGGGGTACCTCTCTTGGATTTCCATGCGCTCCCGCTACTGCGCGTAGCGTCGCGACGGGATCGCTCCGGGTAAGGATGGCGGAGACGGGTGGGTAATGCGGTGTTTTCGGCGATAAAGCTAGCCTGTTTCTTCCGATCAAACTGATAGGCTATAACTATCGACTGTGAGGCGGTGAATGGAACTCAGAGAGCTGGAGTCATTCCTGGCGGCGGCCCGGATCGGAAGCTTCCGGGGAGCGGCCCGCGCCTCCTTCGTGAGTCAGCCTTCGCTCAGCGGCCGTATCAGGTCGCTGGAACGCGATCTGCGCACCCCGCTCTTCCACCGCATGGGGAGAGGTGTCCGGCTGACCGAGGCCGGAGAGGCGTTCCTGCCCTTCGCCGAGCGGGTTCTCGAGTTCCTGGACAAGGGGCAGGAGGCCGTCCGCCAGACCCTGGACGAGCAGCAGGGAACCATCACGATCGGTTCGGCCCGCACCATCGGGACGTACATGCTCCCCCCCACGCTCGATCGCTTCCAGCGTCGCCACCCGCAGGTCTCGGCGCGGATACGGACCGGACGGTCGACCGACGTCCTCGCCATGATCGTCGACGGCGTGGTGGATGTTGGCCTGTCAAGGGGTCTGGTGCATCCGGATGTGCACTCGATCTACCTGTACGACGAGGAGATCGTGCTCGTGGCCTATCCCGACCACCCCTTCGCCGAGAAGGGGTACGCTCGGATCTCGGAGGTGGCGCGCCAGCCCCTCATCCTCTACGACCCCAGTTCGACCTACTTCCTTCTCATCAACCAGGCCTGTCGCGAGGCGGGCATCGTCCCGCAGATCGAGACCACCCTCGACAGCATCGAGGCCACCAAGCGCATGGTGGCGCTGGGGCTCGGCATTTCGTTCCTGCCGCGCAGCGCCATCCGGGGCGAGGTGGAGATGGGCAGGCTGTTGCCGATCGGGATGGCCGAGAAGCACCGCGTCTACCTGCCCACCCATGTCCTGGTACGGCGCGCCCAGCACTACAGCCCGCCGGTGCTCGCCTTCCTAGGCCTCTTGCATGAACTTCACGGATGCGACCTGTCCGGCGTGCTCGGCAGGAGGGGTTGAGGAGACCGCAGCTCGGATGAGTCAGGTGGCGGAGCCGTCCGGCGTGCCCCGATCACGCCGTGACCTGTCTCCGGAGATGGTCAGGGTGTATCCGTGCTGTAGGCCAGTTCCTTGAGCCAGCGCCGGTACTCGACGGCCACCCGGTCGGAGCCCTTGATCTGGACCTCCGCTGACAGGTCCATCGGGAGTTCCTCCGGTCGCTGCGACTGCACGATGGGAAGGTCCTGGCCGATGACCAGCGCGTTGAAGTCGAGCATGTCCCGGTCGGTCTGCTCGTCCAGCGAGTAGTCGCGGCCCATGAACGTGAAGCACCGCGACGTCTTGCGGCCGGTCGGGCACACCGTGAAGAACAGCAGGTATCTCTGCTCGAGCTGAGGGATCCATTGGTCGAGGAGGATCGTGTTCGGCATGAACAGGCGGTAGTCGATCTGGACTTCCACCGGCCCGTCGCCGGACTCGAGGCCCTTGTTCTTCCCCGAGTCGGCCGGCTCGGCCATATGGGGGTGGTCGAAACGGAGTTCGTGACCCACCCGTCCGATCCCATGGTCCGGAACCTCCGGCTGGTCGCGGTCCCCCAGCACCCCGTCGTGAACCCAGGCGAAGTGGGCGAAGTCAACGTAGTTCTCGATCCGCCGCGGCATTGAGCAGTTCCAGTCGTACGAAGGAACCTCGATGACCTTGAAGCCCGGATCGTCCCGGTAGGGGAACTCGGGGAGCGGGAACCGGGGTTTACCCGACATGCACACCCAGATCAGGCCGGCCGCCTCGGCCGCCGCGTAGCGGGTCAGCCGGGCCCGCTTCGGAATCCGGGTGCCGAAGCGGGACGGGATCTCGGTGCACATGCCATC
>WTGI01000008.1 GCA_011523635.1 Acidimicrobiia bacterium
GTCTGTGCCCTGCCGCTGGTGTGGTTCGCCTATGCGCTGTGGCGCGGGGTGGGCGGTTTCGAGGTCAGGGACAACGGCGATGTGGTGGCCTCCACCATCCAGTTCGCCCAGCAGGCGCCCTTCAACAACGTGTGGCTGATGCTGGTGTTGATCTGGATCCAGACCGGCTTCACGATGGTGATCTTCTCAGCGGCGATCAAGGCCGTTCCGTCCGATCTGATCGAGGCGGCCCGGGTGGACGGCGCCTCCGAGGCGCAGGCGTTCTGGCGGGTCATCATTCCCCAGATCGCGCCGACAATCGGGGTGGTGATCACCACGCTGATCGTGCTGGTCATGAAGGTGTTCGACATCGTGAAGGTGATGACCAACGGAAACTTCGGAACCCAGGTGATCGCCAACGAGATGTGGCAACGCGCCTTCACCGAGCTGAACTTCGGGCTCGGGTCGGCGCTGGCGGTGGTGCTGTTCATCGCCGTGCTGCCGATCCTCTACGTGAACATACGCCGGATGCAGAAGGCGGCGAGCTGATGACCACCCTGAACAGCACGGGCGGCCCGGGCCTCGGCAAACGCACCTATGCCTTCCTGAGGTCCATTCCCACCTGGGTGCTGTGGATGCTGGTCCTGCTGTGGACCATCCCCTCGCTGGGACTGCTGGTCAACTCCTTCCGGACCCGTAACGCCCAGCGGTCCAGCGGCTGGTGGGCCGTTGTCGCCGAGAACCCGTCGGAGACGCTGACCCTCGACAACTACGTCGACATACTCGCCGCCGGCGCCCAGGGCGGCCTATGGAGAGCCCTGCTCAATTCCCTGGCCATCGCCCTGCCGGCCACGGTGATCCCGATCGCCTTCGCTGCCTTCGCCGCGTACGCGTTCGCATGGATCGACTTCAAGGGACGTGAGTGGCTGTTCATCGCCACAGTCTCGCTGCTGGCCATCCCGGCTCAGATGTCGCTGATCCCGCTGCTCCAGCTCTACAGCGGCGGTGGTCACCTGACCCTCCCTATCCTGGACAAGACCCTGACCCTGTTCCCCGATCTCGACCTGGCGGGTAGGCACGTATCGGTCTGGCTCACCCACACCGGCTTCGCGCTGCCGTTCGCCATCTTCCTGCTGCACAACTACATCAGCGGGTTGCCCAAGGACATCTTCGAGTCGGCGGTGATCGACGGGGCCGACCACTTCAAGATCTTCTGGCGGCTGGTCATCCCGCTGTCGGTCCCGGTACTGGCAGCCTTCGCCATCTTCCAGTTCCTCTGGACCTACAACGACTACCTGATTGCGGTCACCATGCTGGGAGGCGCGGGGCAGAACTTCCCGGCCACTGCTCGGATCGCGGCTCTCGCCGGCGAATTCGGCCAGGCCGAGCACCTCCTGACCGCCGGCGCGTTCCTCTCGACGCTGCTACCGATCATCGTCTTCTTCGCGCTGCAACGTTTCTTCGTCACCGGCATCCTCGCTGGCTCTGTGAAAGGCTGAGCCAGGCTAGACCAGCACCTCGGTCATCTCGACGAGGCGGTTTTCCTCTATCGAGAGTTGGGCGGCCACGCCCATGGCTACGGCCAGGTACCCGTCGTAGGCGCTGACCTGGGGCGGGGTGCCGTTGCGGATGGCGCTCTGGAACTCCAGGTGCTCCAGGTATGACGCGCCGTGGTGGCCGCCGGTGTGGGCGATCCGGCCGTCGGTGGCGGTCTCGACCATCGGGGAGAACCACTCCCCGTCCCGGAGACCGGTGAGCACCAGGCCGGACGGGAGGCGGGCCTCCACCTTGCCGCGGTCGCCGACCGCCACCAGTTCCTCCTGGTTCTCGCCGCCTTCGGCGAACATGCACAGGTCGAGCATGGCCCGCTGCCCGTCCCGGTAGTCCACGATCACGTAGGCGTTGTCGAGGATGTCGGGCCGGTGCCCGCCGTAGCGCTCGTCCAGGTGGTTGACCGCCTGGCTTCCGGAGGCGTAGACCCGCACCGGGGGGTTACCGATGATGTGGTTCATCAGGTCGAAGTGGTGGCAGCACTTCTCCACCAGGGTTCCTCCGGAGTTGGCGTTGAACCGGTTCCAGTCGTTCACCTTGGGCAGGAACGGGAAGCGGTGCTCCCGGATGGCGAGCATCTTCAGGTCGCCCACCGTGCCCCGCCGGACTTCGGAGATCAGCCGGGCGGTGGCCGGCATGTATCGGTACTCCATCCCTACCCAGAGGACCGGTTCCCGTTCCCGCTGGGCCTCCACGACCCAGCGGCAGTCCTCGACCCGGGTGCAGAGGGGCTTCTCGACCAACAGGTGCAAGCCCGTCTCCATGAGGTCTCGCAGCAGATCGATGTGGGTCATGTTGGGGGTGGCCAACACCACCGCATCGCACAGCTCGGAATCGATGAGGGCGCGGTGGTCGTCGAAGTCCGCCAAGTCCTGGTCCGCCAGCGCCTCACGGGCCGCTTGCCGGGAAGGAGGGTGCGGATCCGCCACCGCCGTCACCTCGGCGCCGGGCAGGGCCCGGATGTTCGCGATGTGTTCGATACCCATCATCCCGGTGCCGACTACCCCGTACCGGACGGTCACGCTCATGGGCCTGCCCCCATCCTCGCGGCGGCTGGGACTCCGCTTCGTCATCGGACGGATGATCGGGTCCACCATCACCTGCCAAACCCGTTCATCGAATTCTCAACCTCGCGCCACTAGCACCTAGGCTTGCACACCCCGTAGCGGAGAAGGAGCGGAGATGGCAGTTGTAAGACATAGGCGAACCTTGGCGATCCTTGCCGGGCTAGCGCTACTGGCCGGGATCCTGGTGTCAACACCCTCGGCCGGGATAGCGCAGGATACAGGCGACGAGGGATTCACCCTTACCATCCTGCACAACAACGACGGCGAGTCGAAGCTCCTTCCCGACGAGAACGCCGATCCCGGCGTAGCCCGGTTCGTGGCGCTCATGAAGCAGCTGCAGGCCGGGGCTTCCGGGACGGGAGTGGTGACGCTGACCTCGGGGGACAACTTCCTGGCCTCCCAGGAACTGGGCGTGTCCCTCGCCCGTGAGGGTGCTCTCTATGACTCCATTGCCTTGAGCGGTATCTACGACGCCATGGCCCTTGGCAACCACGACTTCGACCTGGGCCCCGAGGTCACAGCCCGTTTCGTGACCGGTTTCTCGCCGGCGGTGACCTTCCTGTCCGCCAACGTGGACTTCTCCGGGGAGCCGATGCTGCAGGCGCTGGTGGACCAGGGCCTCATCGCGGGTAGCACGGTTATCGAGACCGGCGGCGAGCGGATCGGCGTGATCGGCGCCGTCACCCCGATGCTGCCCAACATCTCCACTCCGCGGAACGCGGTCGTGTCCCCGGTCCTGCCGGCGGTGACAGCGGCGGTGGAGAGCCTGACCGGCCAGGGAGTCAACAAGATCATCCTGGTCAGCCATCTCCAGGATGTGGCCGAGGAGATCGAGCTGGTCGGGAGCCTTTCCGGGATCGACGTGGTGATCGCCGGAGGAGGCGACGACCTCCTGAAGAACGAAGGCGACACCTGCCTGGCAGACGAGGACGCCGTGGCGCCCTACCCGATCATGGCGGAGGATGCCTCAGGCACGATGGTGCCGGTCATCACCGCCCCGGGCGGGTACCGCTGCATCGGTGAGCTGAACGTCACCTTCGACGTCGCCGGCAACGTGACCGCGGCGGTTGGACGGTCGATCGGGGTGGGCTTCGACGTGGAGCCCGATCCCACCGTCCAGGCCGAGGTCATCGAGCCCCTGTCGGCGGCGGTGGCGCTGATCGACGCCCAGGTGATCGGGACCAGCGAGGTGGCGCTGGACGGCCGCCGCCCGCAGATCCGCATCATGGCGACCAACGAGGGCAACCTGATGGCCGACGCGCTACGTGCCACGGCTGCCAACCTGGCCAAGTCCTTCGGTATCCCGGTAGCAAACGTGGCGATCCAGAACGGCGGCGGCATCCGCAACAGCTCGCTGATCCCGCCGGGTGATATCACCACCGGGACCACCTGGGACATTGCGCCGTTCAGGAACTTCGTCGTGGTGGCCGAGGTGTCACGGGAGACCTTCCATGTCCTGCTGGAGCAGGGCCTGGACCGCCTGCCCGGCGCCGGGGGCCAGTTCGCCCAGGTGTCGGGATTCACGCTCACCTACGATCCGTCCGCTCCTGCCCGGGAGATCGCCCGCGACGGCGACTGTTCCCTGGTCGGAAACGCCGGGGGGCGGGTGAGAGAGGTCGTCCTCGATGACGGCACGGTCATCGTCAGCGATGGGCAGGTGGTTGCCGGGGGTCCGGTCGTCCTAGCCACGATCGACTTCCTGGCGAACGGCGGGGACTGCTACCCGCTAGGCGACATCGCCTTCACCAAGCTGGGCGTCAGCTACCAGCAGGCGCTGGCCAACTACATATCGATGGACCTCGGAGGCAAGATAACGGCGGCGGACTATCCGGCAGGCGGCGGCGGCAGGATCGTCGCTCTCGAGCCCGAGCCCGAGACCACCGCGGTGACCGTCCGGGCAGGAGACACCCTGCGGAAGATCGCCATGGACCACCTCGGGGACGAGAACCGCTGGCCCGAGATCTTCGCCCTCAACGAGGGGCAGATACAGGCCGACGGCCGGTCCTTGACCAACCCGGACCTGATCCACATCGGCTGGGTCTTGAAAGTACCTGCCATGTAGGACCTCCCGGACTACGGGATGGGGTGCCCCGGCCGCCGGCCGGGGCACCCTCCGTCTGCGGACTCTCCGGAAGTGACGACCGTCGAGATCCGGGCGCGTTCCTTCCGCGATCGGAGTCGGTCTACGATCTAAGCCGCTCATACACCGGCCGGGGGAGACTCTGACATGACACGCCTCTCCGCCGGCGCACGGGTTGCGCTGGTCCCGGTTATCGCTTGGTTTATCGCGGCCGGTATCGGACCGGCTCGAGCAGCCGGACCGGCGCCTATCGACCAGCCAGACCGCTCCGACGCGCTGGCCACCGCTACAGCCCCGCCCGAGCTGTTGCGTATCTCGCAGGTACAAGGCAGCGGGGCGACTGTCGCGATCGCGGGACCGGTCACGGTCGAGGCGATCGTCACGTCGCTGTACGAGCGGGATGACCTGCTGAGCGGCTTCTTCCTCCAGGAGGAGGACGCCGACCGCGACGGCGACCCGGCGACCTCCGAAGGTATTTTCGTCTACTGCTCCACCGCTTGCCCGGCCGGCCTGGCCGTGGGCGACCGCGTGACGGTGGTCGGGGTGGCGGGAGAGTTCGGCGGCGCCAGCCAGATCAACGCATCTTCCGGCAGCGTCTCGATCCGCTCGTCAGGAAACGAACTCCCGGCCGCGGCGACGCTGACGCTTCCCGCCTCAGGCAGCACCCGGGCGGAGGGAACCTTCGAGAACCTCGAGGGCATGATCGTCACGTTCCCCGGCGAGCTGGTGGTCAGCGAGTACTACTGGCTCGCCCGGTACGGAGAGTTGGTACTCACACACGGGTCTAGGCCGTACCAGTTCACCCATCGACACGCGCCGAGCGCGGCCGGATACGCCGCGTTCCTGGCCGACCTCGCCACCAGGCGGATCATCCTCGACGACCGCAACGGCGACCAGAACGATGCCATCTTCGGGCCGCAGGACGAGGCCTACCCGTATCCGAGCGGCGGGCTGAGCAGCACCAATCGCTTCCGGGGCGGGGACTCGATCACCGGCTTGGGTGGCGTGATGCACTGGGCATTCGACGCTTGGCGGATCCAGCCCGTACCCGAACGGTTCGACTACGCGTTCACCGCGGACAATCCGCGGCCCACTGCTCCCGCCGACTTAGGTGGCCGCCTCAAGGTGGCCGGCTTCAACGTTCTGAACTATTTCACCACGATCGATGACGGGACGCCGCGATGCGGGCCGGGCGGCGGCGTCGGCTGCCGGGGCGCCGACTCGGCGGCGGAACTGGGCCGGCAACTGGACAAGATCGTCGCCGCGATGGTCGCGATCGACGCCCATGTCTTCGGGGTGGTGGAGCTGGAGAACAACGCCTCGGCCTCGCTTGCCGGTCTGGTCGCCGGCCTCAACGCCGCCGCGGGCCCCGGAACCTACGCCTACATAGACACAGGGGCCATCGGGAGCGATGTCATCAAGGTCGGGCTGATCTACCGGCCGGCCTGGGTGACGCCGGCCGGCCCGCACGCCATCATCGACTCGTCGGTCGATGCGACCTTCTCGGACACGAAGAACCGGCCCGCTCTGATCCAGACGTTCGAGGAGGTGACGACCGGAGAACGCTTTACGGTCGCCGTCAACCATCTCAAATCGAAGGGATCGAGCTGCGAAGAGTTGGGCGATCCGGATCTCCGGGACGGCCAGGGCAACTGCAACGGCATCAGGACTGCGGCCGCCGCAGCCCTCGCCCGGTACCTCGCCACCGATCCGACCGCCAGCGAGGATCCTGATGTCCTGATCATCGGCGATCTGAACGCCTACGCCAGGGAAGATCCGATCGGGGCCTTGGAGGTGGCCGGCTATACCGACCTGATCAGGCGGTTCAGGGGCATCGAAGCCTACGGATACCTGTTCGACGGGCAGCTCGGATACCTCGATTACGCGCTGGCCAGCCCGTCCCTGCTGCGCCAGGTCACCGGGGTGACCGGGTGGTACATCAACGCCGACGAGCCTCCGCTGTTCGACTACAACGACGATGTTCATGATCCCGGCGAGCGGGACTACGAGCGGAAGTCGGCTGCGCTACCGACCTACGAGGCAAACGCCTTCCGATCGTCGGACCACGATCCGGTGATAGTCGGCCTGCAACTCGGGAGGAGCCCCACGGTTGGCGGGCCGGATGCGGGGGGCGAGGCTCCGGTGGCCGAGACGCCGTTCGCGGACCTCGGAGACGCCTCGTCCGTCCACCGTGAAAACATCCGCCGAATCTACGGGATCGGTGTCACGACAGGCACCTCGGACACAACCTTCTCCCCGCGCGCGCCCGCCTCACTACAGCAGGTGGCTTCCTTCCTCGCCCGGCTGTTCACCGCCGTGGAGGGCGGTGACGCTCCGCTGGCCGAGACGCCCTTCACGAACCTCGGGGACGCTTCGGAGGCCCACAGGGACGACATCCGCCGTCTCTACGGGCTCGGCATCATCGCAAGCGAGCCGTTCGCGGCCATCTCGTCCGATGCTTGCGTGACCCGGGGCCGGGTGGCGACCCTCCTGGCCAGGTTCCACGCCGTGGTGACGGGAAGTCTGGCTCCCATGGTTGCGACACCCTTCACAGATCTCGACGGGGAAGAGGCCACGTTGCGGGGCGACATCGGCCGTATCTACGGTCTCGGCCTGACGGAAGGTACCTCGCGGACCACCTTCTCTCCCGATGCCTGCACGACCCGCCAGCAGATGGCCTCGTTCCTGGCCAGGACCTACCGGGCAGCTTTGATAGGTGACCACTGACCACTTCAAGAGCGTCGAGTCAGATGGCGTTGCGGGCGATGACGTCCCGGTACCAGTAGGCCGATGCCTTGGGAGTCCGCCGCTGGGTGGCGTGGTCCACGTGGACGAGGCCGAAGCGGCGCGAGTAGCCGAAGCTCCACTCGAAGTTGTCCAGCAGGGTCCAGGCGAAATAGCCCCGAAGCGGTACCCCGTCATCCATCGCCCTGGCGGCCTCGACCAGGTGCCGCTCCAGATACGAGCGGCGATCCTCGTCCTCGACCCGGTCCCCATCCCGGATCGTGTCGGGATAGGCGGCCCCGTTCTCGGTCACGTAGACGGCCCGGGCTCCGTACCCCGCCAGCATCCGGAGCATCGCGCCTAGGCCTTCGGGCGTCACCGGCCAGCCCATCTCGGTCACCTCGGGAGCCGGGTCCCGCAGCGGCGGCGGCCGGTCGCAGTCCCTCAGACCCGGGTGTTCGGCCACCTCGGTGCGGTAGTAGTTGAGGCCGATCGAGTCGGGCGGCCGGCCGATGATCTCGAGATCGCCATCGGCGACCACCGACGCCGACCAGCCGGTGAGCGCCACGAGGTCTCCCGGGTACCGCCCGAGAAAGAGCGGGTCCAGGAACCACCGGTTCATCAGGCCTTCCTCCAGAGCGGCCGCGTCCCGGTCCAGCGGATGATCCGAGCGCGGGATACGGGGCTCCAGGTTGAGAGCGATGCCTACCTCGTGGCCGGTGTGTCCGGCCCGCAACGCCTGGGACGCCAGCCCGTGTCCGAGCAGTTGGTGGTGTATGACGTCGAGTTCGGTGCCCGAGCCGACCAGGCCGGGGGCGTGCTGACCGGTGCGGTGGCCGAGGTGGGCCACCACCCAGGGCTCGTTGAGGGTCATCCAGTGCCGCACGCGATCCCCGAGCCGCGACTCCACGGCCGCGGCGTAATCGGCGAAGGCATGCGCCGTGTCCCGCACTCGCCACCCGCCCTCATCCTCGAGGCACTGAGGAAGATCCCAATGGAACAGGGTGAGGAACGGCTCTATGCCCGCCTCCAGCAGCCCGTCCACCAGCCGGTCGTAGAAGTCCAGGCCTACCTCGTTGACCGGACCCCTACCCTGCGGCACCACCCGGGGCCACGCCACCGAGAATCGGTAGGCCGACAGTCCCAGATCCTCCATGATCCGGATGTCCTCGCGCCATCGGTGGTAGTGATCGCATGCCACGTCACCGGTGTCGCCGTTGAGCACCCGTCCGGGAGTCCGGCAGAAGCGGTCCCAGACGCTCTCCGACCTCCCGTCCTCGGCCACCGCTCCCTCGATCTGGTAGGACGCGGTCGCTGCGCCCCATAGGAATCCGTCCGGGAACCGGCGGGTCACGAACCCAGCACCGCTCCGTCGAGACCATCCAGAGCCAGGACGCCGCCGACGGGACCCTCCGCGCCCGTGCGGGTGGCCGCCAGCATGGTCCCTTCCGCCGGGAGCCGGACCTGTTCGTCACCGAAGTTGAGGTAGACACACACCGCTTCGCCTCCGGCGTGGCGACGGTAGGCGAACACCGTCTCCGGCAGGCCTTCGACGGCTTCGTAGGAACCAGATCGGAGTGCCTGGGAACCCTTCCGTACCTCGATGAGGCGGCGGGTGAGGCTGAGCATGGAGGCCGGATCGCCCAGCTGAGCCTGGACGTTCCTGGTTCCGTCGGGGTCGATGGTGGCCAGCCACGGCCGGCCGCTCGTGAAGCCGGCGTGCTCTCCGGAGGTCCATTGCATGGGGGTGCGGCACCCGTCCCGTCCCAAGCCCGGTTGGCGGCGACCCCACGGATCCTGCTGTTGATCCGTCGGGATGTCGGCCTGGAGCATGCCGAGTTCGTCCCCGTAGTAGAGAGTCGGGGTTCCTCGCAGGGTGAGGAGCATCAGGGTGGCGAGGCGGGCCCGGCGCTCGCCGTACCGTGTCGCGATCCGGATCTCATCGTGGTTTCCCAGGACGTAGTTGGGCCACGCGCCCTGCGGTAGGACCGCTTCCTGGGTCTCGACCACCCGGCGCGCCCACGAGGCGGTCCAGTCTCCGTGAAGCATCCCGAAGTGGTAGGGCATGTGGAGTTCGTCCCCGGTGCCGTAGTAGGAGGCCCACTCCTCGCCCTCGAGGTGGATCTCCCCGACCGAGAACCGGGGCTGTCCCGCCGAGAACCCGTCGAGCACCGCCCTGACCTCCCGGAACAGACCGTGGATGTCGGGGTGGCCCCGGTCGTAGACGTGATCGAGGGAGTCGTACTCGCCGAGGTTCTTGTAGCCATGCCTGGGTCTTTCGAGCACCGGGTTGGATCGGTACAACGGGTCCTTCATCGCGAAGTGGCAGGCATCCAGACGGAAGCCGTCCACCCCCCGGCGCAGCCAGAAGCGGAGCGTGTCGAGCATCGCCGCCCTGGTCTCGTCGTTGCGCCAGTTGATGTCGGGCTGTTCGGCCAGGAAGGTGTGGAGGTAATACTGGCCGGTGTGCTCGTCGAAGGTCCAGGCGGGGCCGCTGAAGACCGAGATCCAGTTGTTGGGCGCCGAGCCGTCGGGCGCAGGGTCCTTCCACACGTACCAGTCGCGCTTTGGATTGTCACGGGAGGACCGGGACTCCAGGAACCAGGGGTGCCGGTACGAGGAGTGGTTGGGCACCCAGTCGATGATGACCCTCATGCCCCGTTCGTGGGCACCTTCCACCAGGGCGTCGAAGTCGGCCAGCGTGCCGAACATGGGATCCACATCGGTGTAGTCGGCCACGTCGTATCCGAAGTCGGCCATCGGGGAGGGATAGAAGGGCGAGATCCACAAGGCATCGACGCCGAGCGTGCCGGACAGGTAGTCAAGCTCGGAGGTGATACCGGCCAGGTCGCCGATCCCATCCCCGGTCGAGTCCATGAAGCTGCGGGGATAGATCTGGTAGAAGACAGCCTCCTGCCACCACTCGTATGTCACCGCTGCCTTCAAGAGAGGCCACACGTTACCGTCTTATCGGTCGGATGCAGGATGTGCCGGCCGGCTTGCGGTCAGGGTGGAGTTCGGCCGTTGCTCGTAGCGATGGCGTCAAGTTGCCGAGCCTGTGGAGGGTCGGGGCCGGTGGCAAAGGAGCAGGACGGTGGTCACAAAACCCCGCGACATCTGACGGCTGGAGCCTCGGCTCTTCCTCAGCCGGCCAGATCGACATCGACCCGGATCGACCCACCCATGCGGCTGACTTCTCCGATACGCACGGCGCGTCCATCCGTGAGGGTCTCCCACCGACCCCCGAACATGGGAGAACCGACACCTCCGGCCAGTAGCGGGCCGTAGTAGAGGACAGCCCGGTCGATCAAACCGGCATCGAGGAACGAGCGGAACAGGCCGGCCCCACCCTCCAGCATGATGGTTGCCATCCCAAGCGAGCCCAACCGGTCGAGGCCGTTGGCGAGGTCCACGCGGTCACCCGTCGGGTCGGGCGCCACGATCAGGCGCCCGGGCAGGTCCACCTCCCTCGGCGTCAGCACGACGGGATCACGGCGGAACAGCTGCGCTGCGGCCGGAAGCGGGCCCGACCCGGCCACGATTACCGGGACCGGTTGCGCCACCCCCTCACCGCTCTGCGAGGGCAGCCTGACCGTCAGCCGGGGATCGTCGGCCCGGACCGTCCCGGCGCCGACCATTACGGCATCGACTTGTGCCCTCAGCCGGTGGGCATCCCGGCGTGCCTCCGGCGAGGTGATCCACTGGGAGGTTCCGTCCGCCGCAGCCAGCTGCCCGTCGAGGGTCATGGCCGCCTTCATGATGACGGTAGGCCGCATACCGGAAGGGTAACGATCAGACATCCGGCCTAGCGACGACGGTTACGGAGTCCGGGCGGCGGCGATGACCTTCTCGTGGTCGAGGAGGAGCCGTTTGCGGTCGAGGCCCCCGGCGTATCCGTGAAGCCGTCCGTCCGAAGCCACCACCCGGTGGCAGGGTAGGACGACAGGGATCGGGTTGGCACCCAGCGCTCGCCCGGTGGCGCGAGCCGCCTTGGGGTTTCCGGCCAGGGACGCCACCTGCCCGTAGGTACGGACCTCGCCCAGCGGGATGGCGGCGGTAGCGGCGAGCACCTTTTCCTGGAAGGGCGTGATCAGGGAGTGATCGAGGCCGGGCATGGGTTGGGGACGGCCTCCGAAGTAGGAGTCGAGCCAGGAACGCACCTTTCCGATCGCCGACGGCGCCCGGACGATGCTCGGGGACACCTTGGTCGCCACCGACTCCATGATCCGATCCAGGTCATCCGTCTCGAACGCGAGAGCGAGGAGGCCTCGTGGAGTCACCAGGGCGGTCAGATCGCCGATGGGAGACTCCACCGCGCTGTAGGCGACGCGGGCCGATCCCTCCTCGATTGCGCGGCGCGCGAAACGGTCCACGGCGCCCGTGTGATCGTCCGATGGCAGGTTTCTGATCCGGTCGGCAACTTTGCTCATGTGAGGTCCTTTCGAAGAGAGGCCAGCCCGGCGCGGACGTTCTGGCGGGCGGCCGGCTCGCTGGTGGACATGATCGAGGCTATGTCCGCATAGGGCAGATCGCCCAGGTACCGCAAGGTGACCGCGGTTCGCTGCTTGGTCGGTAGGCGGCCCACCCGGTCCCAGAGGTCGGTATCCCGGATGGTCTGGGGTGGCGAGGGACGGTCGGGGGGAGATGGAGAGGGTATCTCCCTTGCGTACCGCCGCACATGATCGATGCCTTTGCGGTGGGCGATGGTGAACAGCCATCCCCTCAGGTTCCTGTCGTGCCGCAGCCCCTCGTAGGAGCGCAACGCGGCCAGGAGGGTCTCTTGGAGGCAGTCGTCGGCCGCCACCGGGCCGACCATTCCGCACAGGAACCGATACAGCGGCCTGGCGTGCTCGTCGACGAGCGTTTGGAAGGGAGGCAGGTTCATCTACCTATTCAACGGTAGAGGCTCGCGATTCGTGAGACCGATTCGATCTGCACTACGGAGAACACTATAATGAGAATGATTCTCATTTTCATTTTCCCCTACGGACTGGAAAGGAAACGTGGAATGTTGACGGTGCGAGATCGCAGCATAGGTTTTGGACCTCTGGCCCGGGCATTGACTGTGGGCCTTCTCATGTTCGGTGTGGCTTTACTGGTTGCCTGCGGAGGTGACCAGGACACGCCGACAACGGAAGCCCCACAGCCGACTGCTGCCGCGGAGAGCGCAACAGTTGCCGGGGAGGGTGCCACACCCTCCGGGCCGCCGATCCAGGTGGTGGCAACCACCAACTTCGTGGCCGACTGGGTTCGAGAGGTAGGTGGAGAAAGGGTCGAGGTTTTCGGCCTACTGCCGGCGGGTGGCGATCCGCACTCATTCCAGCCTGGGGCCCGCGACGTCGCCAGGGTGGCGGATGCGGATGTCGTGTTCACCGTCCGTCTCGAACTCGAGGCCGCTTGGCTGGAGGATCTCTTACATAGCGCCAGTGCGGATGAGTCGCGAATAGTCGCGCTTGGCGACGTTGTCGATCCCCTGGAGTTCGCCGAGGCCGGTATGCACGACGATCATGCGGACGACCACGCCGATGATCACGCCGATGACCATGCGGATGATCACGCCGACGATCACGCGGATGACCACCAAGGCGAGATGACCGTGGGGCGCCTGCTCGTTGCGGATTCGGCAGAAGCGCACCTCTCCGTCATCGATCTGTCGACCGATGACGTCGACAGCGGAGTCTTCGAGGTCGCCGCCCCCGGCGCCACCGTGTACCCCAGTCCCACCCACCGCTACGGCATCGTCCTCGCCCGGGGGCCGGAGGATGACGACGATCGGATCCACGTCTTCGACGGCGGCGTCTTTCTCGTTCCGCACGGCGATCACTACGACCTTGTCCAGGAGCCGGTCTCTCGCCATGCGTTGGAGATCGCCGAAGAACAGCCGATCCACTACGTCAACACCTACGGCTGGACCACGATCTTCGCCGACACCAACGGCCACGTGATCCTGATCAACGAGCAAGATCTGACCGACTCGACGGGCGACTATGAACCAATCGTGCTCGAGGTCGGGCCGCAACATGGGGCAGCTCTGGTGATCTCTGAGGGACACGTCGCCGTCTCGACTCCGCATCCTGAGTACGCCGAAAACCCCGGCTTCTGGAACATCCTTCCGGAAGGTGTTGAAGTGCGTACGTTTGGCAACGAACTCGTCTTCGACGCGGGAGCCTGCTCTCGCCTGCACGGCGAATCGCATAACGCGCACGGCGCCGTCTTCGGCTGCTGGGACGGGACGCTCTTCCTGCACGCGCACGACGGCGAGTACGAGCGTGAGCTCATCCCCTATCCACCGGAGGCCGGTGAATACGGAGAGTTCGCGATCGGCCAGTACTTCGGTCATCATCACAGCGAGCACTTCTTCGGCCAATCGACCCTCTTCCCCGGCGGAGAGTGTTGTGTTCAGGGCGGCGTCTGGCTGGTGGACGTGGGCCACGGCGAAATGAGCGAGGTGTTCCCTGAGCCCAGTGCTGCAGCTGCGTTCTCAAGCGACGGCGGAACCTTCTACATGCTCGCGGCTGACGGCGTTCTGCGCGCGTTCGATGCTCACGACGGCGAGCTGATCGGCACCATGCAGTTGGTCGACCCGTTCGAGATGGTGTTCGGGAGTCCCTCGCCCGCGATTGTCGTCGTCGGCGACATGATGTACGTCGCCGACCCGAACAGCGGCCATGTCCTCGGGGTCCATCTCACGCACATGGAGATCGAAGAGGAATGGCACGTCGGCGGCGCCCCGTCGAGCCTGGCGTTCGTCGGTGTCGCCGACTCGGGCGGCGCGCCCGATCAAGGCCACGATGATCACGCCGACCACGATGATCATGCCGACCACGATGATCATGATGACCACGCGGACGAAGGGGACGGCCACGCTCACCACCATCACGGCACTCATGATCCGCACTTCTGGTTCGATCCGATCCGGGTAAAGATCGCGGTCAACGAGATCGCCGCTCGGCTTGCGGCCATAGACCCCGAGAACGCGGACTTCTACCGTCAGAACGCCTCGGAGTATGGGAAGAAGCTCGACGAGCTTCACGCCTGGACCCGAGAGCAGGTCAGTGCGGTGGCGCCGGAGCGCAGACTGCTGGTTACGTCGCATGACAGCCTCTCCTACTTTGCCGAGCTCTATGGGTTCGAGATAGTGGGCCTGGTGATACCGTCCTTGGCGACTGATGTGGAGCCCTCTGCGGCGCACATTGCGGGACTTGTCGATGTGATACGGGAACACAACGTGCCGGCACTGTTCGGTGAGACGACAGTCAGCGACAAGTTGGCGCAAGCCGTTGCAAGGGAGACCGGCGCGACGGTGGTCCAGCTCTACTCGGGCTCCCTCGGGGAGGAAGGCAGCGGCGCTGACACGTACCTCGGCATGGTACGGAGCAACGTGGAACGCATCGTTGAGGCACTGAAGTGATCGCCGCGCCGATCTCTCACAGGGCGAGCATGTCCCTTCAGGACGTGTCTGTGGAGATCGGCGGGCACCTAGCCCTGAGCAACGTCACTTTCGACGTGGAAGCAGGGACCCTCATGGGCGTCGTAGGACCTAATGGAGCCGGCAAGAGCACTCTCTTCAATGCTATTGCCGGCCTCCTCCCGGTTCGCCAAGGCACGGTAACCCTTCACCGTGCGGGACAGGAGAGCGGAGGGTTGGCATACGTGCCTCAACGAGAGAGCGTCAACTGGCGGCTCCCGGTGACCGTGATGGACGTTGTAATGATGGGCCGTTGCTGCAGGCTGGGATGGTTCCGGCGGCCCGGGAGGCGAGATCGAGAGATCGTGAAGGCGTGCCTGGGCCGTGTGGGCCTGTGGGATCATCGCTCCGCTCTGATGACGGAGCTGTCCGGAGGGCAGAAGCAGAGGGTATTCGTCGGCAGGGCACTGGCCCAGGAGGCAAGCGTGCTCCTGCTGGACGAGGCTTTCAGCGGGGTTGACGTCGCCGCCCAGGAAGCCCTGGTCGAGGTCCTCCAGACCCTACGGGACGAAGGGCGAATCGTGCTCCTGGCGACGCACGACCTGACCAACCTGACCGGTCGCTTCGACCAGGTGCTGTGCCTGAACCGCCATGTGTGCGCCTGCGGGCCTCCTGAGCAGGTTTTCACACCCGAGGTCATGGAACAGATGTACGGCGCCCACGGCGTGCGTCTCACGACCGACGGAGAGCGTTAACAAACTCGACGTGATTGATCTTGTCGTCGCGCCACTAGAACACGGGTTCATGGTGAGAGCCCTTATCGGCGCGATCCTTGTGGGCGTGATGTGTCCGCTGGTCGGCTCGTACGCCGTCACCAGGAACCTCGCCTTTATCGGCGACGCTCTCGCCCACGCCGTGCTTCCGGGAATAGTGCTCGGGTACATAGTCGGCATCAACCCGGCGATAGCCGCAGTCCCGACCGGTGTCGCCGTCGCCCTGCTGGTCAGGGCAGTGAGCCGGCGTGCGGGCCTCAGTTCGGATACTTCCATAGGCATTCTGTTTGCGACCATGTTTGCGCTGGGACTAGTCATGCTGGCAAGGTCAACGACGATTAAGGTCAACATTGAAGACCTGCTTCTCGGTCAGATCCTGGCAATAACCCCCACCGGCATCTATGTGTCCCTCGGGATAACGGTGATGGTCATCCTGGGGCTGTTCACCTTCCACCATTGGCTGCTCTTCGCGAGCTTCGACCCCCTGGGAGCGCAGGTAAACAGCACCCGAGCCAACGTTGCCGACTACGCCTTCCTGGTCATGCTCGCCCTCGTCGTGGTAATCGGGATTCAGGCGGCGGGCATCGTTCTCGTCCTGGCAATGCTGGTAACACCCGCCGCCACCGCGTACCTGTTGGTGAGGCGCTTTGTCTCGATCATGATTACCGCCGCGGCTTTGGGGGCCGCGGCCGCCGTCACAGGCCTCTATGTCTCCTACTACCTCAACCTGTCGGCCGGTCCCGCCATGACCCTGGTGGCGAGCGGGGTTTTCGCACTGGCGCTCGCATTCAAACGAAGAGCCCCGGCCTGAGAATCTCTCTTCTCGAGAGTGGAGCGCCCTTACCTCCCGCGCTCTGCTGAAGGGTGCGCCGGTGCTACCGGTCGCCGGGCCCGGCCTCGTAGACCACGCTCTGGCGGGTGGCCTCGATGTCGGTGGAGTCGAGGTGCTCGTGGATCACCACCCCCGCGCCACCACAGTCCCCGAATTCGTCGCAACTCAGCACCCCGGTCACGCCCTGGAATCCGGAGAGGTTGTCCAGGTACTCGCGCACTCCGGCCCGGTCGATTACGAGCGTCCCATCGTCCGACCTCACGTAGGAGGCGGCGCGGATCGCATCGAGTAGCAGGACGGTGGCGTCGTAGGCATGGCCCCAGTACGTCCCGGTGGGTGACCCTCCCACCGTCTCCTCGAACCGGGCCCGGAGGCCGGGCGCGCTCTGGCCGGTGGTCTGGTTGGTGTTGTTCCCGAAGCGGCTGTCGGGGCCGGACACGTAGGTGCCCTCGCTCTGCGGCAGGCTCAGGAAGTCGTCGTTGAGCAGACCGTCCGCCGTCGCGTACACGGTCCCGGAGAAGGCGGGCATTTCCGCGGCCTGTTCCACCAGATAACCGCCGGTCGGCCAGAAGATAGGAAAGAACAGGGCATCGGGACTGCCCGCTGCTATCTCGGTGAGCACCGGCACCAGATTCTCGTCCTCGCGGTCGACCTCCCACGTACCGGTGATGACGCCTCCGTGTCCGGCGAACGCGTTGGAGAAGGCGGTGGCCAGCCCTTGGGTGTAAGGACCGCCGTCGTGAACCACCGCCGCGCTCATCACGCCCTTTCCGGACAGGAAGTGGGCCACGGATTCGCCCTGGATCAGGTCGTTGTGGGCTGTCCGGTAGTAGCCGGCGAAGTGGTCTTCCCCCTCGTTGCCGGCCAGATCCGAAGTCAGGGACGGCGCCGTGTTGCCCGGCGAGATAAGGACCATGCCCGCCTTGGTGATGAGGGGCGACGCATGGGCCGCCGCCACCGAGCAGTTTGTGCCGACGACACCGACTACATCCCCCTCCGCCACCACCTGTGACCCGGTGATCATGCCGCCTTCGGGCGAGCACATGTCGTCGAGCCCGACTCCGAGGTTTACGGCGAACCCGTGGATGCGACCGTAGTCCGCCACGGCGAATACGATGGCACGCTCCGCCGAGTTACCGAACAACGTGAGGTCTCCGCCGTTGGTGTAGACGGAGCGGATCTGGATCCCCTCACCGCGGGCAACCTCCACAGTGCCTAGCGAACCGTCGCCCAGGCTGTCTCTCGGCGTATCGGCGCAAGCCGCGGCCAGCAAACCGAAGGCCGAGATGGAAACCAGCAGCAGCCGCCAGGACATGCCGGGCGTAGGAGTCAGGGTACTGATAATCATTCTCATAACAACCATGCTACGTAACTCAGTGGTCTATCGGCGCCTTCACCACCGGCGCCTGGGCTGGGTGCCCAAAACAGACTCGGCTACCCGAGCGAGGCTTCGAACTTCGACACCGCCTCGTCGGTCTCGTCCTCCGTGATTACCAGGGGCGGAGTGAAGCGCACGGTGTCCGCGGTCACGTTGTTGACCAGCAACCCGTTGGCGAGGGCTGCCGCGTTGACCTCGGCGGCCCGGGGGGAGTCGAGTACCGCTCCGAGCATCAGCCCCCGGCCCCGGACAGCGCTGACCCCAGGGATTGCGCTCAGGAGCGAGACGAACTGCCGGCTCCGTTGCCGACAGTTGGTGAGGAGATCGCGCTGCTCGATCTCGTCGATCACGGCCAGCGCCGCCGTGGTGACCACGGGGCCGCCGCCGAAGGTGGTGCCGTGATCCCCGTAGTCGAACACCGCCGCCCGCTCGGTCGAGAGGCAGGCGCCGATCGGCAGGCCGTTGGCCAGGGCCTTGGCCAGCGTGGCGATGTCGGGTTCGATCCCCAGGTCCTGCCAGGAGAACCACGATCCGGTGCGTCCCATACCGGCCTGGATGTCGTCGAGAATGAGCAGCACGTCCCGTTCGTCACATAGCTCCCGCAGCTCCCGGAGGTAGTCCGAGCGGAGCGGACGGATTCCGCCCTCGCCCTGCGTCGTCTCGACCATCACGGCCGCGGTCCGCGGACCGACCACCCCGGCCATGGCTTCGATGTCGTTGGCCGGTACCTGGATGAACCCTGGGGGAAGGGGCTGGAAGACCGCCTGCTTCTTGGGTTGGCCGGTGGCGGCCAGGGCGCCAAGCGTGCGGCCGTGGAACGAATCCAGCAAGGACACGACCTCATAGCAGTCGGGACCTCGGGTCTTCTGGCCCCAGCGCCGGGCGAGCTTGATGGCGGTCTCGTTGGCGGTGGCCCCGCAGTTGGCGAAGAACACCCGGTCCAGTCCGGAGAGAGCCGTGAGCCTCTCGGCCAACTCGACCTGCGGGACCATGTAGTAGAGGTTGGACACGTGGACCAGCCGGGTCATCTGGCGCGCCACCGCGGCGGCGACCGCGGCGTTCGCGTGCCCGACGGAGGCCACCGCGATGCCGGCCAGGCAGTCGAGGTAGTCATTACCGTCCTCGTCGTACAGGCGGCACCCGTCGCCGCGCACGAAGGTCACCGGGGATCGGCCGTAGGTCTGGATGATCGAAGCGGCCTCCCGCTCGGCGATGGTCGGGACTTTGTTCACCATCTGTTGTCTCGTGTGATCATGGTTCCGATTCCTTCCGGGGTGAAGACTTCCAGGAGCACGGCGTGCTGGATCCGGCCGTCGAGTATGTGGGCCTGGGGAACGCCGTTCTTCAGCGCCTCGAGGCAGGACTGGAGTTTTGGGAGCATCCCCGCCGAGACACTACTGCTTCCCAACAGGTGCTGTAGTTCGTCCATGAAGATGGCGTCGATCAAGCTGTTTTCGTCATCGAGGTCGCGGTACAGGCCCTCCACATCAGTCAGGTAGATGAGCTTGCTGGCCTTCAGCGCCGCGGCCAGCGCGCCGGCCGCAGTGTCCGCGTTGATGTTGTAGTGGTTCCCGTCCGCGCTGCCAGCCAGGGGCGCCACCACCGGCACGACGCCCCGGTCGAGCGGATCCTCGACCAGATCGGTGCGCACCTCGACGATCTCACCCACGAAGCCCAGGTCGGAATGGAGTTGACGAGCGACCAGCAAGTCGCTGCCGAACTCGGTGAATCCGCTTGCCTCGGCACCATGGTCCTTTAGAAGCCGAACGATGTCGGGGTTTATCGTGCCTGCCAGTGTGGCCCGGACTACGCCTAGGGTCTCCTCGTCGGTGACCCGCAGGCCGTCCACCCAGCGAGGCTCTATCCCCGCCCGAGCCATCGCCCTGGAGATGTGAGGGCCGCCGCCGTGAACCACCACGGGCCGGAGACCCAGCAGCCCGAGGAGGGTGATATCACGGGCGAAGCTCGACCGCAGAGTGTCATCCACCATCGCCGAACCGCCGTACTTGATCACCACGGTCTTGCCGGCAAACTGCTGGATGTAGGGCATGGCCTCGGTGAGGACCTTGGCCTTGGCCATGGCGGAGGCGATGCGCGAGCGGTGCGGGGTGGGAGCGGTGTGGCCGGTCGTCACGGCAACCACCCGACCGCGGTCAGCCCGCTTGCCTCGGGCAGTCCCAGGGCGAGATTGGCGCACTGGATCGCCTGGCCGGCGGCGCCCTTCCCAAGGTTGTCGATCGCGACGGTGATGATGGCGCGTCCGGTGGGCTTGTCCTCTGCTGCGTGGATGAGGGCGCGGTTGGAGCCCACCACCCACCGGGTCTGGGGTGGTATGTCGAGCACGTCCACGAAACTGGAGCGGTCATAGGCGTCCCGAAGGGTCGAGTCGACCTCCCCGGCCTGGGTGAGCGTGGCCGAACAGGTGGAGAGGATGCCGCGCTGCATGGGCACCAGATGGGGGGTGAACTGAACCGGTGCGTGGGCACCGGTGGCAGCCTCCAGCCCCATCTCGATCTCGGGACGGTGGCGGTGGGTGGTCACCCCGTACGCCTTGACACTTTCGTCGACCGCTCCGTAAAGGAGCCCGGCCTTCAGCCCGCGCCCCGCTCCGGTAACTCCGGACATGGAGTCCACCACGATCGGACCTGAGATCAGGCCGGCGGACAGCAGCGGGGCCAGGCCCAGCAGCGCCGAGGTCGGGTAGCAACCGGGGACCGCCACCCGGCGAGCGCCGGGGAGGGTGTCGCCGAACAGTTCGGGCAGCCCGTACAGCCAGGAGGGCAACTCGGCGGGAAGGGGGTGAGGGCTCCCGTAGGCGGCCTCGTATCGCTCGGGCGTGTCCATCCGGTAGTCGCTCCCCAGATCGAACACCGCCACTCCGGCCTCGGCCAGGAGATGGGCCGGCTCCCATGACGAGCCGTGCGGCAGGGCGAGGAAGGCGAGGTCGATCCGGTCCGGGAGGTCGGAGCGGATCGGCTCCAGCCGGCGGGCGGCGCCACCAAGGTGCGGGTGGACGTCGCCCAGCCGGGATCCGGCCCGGCTGTGCGCGCCGAGGTAGGCGATCTCCATCTCCGGATGGTCGTCCACCAGCCGGATGAGTTCACCCCCGGCGTACCCGGAGGCTCCTAGTACCGCGACCTCGATCGTCATGACTGCATGATTATACACATTAGATGCATAAGAATACAGCCGGGGAGGCCGGGGGCGATCAGACCCGGTTGACGGCGGCAGGAACCGGCTCGCCCATCAGCCCGGCCACCACCGACTGGGCGATGTGCAGACCCGCCTTGTCCTGGGCCTCGGCCGTGGATGCTCCCAGGTGGGGGGTGAGCACCACCTGGGGGAGCTCGACCAGCGGCCCGCCGTCCAGGGGCTCGGTCGCGAAGACGTCCAGCGCGGCGCCGGCTACCCGTCCCGAGCGGATCGCCGCAGCCAGGGCCTCCTCATCGATGATCCCGCCACGGGAGGCGTTGACGATCCGCACTCCCGGCTTGACCTTTCCGAAGGCGACCGCGTCGAGCAGGTTCTCGGTCTCCGGGGTCCTCGGGAGGTGGAGGGAGATGAAGTCCGACTCCGCCAGCAGCGAGTCGAGGTCCCGGAGCTCCCCTCCGGCCTGCCGGGCTTGGTCGGCGGTGATGTATGGATCGTAGGCCAGCACGCTCATCCCGAACGCCAGAGCCCGATGCGCCACCAGCGCACCGATCCTGCCCAGACCCACCAGGCCCAGGACCTTGCCGTCGAGTTCCACCCCGCGGAAGGCCGCCCGATCCCACCTACCGGCCCGGATGGTGGCATCGGCCCGGGCGATGTTGCGGGCCTGGGAGAGCATCAGCCCGAAGGCGTGCTCAGCAGCCGACACGCTGTTGGCCAGCGGAGCGTTGGCCACCAGGATGCCGCGGCGGGTGGCCTCGTCGAGATCGATGTTGTCCACGCCTACGCCGGCCCGGCCGACCACGCGTAGCCGGGGAGCGGCCTCCAGGAGCTCCCGGTCGACCCTGGTGCCGCTGCGTACCACCAGCCCCTCGGCATCCGAGACCAGGCTCAAGAGTCGGGACCTGGGCTCCCCGGCGGCCTCCACCACATCGCAGGTGTCCCGCAGGTACTCCGCGCAACTTGCCGCCAGCACCTCGGCGATCACCACTACGGGTCGGGTTCCTGCGGCCACTTTCTCCACTCCCCTGCTCGCTGGTCGCGATTGTGCCCAACCAGCCTACGATCCACAACCCGGCTCCATGCCGTAGCCCCGATTATTCATGGTGCGGGTTTGTCCGGGTGACGAGAATGGATGCTGCATACTCCTTGGCCTGGGATTTTGGCCGTCCTGACAGCCCTTCTTCCGGTCGGTGCGGAATCAGCCGCAGGGTGAAGGGTGGCAGCTTGTGCAAATCATGTGGTTGAAGTGGCCTGATCCGCGTTGGTGTGCTGGGAACAGGAACAATCAGGGCTAGGTACCGGCGGTGTGTCACGTCGCCGGAGGTGGGGAGCTGCCGGTGGGCGCCGTTGTCCGGTGCCGTAGACTGACCGGCGTGGCACCGGCGCGCGACCCCGAGGATGCTGAGGCGCGGATGGCGCGGGCACCCGTCGGTGCGGTCGAGCGCCGTCTGAGGATGGCTTCATAAATGCCCGCGGCGATCCTGGTCGCTCTGAAGTTCATCTTCGTGGCCCTCGTCTACCTGCTGGTCTGGAGGGTGGCTACCGCGGTGGCCGAGCATGTCGGCGCCAAGCCCTGGAGGGTCCTGGGCGGTCCCGGTACCGGGCTGACCGTGGTGAGGAGCGATACCCAGAACGGGCTGGAATTCGATGTCCGCCGCCCGATCGTGCTGGGAAGCGGCAGCGAGGCGGACGTACGCATCGACGACGCCTACGCGTCGGACCTCCATGCCCGCCTGGATCCCGAGGAGGAATCGCTCACGCTGGAGGACCTGGGTAGCCCCAGCGGTACCTACGTGAACGGAAAGCGGGTGACCGCGGTGGTGGCGCTGAGCCGGGGTGACTCCATCCAGATCGGCAAGACCGTACTGGAGGTGAAGTGAGGTTCGTCTGGGCGTCCGGAACCGATACCGGCCGCAGACGTCCCAAGAACGAGGACTCGATCCATCCGGAGCATGACGGCCGGACGTCCGGCGTGCTACTGGTGGCGGTGGCTGACGGCTTGGGGGGCCATCGCGGGGGTGACGTGGCCAGCAGCGTGGCCGTCAAGGAGGCGGTCAGCGCCGGCGGGACCCCCGAGGATCGGGTGCGGGCGGCCAACGAGGCCATCCTGGACGAAGTTCTCGAGCAACCCCAACTGGTCGGGATGGGGACCACGCTCACGGTCGCCGAACTGCGTCCCGACGGCGAGGTCACCGTGGCGCATGTGGGGGATAGCCGGGCCTACCGGTGGCATGCCGCCCGCTTCAAGCAACTCACGGTTGACCACACCTTCGTCCAGGAGGAGGTCGATGCCGGACGGCTGGACCCGGCACAGGTTCACAGCCATCCCGAGCGGTCCGTCCTCACGAGGGCGCTGGGATTCGGTCACGGTCTGGAGGTCGACCTTGTGCGGCTGAAAGTCTCGGTGGGTGACCGCCTGCTGCTGTGCTCCGACGGTCTTACATCGATGGTCAGGGATGATCGGATCGCCGCCATCCTGGGGAGTGGGGCGCCATCGGAGGCGGTGTGGGAGCTGATCGAAGCGGCCAACCGGTCGGGAGGTCTGGACAACGTGTCCGTAATCGTGGTGGCGATCGCAGAGGACGAAGCGAGCGGGGATTGAACGGATCACCCCGTCCGCTCCCGATGGTCCCTGGGGCATGGCGCGGACGTCCGGAAGGCCCGACCCGATGAGCCGTCCGGCGGAAATCGTATTCGTCTGCGCGTCAGGTGGCCTGGCCGCCTTCGGAGTCCTGCTCGTCAACATGGCCCGCGAGGAGGTCCGGGCCATGCCGGCACTGGCGGCGTTCCTCGTGCTGGCCGTGGCGTTCGGGTTGTTCCTCGTGGCGATCCGTGCGTGGGCGCCGGACGCCACCCCCCTCCTGATTCCCGCCGCTTCCATCCTGGCCGCGGTGGGCTTCGTCACCATCTATCGCTTGGACGAGAACCTGGCGAGCCTTCATGGCTGGTGGCTGCTGCTCAGCGCCACCATGTCCGCCCTCTGGCTCTACGCCGTCTCGGAGAAGGGTCTGGGCCATCGGGGCGGTGGATGGTGGCCTCTCCTGGCCCTCGCGGCCGGATTGGTCGCGGTCCCGTCCTTGGGCGCGGATGGTGGCACGATCTGGGTGGCGTGGAGGTCGGCTCCGGCGGTGGTTCTCAACCCCGGCGAGATCGTCAAGTTTGTGATGGTGGCCCTATTCGCCATCCTCCTGGCCGAGAGGCAGGCTTTTTTCTCCGCCGGAGGTCGGTACACGGCCCCGCTCCGCCCGGCCCGGGTCACGACGGTCTGGCAATCCATCCTGCTGCTGGGACTCGTCCTGGTCGGCGTCGCCGTTCGGGATTCCGCAACGGCCATCATCGTGGTGGGGATGTTCTGCGTGATGGCCTACATGGCCACCAACCGGTCCGCCTACCTGGTTGGCGGGTTCGGCGCCGGAGTCCTCTGGCTGGTTGCCGGTCCCTGGCTGTCGGAGGGTCTCCAGACCCGGATAACGGTATGGACGGATCCGTGGACCCAGCCGGAGGGTCCGGGTAACCGGCTCGCCGAGGGCCTGTTCGGGCTGGCGGCGGGCAGCCTTTCGGGTACCGGCTTCGGTCTTGGCGACCCCGACCTGATACCGGGGTCCACCACCAGCCTGGTGTTCGCGGCCCTGGGCGAGGAGATGGGCCTCGCAGGGACCGTGGTGGTGCTGGCCGCGTACGCCCTGATGGTGGTCACCGGGTTCGGAATCGCGCTGCGGGCGAGGGAGGTGTTCCACAAACTCCTCGCAGGCGGGCTGTCGCTGCTCCTTGGTGGACAGGCCGTGATGTCCGTGGCCGGGGTGGTGGGGCTCCTGCCTGGCACCGCCATGCCGATTCCTTTCCTGTCGTACGGGTTGTCCCTGACGATGGCCGGCTTCGTCATTCTCGCCGTTCTGGCCCGCGTGAGTCACGAGGAGCGGGTATGAACGGGCCGATCCGCCGGGTGGTCCTGGTTCTCGGCGTCGTCTTCCTGGTTCTCGTGGTGGACCTCACCTACTGGCAGGCCATCGCCGCCGACCGGCTTCGCGAGAACCCGCGGAACCCGCGGGTGGAGCTGACCCGGTCGGGTCGGGAACGCGGCGAGATCCTCTCCGCGGACGCGGTGGTGCTGGCCAGATCCGTGCCCGATCCTCTCGATCCCGGCGCTTACCGGCGCGAGTACCTGTACGGGTCGGTATACGCGCACGTGGTCGGCTTCTCGTCGGCCCTGTTCGGGGACCGGGGTGTGGAAGCCGCCCACGCCTCGCTTCTCAGGTCGCGCCGCGACCTGACCACCTCGGGGATTATCAACGCGCTGCTCGGCGACGACCTGCGACCCCGATCGATCCAGCTCACGCTGTACCACGAACTCCAGGCGACCGCTGCCCGAGCCCTCGGCGATCGGCGGGGCGCGGTGGTGGCCCTCGATCCTGCCACCGGTCAGGTGCTGGCGATGGTCAGCTCGCCGTCGTTCAATCCCAATTCCCTGGTCGGGACGAACGCCGCGGTGGTTTGGGACGCCCTGACCGAGAGCACCGACGGCCCCCTCGACAACCGCGCCATCGCAGGGTCATTGCCCGAACTGCTCACCTCTGAGGGAACGATCACTCTCGACGAGATGGATCCGCTTTCGGCGCTGGGGATCGCCTCGCGGGTGGCCGCGGCCGGCCAAGACGGGCTGATGATGCGCCCGTACCTAACCGCTGGGGTGTTCGACGCCGATTCCAGTCAGGTCTCGCGAACGGATCCGGAACCCATGGCCGATACCTTCGGCTACGAAGCAGCCCTGTCGCTCTACGGAGAGAGCAGCCCGGTGGCGGTCGGCGGCGCCTCGCAGGATCGGCCGCCGGAGGCGGTCGGCAACTCCGGAGTCACCGAGACCAGTGCGGGCGAGCCGGCCGGGTGGTTCTTCGGCGTCTGGCCCGCCACCCGCCCCACCATCGTGGTGGCGGTGGTCGTGTATTCCGACGGGCCCGGCGGGGGCGGGCCGAGCAGAGCGGCGGCGGCCTCCGTCGGTCGAGCAGTGCTGGCCGCCTGGATCGAAATGATCCCCACCGGCGTCCCAGACGGGTAGCTCCAAGTGGTCAGTGGTCAGCGAATGTTGTGACCCAGGATGACACGGACAATTTACCTCAAGGGCCACAGGGAACCTGCCTACCCCCAGATTGCCCCTGGCAACTGGCTACCGGCCACTGGCCCCTGGCCACTGACCAGACCTCTCGACAAACAAACGCTAAGGGGCTCGCCCGTGGCAAACTACCTGGTATGAAAGTGGTCGGCCACCATCCGAGCCCCCATGTGCGCGGTCTAGTGGTGCATTCCTGAATGGTTACCCCGAACTCGCTGGGCCGTTACGAATTGACCGCGCAGATCGCGCGGGGCGGCATGTCGGATGTGTTCGAGGCTCGGGATCGTCTCCTCGACCGCAAGGTGGCCGTCAAGATCCTGCACGACCGGTTTGCGGAGACGGATACCTTCGTGGCCCGATTCCGCAAGGAAGCCAGGGCGGTCGCCAACCTGAGCCATCCCAACGTCGTGTCGGTCTACGACTGGGGCGAGGAGGACGGCACCTACTTCATGGTCATGGAGCTGGTGAGGGGGCGGTCCCTGCGCGACATCATCCAGGCCGAGGGCAAGCTGCTGCCGCGTCGAGCAACCGAGATAGCAGCCGAGATCGCCAAGGCGCTTGACGCCGCTCACCGCAGCGGTGTCATCCACCGCGACATCAAGCCCGGCAACGTCCTCCTGACCACGGACGGCACCGTCAAGGTGACCGACTTCGGCGTGGCCCGGGCCCGCAACGCCTCCGAAGGACTGACCAAGGTGGGATCGGTCATAGGAACGGCCACCTACTTCAGCCCCGAACAGGCCAGTGGCGACCCGGCCGACGAGCGGTCGGACATCTACAGCCTGGGAGTGGTGCTCTACGAGATGTTGGTGGGGCGTCCCCCCTTCAGAGGGGAGAGCGCGGTGTCGGTGGCGTACCAGCACGTCACCGCCGAAGTCGTTCCGCCGAGCCGGCTCAATACCGACGTGTCGCTAGAGCTCGAGAACGTGGTGATGCGGGCTCTCGACAAGGACCCTGATCGACGCTACGAGACGGCCGCCGACATCCACCATGACCTTCTCGTGCTGCTACAGGGCCGGTCTTCGCACAGCGGTCAGGCCCCGGTCGCTCCTCCCGCCCGCTCCCAAACCGCTCAGGACCTGCCGCCTCCCCCGCCCCGGGACGACGATGCCTACCGCCGTATGCGGGGCCAGCCCCGCCAGCCCTCGCAGCTTCCCTTCATCCTCACCGCTGTTCTCCTGGCGGCCGGAGTGGTGCTCGGCGCATACCTCCTGCTCAATAGCCTCTCGAACGATCCGGCGCCGTCGACCACCGTGCCGGTCGTGACCATTGCTGTTCCCGACGTGACCGGCCAATCCGAGGAGGAGGCGCGCATCGTGCTCCAGGAGGCGGGATTCCTGGTCACGACGAGCAGGGAGTCCAGCGAGGCTCCGGAGGACTCGGTGATCCGGACCGAGCCGGCGGCCGGAACGGTCGCCGAGGAGGAGTCACCGGTCAATGTGGTCGTCTCCGACGGGCCGGCCCTGCTGCAGATTCCCACTGTGGTCGGCTCTACCAGGGAGCGCGCCATCGGGCAGCTCCGGGGTCAGGGCTTCGCCTTCACGGAGCGTACCGCCCGCCACGACACGATAGGGGCGGGTTTGGTGATCAGCCAGGATCCGGCGGGCGAGGCCAGAGCCCCGGTCGGATCGGTGGTCGAACTGGTGATCTCGGCCGGTCCGCAGCCCATCGAAATGCCCCGGGTGATCGGACTGAGCCGCGATCGAGCGGAGGGAATGCTCGAAGGCCTTGGTCTGGAAGTCTCGACAACTCTGACTCGCAACAACGACGTACCGCCCGGGGTGGTGGCCCGCCAGGACCCTGCTCCCGGGGCGGACGTGAACCCCGGATGGAGCGTTCAGTTGGTGATCTCCGAAGGTCCGGATTTGTTCGTACTCGAGGAACTGGCCGGCCAACCGGTTGCCGATGTGATCATCCTTCTCGGGGAGGCCGGCATGCAGGTCCAGGTCATCGAGGAGCCCAGCCCGAGCCACGAGGTGGGCGTGGTCATCCGCACCGATCCGCCGGGGGGGACGGAACTGCCGGTGGGCGACACGATCACCTTGTACGAGTCCACGGCACCGGATCTGGTGGTGGTTCCCGACCTCACCGGTGCCACCCCTGAGGAGGCGGAAGCCACCCTGGCCGGGCTGGGTCTGATACTTGAGGTTGCAGCCTCCAGGGCTGCGGTCGATACGCCCGAGTTGGAAGGGAGGATCGCCCGCCAGGCTCCGGGTCCGGGCGAGGAGTTCTCGCCAGGCGAGACGGTGCTGGTGGTGCTCGGCGACTACACTGCCCCGGTGGTGGACTCCGAGACCGAGAGTTCGGAATCGTAGACGGATTGGGGGCTGCCGTGGCATCTGTCGAGGCCCGGAGCCAAGACGCTAAGGGGGCCGACGGACCGGCGGTGACGGTGCAGGACGCCGTGTTCCGCTACGGCTCCAAGACGGTCGTCGGGCGGTCCAGCGTCGACATCCCGGCCGGATCGATCACGGCGCTTATCGGCCCCAACGGCGCAGGCAAGTCGACCCTGCTCAATGCCTTTGCCGGACTGGTCCAGCCGGCGTCGGGCAGCGTCACGGTGGGGTCCAGGAACGGACGGACCTACCGCACTTCCTACGTGCTCCAGGAGACCAAGGTCAATCCTTCGCTACCGGTCACCGTCCGGGAGGTGGTCAGCATGGGCCGCTATGGGGGCCGCCGGCCGCTGCGCTTTCTTACCAAGGAGGATCGCCGGATGGTCGACGAGGCGATGGAGAGGACCAACATCACCCACCTCGCCATGCGGCACCTCTCCCGGCTCTCGGGCGGGGAACGCCACCGGGTGCTACTGGCCCAAGGGCTGGCGCAGGACCACGACATCCTGCTGCTGGACGAGCCTGCCACCGGCCTCGATGTGGTGTCCATCCAGGCGGTCCGGGACACCATCTGCTCGGAGAACGAACACGGATGCACGGTCATCGTCACCACTCACGACCTGACCGAGGCCTGGGATGCCCACTACGTGGTCCTCCTGGCAGGGCGCGTCGTTACCGCCGGGCCGCCCGCGGAGGTCCTGAGGGCGTCCCACATGACGGCCGCCTACGGCTTGGGCCTGATGAACGTGGAGGGCACCCACCTGTTCCTCGATGATCCTCATCACGACGAGACGGACGGGCACCACTCCCACGAACGATCCATCCACCTGGAGTCCGATCCGGTCGACCTTCACCACGACGAGCACAACCACTGAGTGCGCCGCGGTCCGAGAACCGGGCCGCGGGCACTAGACGATTAGTTCCAAGGGGTCTGTGGTCAGTGGTCAGTGAAGTGTTGCGGCGCGGGACTGACACGAACAACTCGACAGCCCTAAGGGCCGATGGGAACTTGACTACCGCCGAGTCGCTCACTTGGCCGCTGGCGACCGGCCACTGGCCACTACAACTGGCAACTAGGACCGGCCGGTCAGGAAGTTGTCGAGTAGGGCCATCCCCTCGTCGGTGAGCACGCTCTCCGGATGGAACTGCACGCCGTGGATGGGAAGCTCCCGGTGCCTGACTCCCTGGACGACATCGTCCTCACTCCAGGCGCACGGCTCGAGCACGTCGGGCAATTCGCTGGCCGCCAGCGAGTGGTATCTCGTAGCGACGAAGGGATTCCTCAGACCGGAGAAGACGTCCTTGCCGTCATGGCGGATCGAGGAGGTCTTCCCGTGCATGACCTGGGGGGCGAGGTCGATGGCGCCGCCGAACGAGGTGACGATGGCCTCATGACCAAGGCATACGCCCAGGATGGGCACCATTCCGGCGAAGTGTTCGATGTACGACTCCGTATAGCCGGCGTTCTCGGGCCGTCCTGGTCCCGGTGAGATGACCAGCCGTTCCGGTTCGAACCGGGCGGCTGTGGGCGCGTCCATCTCGTCGTTGCGGACCACGGTCGGCTCGGCGCCGAGTTCGCCCAGATACTGGACCAGGTTGAAGGTGAAGCTGTCGTAGTTGTCCAGAACCAGCACCCGCATCGCCCGCCAAGCCTACCGAACCGTTCGTACGGAACACTGCTAGCAGGACGGGCCGTCCGGCTCGGGACCGGCGGTGGTAGCCTGGTCCGCATGCCGCAATCCAAGGGACGTCGTAAGCCCAAGACGGCGGGTCGTCCGACACCGCCCAAGAGCGCCGCGAGCCGGGGGAAGAAGGCCAAGGAGTCATCGAAGCTCTACGTGGCCGTGATGTTCGGTCTCATGGGTCTTGGGGTTCTGCTGGTGGTGACCCGGTACGTGTTCGACACGCCTTCGTGGTTGTTGCTGGTCGGGCTGGCTTCGATGGGCGGCGGCTTCCTGATGACGACCAACTATCACTGAAGGCCGGGCCGCTCGATCTTCCCGCGTGCTCTGGTTTCCCGCACGCGATCCCGTCGCCGATAGAGGAGTAGTCCCGACCGTTCCCTGAGTTGGGGTTTGTCCACGTGCGCGGCCTGCCACTGCGCCGGTCGATGGGGGCACGCAAGGAATCGGGACCTAGTTACAGCCCTGTAGTTCTCCCCGTAGTTATCCACGGCTGTGGATAACCGAGGCGTCGGGGAGCCGACAGTCCCGGCGGGCTCAGGTGACCGGTACCTCGTCCATCTCCTCGCGGCAGTGACGCGGCGGGTTGGATACGGTGGTGTTGGTGACCGTCATCGTGACCTCGGTGCCGCAGAGGCTGCACCGGAAGCGCCGGCGGGTCTCCACCACGTCATCGGGATCGACTTCCGGTGGAGGATTGGCCACTGCCCGGATCACCGCCATGGAGGCGGTCCAGATGGCGGCGCCGATCGCCACAGCGATGATGATGTTGAGTACCGTCATCCTTCAGTGGTCAGTGGAGGGCCTTGCGGGGCTTGAGATGCCATCCCCGTGTTCTTCGGCGGCGTTCTACGCGGCCCGCTCGAGAATCATGGCGTTGGCCATGCCCCCACCCTCGCACATCGTCTGGAGTCCGTAACGAGCCTGCCGGCGCTCCATCTCGTGTACCAGGGTGGCGGTGAGCTTGGCGCCCGTCCCGCCCAAGGGGTGGCCCGTGGAGATCGCCCCGCCGTTCACGTTGGTCCGTTCCCAGAGGGCGTCGGGGTCGGACCCGCCGTTCTCTGCCAGCCAGATCCCGACCACGGAGGCGAAGGCTTCGTTCACCTCGAACAGGTCGATGTCGTCGATGCCCAATCCGGCCCGCTCCAGGGCGCGGGCGGTGGCCGGGATCGGTCCGGTGAGCATGCTGACCGGATCCACGCCCGCCATAGCGAATTGCAGGAAGTAGGCCTTGGGCTCCAGGCCTAGCTCCCCGGCCTTCTGCTCCGACATGATCAGCACGGCCGCTGCTCCGTCCGAGATCTGGGATGAGTTGCCGGCGGTGACCACGCCGTCCGCCTTGAAGACCGGTGGAAGCCCGGCCAGGACCTCCGGTGTGGTATTCGGACGGATGCCCTCATCGATGGTCATAGTCTCCACGGCGCCGTTCGCGCTGACCTCGACCGGGACGATCTCCCGGGCGAACCGGCCTTCGGCCGTGGCCCTCGCGGCCCTCATGTGGGAGCGGTGGGCGATCCGGTCGAGGCGCTCCCGCGACAGGCCCCACTTCTCGGCGATGAGCTCCGCCGAGATCCCCTGGGGCACCAGGCTGTTGGCGTAGCGCTCAACCATGCGTGGCCCGAACGGCCGTCCGGGTCCTTGCTGGGCGGTGATTCCCATGGGTACCCGGCTCATCGACTCCACGCCGGCCGCGATCGCCACGTCGTAGGCGCCGGCCATCACTCCTTGGGCGGCGAAGTGGGAGGCCTGCTGTGCCGAGCCGCACTGGCGATCGACGGTCGTGCCCACCACGTCCTCGGGGAAGCCGGCCGCCAGCGCCGCATTCCGACCCACGTTGAAACCCTGCTCGCCGGTCTGCGTCACGCATCCCATGATCACATCATCCACCAGGGCCGGGTCGATTTGGTTGCGCTCCACCAGGGCTCGCAGCGGGATGGCGGCCAGGTCGACCGGGTGGTAGCCATGTAGGCGCCCGTTCCGCTTGCCGGTGGGTGTTCTCACTGCGTCCACGACGACTGCCCGGTGCATAGCCTGTCTCCCCTCGTATGCGGATGACCTCGGAGTCCCCAACCCGGCGACCGGTGGAGGTGATCGGATTCGAACCGACGACCTCCTGGTTGCAAACCAGGTGCTCTGCCGACTGAGCTACACCCCCGGGATCCTGCAGTCTACTTGGACCACTAACCCAGGATGATCAGCGCGAGGGCGACGATCGCCACCCCGAACCCGGCACGCTGGATGCGGGTGGTGCGCTCTCCGGCGAAGAGGACCTGGAACAGGACCGTGACACCGTAGGCCATCTGGAAGAACAGGCCGGCCACGGCCAGGTTGACCTGGGCGGCCAGCGTGAAAGTCGCCAGCCCGATCCCGCCCAGGATGCCCACCATCATGGCTTGACTAGTGGTGCCCCGGTGGGGCCACACCGCCTCCTCTCGGATGAGGATCAGCAGCAGCACGAACGCCACGGCCACCACCCTTCCCGGCACTACCGGCCAGGTCCCGGCGTCATCGCCGGTCAAGCCCAGCAATGTGGCGGTGATGCCGAACATGACACCGGAGGTCAGGCCGTGCTTCATGGCGATGAGGTCCCACTCCGCTCCGGGGTCCTTCATGCCGATCAGCCACACGCCGACCAGCCCCACGACCAGTCCCGAGCCGACCACTACCGAGGGGAGGCCCGACACGATGGTGTCCACGCCGATCGGGACCACCGCTCCCGTTACTGCGGCCACCGGTCCTACTATTCCCGTGCCCCGGGTGGTGTAGCCCCGGTAGAGCTGGATGAGACCCATGCCGGAGGACACCCCGGAGCAGCCGCCGAGCACCAGGTCGGGAACGGTGGGGCTTCCGCCCCACCAGACCGCCAGGACCAGCGTCGACAGCAGGGTGAAGACGTAGATCGCGAGCACCGTGGCCAGAAGGCGCCCGCGACGGCCCACGTTGGTCCCGATGTGATCGGCCAGCCCGATGGACAGCGGGGAGAGGAGGCCGATGAAGATGGTCATCTGGGTGGCCGCGGCCCTCCTACGTGAAGGCCTGCAATCCGGTGAGGGATTGGCCGAGGATCAGGGTATGTATCTCGTTGGTGCCCTCGTAGGTGATCACCGACTCCAGATTGTTCATGTGGCGCATGACCGGATAGTCGAGGGTGATGCCGTTCGCACCCAGCACGGAGCGGGCGGTCCGGGCGACATCCAGCGCCATCCGGACGTTGTCGAACTTGCCAAGCGATACGTGCTCGGACCCGGCCTGACCCCGATCCTTCATGCGGCCGATGTGGTGGGCGAGCAGCAGTCCCCGGTTGACGGAGACCATCATTTCCACCAGCTTGCGCTGGATGAGCTGGAAGCCACCGATCGGCCGGCCGAACTGCTCCCTGGTGGTTGCGTAGTCGAGGGCCGCCTCGTAGCAGGAGCGGGCGGCGCCCATCGAACCCCAGATGATGCCGTACCGGGCTTCGGTCAGGCAGGACAGCGGGCCACGCATCGAGGACACGCCGGGCAGAGCCGCCTCCCGGGGAAGCCGTACATCGTCGAGGGTCAGTTCGGAGGTATGGGACGCCCTGAGGGAGAGCTTGCGCGGAATGTCGCGGGCTGCGAAGCCCGGAGTATCGGTGGGGATGATGAACCCACGCACTCCATCCTCGGCTCGGGCCCACACGATGGCGACGTCTGCCACCGACCCGTTGGAGATCCAGGTCTTGGTGCCGTTGACGATCCAATCCGGACCATCGCGGCGTGCGGTTGTGCGCATCGATCCGGGATCGGAGCCGGAATCGGGCTCGGTGAGGCCGAAACAACCCAGGGCCTCGCCGGTAGCCATTCGTGGCAGCCACTCCCGGCGTTGATCCTCGGACCCGTATGCCCGGATGGGGAACATGGCCAGCGAACCCTGGACCGACACCATGCTGCGGAGTCCCGAGTCGCCTGCCTCGAGTTCGAGGCAGGTCAATCCGTACTCGACCGCTGAGCCGCCCGGACATCCGTAGCCATCCAGGTGCATGCCGAGCAGGCCCAGCCCGCCCAGCTCGGTGGCCAGCTCCCTGGGCAGTATCCCCTCGTCGAACCAGTCGCTGACCGACGGGAGTACCCGGTCGCCCACCCACCGGCGAACCGTGTCCCTTAGGAGGCGTTCTTCAGGATCCAAGAGATGGTCGAGGTCGAGGAAGTCCTTCGGGTCGGGCGGGGCCGGCCGGTTGGCCTGTGACATGGCGATGCTCACGGTTTCTTGAGGCGGTTACGGGTCTCATTGTGGCAGGCGGAACCTCGGGCAAGTATGGCGGGTCCTCCATGCGCGGCGGTTCTCGGGCCGGGTCGGAGCTCGCGGGTCCGCTGTGGGCATCCGCGGGAGCAAGCGTGTACCGTTTGGCCTTCGGGCAGTACCCGCGATCGAGCCTAGGTTGGCTAGGCGGAGGAGTAGTCGATGACGGAACCGACCAAGATCCTGCTTGACGAGTCGGATATCCCGACCCATTGGTACAACATCATCCCCGATCTGCCGGCGCCGCCCCCTCCGGTGCTCCACCCCGGAACCCTCGAGCCGGTGGGCCCGGGTGATCTGGCGCCGCTGTTCCCGATGGACCTCATCCTCCAGGAGGTCTCGCAGGACAGCTACATAGAGATCCCCGAGCCGGTCCGGGACATCTACCGCCTGTGGAGACCCACCCCGTTGTACCGGGCCCACCGGTTGGAGAGGGAGCTCGATACGCCGGCCCGCATCTACTACAAGTACGAGGGGGCCAGCCCGGCCGGATCCCACAAGCCCAACACGGCGGTTGCCCAGGCCTACTACAACGCCCAGGCGGGTGTCAGGAAGCTGACCACCGAGACGGGCGCCGGCCAATGGGGGAGCGCGCTCGCCCTGGCCTGCCGTATGTTCGGCCTCGAGTGCGAGGTCTGGCAGGTGGCCGCCTCGTTCGACCAGAAGCCCTACCGGGGCTCCATGATGCGCACTTGGGGTGCCGCGGTCCACTCCAGTCCCTCGACGGTGACCAATGCCGGCCAGGCCATTCTCGCCAAGGATCCCCACAGCACCGGCAGTCTGGGCATCGCCATCTCCGAGGCGGTCGAGGTGGCGGCCACCAACGAGGATGTGAACTACTCGCTCGGCTCCGTGCTGAACCACGTCCTCCTGCACCAGACGGTGATCGGTCAGGAGGCCGCCGCCCAGCTGGCCAAGGTGGGCGAGACGCCGGATGTGATCATCGGCTGCACGGGGGGCGGGTCCAACTTCTCAGGCTTGTCATACCCGTTCCTGCGGGAGAAGCTGGCCGGGAACATCAACCCCACCATCCGGGCGGTCGAACCGGCGGCATGCCCCTCGATAACCAAGGGCGAGTACCGCTACGACTTCGGGGACACCATCGGCATGACGCCGCTCATCAAGATGCACACCCTGGGCCACGGGTTCGTGCCGGATCCGATCCATGCCGGCGGGCTGCGGTACCACGGGATGTCGCCGCTGGTCTCCCACATCGTCGAACTCGGGCTGATGGAGGCGGAAGCGATCGGCCAGGTTGAGTGCTTCGAGGCCGCCCTGCAGTTCGCCAGGACGGAAGGGATCATCCCGGCCCCCGAGCCCACCCATGCGATAGCAGGGGCGCTCCGGGAGGCCGAGGAGTGCCGGGAATCCGGCGAGGAGAAGGTGATCCTCATCGCGCTGTGCGGCCACGGTCACTTCGACATGGCCGCCTACGACACGTTCCTGTCGGGCGAGCTCCACGACTACGATTACCCGTCCGAGGCCATCGCGGCGGCGCTGGCGGAGGTGCCGGTGGTCGCCTGATAGTGCGGTCCGGTCCGGCTGCTCGGGGGCTCGTCCCGCGGTCGGCCCGGAGCGCTCCGATCAGGTGAACAGAGCGAGCTGGGCGTCGGGTTGCTTCGCGGGTGCCGGATCACGGGGCGGCCGGCGTTCCCGACCGGGGGCTCCATGGGCCGTTTTCGAGCGGCGGATCATGCCCCCGAGACGCCGGCGCATGGCCGGGGGAGCGTAGGACCTGGTTCCGTAGGTGTGCCGGTAGAACCGTGACAGGTGGGGGTAGTCCTGGTCTATCCATTCCAACACGTGGTCCTTGAGCGGTCCCCGTACATGCAGGTATCCGCCCATGATGAACCGGGCCCCGGCCTCGGCGGCCCCCTTGACCAGTTCCTCCACCTGCTTCGGATGGTCGGAGATTCCGGGAAGGATGGGCATCATGAGCACGCCGGAGGAGATGCCGGCCTCGTTCAGCCGCCGGACCGCGTCGAGACGCTTGCGGGGGTGGGCCGTTCCCGGCTCCGAGCGCGACCACGCATCGGTGTCGAGGGTTCCGATCGAGAAGTTGACGCTGATCTCGGCGGTCCTGGCGGCCCGGGTCAGGACGTCCAGGTCCCGGAGCACCAGGGGCGATTTGGTGAGGATCGAGAACGGATTGCCCCGCTCGGCGAGTATCTTGACGATCTGGCGGGTCAGCTTGTACTTGCCCTCGGCCGCCTGGTAGGGGTCGGTGTTGGTTCCCATCGCGATCGGATGGCCCGCCCAGCGCTGCGGGGCGGTCTCGTGGCGCAGGACCTCGGGTGCGTTGATCTTGACCACGATCTTGGTGTCGAAGTCGCGCCCGATGCCGAGGCCTAGATAATCGTGGGTGGGTCGGGCGAAGCAATAGGTGCAGGCATGGCTGCAACCGCGGTAGGCGTTGATGGTGTACTCGAAGGGCAATGCGGACGATTGCGGCACCCGGTTGATGATGGTGCGCGACTCCACGTGGAGGAACTCGAGGCCCCTGTAGGCGCCCCGACCGATCCGGCGCTCGACCACCGCGTCGAACAAGGCGCTCTTGTTGCCGGGCGCGTCGGTCGTGATCCAGCGAAGCTCTGCCATGGAACCAAGGCAGTATAGACGAACACATGTTCGCTAAGAGGATTCTGAAAGATGTCCAGTTGGCCCGGAGGCCGGCTTCCGCTACACGGCTGGTCGAACCATCGCGGTGGGGGTGGGAGGCTGCTCGCCGGCGGCTTGCATATCACTGGCGACCTCGTTGACAAGCCGACGAATTCCGGCCATTGCCTCGTCGATTGTCGGCGCCAACCAGGACAACGACGGGAACTCACTGCAAAGACCGACGTGCTCCCCGTCGTCCGGAGACCGGATTACCCGGTATGTGTAGTGGTCAGTAGCCATGCTCCTGCAACTTTCTGATTGCCTTGGGACCTGTCGCACACCTTGGCAGGCCCACGAATCGGACACGCCGTCGGGTTGCGCATGGCCTTTGAGAATCGCCGCTGTGCTTCCCATACCATAGTGATCACGTTCAACGATACTTAGCTTCCTGATGCGTTAGGCGGTCAGCAATACCTGGACGCCGAGAACGCGAAAAACGAGAACGCGAAAAACGCCCGGCCACGCCCCTCCCCAGCGGGCCCATCC
>WTGI01000037.1 GCA_011523635.1 Acidimicrobiia bacterium
AAATCTTGTAAACACCCTCAAGGCGTATCAGCCCGTCAACGGCCACCGCCGCTCCCTTCCCCACTCGTCACCACGCCTCGCGCGCATGACTCGCATGACCTAACGCCTACCCATGACCCTAGTGTGAGACGGGCAGTTCTGCCCGTCTGACCACCCGTGCTTTCTCACGATGCGGAACAGTACCGCATCGTGAGCAAACTGATGGGAAGGATTCTGCGGGTAGGATTCGCATTCGGCAGTTCACCTTCAACGGAGATTGCATGAATGCTTCCGGTAGGTTTCCCTCCGATCTCGAGATTGCTCAGGCCGCTCCGGTCACACCGATAACCGAGATCGCCGAGTCGATCGGGGTCCGTGCCGACGAGTTGATTCCGTACGGTTCCACCAAGGCCAAGGTCCACCTCGACATACTGAAGCGGGTCGGCGCCCGTCCACCCGGTAAGTACATCGACGTCACCGCGGTTACACCCACACCTCTCGGGGAAGGCAAGACCACCACCACGATCGGCCTGGTTCAAGGACTGGGACTCCTCGGGAAGAAGGCCGTCGCCGCCATCCGCCAGCCCTCGATGGGACCCACATTCGGGATCAAGGGCGGGGCGGCAGGGGGTGGCTACAGCCAGGTCATCCCTATGGACGAGTTCAACCTGCACCTCACCGGCGACATGCACGCCATCAGCGTGGCCCACAACCTGGCGGCCGCGGCCATGGACGCCCGCTGGTACCACGAGGGACGTATGAACGACGCCCAGCTCGAGGCGATCGGGCTGGAGCGGCTCAACATCGACATGTTCCGGGCCCAGTGGCGCCGGGTGGTCGACGTCAACGATCGGGCACTGCGCAACGTGGTGCTGGGCCTGGGCGGTCGTATCGACGGCCGGCCCCGCGAGACGGGTTACGACATCACCGTGGCTTCTGAGCTGATGGCGATCCTGGCGCTCACCGACGGTCACGACTACGCCTCGGCGCTCCGCGACCTCAGGGCCCGCTGCGGGCGGATCGTGGTCGGGGCGGACACCGACGGCAACACCATCTCCCTCGACGACCTGGGCGTGGGCGGCGCGGTCACCGTCCTGATGAAGGACACGCTGCATCCCACGCTCATGCAGACGCTCGAAGGCCAGGCCGCCTTCGTCCATGCGGGTCCGTTCGCCAACATCGCCCATGGCAACTCGTCGATCCTGGCCGACCGGGTGGCGCTCCAACTGGGGGAGTACGTGGTGACCGAGTCGGGGTTCGGGGCCGACATGGGCATGGAGAAGTTCTTCAACATCAAGTGCCGCGCCTCCGGCTTGAAGCCCGACGCGGTAGTCCTGGTGGCCACGGTGCGGGCGCTCAAGACCCACGGTGGCGGCCCTCGGGTGGTGGCCGGCCGGCCGCTCGCCCCGGCCTACACGGAGGAGAACCTGCCACTGCTGGAGGCCGGCCTCATCAACCTGGTGGCGCATATTGAGAACGCCCGCCGCTTCGGGATCGAGGTGGTGGTGGCGGTCAATACCTTCCCGACCGATACGGAGAACGAGCGCCGGGTGGTCGAGCGGGCCGCCCGGGAGTCGGGAGCGCTGGCGGCGGTCACGACCAGCCACTGGGCGGATGGCGGGCGCGGTGCGCTGGAGTTTGCCGAGGCGGTGGTGGACGCCTGCGAACGGCCTTCGGATTTCCGTTTCCTATACCCGTCGGAGCGGTCGATCAAGGAGAAGATCGAGACCGTCTGCCGGGAGATCTACGGCGCCGGTGGGGTCGACTTTTCCGCCGCCGCGGCGCGCCAGATAGCCGACTTCGAGCGGGCCGGGATGGGGAACCTGCCGATCTGCATGGCCAAGACCCCCCTCTCGATCTCGCACGATTCCTCCATGAAGGGGCGGCCGCGCGGGTTCACCGTGCCGGTTCGTGAGGTCAGGGCGTCGGTCGGCGCCGGTTTCCTGGTGGTGCTCCTGGGCGAGATCCGCACGATGCCGGGACTGGGGGCGCGGCCGGCATACATGAATGTGGACATCGATGAAGACGGCAAGATCATCGGCCTGTTCTGACTTGTCGGCTGCAGCGGCAGACGGGCCGACAGCCTCGATCCGGTACCTGGTCATAGACTGCCTCGACCTGGACCGATCGGCTGCCTTCTGGGGCTCGTTGCTCGGCCTGGCGCCCCGGCGGCGGCTCGACAACTACCTGTTCATGGGGCTGGTGCTACCCGGGTGCGAGTTGGTTCTCCAGCAGGTGGACCGTGTCACGGCCGACAAGAGTCCGGTCCACTTCGACATCGAGGGCTCGAACGAGGAGGACTTTGACAGGATCCTCGCCCGTACGGTCCGACTTGGTGGCAGAATCGTGGAGACGGTCACGGAGGCCGAGTACGAACTGACGGTATTGGCGGATCCCGACGGAAACGAGTTCTGCGTGAACAGGATCCCGTTTCAACCGACTGTCGGTGTTAACTAGGCGGGCGTGAACAGCCGTTGGTGGAGAGTGAGGGAAAGGAGGTGATGGAATGCCGCGGGTGACCCTTCCCCGATTGACCACCCCGTACGTGCGACGGGACGGCGAGTTGGCGCCGGCGACATGGGACGAGGCGCTCGACCGGGCGGCGGCCGGGTTGAGCCGCCATACCGGTGACGCCTATGCCATGTTCTCGTGCTCCAAGGCGACCAACGAGATGAACTTCCTGGCCCAGAAGTTCGCCAGGCTGGTCATGGGGTCGAACAACATCGACTCGTGTAACCGCACCTGACACGCTCCCTCGGTCGCCGGTCTGGCGGCAGTGTTCGGAGTAGGAGGCGGGACATGCTCCTACGAGGAGATCGAGACCACGGACGTGATCCTGCTCTGGGGTTCCAATGCCCGGGAGGCCCATCCGATCTTCTTCCATCACCTGATGAAGGGCGTCCGTAGCGGCGCCCGGCTGTACGCCATCGACCCGCGCCACACCACCTCGGCCATGTGGGCCGACGTCTGGCTCGGGCTGGAGGTGGGCTCGGACATCGCGCTGGCCAACACGGTCGCACGCGAGATAATCGCGTCCGGCCTCCAACACGAGGAGTTCATCCGGCACTCCACTACGGGTTTCGAGGCCTATGCCGAATCGGTGGAGCCCTGGACGTTGCAGCGGGGCGCCGAGGTGACCGGCCTACCCCCCGAAGTCATCCGCCGTATGGCCCACGACTATGCCACCGCGGAGCAGGCCCAGATCTGCTGGACGCTCGGCATCACCGAGCATCACAACGCCACCGACAATGTCCTCGCCCTCATAAACCTGGCCCTCCTGACCGGCCATGTGGGTCGCTACGGATCGGGATTGGTTCCGATCCGCGGCCAGAACAACGTCCAGGGCGGGGGCGACATGGGCGCGCTGCCCAACCGGCTACCCGGTTTCCAAGAGATCGAGGACCCGGTCTCGCGCGGCAAGTTCGAGGCCATCTGGGGCCGCTCCGTGCCAGACCGGCCCGGCAAGCATCTGTCGCTGATGCTGGAGGCGATGGAGCACGGCGAGATAACCGCCCTGTACGTGATCGGCGAGAACCCTGCCCAGTCGGAGGCTCGCTCCGACCATGCCCGCCACCTCCTGCGCGGGCTGGACTTCATGGTGGTACAGGACATCTTCATGACCCGGACTGCCGAGTTGGCCGACGTGGTGCTCCCGGCGGCGGCAGGATGGGCCGAGACGGACGGTACGGTGACCTCCTCCGAGCGGCGGGTGCAGCGGGTCCGTAAGGCTCTCGACCCTCCGGGGGATGCTCGAGATGACCTGCACATCATCTCGGCTCTAGCCGAACGGATGGGCCGGGGCTGGGGGTATCCGACCGCCGAGGAGGTTTGGGACGAGCTCCGCAGCCTCTCACCCAACCACACCGGTATGTCGTACCGCCGGCTCGCCGAGGCGGGTGGCCTGCAGTGGCCCTGTACGGACGAGGACGACCCCGGCACCCTGTTCCTGCACGGTGATCTTTGGGACGATCCGCTGCCTCGCGACCCGGCCCCCTTCTTCCCGACGCCGTGGGCCCCGCCGGTGGACGAGTTGAGCGAGGATTACCCGATCCGGCTCACCACGGGTCGCCGGCTCGACTCGTACAACACCGGCGTCCAGTCCGGGGGCTACTCATCCCCGCTGAGGACCTCGGTCGCAGTCGAGGTGGCTCCGGCGGACGCAGCCGCTCTCGGCGTGGCCGAGGGTGACCTGGTCCGTGTCGTATCGCGCCGGGGGTCCGTGGAGGCGCCCTTGATGATCGACCGGTCGCTCCGTAGAGGCCTGGCCTTCATGGCCGTTCACGATCCCGATGCGGTGGACGTGAACCTTCTCACCATCGACGCCTGGGATCCCAAGTCGGGTACTGCCGAGTTCAAGGCCACCGCGGTCCGTATCGATCCGTTGCGCAAGGATGCCGGGAGACGATCGGAGCTCCGTCCCGTGGCAAACTACCGGGCATGAGAGCTGTCGGCCACCACAGAGCTGTCGGCCACCAAGCCATCCCCTTTGTCAGGGGTTTCCCGGCCACCGTCTAGGAGAACTCCCATAGACCTGCGACTCATGTCCGCCGAGCCGACCTCCGCGGAGCGGTTGGCCGTTGACGCGTTGCTAGGACCCCCCTCCCCGTCGGGGGATGGGGAACCTTCGCAGCCCGCCGAGCGGCGCGTGGCGTTCGGTGGCTATCGCCGCTCGGTGGAGAGCCGCCACATGTTGCTGCCGGCGCTCCATGCGGTGAACGACGCGATCGGATGGGTCAGCGCCGGGGCGCTCAACTACATTTGCGAGCGGCTTCTGGTGCCGCCCGCGGAGGCGTACGGGGTGGCGGGTTTCTACGCGCTGCTGTCATTGGAGGAACGACCGGCCCGGGTGGCTCACGTGTGTGACGACGTGGCCTGCCGGACCATGGGCGGCGCCGAGATCCTGGAGGGCCTGGGAGGGCGCCCCGATGTGCATCCCAGCCCGTGCCTGGGTCAGTGCGACCAGGCCCCGGCTGTCTTCTTCCAGCGGGCCGGCGAGGAGGACACGGTGCTGGTCGGCGCTACTTCTGACCGCGTCGAGGAGGTGCTCGACGGCGGCTCCGCCGGGGAGATCCCGCCCAGCGCGCCGCAGGCGGGCGATCCGTCCTTGCGCCTGCTCAAGCGTATCGGCACGGTCGATCCGACCTCCCTGGAGGCCTACAGGGAGTCCGGCGGTTACCGGGCGCTGGCCCGGGCAGTAGAGATGGGGCCGGATGGGGTCATCGCCGAGATTAAGGCGTCCGACCTCCGGGGACGGGGGGGTGCCGCCTTCCCGATGGGGATCAAGTGGGAGGCGGTGGCGCGGTCACCTGCCATGCCGCACTACCTGATCTGTAACGCCGACGAGTCGGAGCCGGGCACGTTCAAGGACCGGGCGATCATGGAGGGCGACCCCTTCGCGGTGATCGAGTCGATGACCATCGCCGGGCTGGCCACCGGGTCCGAGCGCGGGTACCTGTACATCCGGGCCGAGTATCCCCTAGCCCAGTCCCGCCTCGAGAACGCCATCGACCGCGCCCGGGCGGAGGGTCTCCTCGGCGCGGACGTGGCCGGCTCCGGCCGCGCGTTCGAGATCGAGATCCGGCGGGGTGGAGGCGCCTACATCTGCGGTGAGGAGACCGCCCTGATGGAGTCCATCGAGGGCAAACGGGGAGAGCCGCGCAACAAACCTCCCTTCCCGACCCAGGTGGGCCTGTTCGGACGTCCCACTGTGATCAACAACGTCGAGACCCTGATCAACGTGCTCGACATAGTGCTCGAAGGGGGAGCCGCGTTCGCGGAGATCGGAACCGGGGAATCGACCGGACCGAAGCTGTTCTGCCTGGCGGGCGCCGTGGAGCGACCCGGCGTGTACGAGGTGCAGTTCGGGAGGACGTTGGGAGAGCTGATCGATCTGGCCGGTGGCGTCACCGGAACCGGCCGTATAGGAGCGGTGATGCTCGGGGGCGCGGCCGGGGTGTTCGTCGGCGAGGACCATCTCGACATGCCGCTGACCTTCGAGGATGCCCGCGCCCGCGGCGCCACCCTCGGCTCCGGCGTGATCCTCGTGTTCGACGACCGCACCGACTTCCCGGACATAACCCGGCGGATCGCCCAGTTCTTCCGGGACGAGTCCTGCGGCCAGTGTGTACCCTGCCGGGTCGGCACCGTCCGCCAGGAGGAGTTGCTGGCTCGGCACGATGGCGGCGAGCCGTTGGACGAGGATCTGTTCGAGGAGGTGGCGCGGGTGATGATGGACGCCTCGATCTGCGGGCTGGGGCACACTGCGTCCACCGCGATCCGGTCGGTCATCGATCTGGGCCTGCTGGAGCGGTCTCGTGGCTGAGGTCACCCTGGCCGTCGACGGGACCGCCGTAACGGTTCCGGGCGGGTCGACCATCCTCGACGCCTGCCGCGCCCTGGGCAACGACCAGCCCACCCTCTGCTACCTGGACAACCTGACCCCGGTCAACGTCTGCCGGGTATGCGTGGTGGAGGTGGAGGGCAACCGCACGCTAGTGCCCTCATGCAGCCGCCCGGCCGAGGAGGGGATGGAGGTCGCCACCGACAGCGAGCGGGTGCGCCACTCCCGCAAGATGGTCTACGAGTTCCTGGCCTCCTCGGTCGAGCTGGACCTGGTCGATGACGAAACCGTGGCGTGGATGGACCGCTACGGCTGCGATCCCGACCGCTACGGCCCGCCGGCGGATCCGGCCGGCGACCGCGATCGGCGCAAGGCTGGCCATCACCGGATCGGGCCCGGGACCGCGGCCGAGACCGTGCACCAGCCTGTCAAGGTGGACAACGAGCTCTACGTGCGGGACTACTCCCGGTGCATCCTCTGCTACAAGTGCGTGGAGGCCTGCGGGGAGGACGCCCAGAACACCTTCGCCATCGCGGTGGCCGGGCGGGGCTTCGACGCCCGCATCTCGACCGAGTTCGACACCGGGCTGACCGACTCGGCCTGCGTCTTCTGCGGGAACTGCATCGGCGTGTGTCCCACCGGCGCCCTCATGTTCCGCAGCGAGTACGAGTTGCGTCAGGCAGGCATGTGGGAGGAGGAGGGCCAGACCGTCACGCGTACCATCTGCTCGTACTGCGGGGTCGGTTGCAACCTGGACCTCCACGTCCAGGACAACCGGATCGTGAAGGTCACCTCGCCGATGGACCACTCGGTCACCTCCGGACACCTCTGCATCAAGGGACGGTTCGGTTACGAGTACGTCCAGGAGGTCGGCGACCTAGCCGTCACGCCCATCGACGAGATTCTCCGGAGAGCCAGGATTGACGACCGAGGGCCGCGCCGGCGCCCCGAGCCGCGCGCCTGAGGAGTTCATCGGGCCGGGCCGGGCCGCGGTCCTCTTCTGCGCCGTGATCATGGTCACCCATGGCTTCGGCAACGGCCTGGTTCCCGCCCTCCTACCCCGCATCGGCGAGAGTTTCGGGTCCGGCTACGGCACCCTCGGCCTGGCCGTGTCCTCCGGACTCCTCGCCTATGGCATGGGCTCCGCCGTGGGCGTCAGGGTCGTGGACGTGTTCCCGCTGCGGGGAATCATCCTGGCCGCGCTGGCGGTCTGCGTGGTCGGGTTCCTGGTGGCGGCGTGGGCCAGATCGCCGGTCGCTCTGGCCGGCTCGGTGGTGCTCATCAGCCTGATGGCGCCGATCAGCTGGTCGGCGTCGGTACGGCTCATCGCCCGGGTGGTGAAGCCTTCATCCCTCGGCCGGGTCACGGTCGTGGCGAGCTCGGGCGCAGGAGTCGGCGGCGGCATCAACGGTGTGTTCGCCGTCTTTCTGGCCGGGCTGGACGAGTGGAGGCTGGCCTTCGTGATCACAACCGTCGTGTCCGTGGCGACCGCGCTGGCCATCCTCGTGCTGCTACCGCGCGCTCCTGTCTCGGAGCCCCGCCTGGCCAGGACAGCCGTGCGGCAAAGGGACTGGAGGGATACCTGGGCGGTCCGGACCGGTCGGATGGTGATCCTGTTCAGTGTCGCGGCGGGCCTCGGCGGCTTCACGTTCGTCAGCTACATGTCGGCCACGGCGGTGGACGAGTTCGGCGTGTCGCCGGTGGCGGTGGCCGGGCTGTGGTGGATCGCATCGTCGGTCGGGCTGATGGCGGCCGTGGTCATGGGCGCCTGGTCGGATCGGGTGTCGCCGGTGCTGGTCATAGGCGTGATCTCCCTCGTCTACTTCTCCGGCCTGGTCGTCCTGGTCCTGACCTGGTCGTACTCCGGCCTGATGCTGGCTGCCGTGGGATTCGGGTTCTTCAACTACCCGATATGGGGATTGCTGGGCCACCTGGCCGGGCAGGGCATGGAACCGCGGCTGGCGGTGCGGGCCTTCTCGGGAGGCCTGACCGCGGCGGCCTGGTGTGCCACGTCGGGAATCGCCCTGGCCGGTTGGTGGATCGACCGGACCGGCAGCTTTCGCATCCCCGTCATCGCGCTGGCCGCCCTGAGCGGTCTGGTCACCGCCTGGATCACAACCGAGTACCTCCGCCAGCGGGCCAGGGGGTGGAGCGGGTGAAGAAACACTTGGTGGTCGTGCCTAGTGGTCTGTCTGCGAAACAACCGGGTGCTCTGGCGGCCATCGGCGTCCCGTCGCTGCGTTCCGCTTCCTCAACGTACCACTGCGGGTACGCTTTCGTCAGCGGGCCTTGCGAGAAACACCGCTGCCTCGCCATACCACACCGCCATTGCACAGACAGACCACTAGACGCTCGCCGTCGCGGTGGTAGCCTGTTTGATATCCCGCCGGCCCTAGTCGCTCCGCTTGTTTCTGCCGGGAGGCCGTAATCTCAAGGACGTCATGCTTGCCCAGATGATCCGCGCCGGCCGCCTCGATCGGCCTTTCTACGAGTCGCTGCTCTTCGACCAGTACGCAACCGGCAACGCGGTGGTGATGATCATCATCGCCGGGATCCTCCCGCAGCTGTGGCCGTTCTCGCTGGTCGGCGCGGCGTTCGCCATCCTCGCCAGCATCCTCCGGGCCCTTCTGGTGACCGCCGCCGTGTGGGCGGCTTCGGTTTACATCTTCAAGCGCCACGGAAATCACCGGGCCACCTTCAGGATGGTCGGTTTCGCCAACGTCGCCTTCTTCCCGCTGGTCCTGGCCGGCCGGCCGGGCCTGCTGGGGTTGGTGGCTCTGCTGATCACCGCCGTGTGGTTCTTCCTCGCCATACGAACCGCGGTCGGTGCCCAGTTCGACCTCGAGCATCCCGAGAACAGCTTCGTCGCCGCCACCGGCCTGCTCGGCTGGTACCTGTCAATCATCCTCTTTTAGTGGTCTGCCCGCGAAACAGCTTGGCGTGCTCTGGCGGTCATCGGCGTCCCGTCGCTGCGTTCCGCTTCCTCAACGTGCCGCTGCGGGCACGCCTTCGTCAGCGGGCCTTGCGAGGAACGCCGCTGCCGACGCCATACCACACCGCCGTTCCACAGACAGACCACTAGCCCGCCTCCGCCCGGATGCCGACCTACCGTCTCGATCTCTCCTATGACGGATCAGGATTCCACGGCTACGCCCGCCAACCCACCGTCCGCACCGTCCAGGGTGAGTTGGAGGCCGTCCTGGCCCGCATTCTGGAGCCGGTGGACACGGTGGTGGCCGGGCGTACCGATGCCGGAGTCCACGCCCGCCACCAGGTGGTGTCCTTCCCCACCGCCAAGCCGGTCGATCCCGACCGCCTGGCCCGGTCCCTCACCAAGCTCCTGGCGCCCGAGATCGTGGTGTACGCCGCGGCGCGAGCGCCGGACGGTTTCTCGGCCCGCTTCTCCGCCACTCGCCGCACCTACCGGTACCGGGTCCTCAACCGTCCGTATCCCGACCCGCTCCGCCGGACGACCTCATGGCACGTCCGGGAGCCGCTCGATCTGGGTGCGATGAACCGGGCGGTGGGTTACCTGGTCGGTGAGCACGACTTCGCTTCCTTCTGCCGCCGCCGGGAAGGGGCTTCGACCGTTCGCACCGTCCTCTCGGCCATGTGGTCCGCCCAGTCCGGCGGCATCCTCGAACTGGAGATCGCAGGAACAGCGTTCTGCCACCAGATGGTCCGGTCCATCGTCGCCTTCTCGGTGGAGGTCGGTAGGGGACGGATCGAACCCGGCGCAACGCTCCGGGTCCTCCGTGCCAGGGACAGGAACGAGGCCAGGGGGGCCGCCCCGTCCCACGGCCTGGTGCTGTGGCAGGTCCACTACTAGAGGATCGTTCTAAGGGGTGGTGGCCGGCTGGAGAGAAACTAATCCGGCGGCTGGCAACCGGCTGCCGGGCTCGCTACAATCCGGCGGCCTGCCCGTGGGCTACAGGTCGGTCCCGGCGAGGTATCAGCGTGGACCGATCGCTGTTTCTAGGGGCTGCCGGTCATTTCCGGCCGCCGCGGCTCCCCGGTCCCCTTCCAGTATCCCGATCCGTAACCGAGCGACGATGGTGAAGCGACAAACCACCTACACCCCCAAGCCCGATGACATCAGCCGCCGCTGGTTCGTGGTGGACGCGGCCGACGTGCCGCTGGGGCGCCTCGCTTCGCGCCTCGCTCCGATACTGGCCGGCAAGCATAAGCCCACCTACGCGCCCCACATGGACGGCGGCGACTTCGTGGTGGTCGTCAATGCGGAGAAGGTGGCGGTCACGTCCACCAACAGCCAGAACAAGATCTACTACCGGCACTCCGGTTACCCCGGCGGCCTCAAGGAGGAATCGTTCGAGAGCCTGATCGAGCGTAGACCGGAAGCGGTCATCGAGCGGGCGGTCCGCGGTATGCTCCCCAAGACCAAGCTGGGACGCCGGATGATCCGCAAGCTCAAGGTTTACGCGGGTCCGGACCATCCTCACCGGGCCCAGTCTCCGGAGGTTCTCGACCTCGCCATAAGGAAGGTGAGTTTCTGATGGCCCGAGCCGTGGCCCAAGTCGTGGCCCAAGCCACCGGGCGCCGCAAGGAAGCGGTTGCCCAGGTACGCCTCTACAACGGTACGGGGATTTTCAACCTCAACGGTCGGTCCCTGGAGCGTTACTTCCCCACCATGGCCCGCCGCATGCGGGTGCTGGAGCCGCTCCGGGTCGCCAACCTGGAGGGCCGCTACGACATCGTGGCCAAGCTGCACGGTGGTGGTGTGAACGGCCAGGCCGATGCCCTCCGCCTCGGCATCGCCCGCAGCCTCGCCAGCATGGATCCGAGCCTCCGCCACGACCTCAAGCGCGCCGGGTTGCTCACCAGGGACGCCCGGGTCGTGGAGCGCAAGAAGTACGGTCTCCGCAAGGCTCGTCGGGCACCTCAGTACACCAAGCGGTAGGAGTGTGCCGCTAGCCCTTATCCTCGATGTCCCCATCTGGGCCGCACCCCACCTTGCCCGTTAACTCCTCTCCTCCCCGCAGGCTCTTCGGTACGGACGGCGTGCGCGGGGTAGCCAACTCCGAACTGGGCGTCGATCTCGTGATGGGCCTGGCGCGTGCCGCCGGCGAGCCGGTGGGAGGAGGCGTGGTCGTGGTCGGCCGGGACACCCGCCGCTCCGGTCCGATGCTGGTCGCCGCGCTGGCGGCCGGATTTCACTCGGTCGGCGTAGACACCTTCGACGCGGGCGTGATTCCGGTAGGCGGGGTGTCCGCCCTCGTGACCGAACTCGGCGCCGACCTGGGAGTGATGGTCTCGGCCTCGCACAACCCGGCGCCTGACAACGGGATCAAGTTCCTGGATGCCGACGGTTTCAAGCTCGATGACGAGCGGGAGGCGGATATCGAGGCCCGGCTGTCCCTGGGAGCGCCCTGGCGTTGCCCCACCGGGGCGGCGGTCGGCGCCGGCTGTGCCCTTCCGGACGCGACGGACCGCTACCTTGCCTCGATCGGTTCCCATGCGTCCGGGTCGCTGGAGGGGGTGCGCCTCGCCCTCGATTGCGCCAACGGCGCCGCCTACCGGGCTGCTCCCCGGTTGTTCGCATCGCTCGGCGCTGACGTGGCGACCTTCTTCGCCGATCCCGACGGGATGAACATCAACGACGGCTGCGGCGCCACCTCGCCCGAGCGCCTGGCCTCGGAGATGGGGGACGGAGGGCAGATCGGGTTCTGCTTCGACGGCGACGCCGACCGCCTCATCGCCCTCGACGAGGATGGCCGTGTCGTGAACGGGGACGTGATCATGGCCATCATCGGCCTCCACCTGAAGAGCCGGGGGGAGTTGGCCGGCAACCGGGTGGTCACCACGGTGATGTCCAACCTGGGGTTCCGCAGGTCCATGCGGGAGGCGGGGATCGAGCTGCTGGAGACTCAGGTGGGCGATCGCTACGTCGTGGCGGCGATGCGCGAGCACGGCGCGGTGCTGGGCGGGGAACAGTCCGGCCACGTCATCCAGCTCGACCGGGGGACGACCGGCGACGGCCTACTCACTGCCCTGCGGCTCCTGGAGGTGGTGGTCCGGGAACGACGCCCGCTCGCCGACCTGCGGCGGGAGGCGATGACCGAGTTCCCCCAGGTGCTGGTCAACCTGCCGGTCCGGTCCCGGGACCTGGACCGGGCGAAAGGCCTCGAGGAGGCGATTTCCGCTGCCGAGGCCGAGCTCGGAGACGACGGACGGGTCCTGGTCCGGGCTTCGGGAACCGAGCCCCTGGTCCGGGTGATGGTGGAGGCCGCCCGGGCGGAGACCGCCGAATCGATCGCCCACCTGCTGGCCGGAGTGGTCCGCGAGGAACTCGGCCGCGTATAGCCGGTCGATGCTGATGGTCCGCGTCGGTGCGGATCGGCGTTAGTCTGGATCCGACAACCGATCACGGACAACCGTTTCTTCAAGCGCCTGGCCCCGGCTGCCGAATCGAGATCGGCTCGGCAGACCGGGGTGACGAGGAAGAGGGATCATCGAGTACTCGGCGGATGCCCTCTCGGCCCTTCCACGGTCGTGACGGTTCGGGGCAAAAGCCACGGGCAACCGGGGTGACAGAGACCGGGCCGGAGTGGAGCGTGTGACCGGCGCGTGGCGCGCCCCTGGCCGGGTCCCCGGCCGGGCGGATGCGACCCGCGTGCCGTCCGGCCTCTCCGGCCGCACGCACGCCGCCCGGCGAGCAACTGCTCCGTGTCCTGACCGAGGTCACGAGCGGGTGCGTTCGCCCAGCATCCTTGCGGGTCCGGCATCGGTTCGCAGCAGACCCGAGGTTGGGAGGCGAAGATGTGCGGCATCGTCGGCTATGTGGGTCCCCGCCAGGCTCAGGACGTTCTGATGCACGGCCTGGCCCGGCTCGAGTACCGGGGATACGACTCCGCCGGGTTGGCGGTCGCCGACCGCGGCAGGGTGGCCGTCGCCAAGGCGGAGGGGAAGCTCGCCCGGCTCATCGGACGAGTGGATCAGTCCCCCCTTCCCGGCCACGCCGGCATAGGCCACACCCGGTGGGCCACCCACGGGGTTCCTTCGGACCGCAATGCCCATCCCCACTCCGACACGACCGGCGATTTCGTGGTCGTGCACAACGGGATCGTGGAGAACTTCCGGGCCCTCCGGGACCGGCTCGAGGCCGATGGGGTCGCGTTCCGCTCCGACACGGACTCCGAGGTTCTGGCCCATCTGGTCGCCCGCGCCTTCGAAGGAGACCTGACCGAGGCGGTCCGGCGGACCATAAGCCAGGCGGAGGGCGCCTACGCGCTGGTGGCGATGACCTCCCGCCAGCCGGATCGCATCGTGGCGGCCCGGATGATCAGCCCGCTGGTGGTGGGCCTGGGGGAGGGAGAGAACTTCCTGGCATCCGACATCCCCGCGGTCCTCGAGTACACACGGGAGTTCCTGCTGGTGGAGGACGGGGAGATCGCCACCGTCACCCGCGACGGCACCACCCTCGAGACCATCGCCGGTAGTCCGGTCCGTAAGCAGCCCTTCACCGCCGACTGGGAGACGGATTCGGTGCGCAAGGGTGGGTTCGACCATTTCATGGCAAAGGAGATCCACGAGCAACCCGACGTGATCTCCCGGACCCTGGGGGCGCGGATCCGGCCGAGCGAGGACGGGGGTGAACAGGTGGCGCTGGAGGGCTTGGAGTGGTCCGACCGGGACCCGGCGGAGATCGACCGGATCTGGATCACCGCCTGTGGCACCGCCTACCACGCCGGCCTGGTGGGCCGGGTGTTGTTCGAGCAACTGGCCGGAGTCCCCGGCGAGGTGGCGTTCGCCCACGAGCTTCGCTACGGCAAACCGCTGTTCCGCGACGGATCGCTGACGCTGGCCATCAGCCAATCGGGAGAGACCGCCGACACGGTGGCCGCCGCCCGCCTGGCCCGCCGGCGCGGGTCCCGCCTGCTGGCCCTGACCAACGTGGTGGGATCGAGTCTGGCCCGGGAGGCGGACGATGTCCTGTACACGTGGGCCGGACCGGAGATCTCGGTTGCTTCGACCAAGGCGTACGTGGCGATGCTGGTGGGGGCGAGCCTGCTGGCTCTCGAGCTCGGTCGCAGGCGTGCAACGCTCTCCCGGGCGGAGGAGCGGGAGCTGGTGGCCGAGCTGCGGACGCTTCCCGGTAAGGCGGCCCGCGTGCTGGAGGGCATGGATGAGGTTGCCCGCCTGGCGGACGTGCTGGCGGGATCCCCCGATGCTTACTTCATCGGCCGCGGCCTGGACCTTGCCTCGGCCATGGAGGGCGCCCTCAAGCTGAAGGAGATCTCCTACATCCATGCCGAGGCGATGCCGGCCGGCGAGCTCAAGCACGGAACCCTGGCCCTCATCTCGGAAGGCACCCCGGTGGTGGCGGTGGTCACGCAGGAGGACGTGCACAGCAAGGCCATGCTCGGCCTCCAGGAGGTCAAGGCCCGGCGCGGCCTGGTCATCGCCGTGGCCTACGAAGACGATGAGGAGATCGGAACCGTTGCCGACCACGTGCTGCGGATCCCTCGGGTCGCCGACGTCTTCTCGCCGAGCCTGGCCGCCATACCCCTCCAGTTGCTCGCCTACTTCGTGGCCCGCCGTCTGGGCCGGGACATCGACCAGCCGCGCAACCTGGCGAAGAGCGTGACGGTCGAGTAGGCCCGGTCGCCCAGCACCCTCCTAACCTTGCAGTCCATGCGGATCATCGGGTTGGGCGTGGACATGGCCGAGATCGACCGGGTCGAGCGGGTCCTCGCTCGCTATCCGCGGTTCGCGCAGCGGTGCTTCACGCCTCACGAGCAGGCATATGCGGAGCGGTTCTCCAACCCGGCCCGCCGGTACGCCGCTCGCTTCGCTGGCAAGGAAGCGGTGATGAAGGCGCTGGGTACCGGATACCGGATGGTGCGATGGCGCGATGTCGAGATCACGGGCGGAGGCAAGCCGGTGGTGAACCTGACCGGCACCGGAGCGGCGCGCGCCGCCTCGCTCGAGGTCACCCGGGTGGAGATAACGATCACCCATACCGATCGCCAGGCCCTCGTGTTCGCTATCGCGCTGGCGGAGCACTAGAAGGCCGGACGGGCCCAAGCCTTCAAATCTCTACCAGGCTTCGGCGCCGGTAATCAGCCTTCGGGCCAGCTCGGTGGCCTGGTGGTCTTCCAGGTTGGCGAAGGCCAGCCGCAGGTAGCGGTCCTGGCCGGGGCCGAACATCTCGCCCGCCAACGACAGGATGCCGAGCCGGTCGAACAGCCGCCAGGCCACTTCCTTGCTCGCCATTCCTTCGAACGGATGACGGACGTACGCGAAGTAGCCACCGGCCGAGGCCACTGAATAGGGGCTGCCCTCCATGGCCGCCACGAAGCTCTGGACCCTGCGGTTCAGGGTGCGGCGATTGGACTCCACCCACGGCTGTAGGTGCGCCAGCCCGTAACGGGCAGCCTCCTGGCCGATCCGGCTGGGGCAGATCGTGAGGCAGTCGGCCGCTTTGTCCACTTCGTGGAGCACTTCGGGGGAGGCCGCCATCCCGCCCACCCGGAAACCCGGGATCGCGTACACCTTCGAGAAACTGTGGATATGGATGACGGACCGGTCCCAGCCGGGATCCTGGAACAGGTGGTGGGCGGGCCCGGTGGTGGTCCGGAAGTCCCGGTAGGTCTCGTCAAGGATCAGGTACAGCCGCCGCTCGGCCGCCAGGCGGGCGAACCGGGATAAGAGCTCGGGGGGATACACCGCCCCGGTCGGGTTGTTGGGGGTGACCAGAACGATGGCCCGGGTGCGATCGTCGATCAATGCGGCGGCGGCGTCCACCGAAGGGAGCATCCCGTCCGAGCAGGCCAGGTAGTCCCGCTCCACACCGCTCATGCTGAGCCACATGTCGTGGTTGAAGTAGTAGGGGACGGGCAGGATGACCCGGTCGCCGGGCTCGCACAGGACCGCCACCGCCAGGCAGAAGGCCTGGTTGGCGCCGGCCGTGACGGCCACCTGTTCGGGCCGCACCGTTCCCCGGTAGACGGCCGAGAGGTCGGACGCCAGGGCGCTCCGCAGTTCCGGGTCGCCCAGGACGGGTCCGTATCGCGAGATGGCGGCCGGATCCAGCCCGGATAGGTGCCCTGTGAGGCGGGTCGGGGGTGGATAGCCGGGAACAGCCTGCGATACGTCGAGCAGCGGGTAGCCGTGATCGCGGGCGCCTTTCGCCACCCAAGCCCGCACCTCGCTCACCGGCGATGTCATGGTGGCCCGGACCCGGGTGCTGAAGGCGGGAGGAGATCGGTCCATGCGGCGGCCTCGCTGTTGCTCGCTCATTTCGGTCCGTCCGGCGCGGCCGGCCGGATCGGGGAATCGTCATGGGCTGATAGCTTGATCGGGTTCCCTGCGATCTCCAGTCTCGTCCCGTCGGGGAGATCGACCCCGACGATCATGTTCCGGGCCCGCACGGCCGGGTCGGCCATCACATCGGCGATGTCGTTGATCGGGCCACTGGGAACGCCCGCCTGTTCCAGCCGTTCCAACCAGACGTCGGCCGGCTCGGTACTCAGCACGGTTTCCATCTCTTCTTCCAGTTCATCGGCATGGCTGGTGCGGGCGTCGTTGTCGAGGAACCGGGGATCGTCGGCCCACTCCGGCCGGCCCAGCGTCGCGCACAGGCTCCGGAAGAGGTTGTCGTTGCCTGCTGCGATCACGATCGGCCGGTCGGCGGTCAGGAAGGCGCCGAAGGGGGTGATGGACGGATGGCGGGCGCCCAGCGGTCCGGGTACCTCCCCGGTTGCCGAGTGCCGGGCGACGGCGTTCTCGAGGATGGCCACCTGGCAGTCGAGCATGGAGATGTCGACCATCTGGCCCTGCCCGGTCCGCTTCCGGTCATGGAGGGCGCCAAGGATGCCGGCCACGGCGAACAATCCGGCGGTGATGTCACCCACCGATGTTCCCACCCGCACCGGCGGCCCCTTCGGCACGCCGGTAAGGCTCATCAGGCCTCCCATGCCCTGGACCACCATGTCGTAGGCAGGACGTTCGGCGTAGGGTCCGCGGTGCCCGAACCCGCTCACCGCCGCGTACACCAGTCCGGGCCAGCGCGCCGACAGCTCATCCCACCCGTAGCCGAGCCGTTCCATGGCGCCTGGGCGGTAGTTCTCGACCAGTACGTCGGCTCCGTCCAGCAGCGCCTCGAAACGCGACCGATCTTCTGCGTCCTTGAGGTCGAGGGTTACGCCTGTCTTGCCCCGGTTGAGGGATTCGTAATAGACGCTACGCCCGCCAACGAAGGGCCCGAACCGGCGAGCGTCATCTCCGCCTCCCGGCGGCTCGACCTTGATTACGCGGGCACCGAGGTCGGCCAGCACCATGGTGGCGTACGGGCCGGCCAGCACCCGGCTCAGGTCCACGACAGTGACGTCGGAGAGCGGACCGCTCATGGCGCCCTCAGCGGCACACGCGATCCGAAACGCCTCTGGCGGTCACCGACGTTTAAGGCAGCATAAACCCCCATTTAGGTGGCTGTTTCATGCTGAGCTTCCCACACGTAGCCCCCACAATACCTTCATGACGGCCTCGACCCGACCCTCCGAGTAGGGCACAACCCCATGGGGCCGAGCAGGGTTGCCGGTTCTCTGACATCCCCGAGCGCACGTTCCAGATGCAACGAACCGTTGTGCCCGGCTCCGGCCGCTCATTCGTCGCCGGCTTCCGGCACGTATTTCTTGCGTGTCAGCCACAGGATCGCCGAGCCAACCGTAAGCGGGAGGCCGATGACAATCCCCGCCCATAGGGCAAACGCCACCGCTATCGCCTGACCGAAACTGCAGACTGCCTGATCGGCGGGTGTGCAATCGGGTGTCGCCAGCCACAACCATAAGGTTGGGACAACCGTGAAAGCCGCGAAAGCCAGCGTCAGCGCGAACCATACGACCCGGGCCCGGTTCCGCCTCATGCCCGGCGGTGGGTTCCTCACCGTCTCGTGCGCCACACGACAGCCGCTGTCGCCGTCAACGCGGCCACCGATGAACCCCGGCCGCATCCAGATCAGAAGACCCCTCAGAGGCAGCACCTACCACACCAGCACCCGGCCCCGACACCGAGCCCCCCAGAGCCGCAACTACTACTAACCCCACGACACGCCGACAAGAAACCCTCACGACCCCACCTTCCGGCCCACGACCGCATCGCTCGGTACCACAATGCTCGAACCATCCCACTCATCGCGGGCTACGGTGCGTCGCCGCTACAAACGAACCACCGAAGGCACGATCGCGACTTCCACGTCCTCACATAGTAACTACTATGTATATTACTAGGATCACGTCTGCGATGTCTGCGATGGCTCACTATTGTCACTCTTAATGAGCGATTCCGCGGACACTCACACCGCCGATAGTGGTCGTCCACGTATCCGAAGGGATCCGGAAGCGACGACCGCGCGCTTGTTGGAAGCCGCCGCTACGGAGTTCGTGGAGTACGGGTATGAAGCGGCTGTTATCAGCCGCGTCGCACGCCGAGCCGGGGTGACCGTAGGCGCGGTCTACTCGCGATGGCCCACGAAGAGCGAGGTGATGGTTGCCGCCCTCGATTACATCTTCGAACGGCTGCTGCCCACAGAACGGATGAACGAGCTCGATGTTGCCGAGCTCCCGACGCCGGCCGTCCTGGAGCTTTGGTCAGCGCATTTGTTGTCCTCTGATGCAGTCCAGGACGTTTTGATCCAGGTCTTCGGTAGCGCCCGCAACCACCCGGCGGTCCGCGAGCGGCTGCAGCGCTTCCTCAATGACCAATCCGACCAGCTGACCTACCTGATCGAGAAGGGCAAGGCCGAGGGGCCCTACAACGCCGAACTGAGCACCGTCGCGGTGACCCTGTTGTGCCAAGCCATCGGGATCGGCACCCACTTGCTGATATCTGCCGGGCTGGACGATCGTCACATCCCAGCCGAAGAGGAGTGGACCGAGCTCCTCAGGCAGGTGATCGCCCTCCTGTACCCACCCACCGAGCAGACAACCTGACCAGCCGTGCGCTACCGCCGCTCTGACCGACCGACCCTTCAGGAGTCCTAGAGAGTTGAACGGCCAAGCGACTGTCCGGCCCAGCGAATCGGGCGGCACCGGGGTGACAGCGGCGCCGCATCCGGCGGGTCGTATCGCCTAAAGGGGTTTGCGAGCCAGGAAGCAGTAGAGCGGTGTGAAGATATCGGTCCTGCCGCCTGCGACATATGCATCGGCGGTCTGATCCAGCAGCCTGATGACATCCTTGGTTCCCTTCGGGAGCACCCGCAGCACCTCGGCCACGCCGGCCATCCCGGTGTACGCCTTGCGGCTGAGCGATCCGAGAGGGGTGTCCATGGGCTGGTACCAGGGTTTCGTCGGACCGGCCCCTTCGACGCCCCGGTTCATCCCCTCGAGAACCTGGAACCCCGCCGTTTCGAGGGCACGGTCCACCTCACCCGTCGTCGCGATGTCCTTGAGCGCGATGCCGTGCATCAAGGCCTGCTTTATGGTCCGGTGCTCGCTGTCATGGGGATCGAACCGGTCTGTGAGACACATTTCCTGGCCCCAGAAGAGCGAGCCGGGTTTCAGAACTCGGTAGATCTCGGCGAACGCCCCCACCTTGTCCGGCGCATGGCATGTCGACTCGATCGCGTAGGCCCCGTCGCACGTGCCGTCTGCGATGGCGCCCATGTCCATGAAGCTGGTAGCGAAGTATTCGACCATGTGGTCGATTCCCGCCTCGGCGTTCAACGATCTGGCCTTGGCCAACTGGACTTCGCTGTAGTTGACTCCCAAGACCCTGACGCCGGCCTCACGAACGACACGACGCATCGGGCCACCGATGCCGCAGCCGACATCGACCACCGTCATACCCTCTCGCAACTCCAGCTTGGAGATCATCAGTTGTTGATGCCGGATCTTGGACTCCTCCAGGCTCTCCCGAGGCGAGAGCGGAGCGAAGTGCAGCGACTCGCCCCAGCCGAAGATCATCAACTCGCTACAAAGGTCGTAGTATTCCCGGACGGTTTCGGCGTGCTCGTAGCCCTTAGCATTCGCATCGTCCGCTGATGCTCGGTCGGTCCAGCCATCGAAGCGTTGCACGCGACGGGTGATGTCCGAACCGCGATATGTGGACCTCAGTCCCTTGTAGAGCTGAAAAAGTTTCAAGGGTCCCTTACAGGGTGGCGATACGGTAAACGCATTCATTCTGGCACGGATTGTTCTGCCCTCGGAGAGTTCTTGTGTGATGTCCAGGTAGCGGCCGCATGAGACGTGAGGCGGGTTCGTCTTCACGACGTGATAAGGCCGGCTGCAGTCGCACCTAAGCTGTCACGAACTTGAAGAAGCCTGGTACCCGGGTGGGCTTCGGACCCCAGACCCCCTGGGGCAGCGGAGTTCAATCGTTTCGGTCGACACTCTTGATGGTTATCCATGAGCCCTAGCACAGCATGGCTTGCGACGGCTGCCAGAAGGCATCCCGCGCTCACCGGAGTGACGGCGCTATACGTGGCCGTATGGACCGGATACGGCATCGCTACCGATGCGGCCGGGGTGTACGCCTATCTGGTCTGGATGGTCTTCGCCGTAGGCCTCATGGCATATCTCGACGGACGGGTTCGCTTCTCCACTCACGTGCTCGTATTGCTGTGCGTAGTCGGCTTCTCCCACATGGCGGGTGCCAACCTCGAAGTCTCCGGAGCCATCCTCTACAGGCAGGTCTGGTTCGGGTTCATCCGCTACGACCACCTGGTCCATGTCTTCGGTCTCGGCGCCGCCGGGCTGGCCGTCTGGGAGGCGACACGCCGGATGCTGGCCGCCGGTGGTGGTATGAGAGCAGCGGTGGTGGTGATCCTCGGCGGCAACGCGGTCGGCGCCGTCATCGAGATCGGGGAGTACCTGGCCACCCTGATCTTCTCTGAAATCCGGGTTGACGCCTATACCAACAACATGCAGGATCTGATAGCCAACCTCCTCGGCTCGCTGGTCGCCGCCTGGTGGGTTATGCGACGAACCGGGCCAGCACGATCCCCAGGATGACCATGTCGGTGGCGGTATGCGCGATGACCGGTACGGCCAAGCCTTCGGAGCGCCGACGTAGTAGGCCGAGCACCAGGCCGTAGAAGAAGGCGAGTCCGACCCCTGCGAATCCTTGCAGGATGCCGGTGGGGAAGTGCAGAGCCGCGAAGACTGCCGCCTGCATCACCAGGGCCGTGGCGCCCGGTCGGAGAACCTTCTCGAGCGAGTCCTGGACGATCCCGCGGTAGACGGATTCTTCGACCACCGCGTTGATCACCGCTGCCAGGACTCCGAGGGACACGAGGGTCCAGATGGACCAGTCCCGGGCTATATCGACGATGACGTCCAGCTGCTCCGGTGTCCGCTCGTACCACGCCCAGAGGGCCAGTCCTGCGACGAGGCCGACCGCGGCGCCGAAGGCTCCCTGCCGGAGGTTGCACGACCAGACACGGTGCCAAGGGGCTAGCTCGCGCAACCACGGCAATCGCGATGCGGCTACAACGTATACGACAAAGGCCAGGCCGAACAGCAACCGTTTCGGCCGCAGGCCCGTGAACCAGAGCACGAGAAAGGCCACCAGAAGGACGCCGATTGCACTCGCCGCGGGCATCTTCCGCACCATGGCGACGGCCGTCAGCAGGATCGCAGCAATCCCACCCGCGGCAAGCATGCCGGTCGACCTCGCGAACGGTAGGACGATCGCCAGACCCGTGAGCAGTACGACGACAACCGCGTCGCTCCTCATGCCGGTGAGCGGCCTCATGGCCGTCATGTTTGCAGGTGAGCCGATACCTCCCGGTCACCACCATGTGAAGGGGTCGGTCCCGATGGACGGGTGGCGGTACTCTGGACGCACGCGCCGGCAGGGAGCGAGCGGCGTTGGCCGGCGCAGGATCGGGACTGCGGGTGGTGGAGAGGAGCGCATGAGCAGGCTCTATGTCATCGGCGCCGGGACGCCGACACCGACGCCGCAACGTTTCGGCACGGCTTTTGTGGTCGATACCGGATCTGACCTGGTCATGTTCGATTGCGGTCCAGCCGCCACCCACAAGCTGGTGAAGACCGGCCTGTGGCCGACTCGCATCGACCATCTCTTCTTCACGCACCATCACTTCGATCACGACGCCGACTACCCCTGTTTCCTTCTGTGCAGGTGGGACCAGAGCATCGGCCGGGAGAACATGCTCAAGGTACGGGGACCGACGCTCACGGCCAGCATCACGGAGGGCCTGATCGGCGAGGACGGGGTCTTCGCCCACGATTGGAAGGCCCGTGTCAATACGCCGGTTAGCCAGCGAGTCTTTGTGAACCGAGGGGGCGTCCTACCGCGCCCCGCTCCTGTCGTGGACGCCGCCGATATCGGTCCCGGTTCCGTGATCGAAGGCCCCGACTGGCTGGTGCGGTCCGCGGAAGCCGTTCACGTGCAGCCGTTCCTCGACTCTCTCGCATACCGGATCGAGACGCCGACGGCGAGCATCGTCGTGACCGGGGACACGCAGCCGTGCGACTCCGTGGTCGCTCTCGCCAGGGGGGCGAGCGCCCTGGTGAGCATGTGCTGGGACCACGAGGAGGCGATGCATGAGTGCGGTGAGGCTCCGGGCCAGACCGGGACGAAGGGTGCGGCTCGGATGGCTCGTGAGGCGGAGGTCGGAAAGCTGATCCTGGTCCATAGGGGACCCGGACTGGAGGGCGAGGAGTCGGAGGCACGGGCCAGATCCGACGTCGAGGGTATCTTCGACGGCGAGGTGATCCTGACCGATGAATTGGATGTGATCGACATCTGACCGGCAACCCGCCGACACGCGAGGATGTGAGGGCACTTCGACCGCTCCCGGGTCGATTCCACTCCACCTCCAAGCGGTCAACAGAATCGACCTGTACCCAGGCACAACATCGGATGTGAGGCCGCAACCCTTCGGGAGATTTTTGCCGCTCCACCCCGCATGTCCGCGCCGGGCTCGTTAGGCTTTCCTTTGACCCATATGCATTCGACCATACGATCGGACTACCGGCTGTGTGGCTTCTGCCCCAGGCCTATAGGCGAGAGGCTCCGCTGGAGGTCTATCGAAGACTGGGGAAGTTGAGCATGAGAAGCAAGCTACGGTATCTGTTCGTCTTCGTCCTCGCATTTTCGTTCGCTCTTACTGCCTGTCAGTCGGCTGATGAAGAACCAGCACCGGCTGAGGAAGCCGAGGCGGTTGCCCCGGTCGAGGAGGCTGCTCCGGCCGAGGAGGTGGAGCCCGTTACGCTCCGCTTCATGTTCCCTGAAGGCGCTGGTCGCGGACCCGGCTTTGAATCCGCAATCGCTGTCTACGAGGAGATGAATCCTCACATTACGATCGAGATGGAATCAGTTCCGTTCCGGGAGTATGGCGGCCTCCTGCCCGTCCAGTTCGCCGGCGATAGCCCAGCGGATGTCGCCTTGGTTGATAGCTCTGCGGTGATCTCCTACGCGTATAACGGAGCCATCGTTCCCTTGGATGGCATCTTTGATCAATCCGATGTGGATGATTTCCTTCCGAGCCTGGTAGCTCAAGCAACTTACGAAGGTAGCATGTATGCCGGACCGTTCTTCATATCAACGCAGGGCGTGTTCTACAACGTGGATATGTTCGCGGCAGCAGGAGTCGAACCTCCGACCACTGTGGAGGAGGCCTGGACCTGGCCGGAATTCGTAGAGAATGTCTCTAAGGTAGCGGCGAGCGCAGAGAGCGATGAGGGTGATGTCTGGGGGCTGGTCTTCCTGTCGAACCCTCCAGGAAGCATCTCATGGTCGTTGCCGGTGATCCGCAGCAATGGCGCGCCGGGCTCGAACACTTTCATGGCCCTCTCGCCTGACGGTACAGAAGTGTCGGGATACCTGGACACCCCTGAGGCCATGGAAGCCTATCAATTCTGGCAGGACCTGTATGTGGAACATGGTCTTGCGCCTCAAGGTGATGTACCGGACGCGTTCGGTAACGGACAAGCCGCGACGATGATCTCGTTCTCAGCATGGGGCAGCGTGCTCAATAACGTGTTCCCGGACCTGAATTGGGACATCATGCCGATCCCTTATCTCGAGACGCATGTCGTCCACGCCAGCCACTTCATGCCCACTGTCGCGTCCAAGAGCGACAACCAGGAGGAGGCCAAGGCCTTTGTGCAGTTCCTCTCAAGCATCGAGGGCTTTATGGCTTACTACGATGTAACGAGTGACATGCCCGCACGCGTTTCCTTGCTGAACGAGCTCGAAGAGTTTCAGGTCCGGCCGCTCAGCATCTTCAAAGATGAGCTCCTCACGGTTGCCTACGCAGCACCTGGCGGTCCCGGCGGCGCGATATACGCCGAAATCGTCGGCGACTTGATGCTGGACATCGCCCAGGGAGCGGACATTGAGGCAGCTGTAGACGCAGCTGTAACCGAACTCGATGCCCAGCTGGCTCAATTCGGATAGTCCTAGTCCAGGTACGCGCTCTACCAGATTGCCGCTCTCGATTCGCTCGGAGAGCGGCAATCTGGTTAATCCAAGTTTCGTGATCCCTATTCAGGCCCGGGAGCGGCCTCGGGCGTCCCGAGGACCGACAATATGGACATAAGGAGACCTAGTGCGCACGCGATCGAGCGCTATCGTTCTGCACTCCTCTTAAGCCTACCGGCGCTCGTTGGCCTTGCCATCTTTTGGTACTGGCCAACGATTCAAGCTGTAATCCTGGGCTTTCAGGACTACAACCTGATGTCCGGGAGCCAGGCATGGACTGGTTTCGACAACTATCGAACCGCAGCAAGCGACCCGCTGCTCGGGCTTACCTTCTTGAACACTGTGATCTATTTCCTGATGGAGGTTCCGCTCCAAATGGCGCTGGCCCTCGCCCTGGCACTACTCGTCCGGCGTGGCCCGGCTTGGCTCCGCACCATCATATTGGTCCCAACTGTTACGTCGATGGTTGTCGTGAGTGTCATATGGGGGTTGATGTATCACCCGAACAGCGGGTTGATCAACAGTCTGCTGGCAGGTGTCGGTGTTCCGCCTCAGCCGTTCCTGACCAACGCGCAGCAGGCCATGCCCTCAATTGCGCTGCTCATGATCTGGAAGAACGTCGGCTTCAGCATGCTGTTCTTCCTGGCCGGCTTGGTGAGCATCCCGCGTAACTACTATGAGGCGGCCGCGACGGACGGTGCGAACAGCCGCCAACTCTTTCGTTATGTCACCCTTCCGCTGCTGCGCGGTACTGTTGTGTTCTTGCTCATCACTAACACGGTTTCTGCGTTCAAGGTGTTCACCCCCATCTTCTTGATCACAGAAGGGGGACCCATCAATGCTACCCGGGTTGTTGTGCTCTATATATTTGAGAACGCCTTTCGCTTCAACAAGATGGGATATGCCGCAGCGATCTCAGTCTTGCTTGCCCTGTTCTTGCTAATCCTAAGCGTATACTCGCTTCGCGCTTCCCGGGCGAAGTAATCGACATGACTAGAACCTGCCGGCGCTCATGTACTCGAGAATAGTCGGGCGGCGATCTGATCGCCTGGCTGGCCCACGGCGGGGCACCTGGGCCGTGCTCCGGCTGCCGGTAGTTATCGGAGTTGCCTTCTTCTTCGTGTTTCCGTACCTCTGGTTGGCAGGTTCGGCCTTCAGGCCACGGGAGGAGATCTTCCGTTATGTAAGTCCGGTCTCATGGCGAACCTTCATTCCGTTGGCGCCGACGCTTGACAACTTTCGCCACTTGTTTTTCGAGCGCAATTTCGGGCGGGCACTGGGTAACAGTCTGGTCATCGCACTCGTCACAGTGGTCATTACTCTATTCATCGGCAGTATGATTGCCTTCGCCCTTGCCCGAATTAAGTTCCCCGGGCGCGAAGTCGTGTTCTTGTTGATCCTCGCCACGATTCTGATTCCGTTTGAGACGATCATGGTCTCGGTGTTCTTGACGATACAGCGCCTGGGACTGTTCGATACCTATCCAGCGCTATTCTTACCCTGGGTTACGGATGCCTTTATCATCTTCTTGCTCAGGCAGCATTTCCGAGATATCCCCGATGAACTGCAGGATGCTGCCATCGTGGATGGTTGCTCGCTGTTCCGGGTCTACTGGAACGTGATGCTGCCAAACATACGCCCCGCCCTGGTTAGCGCTGCCTTTGTCAAGTTCGTGTTTTCATGGGACGCGTTCCTCTGGCCTCTGATCGTGACACGAGATCCGGATCTAACGGTGGTCCAACTGGCCATCTCTCGGCTCTTCACAGACCAAAATGTCTTATGGGAGCTCATCTTCGCGGGTGCGTTCATTGGCACCGTGCCACTCATTGCGCTCTTCCTCTTCCTGCAGCGTTACTACGTCGAAGGAGTGGTCAGCAGCGGATTCAATTGAGGTAGGCAGGACTCGCGCCTCGTGACGACGCGGTGCGAGAGCCACAAAGCGACGAGCGTACGGAGGATTGGCGTGGCAAGCATTGGCGTGCGAGGGCCAAGAGGCATTAAGCCCGTTCCTGGCAACCAGAGGTCCCGGATCGGCTTGCAGCTGCGTAATTAGGATGGGCGTTCGAAGGGCACAGCAATGCTTCTGATCACCAATGTGACGGCGGTGACGGTCGATGCGCGGCGGCGCATCATCACCGACGCGGCGATCGCCGTCGACGGCGACCGCATCGCCGATATCGGCAAGGCGTCCGATCTAAACCTCCGCCATCCCCATGCGGAGCGACTCGACGGCCATGGCATGCTGGCGTTGCCCGGGCTGATCGATGCCCACACCCACTCGGATCAGGCGCTGCTGCGGGGCGCCGCCGACGACCTGCCCTGGAAACCCTTTCTCCTGGAGGTCATCTGGCCGCTGCTGAATCAGCGCACCCAAGAGGATGCCCGGATCAGTCTGAAACTGTGCATGCTGGAGATGATCAAGTCCGGCACGACCTGCTTTGTCGACTCGATCGTGCCGAGCCACTATGACTTCGACGGGCTGGCGCAGGCGGTGGTCGACATGGGGATGCGTGCCGTGCTGGCGAAGTACGTCCTGCCGGACGCCTTGTTCGCACGCGACGAGAGCATCGTGGATACCGGCGGGTTCAGCGGGGAGGAGGAATCCTTGGCCGACGCCGAGCGGGGGATCGGCGCCTGGCACGGTGCGGCTGGTGGCCGGCTGCAGGTGTGGCTCGGGCCCTTGGTGCCGCGGGAGGAGCCGCCGGCCAGCGCCTCACCGGATTTCTACCGCAGGGTCTCCCGGCTCGCCGCGAAGCATGGTACGGGGATCACCGTACATTTCGCCGGCACCATCGACGATCCCCCCTTCTTCCAGCGGGAATTCGGCATGCTTCCGGCCGAGTTCGCCCGTCGCTACGACCTCCTGGGGCCCAACGTGCTGCTCATCAACGGCACCTGGTTCTCCGAGGAGGAGATCCCGATCCTCGCCGAAACCGACACTCGGGTGGTCCACAGCCCTTCGGCCAACATGAAGATGGGAGAGGGCTTCGCCAAGGTACCGCAGATGCGGAACGCCGGAGTTACGGTGGCGCTGGGCTGTGATGCCGGGGCCAACAACAACTGCCATGACATGATCCGGGAGATGAAAGCCGCCTCGCTGCTGCACAACGTGAGGATGATGGATCCCACAACGCTGACAGCCGAGGATGCCCTGGAGATGGCGACGATCGAAGGTGCCCGTGCCATAGGGCGCGGTGACCAGTTGGGGTCACTGGAGGTAGGGAAGCAAGCCGACGTGATCCTGGTCGACCTGCGGCGGCCGCACACGATGCCGGTCCATGATCCGATCGCCAACCTCGTGTATGCCGCGCATGGAGGCAACGTGGACACGGTGATCGTGGCAGGGCAGGTGCTGATGCGGGGCCGGCAGGTGCTCGTGGCCGACGAGGCGGCAATCCTGGAGGAGGCTCAGGAGCGGGGTCCGGCGCTGTTGAAAAGGGCGGGGATCGAAGTGGCCCCGGCATGGCCCGTGGAGTGAGGAGGAAGACATGGGAGATTATCTGACGGAGCGCTTCTTGCGGTTGCCGGACGGTTCGCTGCCGCACATGGGCGTAAAGGGCGGCGGGGACGTTGCTCCTTATGTCCTGCTCTCGGGCGACCCCGGTCGCGTCGAGAAGATCAAGACCTGGCTGGACGAGGCGGAAGCGGTCGGCAGGGAACGCGGCTACATCGCCTACACCGGTTCATACCGGGGTACGCCGGTTACGCTGGCATCGAGCGGAGTCGGCGCCCCATCCGTCGCGATCGCGGTCGAAGAGCTGGCGTTGGCCGGGGGGAGAGTCTTCATCCGGGTCGGCAGCTGTGCGAGCATCGCGGAGGAAATTCCAATCGGTGACGTTGTCATCGGCACGGCCGGCGTTCGGGATGAAGGCTTGAGCCACACGTACGCGCCCGCCATCTATCCGGCGATCGCTGATCCTGACGTGGTCGCCGCCCTCCGGGCCACCGCGGAGGCGGGGGGCACGTCTTACCATCTGGGGCTGGTGCGGAGTACCGATTCGTTCTATGAGGGGGAGCGCAAGGTCGAGATCATCGACCAATGGCGGGAGCTGCGCGTTCTCGTCTTCGAGATGGAAAGCTCGGCGCTTTTCACCGTGGCCATGGTCCGTGGCCTGGCCAGTGGCTCCATTCTCGTACCCGGCTCCAACCTGGTCACAGGCCAGAAGAGCACCTATCAGGGTCAGCAACTGGAGGAGTACACGGCGGGGATCGACGCGGCTATCGCTACCGCATTGGGTGCGGTCGAGCGCCTGCATGCGGCTTCTGAGCAGAGATGAAGGACACATCTTCGATCCTGATCCGGAACGGGTCGCTCATCACGATGAACGCCGACCGCGAGATCCTGGATGGGAGCGTCTATATCGAGGATGGGCGTATCCTCGAGATCCCTTCCGCTCGGACGAAGGCCGACACGGTCATCGACGCGACCGATTGCCTGGTAGCACCCGGGTTCGTCCAAACCCACGTCCATCTGTGCCAGACCCTCTTTCGCGGGATGGCGGACGATATGGACGTGATCGATTGGCTTCGTCTGCGTATCTGGCCGCTCGAGCAGGCCCACGATGAGCAATCCATATACGACTCGGCGCGCCTGGGCATAGCCGAGTTGATTCGCGGCGGTACAACCTGCGCACTCACGATGGAAACCGTCCGTCACACCGAAGAGGCGTTCCGGGCTGTGCTCGAAACCGGCTTCCGGGCCATCAGCGGCAAGGCGATGATGGACCGCTGGGAGCCGGGAACAGAGATGGTCGGGGAGGAGACCAAGGCCTCGCTCGAGGCGAGCCTCGCACTTGTTGAGGAGTTTCATGGCGCGGGAGACGGCCGGCTGCAGGTCGCGTTCTGCCCCCGTGGTTCCCGCAATTGCACCGAGGGTCTATGGGCGGACATCGTCGCGCTGGCCAGCGAGCACGACACGCTCATCCACACGCACGCCGCCGAAAACGAAACCCAGACCGAGCGTCTAGCGATCGATAGCACGACCGATGTCGAGTATCTGCATGGCCTGGGAGCGACGGGCCCGCGATTGGTCGCCGCGCACTGCATTTGGGTGACCAAACCCGAGATCGAGATCCTGGCGGAGACCGGCACCAAGGTGGCCCATTGTCCTTCGTGCAACATGAAACTCGCCTCCGGGTTCGCCCCGGTGCCGGAGTTCCTCGAGCGAGGCGTCGTCGTGGGCCTCGGCGCTGATGGTGCCCCCTGCAACAACAACCTGGACATGTTCCAGGAGATGCGCCTGGCATCGTTCATACACAAGCCCCGGATCGGCCCTCGTGGTATGCCGGCGATGTCCGTGCTGGAGATGGCCACTCTGGGGGGAGCGAGGGCACTTGGATTGGAAGACGAGCTTGGCTCGCTCGAACCGGGAAAGCGGGCCGATGTGATCGTGATCCGCCGCGACGGGCTTCACGCCCAACCCCGAGCTGGTGTTGACCCGGTCGCGCAAGTGGTGTACGAGCACAGAGCGTCTGATGTCGATAGCGTGATCATCGACGGAAGGGTCCTAGTTCGCGGGGGCGAGTTCACAGAGCTCGATCCGATGGAGATCCGCGCCCGTGCGAACGATTCTGTGGAGCGTGTTCTGGCGCGAGCCGAGCTAGCGAATGGATGACTCTTCGCACAAGGGAGTCCAAAGCCGGCCACGAATCGACTTGGGGAGGCTGAGATGACTCCGACACGAGGAACTCCGTGGCTGCTCAGCGAGATTCGCTTTGCGCCCGGAGCCCCCCGCAACCTGGCGCCTGACGGGGCGACGACACTTGCAGTCGTGCTGGGTTCCGGAGGAGTAACACCGAACCCGCATCGGCACGGTCCTAGCGCGGCGGTCATCGTCAACGACTCGACTTACTTGATAGATGCCGGTGAAGGGGTCTGGCGCAGCCTTGCCTGGGCTGCGGTGTCCCACCCTGATCTGCTCGCCGAACACCTCGCCCCGTACAGGCTTACCAGGCTCTTCTTGACCCACCTGCACTCCGACCATACGATCGGACTGCCGGCTGTGTGGCTCATGCCCTGGGCCTATGGGCGCGAGGTTCCGCTGGAGGTCTACGGCCCGGTCGGCACACGAAGCTTGATGGAGCATTTGGAGGAGGCTTATCAGGGAGATCTGCAAGAACGTAGGTTTGGCCCCGGCGCTCCGGAGAGGATGGTGGATGCGCACAAGACGACTCCACACGAGATCAAGGATTCAGGCAAAGTCTACGAAGATGACAATGTGAAGATCGAAGCATTTCATCATGCACATGGCAGTTTCGAACAGAACTTTGCCTATCGTTTCACATCCCGGGATCGAGTGATTGCGTGGGCAGGAGACGGCCGGGTGGAGGGCCAGCTCGACAAGGCAGCCCAGGATGCAGATCTGTTCTTCTGTGAGCTATCCACCGAGGATATGATTGCGAACGCTAACTGGGGTGGAGAAACTGTCGAAGAGAAGGCAAGAACGATTTGGTCGTATCACATCCGGCCTAAGGAACTGGCGGAGTTTGCTACTGAAGTGAACGTCAAGCAACTCGTGACGATGCACGAGCGAAACTATACAGACCCGTATGAACCCGACGCGTTAATGGAGGAATTCAAGCGCCACTACTCGGGTACCGTATATTCGGCACGCGACGGCGATGTGTTCTAGGTCAGCGAAAGGCGCCGGGTTGGTGTCAGTCCACGACGATGATGCTCCCCGCCCGAAGGGGTTTCCGCTCCGAGCCGAGGGCAGGACCGGATGGTCGATCTTCGACAACGATGTCGCCTATCCGATAGCGGTGCTCCTGCGCTCCGCGCTCGACCACAACCGTGCGACTATGCGAGCGTTCTGCCTGCGGAACGGGGTGGACCTTGCTCCCCACGGCAAGACCACGATGTCTCCCGAACTGTTCCGGATGCAGATGGACGACGGGGTCTGGGCGATCACCGCCGCGACGACCTGGCAGGCCATGGTCATGCGGGATTGCGGCGTTCCCAAGGTGCTGATCGCCAATGAGGTGGTGTCCCCCGGCGAGATCGAATGGCTGGCCGGAGCCCGGAGAGACGGCTTCGACGTCACGTGCTACGTCGACTCGCTCTACGGTGTGGCCGTCTTCGACCAGGTGCTGGGCCGGCTGCAACCCGACCGGCCCTTCCCGGTCCTGGTGGAGGTTGGAGTTCCCGGAGTACGGGCGGGCGTGAGAACCACTGAGGAGGGCTTGACGGTTGCCGGCGCCGCAGCCTCCTCCGCGCATCTCTCGCTGACGGGAGTCGCCGGGTTCGAAGGCCTCCTGGGCGCCCGGGGTGACCGCAGCGCCATAAAGGTGGTCGACGCGTTCCTCGATCAGATCGTGGATCTGGCCTGCGAGGTTGCCGGGCGCGGCTGGTTCGATCCCACCGCCGAACCGATCCTCACCGCCGGCGGGAGCTCCTACTTCGACCGGGTGGTAGCACGGTTCTCCCGTGCCGACCTGGGCCGGCCCCACCGGGTGGTGATCCGCAGCGGCTGCTACCTGACCCACGACGACGGCTGGCTGCATGGCACTTCTCCTTTGGGAGAGACAGGCAGGACCGGTTATCCCGAGCACCTGATCCCTGCCATCGAAGTGTGGGGGACGGTCCTGTCGCGGCCGGAACCGACCAGGGCGATCGTGGGCGTGGGCCGGCGCGACGTCTCGTTCGACGCAATGTTGCCGGTCGTCAAGAAGGTGCGCCGGAGGGACGGGTCGGCGGTCGAGGCGGCGCCACCGATGCGGACGGTGGCCCTCAACGACCAGCACGCCTTCATAGACGTGGAAGAAGAGACGCAGCTGGCCGTGGGCGATCTGGTGGGACTCGGTATCTCGCATCCATGCACCACCTTCGACAAGTGGAGGGCGATCCCGATCGTGGAGGGTGACTACCGGGTTGTCTCGGTGGCGCGGACCCTGTTCTGAAGCGGGAGCAGTTGCCGACCATGCGGTTGATCGAGGCGACGTGCCCTACGGGGGCGAGGACTGCGAGACTCCGGGAATCATCCGTCTGAGGAAGTTGCTATGAAGAGAACGTCGGTACCGTCCAACAGGAAGTGGTCCAAGGTCGGGTACTCGAGGGCGGTACGGGCCGGGAGCATCATCGAGGTGGCCGGTACCTCATCAAGCGGGCCGGACGGGCAGATCCTCCACACGGGCGACATGTACGCGCAGTCAAAGCGCTGCATGGACATCATCATCTCGGCAGTGGAGCAGTTGGGCGGGTCGGTGCACGACATCGTCCGTACCCGCGTTTTCCTGACCGACATGAGCCTGTGGGCCGAGGCGGGTCGCGCCCATGGCGAGGCCTTCGCCGACGTGGAACCCAAACCGGCTAGCGCCTTCTTGGGAACCAGCGAACTGCTCCACCCCGACCTGATGGTGGAGATCGAAGCAACCGCCATCCTGGACGGCTGACGGCAGGTCAAGGGCGATCTTCGCCTATTACTCGAGGTAAGCCCGAACCGCAGAGGAGTTGGTCGGAGAAGCGAGCCCGGTGCCCGGGGTGGGATTCGAACCCACACGCCCCTATGGGGCAGCGGAGTTTAAGTCCGCCACGTCTACCGATTCCGTCACCCGGGCCAAAGGAGTGAGCGGGTTGGACGGCCGCTGCGAGACGGTTCCTGGTCGCAGGGCCTTGCTCCACCTATCCGCACTCCGGTCCCATTCTCGCACCGATCCGTCGGCTCGGGTGGGTTGTTGTCCGGTTGATCGCTCAGCGGGGCTCCACCCAGTTGGGGTTCTTGGCGGCTTGGCCCTCGGCTTCGATCACGCAGGGGACCGGACAGTCGAGCGGTTCCACCCAGGGAGCTACCAGTTCACCGACCGGATTGGCGTTGCCGGCCCGGGTGTCCGCGTAGTGGGCATGCAGGCACTTGACTCCGCTGGTGGCGCCCGCTACTCCTCCCCGGGGCTGCGGGTCCGCACCCTCCGGCAGTAAGGCGTCCCGCTGGGCGGCGTAACGGGCGTGGGCCGTTTCCAGGGCGGCGCCGAACGCAGGGACCCGGTCCGCCCGCCGATCCAGCGCCTTGACCCCGCCGCCGCTCTCGAGGCGGCTGATCCGCTTCACCGCCAGGGGGCACGTCAACCAGTACAGGGTCGGGAACGGCGTGCCGTCCTCCAGTACCGGGGGCACCCGGACGACGACCGGGAGGTCGAGGTGGCAACGGGATAGGGTGGCGATCTCGGCTCTTGAGGGCCGGCCGATCTGCGCCGCTACGACCTGACGCTCATCCATTGCTCATGTCGCGGCCGGTGAGGAAGTCCCAGAGCGCCTCCCAGAACCCGCCCGACTCGGGCACCACCTCGCTCGATCCGCCCTGCGAAGGCTCGTGGTCATGGGGTTCGTCGCTCATGATGACCACGTAGCTGGTCTCTCCGGGATTCACGTAGCCGAAGTCGGCTCGGGCGATGCGCTCTATCTCGGTGGGGGAGTGGAGCAGTTCCACCTCTCGCTCCAGACGGGCGTTCTCCTCCTGGATCTCAGCCAGATGCAGGCGGAGGTCCTCTGCCTCACCGTTCAGCGCGATCAGCTGGCGTATCGGGAACACGTCCACCGCCGCAACCAGCACTATCCCCAGCATTATCAGGGGAAGGAGGACGCTGCGGCGCTGGCGGGCTTCCACGTCAGCCGCCTCCGTAGAGCGCCAGGCCCGGGTAACGAGCCTGGCTCCCCAGCCGCTCCTCAATCCGGAGCAGTTCGTTGTACTTGGCGGTTCGTTCCGAGCGGGCCGGCGCTCCGGTCTTGATCTGTCCGGCATTGGTGGCCACGGCCAGATGGGCGATGAAGGTGTCCTCGGTCTCGCCGGAACGGTGCGAGACCACCCTTCCGTAGCCGGCGCCCCGGGCTATCTCTATGGTGTGGAGGGTCTCGGAGAGCGACCCGATCTGGTTGACCTTGACGAGAACGGCGTTCGCTACGCCTAGGTCGATGCCCCGGCGCAGGATCAGGCGGTTGGTGACGAAGATATCGTCCCCCACCAGTTGGCAACGGCCTCCCAGCCGCTCGGTCAGCAGGCGCCAGCCCTCCCAGTCGTCCTCGGACAGACCGTCCTCGATGGACACGATCGGGTAGATATCCACCAGATTCTCGTAGAAGTCGACCATGCCGGTCGCGTCCAGGGAACGTCCCTCCAACTGGTAGGCGCCGTCGCGATGGAACTCGGTGGCGGCCACGTCGAGAGCCAGAGCGATCTCCTCGCCCGGCCGGTAGCCAGCCCCTTCGATGGAGGTCATCAGCAGGTCCAGAGCTTCCCGGCTGCCGGACAGGTTGGGCGCGAATCCTCCCTCGTCGCCCACATTGGTGCTCAAACTCCGTGCGGACAGGACCTTCTTGAGTGTCTGGTAGACCTCCACGCCCGCTCGGAGAGCGGCGGAGAACGAGGGCAGGCCGGCCGGGACCACCATGAATTCCTGAATGTCCAGAGGGTTGGCGGCGTGGGCGCCTCCGTTGAGCACGTTGAGCATGGGAACAGGCAGGTCCTGGGCTGAGGGGCCCCCCAGGTAGCGGAACAGGGGCATCTCCAGCTGGGTTGCGGCGGCGCGGGCGGTGGCGAGGGAGACCGCGAGGATGGCGTTGGCGCCCATCCGCCCCTTGTTGGTGGTGGCGTCGAGATCGATCATGACCTGGTCGATGAGGGGCTGTTCGGTGGCGTCGTGCCCGGTCACCGCAGGTCCCAGAGTGTCATTGACGTGCAATACGGCTCGGACCACGCCCTTCCCGCCGTAGGGAGCGTCCCCGTCGCGTAGCTCGACCGCCTCGAGAGTTCCGGTCGATGCGCCGGAGGGAACGGCGGCCCGTCCCACGGCGCCACCGGCGAGGCCTACCTCGGCCTCCACGGTCGGGTTGCCGCGTGAATCGAGAATCTGCCTAGCACGGACCGTAGTGATGGTCGTGGCCACCGGTGCTCCCTTGAGACTGGCTCGTTAACTTATCACGATGAGCCGCCAACTCCGTGCATCTATGGCTGGCGCCGCCTCTACAACAGAATCGCGGAAGGAAGCCACTGCTACATGCTTCTTAGCATGGTTGCAGCTGGTTTATGTCACATCCATGGTGTATGATACGAACATATGTTCGACTACCTGCTTGACTACCCGGAGGCCGACTCGGCCCAACCCAGCCCGGCAGTCACCGCCGGCGCCCGAGGATCGCATCCCGGCATGTTCATGACCCGCTACCAGAAGGAGCGGCAGAGCGCCTATGACCGGGCTCGCCACGTGGTCGAGGGTCGCGGCCATCTGCCTCCTGATGTGGAGGATGCCAAGGCCGAAGCCGGACTGGTCCGGGAGCAGGCTGCGGTCAGCCGCGCCAGGGGCGGCCAGTTGCGTTGGGTCAAGAGCATGCTGCGGCGCAACAGCGCGGCGCGGCTCGGGTACGGCAACCTGGTTGACCTCGTGGCGTCACGCATGGACGTCCACCGCTCCACGGCCCGTGACATGGTGTACCTGGCCCAGCGCCTGGACGACAGCCACATCGAACGGATACGCCGGGGCGAGGTCTCCTACGTCCGCGTCCTGGAGGAGACCCGCCTGCGAGAAGCCGGAGCATCGGCAGAGGAGATAAGCCGGACCCGGGACATGGACCTCGACTCGGTCGGACGGGTCGTCCAGCAGATGCGGAAGGTCACCCGGGAGGACGAGCGGCGGATCTTCGAGGGCCAGCATGTCGCCTTTCAGCCCTCCCTGGATGGGTCCCATGTGCGGATGAACGGCCGCCTCGGATCGTTCGAGGCCTATGCCGAGAGGCGCTCAACCGCAGAGGCGAGACACTTGTCCCGGCGGGCGAGGAGCGGCCCAACGCCGGGCACCGCAGGGCGCTGGCGCTCACCACGCTATGCCAGGACGAATTGGACAAGCACCCCATGGTCGCGCCGGTGGCCGAGCCTGGCACTCCGTCGCCGCGCAACCGGCGCGAACCTCTGCTCATGGTCGTTGCCAACAATCCCATCGCCGAAGCGTCGGGTTTCGAGCAGGGCGTCTTGGTCCTGGCCGGAGGCCGGGTCGGTCCCGGCACCGTGGACCTCATCCAATGTTCCGGCCGCATCGAGAACATCACGGTGACCGGACAGGACATCACCCACCACGGGACCACCTCCGCCATCCGTCCGGGTTTACGGCGGGCTGTCCTCGCCCGCGACGAAGGATGCACCATCGACGGGTGCAGCTTCACCTACCGGCTGGAGGTCCACCACATTCTCGAACGATCGAGGGGCGGGAGTCACTCCCCCGAGAACCTCACCACCCTGTGCGGGTGGCACCACCACGTGGCTGTCCAACGCCGAGGCATGCGGATCGACCCCCAATCCCCACCGCGCCGGAGGCGGCTGCTACCCGAGCGCAGGATCTGCGGCTACCGGCCGCCACCCCCCGACC
>WTGI01000002.1 GCA_011523635.1 Acidimicrobiia bacterium
CCCGCACTATCTCCCGGACCGCCACGAAGGTTCCCAGCAGGGCGATGGAGAAGTAGGGGCCCTTGAGGCGCATGGTCGCCCTCCCGATGGCCGCGGCCAGGACGCCGGCCACCACGGCGCCCAGGATGATGGCGGGAGGAGCGGACCAGCCGATCTGCGGGCCGTTGGTCTGGAGCGACATCAGGATCGCCGTGGTGTAGGCCCCGATCCCGAACCAGGCCGCATGGCCGAAGTCGACGTAGCCGGTGAACCCTCCGGTGAGATTCCAGTTCACCGCCACGGCGACCGAGGTGAGCATCAGGGTGAGGGTGAACAGTGTCGCGTCGCCGACACCGGGCAGGGCCGGCAACACCGCGAGCACTACCAGCAACCCGACCGAGGCCCTGACGAGGACCCGCCCGAGGCGCGGGCCTCCAGGACGCGCGGAGGGGAGAAGCTGGTCGGAGGTCGCCGACCTCATGAGGTCGGTCCCCCGCCGCATGACGCGAGGCTTACCAGACCGGAAGGATGAGCACGCGGGATCATGTCGCGGTCGCGTCGACGGGCCGGAGCCCCTTGAAGAGACCCTGGGGTCGCACCACCAACGCCACTACCAGCAGCACGAACGAGGCCACCACCGCCAGGTTGGTGCCGATCTGGGGGATGTAGACGGCCAGCCCGGCCTCGACGATGCCGAGCGCCATGGCGCCGCCCAGGGCGCCCCTGACCGAACCGAGGCCGGCCATGGCGGTGATGGCGAAGGCCTTGAGCGTTAGGGGCGGGCCCTGGAAGGGTTGCACCGCCAGCACCGGGCTTATCAGCGCGCCCGCCACGCCGGTGATCCCGATGCAGATCGCGAACGTCACCGCGTAGACCTTGGCGACATCGATGCCGACGATGCGCGCCGCTTCCCGGTTCTGGGCCGCGGCCCGGATGCTCTTTCCCAGCCGGCTACGGGACAGGAACAGGCTGAGGCCGCCCGCCACCACCAGGGCCACCACCAGGATCCAGAAGCGGGTGACCGGCACCGTCACCTCGCCGGCTACCTGCCAGACGCCGTCCAGAGCGGTGTCGGCGCGCCGGAAGTCGGCCGAGAACACCACCTTCATGACGTTCTGGAGGATGATCGCCACCGCGAACATCACGAGCAGCGACACGAGATGGGGCCGGTCGATCACCCGGTTGACCAGCAGCCGCTGCGTCCCGAAGCCCACCAGCATCATCGCCAGGAACACCAGGGGCACGGTCAGGAACGGGTCCACGCCCCAGGTGTCGTTGGCGAACCAGGCCGCATAGGCGCCGATCATGACGAACTCGCCGTGGGCGAAGTTGATGACGCCCATCACCCCCCAGATGATCGAGAACCCCAGCACCAACAAGGTGTACATGCCGCCGAGGGCGATGCCGTTGATCAGCATCTGCGCCACCCGCTCGGCGGTCGAGGCCCTTCCTCCGGCGCTCGTGCCGGCCAGGGGATAGACCAGGTCGGCGACTGCCGCCTCGTCGGGCGCCACCACGTGGATCTGCCCGTCCTGCACCTGGACGGCGCCCATCGGCTTGGCGGTGTTGACACCCCGCCGGTCGAACGAGATGGGACCGTAGAACGTGTCGGCTTCCAGCGCGTAGAGGGCCTCGCGGACCGCGTCGGTGTCGGTGGTCCCGGCGGTCTCGACGGCCAGGTGGAGGGCGAGGGCCGCGGCGGTGGCGCTGGCCGCCTGGTAGACGGGCGGTTCTCCCCAGAGGCGCTCGTAGTAGGCCGCGTAGTCGGACGCGGCGCCGAAGTACGGGCCGTCGTAGGCCATCACCGGCTCCCACTGGGTGGGGCCCAGCACACCGTCCACGTCCTCGCCGAGTTCGTCGATCAGTTTGGGATTGGACGGCCCCACCGTGATGAGCATCCCGTCGGGAGCGAACCCGAGTTCCTTGGCTGCGTTCACGAACAGCACCGCGTCGTTGTAGTGGCCGCCGCCCACGAAGATGTCGGGATCCAGGTCGCGGAACTTGGTCATGATCGCCGAGGCGTCCTGGATGTCCTTGGGGTAGGTCTCCATGGCCAGGACTTCGATCCCGGCGGCCTCCAGGTGCCTCCGGGCGCCGTTGGCGACCGCGGTCGGGAAGGACGTGTCCTCGTAGGCGATCACCGCGGTGCGAGCGCCACGGGCCGCCAAGGCCTCGATGGCGGACCTGGTGTAGTCGCTGGCGATGGTCGCCACCAGGAACAGGTTCCGGAAGCCGCGCTCGAACATGGTGTCGGAGGTCCCGTTCCCCTCCACCATGATGACGTTGTTGGCCTCGGCGATGGCGCTGGCGCCGGTGGTCAGGCTGCTCGAGTAGGGACCGAGCAGGAAGTCGACACCGTCCTCGTCGATGAGCTTCTGGACAAGGTTGGCGGCCGTATCGGCATCGGACTCGTCGTCGTAATAGACGATCTCGGCGGCGTACCGGCGGCCCCCGATCTCGATGCCCCCGTACTCCTCGTTCACCCACCTCACCCAGGTGTCGTAGCCCTGGCGCGAGTCACGTCCCTCCACCGCGTATTTTCCGGTCTCGCTGAGGGCGGCCCCGATCCTTATCGTTCCCGCGAAAGCGGCGCCGGTCGCCGCCTCATCGGGTGTGGCCGGCGTCTGTTGATCCGCTCCGCACGCGCCCAGGACGAGGATCAGCGCGGTGACTGTTGCCAGAGCGAAGACATGGCGCATGCGATCCCACTCCCACTCTCGGCGCTCGTCGGGTCGAGGACGGGGTTGGCCGATCATAGCCGGAGCGGTACCCGGCATCGATGTATGGGCGGCCTTCCTACAAGGTCGTGACCGGGGTGGTCACGTGATGCCGGTGGGTCCGCGGGCGATCCGACCGGGTCTCCATCCGATGAATCCTCCGGCTCGGGATTCGGGCGCGGATCGCCCTACCCCGATCCGGCGTGCTGTCTATGATCCGGCTCGGACGGACAATCAGGCGGTCCGGTTGACCGCCGTCACGCGGGAGGTGAACCGTCTATGAAACCAGCGGTCTTTGATTACTCGGCGCCGGAAAGCATCGGGGAGGCCCTCGATCTTCTGGCCGAACACGGATCGGGGGCGAAAGTCCTCGCCGGCGGCCAGAGCCTCGTGCCGATGCTCAACTTCAGGTTGGCCAGGCCGGCCCACCTGATCGACGTCAACGGGGTCGGCTCATTGTCCTACATCTCGGCCAACGGGGCGCTGAGGATCGGCGCCATGACCCGCCTGACCGCGCTCGGCGAGTCGGGTGACGTGGCGGGGGCCCATCCGGTCATTCCTGCGGCCGTGGCCCAGATCGGCCACCGGGCGATCCGCAACCGGGGGACGATCGGCGGCTCGCTGGCCCATAACGACCCGGCGGCGGAGCTTCCGGCGGTCCTGATGGCTCTCGATGCCGAGGTCACGGCCCGATCTGCGGATGGCGAGCGGGTCATCGGGATGCAGGACCTGATCGAGGATCGCCTGTTCGATACGACCCTGGACGACACCGAGCTGCTGACCGAGATCCGGATCCCGGCGGCGGCGGGCAGCAGTTTCGGATTTCGGGAGTTCGCCCGCCGGCACGGCGACTTCGCGCTGGCCGGGGTGGCGGCGGTGATCACGACCGATGGATCGACCATCACGCAGGCGGCGCTGGGCGCTTTCGGGGGTACTCATGCCACCCGGCTCCCCACCGCTGAGGCCGCTCTGGTGGGCGCCGAGGCGGGAGACGCCGCGTTCGCGGCGGCCGGGGCCGGTGCGGCCGCGGACTTTCCCGCTACCTCGGATGTTCACGGAACGGCCGAGTACAGGAGTCATCTGATCAACGTTCTGACGGTGCGGGCATTGAAGGATGCGGCCGGCCAGGCAGGAGGCGGAAATGGCTGAGAACATGAGCGTCGTAATCAACGTCAACGGCGCCGGCCGGGAGGTCTCGGTCGAGCCGCGCAAGACACTGGCGGATGCCATACGAGAGGACCTCGGCCTGACCGGGACCCATCTCGGGTGCGAGCACGGGGTGTGCGGCGCATGCACGATCCTGCTCGACGGCGAGGTCGTCCGATCCTGCCTGATGCTGGCCGTCCAGGCGGACGGCGCGGAGATAACCACCATCGAGGGCATCGCCGACGGCGACGCTCTCCACCCCATGCAAAGTGCGTTCTCCGAGTACCACGGCCTGCAGTGCGGCTTCTGCACGCCGGGGATGATCCTGGCCGGGATCGACGTGGTGTCACGGAACCCGGATCCGAGTCCGCAGGAGATACGGGAGGAGATGGGCGGCAACATCTGCCGCTGTACCGGATACCAGAAGATCGTCGAGTCGGTGCAGGCGGCAGCTGCCGTCATGTCCGCTGAAGGGGGGAGCGCATGACCACCACGCAGGAAAACCGGTGGATCGGAGTCTCGGCGCCCCGCCGGGAGGATGCTCCGCTGATCCGGGGCCGGGGTCGCTACATCGCCGACATCGAGCCGGCCGGGACGGTCCACATGGCCATCCTCCGCAGCCCGTACGCACACGCCCGCATCAACGGTATCGACACGGCCGCGGCGGAGGCCCTCGACGGCGTCCACTGCGTGCTGACAGCCGCCGACCTGGAGGGCATCGGGGACTTTCCCACCATCTGGCGCCTGCCGGGCCAGAAGGAATGCACCACGCCCGCCTTTGCCCCCGGCAAGGCTCGTTACGTAGGCGAGCCGGTCGCCGCGGTGGTGGCCGACTCGCGCTATCTGGCCGAGGACGCCCTCGATCTGCTCGACGTGGACTACGAGATCCTCGACCACGTGGTCGACGTGGAGGCTGCCCTGGCCGACGGCGCTCCGGTGATCAACGAGGACATGGGCGACAACACGATCATCGAGTACACCTTCCCGGGGATCAACGCCCTCGGTGTGGCCGGTGACATCGACGGCGCCTTCGAGGAGGCGGACGAGATCGTCTCGGGACGGTTCAAGGTGGGTCGCTACTCGGGCGTGGCGCTGGAGACGCGCGGTCACGTGGCCGAGTGGGACGATCTCCGCCAGACGCTCACCCTCCACTCCGGGAGCCAGGTGGCCAGCCTGCTCCGCACGGAGCTGGCGGCCGCTCTCGGCATTCCCGAGACGTCGGTCCGGATCCTCACCCCCAACATCGGTGGCGCGTTCGGCAACCAATGGGACCGCTACCCCGAGGACATCCTCGTCTCGCTGGCGTCGATGAAGCTGTGCCGACCGGTCAAGTGGATCGAGGATCGCCGGGAGGCGCTCCAGGCCACGGTGCACGGGCGCGAGCAACTCCAGGAATGGCAGCTCGCGGCCAACTCCGACGGGACGGTCCTCGGCCTCAAGGGCCGGGTGCTGAGCGACCAGGGCGCCCACCTGCATAGCGTGGGCATCGGGCCCGCCTGGGTGACGGGCGCCGCCGCGGTCAACCAGTACAAGATCGCCAACTACCACTGCGACGTGGTGGGGGTGGCCACCAACAAGACCCCGAACAGCACCTTCCGCGGCTTCGGAGGCCCGGAGGCCATGTTCGGCATCGAGCGGATGATGGACAAGACGGCTCGCAGGCTGGGGATCGACCCGGCCGAGTTGCGTCGCCGCAACATGATCCAGGCCGATGAGTTCCCCTACTTCAGCCCGGGCGGCGCCGTCTACGACAGTGGCAACTACCCGGCGGCGCTGGAGAAGGCCCTCGAGGCGGTCGAGTACGACAAGGTGCGGGAGGAGCAGCAGAGCTTGCGGGACCAGGGCGTGTACCGCGGGATCGGCATCGCCTCCTACATCCACGTGTCCGGCTTCGGCCCCTCGGCCATCCTCGGCATTCTCGACTACTACACGGGCGGCTACGAGGGCTCGACCGTCAAGATCGACCCCCATGGCAGGGCCACCCTGTACACGGGGATGATCCCGATGGGTCAGGGCACCGAGACCACGCTCGCCCAGGTGGCCGCCGATCACCTGGAGATCGACATCGCCAACGTGCGGGTCGTCTGGGGCGACACCGACCAGACCCCGTATACGGGTTTCGGGTCGGCGGGCAGCCGTTCCAACGTGGCGGCGGTGGCGGTCATCAAGGCCATCGAGGAGATCAAGGCCAAAGCGGTGCGGATCGGCGCCGGGCTCCTGGAAGCGGATCCGGACGACGTCGCCTACGCCGACGGCCGGATATCGGTGAAGGGCGCCGAGGAGATGCGGTCCCTCAGTCTGGCCGACGTGGCCCAGCAGGCCTATTGGGCGCACAAGCTCCCGGAGGGGGACCAACCGACCCTCGAGGCGACCTACGTCTACGACCCGGCCAACTTCACGACCGCCTGCGGGACCCATGTGGCCGTGGTGGACGTGGACATCGACACCGGCAAGATCGACTGGGTCAAGTACGTGGTCGTGGACGACGCCGGGACGATCATCAACCCGCTCCTGGTGGAGGGCCAGATCCACGGGGCTCTCTCCAACGGGCTCGGTGGCGCGATGCTGGAGGAGTTCGTGTATGACGAGGAGAGCGGACAGCTTCTGTCGTCGACCCTCATGGACTACCTGGTGCCGTCCTTCACGGATCTGCCCGACTTCGAGATCCACCACCTGGTGACCCCTTCACCACACACCGAGGGCGGCTTCAAGGGCATGGGCGAGGCGGGATGCTTCCCGGCCGCCGGGGCGCTGGCCAACGCGGTGACCGACGCGCTGTCGCACCTCGGTGTCGAGGCGGACCAGACCCCGGTCACGCCGAGCCGCCTGTGGTCGTTGATCGACCAGGCCGGCGGCTAGCCGTATATGTGATCGTTGGCCCGTGCGCCCACTGGCTGGCGGCCAGGTAATGGCGTTGCAGGTGGTCGCGGCGTGACGAAGCTCGTCGAAGGAGGCCGGATCGTCACGGCCACGGACGACTACGTGGCGGACATCCTCATCGAGGACGGACGGGTCCGCGCCATCGGCGACTTCGAGGGCACGGAGGCGGACGAGATCATCGACGCCTCCGATCATCTGGTGTTCCCGGGCGGCATCGATCCCCATACCCACCTGGACACCCCGGTGGCGGGCACGGTGATCTCCGACGACTTCGACACGGGGACACGGGCCGCTGCAGTGGGCGGCACCACCACGGTCATCGACTTCGCCATCCAGGAGAAGGGCGCCGACCCCCGGTCGTCGTTGATGCGGTGGCACGGGATGGCGGACGGGAAGGCGGCCGTGGACTACGCCTTCCACCAGATCATCACCGACCTGCCCGACAGCCTGCTCCCGTCTCTCGACGGCCTCGTTACCGAGGGCGTGACCAGCTTCAAGCTCTTCATGGCCTACCCGAACGTCTGGATGCTCGACGACGGCGCCATCTTCAAGGCGATGCGTAGGACCGCGGAGAACGGCGGCTTCATCATGCTCCACTGCGAGAACGGCCACGCCATCGACGCGCTGGTCAAGGAGTCGCTGGCCCGTGGGGACTCGGATCCGATCTTCCATGCCCGGACCCGGCCGTCCCTCGCCGAGGACGAGGCGACCCGCCGGGGGATCGCGCTGGCGGAGATGGCGGGCACGCCCCTCTACATCGTCCACATGTCATCGGCCGGTTCAGCTCAGGCGATGGCCGAGGCCCGCGAGCGCGGCGTGCGCGCCTATGCGGAGACCTGCCCGCACTACCTCCTGCTGACGGACGAGAGGCTCGCCGAGCCGGGTTTCCGGGGCTCCCAGTACGTCTGCTCCCCGCCGCTCCGCTCCGCAGACCACCACGATCCGCTGTGGGACGCTCTGGCGGCCGGGCACCTGCAGGCGGTGGGTACCGACCACGCGCCGTTCTTCTTCGAGCAGCGCCTGGTGGGAAAGGACGACTTCACCAAGATCCCCAACGGCCTCCCGGGCATCGAGTGGCGGATGGGCCTGCTCTACCACTACGGGGTGGCCCAGGGCCGGTTCTCGCTCAACCGGTTCGTGGAGATCACCTCTGCCAACGCGGCGAAGCTGTTCGGCCTGTACCCGCGCAAGGGGGAGATCGCTCCCGGATCGGATGCCGACCTGGTGGTGTTCAATCCTGCGGCCACCACCACGCTGGCCCTGGACACCCAGGTCACCAACTGCGATTACAACCCGTACGAGGGTGTGGTCCTGCAGGGCGCCATCCGGGAGGTGCTCCTGCGCGGCCGGGCCATCGTGCGCGACGGCCGCTACATGGCGTCTAGGCCGGCGGGGAGCTTCGTGAGGAGCGCCGAGTCCGCCGCCCTCAGCAGTTCCACGCTCGTATCATGATGCCGTCTCTCGGTGAGATGATTCGGACCGCCATCTCGTACACAGACCACTGAAGGAGGCCTGATCGTGAGGACCGCACTCGTCCAGATGGGCACGGAGTACGACACGGAGAGCAACGTCAAGCGGGCCGAACACCTGGTGCGCGAGGCAGCGGACCGGGGCGCCCGGATCGTGTGCCTCCAAGAGTTGTTCCACACGGTGTACTTCCCCTTCGAGATGAACGCCCGCCATCTCGACCTGGCCGAGCCGATCGACGGTCCCACGATGGAGCGCATGCGCGAACTGGCCCGCGAGCTGCAGATCGTCCTGATCGCCCCCATCTACGAGAAGGCGCTCGACGGCCTGCTCTACAACAGCGCCCCGGTGATCGGCCCGGACGGCGACCTGCTGGGCATCTACCGCAAGAGCCATATCCCCATCGTCTCCGTGCCCACCCTGACCGGGGTGGAGAAGTACTACTTCGCGCCGGGCGACACCGGGTTCATCACCTTCCCCACGCCCTTCGACGTGACGATCGGGATCCTGATCTGCTACGACCGTCACTTCCCCGAGGCGGCCCGCACCCTGGCGCTCAACGGGGCCCAGATCGTCTACGTCCCCACGGCCACCACCGGCATGAGCCGCTACCTGTGGGAGCTGGAACTCCAGGCCCACGCCGTCGACAACATCTACTACGTCGGCGGCGTGAACCGGGTGGGGGTGGACCAGGGGGGCTCCGACTCCCACTTCTACGGGTCGTCGATGTGGGTGGATCCGAAGGGGAGGATCATCTCGCAGGCGAGCGACACCGAGGACGAGGTTCTGGTCGCCGATCTCGATCTGTCGGTCATTCCCCAGATCCGCAACGACTGGGGTTTCTTCCGTGACCGCAGGCCGGACCTGTACGGACAGCTGAGTACCTGAACCACAACGGATACAAGGAGCGTACCGATGGACCTGGGCCTGAAGGACAAGGTAGTCGTGGTGACCGGCGCCAGCCGGGGGATCGGGCGGGCGATAGCACAAGCCTTCGCCGCCGAGGGCGCTCGGGTGGCCGCCCTGGCCCGGACGGCCGATGACCTGGCGCGCACGGTCGAGATGCTGGAGGGCGAGGCCGGCTCTCACCTGGCCTTGACCTGCGACGTGACCGATCCCGACCAGGCCGTGTCGGCTCTCGACCGGGTGCGGTCCGAGCTTGGGGGCCTCGACGTCCTGGTCAACAACGCCGGCCGGCGCCAGAACTTCAGCCGGCTCGACACCCTCGAGTTGGAGGAGTGGCGCCTGGCGATCGAGGCCAACCTGTCATCGGTCTTCTACATGTCCCGGGCGGCGGCCACCTCGATGATCGAGCAGCGGTCCGGTTCGATAGTCAACATCTCGTCCATAGCCGGCCCGGTGGCGTTCGCCAGCATCGGCGCCTACTCGGCCGCCAAGGCGGGGGTGATCGCCCTCACCAAGGTGATGGCGATCGAATGGGCCGAGTTCGGCATCCGGACCAACTCGGTGGCCCCCGGCTGGACCGAGTCCTACATGAACTACGAACTCCGGACCGACCCCGCCAACCGCGAGCTGTTCGAGTCGATCCGCGACCAGGTTGTGATGAAGAGGTTCGCCGACCCGTCCGAGACTGCCAACGCGGTGCTGTTCCTGGCGGGAGACTCGGCCAGCTACATCACCGGCGAGACCATCTTCGTCGACGGAGGCTGGGTGGCCGAGGGCTGGGTAGGGGACTAGCCGCAGCGGTCGACCTCTAAAGCTCTCGGCGGGTCCCGCCGGCCCCGGCGACTCCTGAGGCAGGCGCCGGTGTCCGTTCTAGCCGAATACTCCTGGTGCCCGATGTCTTCGGTTGACCGTGCTCTGTGACCCGTCGTTGGCGGCGCGGGCTCTGTGCCCGAACAAGGGGGTTGAACGTGTCACGAACCCGTCGCATACTGCCCGGCAGTCACAAGCACCACCGGTTTCCTGCTTTTCGACGTCGAGGGAACCGGTACCGGGATCATTTCGGGAGCGGACCCGTCGGGGGATAGCGGAACGCGCACGGACCGAAGGAGGTGGTGGCTGGGGGATGGGCCCGCCGGGTTGGGGCGTGTTCCGGCATTTTTCGCGTTCTCGTCGTGTGGGGTGAGGTGACGGACTACCGGATCCGGACACGCCGGAAGGTTCACTCTTGCGACAGGAGCCAGTCCAAGAGCGCGTCCACGAAGGCGTCGCCGTAGCCGGGCGCATGGGTGCTCCCCACACCCATCCAGAGCTCTATCTCGACTCCGTCGGCGCAGCCTGACTCCAGGCGGAATGCCCTGGTCTCGGCTCCGGCCACATGCCGGTCCAGATCGAGCGTGGTATAGGGCTCGGGTTGTTCGGGCCAGTCGCAACCCGCCCGATGGCTCCAGCGGGTCACCATGTCCACAGCGCCTGCGTAGAAGGCCCGCTTGTCGTCACCCTTCGTATCGGGCTCGGTGTCGCCCTCGAAGAGGATCACCTCGTCGGCGGTGCCGTGGATGTGCAATACCGACACGGGGGATGCGCCGTCGCAGCTGCTGTCCTCGACGTAGCTCGTACCGGCCAGGCTGGCGACGGCACGAAGGCCGGGCAGCCCCTTGCAAGCGAGGTGGTACGACATGAACCCGCCGTTGGAATAGCCGAAGAAGTACACCGGCCCGAAGTCCATGACCTGCTCCGCTCCGGCTACCAACTCGGTCAGGTAGGCGACATCATCCTGGCCGCCCTTGGCGGACTCGCAGCACTCGTCGGTGGGGTTCCAGAAGCGGTTGCCCTCGCCGTCCCGGATCCCGTTGGGAAGCAGCAGGGCGAACCCGTCGGTGTTGATGCGCTCGTGGAGGGGCACGTAGGTGGCCTGGTAAGAGGAGTCCCCTCCATAGCCGTGGAGGGAGACGATGAGCGGGGTCTCTCCGTCAACCGCTGCGAGAGGCACCAGCAGAACAGCGGGGTCGTCCCGTTCGGGGTGGCTGATGTGGTGGACCTCGCCTCCGGACTCCGCCGCCAGCCGGACGGTCCTCTCAAGGACGGTGCCCTCCAGCAGCGACAACGGATCGTCCTGTCCCTTGGCCCACTGCTCCACGGCGCGGAGGACCCACTCGACCATGGCGGCTAGGTCCTCCATGTCCCGCACGCGGGCGTCCAGATCGTCCAGGCGCTCGAGAACGTCGGTCCGGCCGTCCTCTCCGATGGCCTGCTGCTCCTCCTCGGCGGCCGCCACCCCTTGCTCCTGGTCCCTCGCGGAACCGGCGGCGTCACGTCCCTCCACGGAATCGGCCTGTTCCGACAGGATCGCAATCTCATCCCTCAGCGCAGAGTTCTCACGGGCAAGCGCTTCGAGCGACTCCTCCAGCGAACGGGTCTTCGCTTCCAGGGCGATCAACCTCTCGTCCGAGGCGGGATCCTGGCTCGAGCCGGCACAGGCGAACAAGATGGCGGCAGCCAGGACGCAGGCCGCCGATCTACCAAGAAGTCGCAGCCAGCCCACCCGAGACTCAGGCCACCGGGGATGCGTTGGTGGCACCGGGGGAGGAGCTGCCGGGTTCCCGGCGCGGTGCGAACACCTCGATGATCTCCTCGTAGTTCTCGGTGATCGGGAGCAGGGCCGGGTAGATGTTGGGCCGGATCGAGTAGGCGGCCACCTGTTCCCGGCATTGGTCGGGTGTTCCGGCCGCCGTCAGGGATCTGACCACATCGACAGGTACCAGCGGCATGGCCGCCTCTATCCCCCCGTCCCTAGGTGGCCAGCCTCCCATGGCTTCCTTCACCCGGTCCAGCAGGTCTTGGTCTACACCGCTGGCGAGGGCGATGTGGGGTTGCTGGCCCAGGTACATGGTCGTCATCCTGGTGGCCACCTCCAGCGCCTTCTCCTCGTCCTCGTCCATGGCGACCACGATGGTCTGGGGAAGGTCCAGGTCGTCCACCCGCCGGCCGCTCCGCCGGGCGCCCCGCTCGATGCGCCCGAGGGCGTCCGCCAGGTAGGTGAGGGAGGTGAAGCCGTTGAGCATCACCCCGTCGGCCAGTTCACCGGAGAGCGCCAGCATCTGCGGTCCGGTGGCCCCGACGTAGATCGGTACCCGCTTCGGGCTGCGGGCCACGCCGTGGCCGAGGTCTAGGCGCAGGTCGCGTACCGCCACCAGTTCGCCCTCGTAGGTGACCGTCTCGAGCGCGAGCAGGCGCCGGGTGACCTCGATGTACTCCCGCATCTGCTTGACGGGCTTGCGCCGGTCGATCCCCTGCTTCCACGCCAGCGGGTCCCAGTAGGCGCCGATCCCGAGCAGCATCCGGTCGGGAGCCAGTTCGTCCAGAGTGGCAAAGGTGAGCGCCATCAGCGACGCCGGCCGGGTCCACGAGTTGACGACCCCGCTGCCCACCTTGATGTGGCTGGTCGCGTGGGCGATGGCGCCCATGACGGAGACGGCGTCCCTGGCGGTGCGGGTCTCGCACACCCACACGGAGTCGAATCCCAACTCTTCCATCCTGATGGAGAGCGCCACCTGTCGCCGAGGGTCCGGCCGGTCGAGAAAACACATTCCCACGCGCCCACCAGTCATGAAGTGATCGTCCTCCTTGCGAATACCAAATCGAGTGAACACTCTACCGGGGGTGTCCTTCCGGGCTGCTGCCGGTCGGTGCCGGCAGGCGGTAGGCTGACCGGCAGTCTCGGAGAGGTAAAAAGGTGACCGCCGACTTCAACTACACGGATGCCCTCCGCCGGGTCAGCGAGGAGTACCTGGCCCGGAACCCCCGATCGATGGAGACATCCGATCGGGCCTCGGCGGTGCTCCCCGGGGGCACAACCCGTACCACCACCTTCTTCGCTCCCTTTCCCCCGGTCCTGGTGGCGGGGCAGGGATCGGAGATCGTGGATGTGGACGGCAACCGCAGGGTCGACTACCTCAACAACTACACGTCCCTGATCCTCGGCCACGCCCATCCCGACGTGCTGGAGCGAGCCATGTCGGTGGCCGGTCGGGGAACCGCCTTCTCATCGCCTACCGAGCAGGAGGTTCTCCTGGCTGAAGTGCTGGTCGAGCGGGTCGCCTCGGTCGACCAGGTCCGGTTCACGAACTCCGGAACCGAGGCTACGATGGCCGCGATGCGATTGGCTCGGGCCTTCACGGGCCGTCCGGTCGTGGCCCGCTTCGAGGGTGCCTACCACGGCACGCACGACTACACGGCTACGCCGGGGGCAGGGATCCCGGACCTGATCGGCGACCTGATGGTCACCCTCCCGTGGAACGACATCGCCGGTTGTGAGCAGAGGATGGCGGAGGTGGCCGGCTCGCTGGCGGCGGTCATCATCGAGCCGGTGCTGGGCGCAGGGGGCGTTATCGCCGCCGACCATGAGTTCCTCGCCTACCTGAGGGAATCCACCAGCCGGATGGGCGCCCTGCTGATCTTCGACGAGATCGTCACCCTCCGCCTGCACACGGGCGGCGCCCAGGCGATCAGCGGGATCCGCCCGGATCTCACCACCTTCGGCAAGATCATCGGCGGCGGGTTCCCGATCGGCGGTTTCGGGGGCCGGGAGGATGTCATGGCGCTACTCCATCCCACGCGCGGGACCATCCAGTGGGGCGGCACCTTCAACGGCAACCCGGTCAGCGCCGCCGCCGGCATCGAGACCTTGGAGGCTCTCACCGCGCCGGTCATCGACGAGCTGAACCGCTCCGGGGAGGAGCTCACGGAGCGCCTCGACAAGGCTCTCCAATCCTCGGGACTCCCGGCCGGCGCAACCGGCATGGGGTCCCTTTTCAACATCCACGCCACCGGCGAGGAGGTCACCGACCATCAAGCGGTGCGGCGAGCCGATCCCGAGCTGACCGAGCTCCTGCACCTGGGCCTGATGAACCGCGGTTACTTCCTGGCTCCACGAGGCATGGGCTGCCTGTCCACCGCCATGACCTCCGAGCAACTGGACGGCCTCGTCGATGCCGTCGAGGACCTCGTCAACAGCCTGTGACGTTTGCGGCACCCCTTCCCGGCCGCTCGCCCCCGTTCCTCATGTAGCCCCATTGATCGGCAACAGCCGACCGGTAGGACTATGCGGCCCAGCCTTCCAGGACTCGGGCCAGGTCTTCCAGTCCTTCGATGCTGTGTCCTGCGATGAGCTCGTCAACGAACGGCAGGGCTGCCACGAGCCCGCGGGCTAACGGTTGGAACTTCGGATCGCCTGCCAGCGGGTTGACCCAAATGACGCGGTGCGCCTGGTGGGACAGGCGCCGCATGGCCCACGCCAGCCGGTCGGGCTCGCCCCGCTCCAGGCCGTCGGAGCAGATGATCACCGTCGCACCGCGGTTGAGGCGGTGCTTGCCCCACCTCGTGACATAGGCGCCTAGCGATTCACCGATCCTGGTACCCCCGTCCCAGTCGACCACCAGAGCGGTTGCCTCGTCGAGGGCGGAGTTCGGATCGCGGACTCGCATGGCGTTCGTGAGCCGGGTGAGTCGGGTCCCGAAGCAGAACACCTCCACCCGTCGCGAGGCCCGGCTCATCCCGTAGGCGAACTGGACCAGGGCCCGCGAGAAGCCGGCCATGGACCCCGAGACGTCGACTATCAGGACGATGGGCCGGGGCCGCTCCACCCTCCGGCGCCGGCGGAGGTGGACCAGGTCACCCCCGTAGCGCAGGGAGTGCTGGACGCTGCGCCGCAGGTCGATGCGGGGGCCTCTCGGTGAGGGGCGGGTGCGCCGGGTGCGCTTCTGTGGCAGCCGCAGGGTGGGTAGCAGCCGGGCCAGCCGGCGGAACTCCTCCTCCGTCCAGCGGTCGAAGTGCTTGGTCCTCAGGATCTCGGCGCTCGAGGCCCGTGGCCCTCCCGCGGCGGGGAGTTCCTCGTCGCCGGCATCGAGCACCTCGATCTCTTGTTGGTCGGTGCCGAAGGAGACGGACGCCGGGTCCCCGTCACCGCCGTCGGCGGTCGCCAGCGGCAGGATGGAAGGCGGGGAGTCGTTCTCCGAACCGATGAAGAAGGCGTCGAAGGCGGCGTCGTAAACGGGCAGGTCGGCATGGTGGTTGACCAGGGTGATCCGGCCCGCCCAGTAGAGGTCGTCGATTTCGGACGGGTCGAGATCGGCCACCGCCCAGATGTAGGACACCACCTGCCCGGCGCCGACCTTGACCCCGTGGGTCCGCAACAACCGTCCGAATCGGACCAGTTCGGTGGTCGGCCCGGGCTCAGACCCCATCCAGTATCTCGGTTGCCCAGCTCCGGACCGTGGACAGATCGTCGTGGTCCTTGATCACCGACCCCAGGCTGATGTCGAGGTTGTCGCCGGTCACCTCATCCTCACCGAGCTGGTTCAGCGCCCGGGCCCAGTTGATGGTCTCGGCGACGCCGGGTTGCTTCACCAGCTCCAGGCCGCGCAGCCTGGACACGACCCGGCTGGTGCTGCGAGCGAGGCGTGCGGGAACCTCCGGCGCACGTGCCGCCACGATCTCCACCTCCCTCTCCAGGCCCGGGAAGTCGATCCAGTGGTAGAGGCAGCGGCGCTTCAGGGCGTCGTGCAGCTCGCGGGTGCGATTGGACGTGATGATGACCGGGGGCGGGTCGGCTGCCCCGACCGTGCCTATCTCGGGAATCGTTATCTGGAACTCGGAGAGGATCTCCAGGAGGAATGCCTCGAACTCGTCGTCCGCCCGGTCGATCTCGTCGATGAGCAACACACAGTTGGCGCCCTTGCGTATCGCTCGCAGCAACGGGCGCTCCACCAGGAACCGTTCCGCGAACAGGTCGTCCGATCCGTCGCCATGCACTTCCGCCTCGGCGGCCTGTCGCAGGTAGAGGAGCTGGCGCGGGTAGTCCCACTCGTAGAGGGCCTGGTTGGCGTCGATTCCCTCGTAGCACTGGAGCCGGATCAGCTCCACTCCCAGCCCTTCCGCCAGCGCCTTGGCCACCTCGGTCTTGCCCACTCCCGCCTCGCCTTCCAGCAGCAGAGGCTGCGGCAGCGTGAGGGAGAGGTAGATGGCGGTCGACAGACCCCGGTCGGCCAGGTAGGCCTGACCGGCCAGCAACTCGGTGACGGTGGCTATGTCACCGGTGAACCCGTTGGCGGGAGCGGTCAAGGGCGCTCGAAGATCGCCGCCATCCCCTGGCCGCCTCCGATGCACATCGTGACGATGCCGCGCCGGCCTCCGGTCCGCTCCAGGGCGTGCATGAGCTTGATGGCCAGGATCGTCCCGGTCGCGCCGACCGGGTGGCCCAGCGCTATGGCGCCGCCGGAGACGTTGGTCTTCTCCGGGTCCAATCCCGCGTCCCGTATGACGGCCACGGCCTGGGCGGCGAAGGCCTCGTTGAGTTCGATCAGGTCGATGTCGTCGAGCGTTAGGCCGGCCTTGTCGAGCACCGCGGGGATGGCCAGTGCGGGGGCGTAGCCCATCACCTCCGGATCGATGCCGCTCACCGCCCACGCCACCAAGCGCAGGCGCGGTTCGGCGCCCCGGGCCCGGGCCACCTTCTCGCTCATCAGGACCACCGAGGCGGCGCCGTCGTTGATCCCCGAGGAGTTGCCGGCCGTGACCGTTCCGTCCTTGACGAACACCGGTCGGAGCCGGGCGAGGCTCTCTTCGGTGGTGTTCGGCCTCGGGTGCTCGTCCACCAGGAACGCGTCGTCCTTAGGGCGTTCCACGCCGACGATCTGGTCCTCGAACAGGCCCTCCTTGATGGCGACGGCGGCCCGGTGCTGGCTCTCGGCGGCGAACCGGTCCTGCGCGCTGCGGCTGACGTTGTAGCGCTCGGCCACCCGCTCGGCGGTGGTGCCCATCGGGTATCCGCCGAAGGGATCCGTGACCAGGGACAGGGTGCCGTCGATGGACTTCCGGGGGCCCAGCCTCCAACCGTCACGGGCCTGGTAGTCGAGGAACGGCTGGCTGCTCATGTTCTCGTTCCCCCCGGCCACGACGATGTCCGCATCCCCGAGCATTATCTGCTGGGCGCCGGTGATGATCGCCTGCAGACCGGACGAGCAGAGCCGGTTGACGTTCATGGCCGTGGTGGACGACGGAAGCCCCGCCTCGAGGGCACACCGCCGGGCGTTGTAGGCATCCGGGCCCACCTGGCCGATCTGGCCCATGACCACCTCGTCCACCTCGTCGGCTTCGACGCCCGCTCGGCTCAACGACTCCTTGATCGTTATGGCGCCGAGCTTGTAGGAGTCGATCTTGGCAAGCGACCCCCCGTAGGTTCCTATGGCGGTCCGAGCCGCCCCGACTACCACCACCTGATCCGTATCAACCATGCCCTTGTTCCTTTGCCGCGACCGGGAACGCCCATCCCCGGGCGACAGACTCAGACCGGGCGAATGGACAGTCATTGATGCTAGGAGGGTACTGAAAAATGTCCAGTTGGTCCGATCCTCGGCAACAAATCCCTACGTCAAGGCATCGCGGGCCAACCATCCCTGTCTTTTTCAGCACCCTCCTAGTGGGCACGTATTGTCAGCGGGCCTTGCGGGTCGGTGGGGCTAACGGCTCTGGCTGATCAGCTGGTCGGTGATGGCGCCGAACTGGTCGGCTACCGAGGCGTACCCGGCGGCGGCTGCACGCCGGTCGGCGCCGTCGTCCGGTTCTGGGAGGCGGAGGCCGGCCAGTACGTCTTCGGCCAGCGTGGCCAGCTCGCCGGCCAGCTCGACCGGGCCTCCCGGTCCGCCGTGACGGTCGGCCAGGTCGACCGGCGGAGTCAGGTCCCGGACCGTGGCTTCGAGGGCTCGGGTCCTGTCGATGATGTCGAAGAGGGCCGCCTCGGTCTGGCGGTAGGAAGCCCCGAGTTCCAGCTGTTCATCCCAGGCCTGGTTGGCGTCGGTTAGGTCGCCGAGGAGCCGGGTGGCTGCCGCGGTCAGGCTCGACAGCTCTTCGAGATAGTGAGCCGCATCCTCCGCCAAGCCGTCCGAGTCCGGCTCCGTAGCGGCGATCCCCAGGTTCTCGGCATCGTCCCGTACCCGGTCGGCCAACTCGTCGATCGCGGTGTTGAGTCCTTCGGAGGCGGCGGTGTAGTCGGCGAGGGCCGCCCGGCGGACGGAGCCGTCCTCGGGGAAGGGGAGCCTCAGGCCGGCCAGGACCGATTCGGCGAGGGGGACGAGGCGGGCGGTCAACTCGATCGGACCGCCCGATCCTTCATGGAAGTCGGCCAGAGCGGTCGGAACGTCCATCCCGGCGGCCTGGCCGGCCAGAGCCCGGACGCCGGCCACAACGGTACGGATGGCGTCACGGGTCATCCGGTAGTCCGGCCCGGTCGAGTAGCGGTTGTCGAAGACGCGGTTGGTGTCAGCCATCTCCTCGACCAGGAGCGTGAGGGTCCGGCGGGCCTCCGCCAGCCCGGTGGCGTATTCCGGACCCGCCGCATCGGCGAGGGTGGTGGTCGTGGCCCCGGCGGTCGTGGCGGTGGTGGCCGCGGTCGTTGCGGTGGTAACCGAGGGTGCGGTGGTGGTTGGCGCGGCTGTGGTGGGCGTGGATGCTGCGGTGGTGGCCGCCGTCGGCGGGGTGGTGGTCGTGACTTCAGTGGAGGGGGTCCCGGCCGGTGCGGTGGTCGTACCGCCCGATGCGATCGTCGTTGCGGGCCCGAGGTCGTCACCGCCGTCCCGGTTGGTGAGGACGAACACCAGGACCGCCACGAGCACCAGCCCCAGGATGACCTGGCCTAGCGCTCGTCTCCTCATGCTCGACCCCTCCGATCGGCAATCCTGCGCCCATGGTTGACCGATCGAGCGCTCGGTGGTCGCATTCGGGTGCCCATGAGATCCGGAGGCCGATCCTATCCGGGTAACCGTGCCGGATCGCGCCAATCATCATTGTCCCGCCCGAGCGCTACTTCGTGCCGAGCGTTTTGATAGATTCGGCGGCGAGAAGCCGGGAGCCTGGAGGTACAGGGTGATCAAACTCATAGGGACGGCCTATAAGCGGGACGACTTCACGAAGGACGAGTTCTTCGACTACTGGTTCGATGTCCACGCCCCGATCTCCGCGCAGCTTCCGGGGCTGCGTGGTTACGTGGTGTCCGAGGTCGTCAGCAAGATCGGCGGCGAGTTGGAGACCGAAGCTTTCGTGGAGCAGTGGTATGACGATGAGGCGGCGTGGGACCGGGCTTCGGCGACCGAGCAGGCGGCGGCCGCCTGGGACGACGTGGGCCGGTACGCCAAGACCACCGGTAGTTTCTGGATAGTGAAGGAGCATGTCATCGTGCCCCCGCCGGACCGCGGCCCCGGGTTGGCCTCGACATGGGAGACGGGCTCGTGAGGAGGTTCGAGGGCAAGAACGTCTTCGTCACCGGCGCCGGCAGCGGGTTCGGGCGCCGGACGGCCCAGCGGTTCGCCGAGGAGGGCGCTCACCACGTCTACCTGGTGGACTACAACCAGGAACGCCTGGACGACACGGCTCCATCCATCGAGGCCCATGGAGCGGTGCCACACAAGATCTGCCTGGACATGGTGGACATGGACAACTGCGTAGACGCCGTGGCGCAGGCTCTGGCGGTCGATCCCAAGCTCGACGTGATGGTGTCGAACGCCGGCGCCTGGGTGGACGCGCAGTTCATCGACATGTCGACCGAGGACTGGCGGCGGATCATGTCGGTCAACCTCGACGCCTACTTCGTGCTGGCGCGGGAGGCGGCCAGGGCCATGCGGGACACCGGAGGCGGCGTCATCCTGTTCACCTCTTCGATCGTCGCCCTCGGCCATGGGCGCGGTTTCACCGCCTATTGCGTGTCGAAGGCGGGGCTCGTTTCCCTGGCCAGGGCGATCGCGGTGGAGTGCGCCCCGTACGGGATCAGGGCGAACTGCGTTAGCCCGGGCCCGGCCGACACCCAGCAGTCGGTGGACCTGGTCGGGGACGAGTTGATGGACAAGTGGCGGCAGGAGGGTTTCCCGGTCGTACCGGCCAACCGCCTGGCCGACGACGTGGACATCGCCGAGGCGTTCCTCTACCTGGCGTCCGACGCCGCCAAGTACGTGAGCGGAGTCAACCTGGTCGTCGACGGCGCCCTCACCGCCCAGACCTACGACGTCCCGGACAACTGAGACGTCCCTCCGCCGATCGGTGCCGGCGGGCGGCCGACCAGTAGGAGCGTGCCGATAGAGGCGGGTTTGGTTGGCCCGCGGTGCCTTGATCCGGGGCTTGATTGCGAGCTATCGGGCCAACTGGACATTTCTCGGTACCCTCCTACCCTCCCCAACGGGATGAGAACCGGAGCCGCGCCACGCACCATCGCGACCGCGGGTGCGTGGATGGCGCTCGTGCTCGGTGTCGCGGGCTGTTCCACGGGCCAACCGGCACCTCCGATCGAACCGGACAGCACGTCCTCGACCAGCACCCTCCCCCCGGCGACCACCACCTCCACGAGCCCGCCTGCCACCTCGACGACTACCACCACGATCCCCACGACGACCACCACCACGCCGGCTCCGTGGGCGATTCCCGCCGCCCAGGTTGCCTATGTCGAAGAGCTGGTCGCCACCGTCGAAGCTCTCAGGGGCCGGTCCTTCGAGGAGCGACCCTGGGTGGAGGTCGTCACCGTCGAGGACTACCCGGTCCGGCACCTGGCCGCCGCGGGCGCCGGTCCCGGCGGCGCCGGGGTGGACCACCTGTCGGCCTTCTTCGAGCTGCTGGGAATGGCATCCCCGGACACCGACCTGGCGAGCTTCTACGCGCGGCTCGAGAACGCGCCACCCGGTCCCTTCTACGATCCGGTCGAGAGGGCGGTGCTGATCCCCGAACAGCTGCTACCGCTGGATGACTACCAGAGCCTGGTACTGGTCGGAGAGCTGACCAAGGCCTTGTCCCACCAGCACCATCCATCCCCGGTGGAAGCTCTTGTCGCGGCGGAAGGGAGCGATGTGGACCGCTCGGCCGCCCACCGCGCCCTGCTGGAGGGCGAGGCGATCCTGGTCCAGACGTTGTACATTGAGTCGTTGTCGCCGGAGCGGCGGGCGCTCCTAGCCGAGCAGGCGCGCCGGGCCGCGGAAGTCGGAGACCCGGGGGAGGAATCCGGGCTCTCTCCGGACGAGGTACCCCGGCTCGTGCTGGAAACGACTCGTTTCCCCACCCGGGCCGGCGCGTCGCTGGTCATAGACCTGTACCGGCAAGGGGGGTTCACCGCCCTCGATCAGGCCCTCGATCATCCGCCCGAGACCACCGAGCAGGTTCTTCATCCGGACCGCTACAAGGTCTTGGAGCCGGCGGTGGAGATGGAGCCGTTAGGGCTGGTGGTGAGCGGGTACGAAGTGGTCGATGAAGGGACCTGGGGCGAGTTGCGCTGGCGCGGTCTGCTGGCTCATCACAGCGACCCGGTCAGCGCCGCCCGGGCCGCCGAGGGATGGGGCGGGGATCGCTACCAGCTGCTCTGGGCCCCGGCCTCCGGGAAGGTGGCCTTCGCCGTGCGGCTGGCTGCGGACTCGTTCGTGGACGAGTCGGAGGTGAACGCCGCCGTCCGGGACCTGATCAGGTCGGGGATGGATGTGGGCGGCTCGCGGGTGGTGGACACCGCCACCGAGTGGGAAGGCGCCGACTATGCCATGATCTCCTGGGATGTGGGCGTGATCACCTGGGTGGTCGCCTCCGACACGGAGGTGGGACGCCAGATTTCCGCCCAGCTCGGGGTCAACCTCGCATGAGAGGCGGGCGATGACCGGCCGGCTGGTCCTGTGCGCCACGCCGATCGGCAATCTCGGCGACGCCTCTCCGAGGCTGGCGGATGCGCTGGCCGGGGCTGACGTGATCCTGTCGGAGGACACCCGGCGGGCCCGGGTCCTGCTGGGCCACTTGGGAGTCGACGCCCGCCCCGAGTCATACCACGCCGGCAACGAGGCCGACCGGTCCGGCCGGCTGATGCAGCTTCTGGAGGGGGGCGCGTCGGTGGCGCTGATCTCGGACGCCGGCACCCCCGCGGTCGCCGATCCAGGACTCTCCGCCGTTCGCATCGCCCGCCGGGCGGGAGCCGAGGTATCGGTCATCCCGGGTCCGAGCGCGGTGGTGGCCGCGCTGGCCGTTTCCGGGCTCCCGTCCGAACGGTTCGTGTTCGAAGGGTTCCTGCCGCGCAGGGGCAAGGAGCGCTCCGCGCACCTGGCCGCGCTGGTGGCCGAGGTCCGCACCATCGTGCTGTTCTCCGCCACGGCCCGCGTGGTGGAGGACCTGTCCGCCCTCGCCGGAGTCTTGGGGGACGACCGGTGCATCACGATTTCCCGGGAGCTGACCAAGGCACACGAAGAGGTGTGGTCGGGCACCCTGGGAGGGGCGGTGGACGAGTGGACCCGCCGGCGGCCGCGCGGGGAGTTCACGCTGGTGTTGCAGGGAAACCCCGGCCGGGTCCCTCCCATCGAGAGTGCAGTCGGTGAGATCAACGCCCGGATCGAAGCGGGGGAGCCCATGTCCGAGGCGGTCCGTCGGGTGGCGGACGCGCTCGGAATATCCCGTCGGGCCCTATACGAGGCGGTACTCCGCCAGGACTGACCCGGCTTGGTATCAGGCGGATCGGGAACGACCGGACGCTACCGGCCCGCCGGGCAGGCACGCATCCCCGCTCTGCGACCGGTCGCGAGCGCCGCCCTCTGCAGGCTCATCCCTGAGTAGGGCGAGATTCTCGCGTTCTCGCCAAAGGGCCCCGGATCTGTCACACCTTCCATATACGTTGCCTGTCGCCAAGCACCTACACCGGCCTGAAGGCTTTCATCGATCGATTCGGCCGTCCGGAGGGAACATTCAAGGCTTCGTGGAGCGAACCGCCGATCCCCGGCATCCCGCCGGGCATGGCCGACCACGCTCCAAGCCAGGACAGGTGGTGGTGGGGGAGGGCCCGGTGCGGAGCGCCCGTTTTTCGCGAGTTTTTGGCCGGAATCTCGGTTCTTGATGCACAGGGCACCATCTATGACGCCCTAATCCTCAGGAACACCGCACCGTGTATGGCGTCTTGATCCTCAGGAACACCGCACCGTGTATGGCGTCTTGATCCTCAGGAACACCGCACGGTGTATGACGTCCTGATCCTCAGGTTCCAGGCATCCGACCATCTACGGCCCGTCGCTAGCCTCGCGCCATGGCCGAATGGGTTGACACGCACTGCCATCTCCAGATGGATACGCGTGACCCCGCCATCCTCCTCAACCGGGCGGCACATGTGCGGTACGTGGTGGTGCCCGGGGTGGATGTGGCATCGAGCGTGGCTGCTCGCGAGATCGCTCGCGGGGCACCCGGGCGGGCGTTCTACGCCGCCGGGTTGCACCCGCACGAAGCTGATCGCTGGAACACCGAACGGGAGGGGCTCCTGCCGCTCATGGAGGGAGCAGTGGCCATCGGCGAGACCGGCCTGGACTTCTACCGCAACCTCTCGCCGCCAGAGGCGCAGATGGAGAGCTTTCTGGAGCATCACCGGCTGGCCGTGCAGATGTCCAAGCCGCTCATCGTCCATTGTCGGGATGCATTTCTGCAGGTCTACAAGGTCCTCGAACAGCATGGGGCCGGTCCGTGGGTGGTGCTTCATTGCTGGACCGGTGGGCCGAAGTGGTCCAAGCGGTTCCTTGAGATGGGCGTCACCTTCTCGTTTGCCGGACCGGTCACCTACAAGACGGGCGATACGATCCGCCGGGCTGCCGCGGTTATCCCACCCGAACGAGTGGTGGTCGAGACCGACTCGCCCTACCTGGCCCCGGAGCCCCATCGGCGTGGCCCGAACGAGCCCCGCTACGTCAACCTGACAGGAGAAGCCCTGGCGCGTATATGGGGGATGGATGCGACGGAGGTGGCCCGGATGACCAGCGAGCGCGCGATCGGTGTCTTCGACCTGTGAGCCAGACCCGTTCCGAGATCGAAGCCCTGCTACGGCGGCATGCGGTAATGCCTCGCAGGGGGCTGGGACAGCACTTTCTGGCCGATCGCAACCTGGTGGACAAGATGGTGGACCTGGCCGGCGATCCGGCGCGGTCCAGAGCACTCGAGATCGGACCAGGCACCGGTACCATCACGCGGGCGCTGGCAGAAGCAGGATTCGCGGTGACGGCCTACGAGATCGACGAGCGGCTCCGGCCCGTCCTGGAGGAGAGCCTGGCGGGTCTCGATGTGGACCTGCGCTTCCAGGATGCGACCCGATTGGACACGAGGGAGTTCGGTGCCGGAACCGATTGGGTGCTGGTGTCCAACCTTCCCTACCAGGTCGGCACGTCGATCCTTCTGGAACTCCTACAGGAGGCGGCCGGTCTGGGCAGGTGCGTGGTGGTGGCCCAGCGAGAGGTCGCCGAAAGGCTCACGGCGGGTCCCGGATCCAAGGCCTATGGCCTGCCCAGCGTGATAACCGCCCTCTACGGGCAGGCCCGGCTGGAGTTTCGCATCCCTCCACAGGTGTTCCTGCCGGTGCCCAAGGTGGACTCGGCGGCAGTGTCCATCCTGCGTGTCGCCCCGCCCGAGCCCGTGCGGAGGCTGGCGGTGCGGGTTGCTGCTGCGGCTTTCCGGAAACGGCGCAAGATGGTCCGCTCTTCGCTGCGCGGCGTGCTCCCGGCTCGGGCGGAGGAGATACTGCCCCGTGCCGGGGTCGACCCCACCGAGCGACCCGAGGACCTGGAGCCCGGTGCCTACCTGTCCATAGCGGCGGCCGTCCTGGAGGCGGCCTAGTGGCCTGTCTGCGAAACAGGCGGCCGTCTTATGGCGGTCATCGGCGTCCCGTCGCTGCGTTCCGTTTCCTTGACGTACCGCTGCGGGTACGCCTTCGTCAGCGGGCCTTGCGAGGAACACCGCTGCCGACGCCATATCACACCGCTATCCCACAGACAGGCCACTGATGTCCGCGCGTCGTGCTTTGGCGCCCGCCAAGCTCAACCTGTCTCTCCACGTGCGGCGCGTGGACTCCTCGGGCCTCCACCCCGTGCGGGGGCTCACCCTCTCGATCAGCCGGAACGACATCCTGGTCATGGAGCCGGCCGAGTCGGATCACCTGGAGATCCACGGGGCCGACCTCCCTACCGGTGATGAGAACCTGGTGTGGAAGGCGGTGTCCGCGCTCCGGAGCGCCCAGACGGAACGCCCGCCGGTGAGGTTCGAGCTCTGGAAGCGGATCCCGGTGGCGGCCGGTCTGGCGGGGGGGAGTTCGGACGCGGCGGCCGCTCTGCTTCTCTACGGAAGCTTGGTCGGCATCGACGGGGCTGATCTCGCACGGCTGGCTACCTCGATTGGCGCCGACGTGAACTTCTGCTTGCGAGGCGGTCTCAGGTGGATCGGCGGTTACGGGGAGCAGATCGGCGACCGGCTGGATAGGGATGGCGACTTCGTCGTGGTGGTTGCCGTACCACCCTTCATGCTCGAGACCGCTCGGGTGTACTCGGCATGGGACCGCATCGGCGAGCCGGAGGGCCGGGCCGTGGGCGGGATGGCCATCCCTCCCGGCATCCGGCGCCACGGCCCGCTGGTCAACGATCTCTACCCGGCGGCGGTCTCGATCGAGCCGGACCTGGACGACTGGAGGGTCGAACTGGAGAGCCGCTGGGACCGTCCGGTGCTCATGTCGGGGAGCGGACCCTCCCTCTATGCCTTCTTCACCGACCAGGCCGAAGCCGGGGAGGGCCTCGAATTGGTCCCAGAGGAAGCCAGAGACGCCTTCGTAGCCTCTCCACAAAGCCAGGGCGCTCATCTGGTCGAGGATGGAGGATGACCAGATAGCCACGGTATTCCGGCGAGACCGAACCGGGCCGGGGAGACCGCTCCGGAGGCGGCCGGCGGTGGATCGTCCTAAACTCGCACGTTGCACCCGTCTGCCGGAAACGCCGGTGCGGGAGCCCCGAAGCCGTGGGGGGTAGTGTAAATGGCAGCACAGCGGGTTTTGGTCCCGCTAGTACGGGTTCGACTCCTGTCCCCCCAGCCCGACAGAGGAGTAGCTACGTGGCCATAAGGGCGGTGGTGCTGGGGGCAGGCGAGGGCTCCCGGATGAAGTCGATCCTCCCCAAGGTGATCCATCCGGTGGCGGGCCGGCCGATGATCGAGTGGGTCATCAACGCTACCGCAGCCCTGAACCCGGTCCAGACCGTGGTGGTGGTCAAGCCGGATGCCGACCAGGTGGTGGCGATGCTGCCCGATGGGGCCACACCGGTGGTGCAGCCCAAACAGCTGGGTACCGCACACGCCCTCCAATACGCTCTCGAGGTTATCCCGCTGGATGCCGAAGACCATGTGCTGGTCGTGCCCGCCGACACGCCGCTCATCACGAGCGACACGCTGGCCGAGATGGCCAAGCTCCACCGGCGGACCGGAGCGGCCGTCACCTGCGTCACCGCCAACATGGAGGATCCGACCGGTTACGGACGGGTGGTGCGTGACGGCTGGGGCCGGGTGGAGAGGATCGTGGAACATGCCGACACCAACACCCACGAGCGGGAGATCAACGAGATCAACGGCGGCGTCTACATGTTCGACGGATCCTTGATCCGGGAAGCGGTGGCACGTGTGGAGCGCGACAACGTCCAGGGTGAGTACTACCTGCCCGACATGGTGGCCATTCTCGGCGCGGAGGGGTACGGGATCAGCGCCTACCGGACCGATGCCGAGGAGTTGTCCGGCGTCAACACCCAGGATCAGCTCGCCGGTGTCGCAGAGATCTTCCGGCACCGGATCAACCGGGCCTGGATGCGGGACGGGGTCTGGATGCAGGACCCGGGCCGGGTCTATATCAACGCCTCGGTGCGCCTCGAGGCGGGAGTACGGATCCTTCCTGGGGTGCACCTGGAAGGATCGACTTCGGTTGCGGAAGGCGCCGAGCTCGGTCCCGACTGCTTCATCAAGGACAGCCGGATCGGCTCCGGCGCGAGGATTTGGTATTCCGTGCTCAGGGGCGTATCGGTGGGGGCCGATGCCGAGGTCGGTCCCTTCGCCTCGCTCCGGCCCGGGGCGGAGTTGGGCGACGGCGCCAAGGCAGGCACCTTCGTGGAGGTCAAGAACTCGGTGGTCGGCGCCCGCGCCAAGGTTCCCCATCTCTCGTATGTCGGAGATGCCGAGATCGGCGAGGAGGCCAACGTGGGTGCGGGGACCATCACGGCCAACTACGACGGGTACGACAAGCACCGAACCCGCATCGGAAGCCGCGCGCAGATCGGCTCCAACACCGTACTGGTGGCGCCGGTCGAGGTCGGGTCCGAGGCCTACACGGGCGCCGGCTCGGCCATCACCCGTGATGTTCCCGATGGCGCTCTCGGCGTGGAGAGGGCTTCCCAGCGGGAGATTCCCGGCTATGCGAAGCGGCGGAAAGCTCGCCACGAGGCCGAGTAGGCAGGCGCCGGAGGAGTCGGGGATGGGCCTCCATCGTTGTCCCGCGATCCCCGGACCGGAGTCTCGTCGCCGGCCAATGGGCCAACCGGACATTTTTCAGTACCCTCCTAGGACATGGAGCTCGTAACCCGCAAGCGCTTCATGCTGTTCACCGGATCGGCCAACCCCGAGTTGGCCGAGGCGGTGGCGGACGAGCTGGGCGTGAGGCTCGGCAAGATCCAGCTGTCGCGCTTCGCCAACACGGAGGTGTACACCCGCCCTTCGGAGTCGGTCCGCGGGTATGACTGCTTCGTCATCCAGAGCCACGCCCCCGAGATCAACTTCCACATCATGGAGCAGTTGATCCTGATCGACGCCCTCAAGAGGGCATCAGCCCACCGTATCACCGCGGTCGTGCCGTTCTTCGGGTATGCACGGGCCGACAAGAAGGTACTGCCGCGTGAACCCATCTCAGCCCGGCTGATGAGCGACCTCTTCCTGGCGGCCGGGGCCGACCGGATAGTGTCGGTCGACCTCCACACCGGCCAGATCCAGGGCTTCTTCCCCAAGCCGTTCGACCATCTGACCGCGCTACCGATTGTGACCGACTATCTCAAGGAACGTCTGGATGGTCCTACCACCGTGGTCTCCCCCGACGCCGGCGGCGTGAAGCGGGCCGAGAAGTACGCCCGCTACCTGGGGGCCTTCGTGGCCTTCGTCCACAAGCGCCGCGAGCTCGATGTCCACAACGAGTCCAAGGCCCTGACCGTGGTGGGAGCGGTACGGGGGCGCAATGCGGTGATCGTGGACGACATGATCGATACCGGCGGAACCGTGGAGAATGCGGCCCGGTTACTACGCGAAAGAGGCGCCCGGAAGGTGTACGTGGCGGCTACGCACCCTGTGCTGTCGCCCCCCGCCCTCGACCGGCTGAAGAAGGCTCCGATCGATGAGGTGGTGGTCACCGACACGCTTCCGATCAGCAAGGAAGCTCGGGACTTCGACAAGTTGACCCGGTTGTCGGTCGCTCCGATGCTGGCGGAGGCCTTGCAGGCGATCTTCATGGACAGTTCGGTGTCGGCGCTATTCCTCGGCGACAACAACTGAATGGCTCTCGATACCGAGATCTTCCGGGTGAGGACCGGCGCCGAACCGGCCGTTGTCGACATCGGCTACCGGCTGGCCACGTTCGCCCAGGGCCGTGGCGATGGCCTGCTGTCGGTGTTCGTGCCCCACTCCACGGCCGGGTTGGCCGTCATGGAGGTGGGCGCCGGGTCCGATAGCGACCTTCTCCGGTACCTGCGGGATGGTATGTCCCCCGACCGCTACCGCTGGGAACACCGGCACGGCGCTCCCGGTCATGGCGCCGATCACGTCATTCCCGCCTTCATATCGCCCAGCCTGGTGCTTCCCGTCCGGGACGGTGCGCTGGCCCTGGGCATGTGGCAGACCGTCGTGCTGGTGGACACCAACGTGGGCAATCCGGTACGGAACGTGAGGCTCAGCTTCCTGGCTGCTTGAGCGTCCCCGCTCGCGTACCGAGGTCGGGGAGGACTATCCGCTCGCCGGGGAAGATGAGGTTGGGATCCCCGGAGCCGATCAGGTCCCGGTTCATTTCGATCACCTGTTTCCAGAGCGGGGCGATCTCCTCGGCGCCGGCCGTCCGGCCCAGGTGTGCGGCCAGGTAGCCGGCGGTGATCGACCACAAGTGGTCGCCCCGCTGCACCGTGTAGGTGACGGACGCCTCCCCGTGATCCAGGAGGGCACCGGGCGCTCCGCCGGCGAGGTGTGGAACCGGCACGATGACTCCGCCGGTATCCGGAGACGATGTCAGGGGATGGTCCCCGTCGGGACTCGTGGCTGCCATGGGGACCGGGACGGTGGCGGCCGTCGGCGAGGCCGGAAGGACCGTGCTGGCGGCCGGGTCGAAGGGGGCTCCCGAGTGCTCGGCCGTGACGGCATAGGGAACCGGAGGGGCGTGGGCTGCGCCCGCCGGCGTCGAGATCGACAAGCTCCCCACCGCCAGCACCAGCGCCGCGGCGCGGCGGGCCAGATGGCGAATGGGAGCGATCGTCATCCACCGGGTTGCTCGTACCGCAACCGGGATACGGGTCACGTAGGCGAGGACGGAAAGGACGGTGGTGAGGCCGACCCAAGCCGTGGTCGCGGCTGCGAGGAGCCAGACTGCTCCGTAAATCGCCTCCTCCGGGCCGGCGGTGAGGATCCGGCCCGGAGGGGGAAGCCAGGATGACTTCCTCAATCGGAGGAGTAGTAGGGCGCTGCAGGCCACTCCGGAGCCCAGGGCGGCCATCTGGATGAGCGTGCGTATCGGTCTCATGCCGTATACGTATCGCGCCGTGCCCGGGCTTTCAAGACCCTTGGTCAAGGCCGGAGAAATCCGAGATCGTCAAAAGTTTGTGAAGGAAATCACTTGCGGGCCGGCGAGGGGCCTGGTTAGTCTTTACGGCAAGTCGGCTCGCCGGCTCTTAATTTGGCCCGTCCTTGTGAAACAGTTCACAAGCGAGAGGGTCGGACCCCGAAACTGCGGGCGTATGGCGCTGCGCCTGGACACCGCCCGGACGGAGGGGGGAGCCGAGATCCGACGGTTTCGCGACTAGAAGGTGCAAGACCGTGTTGACCATTACCGAGCCGGACTGGCGTGAGATAGCGGCATGCCGGGACTCCGAGCCGAGTCTTTTCTTCCCCATCGGCACGACGGGGTTGGCCATAGAGCAGATCCAGGAAGCCAAGGGCATCTGCTCGCTCTGCTTGGTGACTGATGAGTGTTTGCAGTACGCGCTTCAGACCAACCAGGAGGCCGGGGTCTGGGGAGGTTATGCGGAGGATGAGCGGCGCCGGCTTCGCAAGCGCTGGATGGCCGAGCGGCGCCGGGCGGCTAGCTGAACCGGAGCGGATCAGCCCCTCGTCTCGGTGGGTGCCACTAGGGGCTCGGTGGGTGCCACTAGGGGCCCGTCGGGGGGTGAAGAGAGCCGGTCCCGTCGTACCCCACATGGTGGGGTGACCGTTCCTAGCCCCGATTATTCATGTCCCCAGCACACCGACGCGGATCAGGCCACTTCAACCACATCATTTGCGCAGAGGCCACCTTTCACCTGCTAGGTGACACCACATCCGGCCGGAGGATTGGATAGCCAAGATGGCTATAACCCCGGTCAGGGAGATGAAGCGCCCGTTTCCTGTCACCGCCCAAACCCCTATCCATGAATAATTGGGGCTACCGGCCGAAGCCCACGGCTTTGTCGGGGGATTCCACCAACTCGATGAAGGCGATGCGCTCCAGCGGGACTCCTATGTCGCCGCCCTTGGCGTCCTGGAACCACAGGAGGGACACCCCGTCGCTGTAGGCGTCCTCGAGCCGCCTGACGATCTCGTCCCTGCTACCGACTTCCACCTCGATCTCACGCCCGGTATCCGCGATTCCGATACGTGCTCTCACCCGAACCTCCCCGGCCTTTGTGAGCTAGATGCGTCCAGGATCGTAGCCCAGTGGCCAGTGACCACTAACCAGCCTTGCGGTGAGCGGTCTGCTCCCTGGTCGCCTCGACGGAGGCCTTCAGGGCTTCGAGCAGGTCCACCACCCGGGTCGGTTCCGGGGTCTCCGTGGCGACGATTTCCTTGCCCTCGATCTTCTGGCGCACCAGTTCCTCGATCTTCTCGCGGGTGGTGTCCGTCCATTGGTCGGGCACGAAATCCGTGGCGAGGTTCTCGATCAGCATCTTGGCCATGGCCATCTCGCTCTCCAGAGGCTCCACCTCCGTCTCGAGGTTCTCGAAATCGGCGGCGCGGATCTCGTCCGGCCAGTACATGGTCTCCAAGACGAGCAGGTCCTTCTGCGGCCTGATCGCCGCCAGGTGCTGGCGGGACCTTATCGCCACGGTTGCGATGGCGACCCGGTCGGTCTCGGCCAGGGCGGCCCGGAGGAGGCGGTAGGCCTTCTCTCCCGTGGGGCCGGGTTCCAAGTAATAGGACGTGCGGTAGTAGACGGGGTCGATCTGGAGCGCGTCGACGAAGGCCGCCACATCGACGATGCGAGGGCCGCCCTGGTAGGCGGCCGCGGCGATCTCGTCGTCGGTAAGCACCACGTACCGGCCCTTCTCGAACTCGTAGCCGCGCACGATCTCCTCGCGAGGGACCTCGCGACCGTCGGCATCGGCCACCTTGCGATACCTGATCGGGCTGTGGTCCTGCTCGCGGAGCTGGCGGAACTTGGGCCGCCGGCTGGTCGTGGCCGGGTACAGGCGAACCGGAATGGTTACCAGGCCGAACGATACGGCGCCGCTCCAGATGGGTCGCATGTGCGGAGTCTAGGGGGATGCCGGGAGAAGAAAGGGGAGGGGCTTGGATCGCACCCGGTCCGCTCCCCTGTGGACAAACCGCGGGCGGCTGTTCTATACTCCATCGACCCACCAACGGCAGGAAACCACCTGCCATCCGGCCGGGGCGCCGCGTTCTCTCCCCCTAGAACCGCGCCCCGGCCTTCCAATTCCCGGCGCCCACAGGACGGCGCCGTCCCACCCGATCCCGGCGTACTGGTAGGCTTCGCGGCCCGCACTCGAGCGCCAGCCCTCGTAGCTCAGGGGATAGAGCACCGGCCTCCGGAGCCGGGTGCGCAGGTTCGAATCCTGCCGAGGGCGCCCCGCTGGTCGTCTTTAGTCAGTAGTCGGCAAATAGCGTTGACTCAGTTTGTAACAACTGAGCGGAAACCAGCGACTATCAACTAGCAACTACCAACTAGGAACTAATCATCTAGTCTGGTGCGGCCCACTCCCCAGAAGGTTCGCTATGGCGCTGCGCGATGTGCTTCCTTTGACCTGGAACCTACGGAACGACCGAGCTTCGATCGGTGGCGTCCGGCTGAGCGCGATCGCAGAACATTTCGGAACGCCTGCCTACGTGTTCGACATGGCCCACCTCGAAGCGCGCCTCGACGAGTTCACGAGCGCCTTCAGCGGCATCGGAGTGCCGGTCTATGCCACCAAGGCCTTCATCTGCCCCGCCCTCGCCGAGATGGTCGCGTCACGGGGCTGGTGGGCGGACGTGGTCTCGGTCGGGGAGACCGCCATCGCCCGGCGAGGAGGGGTTCCCGCATCCCGCATCCTCCTGCACGGCAATCTGAAGTCCGACGCCGAGATCGACCTGGCCGCCTCGGGACAGGTTGGCATCACGGTGATCGACAGCCTGGGCGAGATCGACCGGCTGGCCCGGGCTGCCCGGGCGGCGGGTCGTACCGTGGACGTGATGATCAGGCTCAACGAGGCGGTCGATCTGGTCACCAACCGGAAAGTCCTCACCACGGGCGATCACGCCAAGTTCGGGTTGTCGCCGGACGCGACCGACCAGGCCATAGCCGGGGTGGCCGCCACCGAAATCCTCCGGCTACGAGGGCTGCATCTCCATGCCGGGAGCCACATAACCGACCCGGAACTGTATGCCCGGATCCTGCGCCGGCTCACGGCGGTGGTGATACGGAACCGGTCGGCCTTCGCCACCTCGCCGGTCCTTCTCGACGTCGGAGGCGGTATGGCCTCGCCGTACCTGCGTGCCGATGCGACGATCAGCCCGGCCGAGGTCGCCGCCGCCCTGCGGCGAGCCCTCGGGTCGCCGGAGCTCGTGGAGCGGATCGGGCCGGTCGAGGTGATGGTTGAGCCGGGCCGGGCGCTGGTGGCCAACGCGGCGGTACTGCTCTACACGGTCGGGGTTCGCAAGCCGTTGCCGGGCGGCGGCGAGATGCTGGCCCTGGACGGCGGCCTCACCGACAACCCGAGACCGGCCCTGTACGACTCCCGGTACGAGCTGCTGGCCGATGGTCGGCTCGATCAGCCGGCGGACCATCCCTTCCGGGTTTTCGGCCGGATGTGCGAGACCGACGTGATGCTCGAGGAGGTCCTGCTACCTGCGACAATGGCCCCCGGTGATCTGGTCGCCATGCCCGCGGCGGGCGCCTATACCTTCGCCATGTCGTCCCGGTACAACGTGCTGCCCCGTCCGCCCGTCCTGTTCGTCAAGGACGGCGAGGTGCGGGAGGTGGTGCGTCGGGAGACACTCGAGGAGGTCCTGGCGGGTCAGAGAACATTGATCGAGGCCGAACCGTTGGTCGTCTAGCCATGGATGGGAGCAGAGTATGAGCATGCAGATCGGTGTCGGATTCCTGGGCGCCGGCACGGTCGGGAGCGTTCTCGTCCGCCGGCTCATCTACGAGTCGGATGCGATCGCTGCCAAGACAGGGCTCGACCTGGTGGTGCGCGGGATCGCGGTCCGGGACCGCGCCAAGGATCGAGGGATCGTGATCCCTCCCGGGTTGCTGACCGATCGTCCGAGCGAGGTGGTGGACGACCCCACAGTCCAGATCGTGATCGAGGTCATGGGCGGTCTGGACCCGGCGGGGGACCTGGTGCTGCGGGCTCTCGAGTCCGGGAAGGCGGTGGTGACGGCCAACAAGGAGTTGATGGCGTCACGGGGACGGGAATTGCTGGCGGCCGCCGAGACCGCCGGGGTATCTCTCCTCTTCGAAGCCGCGGTTGGGGGTGGCATCCCGATCATCCGACCACTCTCGGAATCGCTGGCCGGCGAGCGGATCACCTCGGTGCTCGGGATCGTGAACGGCACCACCAACTACATCCTGACCCGCATGGTGGAGGAGGGAGTCGCCTACGAGGACGTGCTGGCCGAGGCGCAGGAGTTGGGTTATGCGGAAGCCGATCCCACCGCCGACGTGGGCGGCGGCGACGCAGCCTCCAAGGCTGCCATCCTGGCCAGCCTGGCATTCGGGACCTGGGTGGGCGGATCACGGGTGACCCGGGAGGGCATCGAGGGCCTCGGCACTGAGGACTTCGAGTCGGCCCGGCGACTCGGTTACACACCCAAGCTGCTGGCGATCGCCGAGGACTCCTCCGAGGGCATCGCGGTCCGGGTACATCCGACGCTGGTGCCGTTGGATCACCCACTCGCGTCCGTCCGGGGGGCGACCAATGCCGTGTTCGTCTCCGGCCCGTCGATCGGTGAGTTGCTGTTCACCGGTCCTGGGGCAGGCGGGGAGCCCACCGCCACCGCGGTGCTGGGCGATGTGATCACGTCGGCCCGCGAACGCTTGGCCGGCACCCAGGTCAAGTCCAGGATCCGCTTCGCGAGCGGGCGCCTGAGGGACCCCTCGGGGGTGTCCATCAAATGGTTGCTCAGGATGACCGTGATGGACAGGCCGGGTGTGCTGGCCCAGATAGCGGCGGTGTTCGGGCGCCACGAGGTGTCGATCAAGTCGGTGTGGCAGGACGGGCGTGGCGATGAGGCGACGCTCCTGCTGGTAACGCACGAATCCCCGGAGGGTGACCTGCATCTGGCGGCGGACGAGTTGGCCGGTCTGGAAGTCGTCTCGGCGGTGGATTCGATCATGCGCGTCTACGACGACGAGCCCTGAGTGGCCGTCCGCCTGGTCTCGACCCGAGGCGGTCCGGCCGTGGATCTGCCCGAGGCTGTCCTGTCCGGGTTGGCGCCGGATGGAGGTCTGTACGTTCCTGAGGAGTGGCCTCGGCTTGATCCCGCCGGTCTGGATGCCGGCTCCGGTTTTGCGGCGGTGGCCACAGCAGTCCTCCGGTTGTTCACATCCGACCTGCTGCCGGACGCCCGGCTGGAAGGGCTGGTAGAAGAGGCGTTCGCTCGCTTCGGCCACCCTGAGGTGGCGCCCATGGTGGAGCTCGATCGGGATCTCTTCCTGATGGAGTTGTTCTGGGGCCCCACCCTTGCCTTCAAAGACTTCGCCCTCCAGGTCCTCGGCCGGCTGGTCGACGTGGCGCTGGGCGAGAGCGGCGGCAACGCCATGATCCTCGGCGCCACGTCCGGCGACACCGGTTCGGCGGCCATGGAGGCGTTTCGGGATCGGGAGCGGGTGGACGTGGTGATCCTGTTTCCCGAGGGACGGACCACCGAGGTGCAGCGCCGGCAGATGACCACCATCGAGGCGCCCAACGTCCACGCAGTGGCCGTGGAGGGGACCTTCGATGACTGCCAGGACCTGGTCAAGGGGGTGTTCGCCGATCCCGGAGCCCGTGAAGACCTGTCGTTGTCCACGGCCAACTCGATCAACTTCGGCCGGCTGATCACGCAGGTCGCCTACTACTACTGGGCGGTGGCCCGGCTGGGCGGGCCGGTCTCGTTCGCCGTTCCCAGCGGCAACTTCGGCAATGTCTACTCCGGTTATGCCGCCACCCGGATGGGCCTCCCGGTGCAGCGCCTGATCGTGGGGAGCAATGCCAACAACGTGCTCGACGGGTTCTTCCGGGACGGCCGGCTGGACCTCGGAACCGTGATCCCGACCCTGAGCCCCTCGATGGACATCCAGGTCCCGTCCAACCTGGAGCGTCTCCTGTTCGACCTGTTCAGGCGGGACGGGGAGAGGCTGATGGCGGCCATGATCCGCCTGCGCGAGGAGGGCTCTCTAACGGTTACGGCCGGGACGGATGACCTCTTCGTGTCGAGGTGGTACGACGACGAGGACACGATGGCGACGATGCGGCAGGTCTACCGATCCTCGGGGAGGATCGTGGACCCGCACTCGGCGGTCGGGATAGCGGCAGCCCGGGACACACCGACGGATGGTCCGGTGGTCTGCCTGGCGACGGCCCACCCTGCCAAGTTCGCCGATGCGGTCGAGAGTGCTCTCGGCCGGCCGTCACCCGTTCCTCCGGCGCTCGAGGGCATCCACGATCGCCCCGAGAGGGTCACCCGGATCCCCAGGGATCTCGGCGCCATCCACCGGTTGCTCAGGGAGAAGAGCCGCTTCGCCTAGGAATGCTCCGAGTCTCTGGTCATAGCTGAGGCGCTAAACAGCCTCGAGGCCATAGCCGGTTACCGACATCCTATCCCATCACGGCCCACCCCCCTTTACCTTGTTGGGTGGCTCTGATGTGTGAGTATCGGGGCTGGTTTG
>WTGI01000032.1 GCA_011523635.1 Acidimicrobiia bacterium
CCACCCCCCAGCGGTCGCGCATCCGGTCGCGCATCCCTCCGACCTGGGGGTTTGCCGGCAGCTCGATGGGGCAGACATCCCTGGGCAGCGACAGAGGGGGATCGGGGGCAAGCCGGCGAGTGACGGGCCCGCTGCTGTGAAGGGGACATCGGGAAAACACAGCCCCTCCGTCGTTGAGGCAGCCGGCAATCACCCGGACCCAGGGGACGCTTGGACCTGTCTACCCGGGGCATTTGCCGGTGCCTAATCCGAGGAAAATGGACGTAGGCGGCATCAGCGGCGGAACACAGCGAAGAGAGTGTGCGTGTGGATGGCTGGTGGGGAGGACTGAAGCGATCGGGCGGATGGACAGAACCCCGGGGGGAACGTGGACGGGGGACGTATGTCCCACAAGCGGGTTTCCGAAGGCGCCGCGCCCGTTCATGGCACGGACCTATCTTGCCCTTGTTTGGTGGGCGGTTGCTGGGATGATGCGGGTTGTTGTTCCCCGGTCCGGGGGTCGGGTCTGACCGAATCGGAACCCGGCGCGTGCTTGCGTTTGCGTTGTTGGGGGTCTGTTGGCCTGTCCCGTCGGCTGCTCCGCGGTTGAGCTACGAGCGCGTGCTCTGGCTAGTTGGTGGGTTGCCACTGTTTTGCATGACAGAGATCCGGTTGGATGCGGATCTGGCGGCTGGCTGGTTGAGCTATCGAGCTGGTGGGCCGCCATCCGACATTTTGTCTGGTGTACGCCGTCATCGGCCGAGTGGCGCGGCGGATCTGGTCGAAGGCTCTGCGCGATCGCTACGGGGCTTCGGAGCGCTCGCAGATGCTGAAGTACCACATCCAGACCTCCGGGCGCTCCCTCCACGCCCAGGAGATCGGGTTCAACGACATCCGGACGACGCTCCAGGCGTTGTACGCGATCTACGACAGTGCGAACTCGCTCCATACCAACGCCTACGACGAGGCGATAACGACCCCGACCGAAGAATCGGTGCGGCGGGCGCTGGCCATACAGCTCATCATCAACGAGGAGTTGGGCCTGAACCGGAACGAGAACCCGCTTCAAGGGTCCTTCGTGGTCGAGAAGCTCACCGACCTCGTCGAGGAAGCGGTGTTGATGGAGTTCGACCGTATCAGCGAGCGAGGCGGCGTCCTCGGGGCGATGGAGACTCAGTACCAGCGGAGCAAGATCCAGGAGGAGTCACTCCACTACGAGCGCCTCAAGTCATCGGGCGCTCTCCCCATCATCGGTGTCAACACGTTTCTCTCGGACGATGGATCGCCCTTCGTGCGGCCGAAGGAGATCATCCGATCCGCAGCCGAGGAACGAGACCGGCTCGTGGCCGAGATGGACCAGCTCCACCATCGCAACGAGAAACAGGCAGCGGAGCTCCTTGACGAGCTGCAGCGAGTCGCACTATCGGGCGGCAACACGTTCGACGCCCTCATGGCAGCGGCAAAGGTGTGCAGCCTCGGCCAGATGACGTACGCTCTCTACGCCGTGGGCGGCCAGTACCGCCGGAACATGTAGCGCCGGGCCGACCGCCGTCCAGGATGATCGACCCGGCACGCCGACAGCTCGAAGCTACCCGCCTCCACCAATGTGCTTGGTCGGCATGGTCGTATTCCTAGCTATGGCTGGAGTCGCTGACCGCTAGCACGCCAAGGCGCGCAACGGCGTCCGCGCCTCCTGGGTCGGGGCGTTCCTGATCAGCGTGGATGCCGTATGCGTTGCCACATCCAACGCATCGCGCCGGCGCAGATCACAGCCAGCGTCGCCACGAACAGCGCTGTCTTGACCGCGGTGAACACCGCGGCCGGCCATGCAAGCGGAGACGGTGCACCATCATGGCTTAGCGCCAGTGCCGCGACGGTGACATTCTCCAGCGCATCTGCCAAGGCGACCGCCAGCGGCAGCAGATAGAGGGGCGCTCCGCCTCGGAACAGCCGGAACAGCAGGAACAGCAGGACTGCGAAGAGCAGGCCGTAGGAGGCCGGGAAGACCATGTCGATGGTGAGCGCGGTCGTCGCATAGACGGCCCTTGCGCTCGCGTCGAGCCGGTCGAGGGCGTCGAACAGGGCGGCCGCCTCGTCCGGCGTGTACCAGCCCCGACTGTCGAGCAGGTCCAGTCCCGCCAGCCGCGCCTGGTGCCAAGCGAGACCACCCACGCACCCGACGACGCCGACCGAAGCGGCGACCGCAATTCACCAGGTCGCGCATCGCTCCACTGCCACGCCGATCGATGACACCATGCCCCGTCCCAGCCAACCTCCTGGCACGCCGTCGGGCATCCCTACGGCTCGGTTCTACACCGTGCGGGAGGCCACCAACCCGCTACCAGGCCAGGCCGAGCGCGGTGGTGAGGAATCCGGTGAAGGGAGCGGCCACGCGGCAGGTGTCGGTGTAGAGGTCCATGAAGTCCGGGGCACACGTTTCTTCTTCCGAGAAGCTGGTGGTGGCTACGAACGACTTCAGCTTCAGGTAGTCGATCAGGGGGTGGTCGGGGTCGAAGCCCCTCGGAGCGCGCTTCAGCGACTCTCCTTCCAGGGTGAAGGTGGATGCGAAGTCCGGCTCGTCCACGATCCGGCACCATGCATCCGGGTCCTCGACGATGGCCTCCCGGATCTTTCCGGCGGTGGCCGCGTTCGGCCTCCATATGCCGGCGCCGGCGAACACCATGCCGGGTTCGAGGTGCAGGTAGAGGCCCGGTCCGTGTACATCTCGTCCCATCTCGTGGCGGAAGTGGACGCCCGCGTTGGTCTTGTAAGGGGTCTTGTCCTTCGAGAAGCGGACGTCGCGGTAGATGCGGAAAACCGACCCGCCGGACCGCCTGGCGTCGGCCACCATGTGGGGGCTGATGCTCGCCAGCCGATCCTCGAAGTCGGTCACGAACTGCAGAAGAGGATCCTGGACGTCTGTCCGGTAGCGCTGCTTGTTGGCCTGGAACCAGTCGCGCCGGTTGTTGACAGCCAACTCGTCGAGAAACTCGAACAGGGCAGGAGTGAAGTGCGACATGATGTCTCACGATAGCGGCGGCGGAGCGATCCGATGAGCCGGTTCATCGCCCGAGAAAGGAACTGTTCTTAGCGCTGCTCGGCGACGCTTGCAATGCCAGGCCGATGAGTTCGGAGGGTTTCACTCCAGCAGTCGTCGTTCGACCGTAGTGTCGACGCCGCGGGCCTGTTTCCACTCCAGCCTCTGCTCGTTGTCGCGGGGCGGAATGCCGCGGTCGGCCAACCGTCGGGTGCCATCGGCCATCCTCGCCTGCACGTCGGCCAGCGTGAGAACGGCCGGAGCCGAAACCACCAACTCCACTCCCAGAGCGCGTGCTATCCGAGCGAGCGTGGAATACCTTGCATCCACCTTTCCCGCTTCGATGCGGGACAGGTTCGGTTGCGCGATGCCCGTCATGGCCGACAGCTGGGAATGTGTGATTCCCTTTGCCAGCCGAATCTCTCGCAACTGTTGGTACATGGACTCCAATATAGCGCATGTGATATAACAGCCAGGCGGCGGACGAATCTCAAGGAAATCAGCGGGCCGACCAGGAGCGGATACGTTCCACCGTGATCGCTATGGCGGGGCCGGGCGGCGGTTGGTCGGCATACACGGCGTACTTCTCCGTCAGGATCGCGAGGGCGGTTTCCCGGAGGGGGCCGTCGTTCGCGATCTGAGCCACCCCGTCCAGCCGGATCCACCAGAGCCGGTCCCAGTCGTCCTCGTAGTGATCCACCAGCACGGACACTTGTGGGTTGATCTCGATGTTGCGGATCCGCCGCAGGCGCAGGGTGGTCTTCGGCTTGGCGTCTATCGCCGTGTAGATGACGCCCTCTCGGCAGGCGAACACGATGGGAACCAGGTGGGCCCGGCCCGCGCCGTCGGTGGTTCCGAGAGTGGCCGACCGGGCACTGGCGAGACGCTGGTCTATCCCTTCGGGTGAGAGGCGCATTGTCCACCGGCCGTTCGTGTAGAGGCAACCGTCCACGAACAGTTTGCTGCGGCTCTCCGTACCCGGCAATTCCGTTTCCGGACTGCTCGCGAGTCGCTATCGTTCCCCCGTAGTCGTCACGGAGGCGGGAGAGGGTGTCCGAGGATTTCTTGTGGAAGGGCCGGCTTGGCCCGATGAACCTCCAGATTTCGGACACCACGTTCCGTCCTTCCACCATCTCGGCCTTGATCGCTCGCGAGCTCCGCATCCAGGAGGGCGAGGTGGCCATCGATGTCGGATGCGGATCGGGGGTGTTGGCGATCATCGCCGCCAAACTCGGCGCCCGCCACGTACACGCCATCGACAAGAGCCCGGACGTGATCGAGGTGGGCCGCGCCAACGCCGAAGCCAACGACGTGGCCGATCGGATCACGTTCTACCAGGGCGACCTGTTCGAGCCCCTTGCCGACGATATTCGAGCAGACGTGATCATCGGCGATGTGTCCGGTATCCCCGACACCCTGGCGGATGAGAGCGGATGGTTCCCGACCAGGGGCGGGGGCGGCACGCGGGGGAGCGAGCTTCCCATTCGCATGCTGGAGGAGGCCAGGCGCCGCCTGAGCGCCGGCGGGCGTCTCTTCCTGCCGACGGGATCCCTCCAGGACGAGTCCTCCATCATCGAGGCCGCCCGGCGCCTCTACACCAAGGTGAGGAAGCTCACCGAGCGGGCCATACCCCTCCCGAGCAAGCTCGCCACCAGCCAGGTGCTTTCCGATCTGGTGGAGCGCGGAGTGGTCCGGGTCAGCACCCGCGGCTCACGGTCCATCTGGGAGGCCCGGGTGTGGGAGGTCTCGGGCGTCGCCTGAGGTCGTGGGCTCCCCGCCGGCCGCCGGTACCGGTCTCCCAGCCACGGTTGCCCGGCCGGCATCATGAGCCTTCGTGTCGGTGAGATCCTCGCCGCAATCGACGGGCGAGCGCCGTTCGCCTCCGCCGCCGAGTGGGACGCGGTAGGGCTCCAGATCGGCGATCCGGAGCGGGAGGTCTCGGCCGTGGCAGTGGTCCACGAGCTCACCACCCGGCTCCTCGATGGGATCATCTCCGTCGGGGCGGAACTGGTCGTCACCTATCACCCCTTGCTGTTCCGCCCTCTCAGCTCCGTAACCGCGGTGCCTGGCGCCGAGGGACGGATCTTCTCCCTGATAGAAAGGCGCGTGGCCGTCATCTCGGCACACACCAACTGGGACGCGGCTCCGGGCGGGTCATCGGATTCACTGGCCGCTGCCTTGGAGATTCGAGACCCCGAGGGATTCGCCCCCTCTATGACCGGTGGTGGGGACGAGATTTCGTACGGCCGGTGCGGATCCTTCGGTGGCCCGCTGGGAGATCTGGCCGACCTCGTGCAGTTGCGGCTCGGCGTCCGGCCGCGCCTCTCCGGCCCGCTCGACCGGGTCGTCCGCCGTGTAGCGGTGCTGCCCGGCTCGGGTGGATCCCGGGTCGAGGACGCCGTTTCCGCCGGCGCCGATGCCTACGTCACGGGCGACGTCTCGCATCATGAGGCCCGACGGGCGGCAGACTCCGGAATGGCGATGGTGGATGCAGGGCATGCCCCGACCGAGCGTCCGGGGGTACGAGCCCTCTACGATCTGGTGGCCGGAATCGTGGACAGGCCCGTCGAAATGGTCGGGGGCGACGACAATCCGTGGGAGCTCTGATGGAACCGCTGACCAGCTTCTCGGACCTGCTCGAACTGCAACAGGTGGATTCGCTCATCGACAAGCTGCGAGAGGACCGCCGCACGTTGCCCGAGCTGGCCCAACTCCGGGAGGCGGCGGGGGAGGCCGCGGCCACCGCCGCCGCCCATGCGGACGTGAACGACCGGCTGCGGGCCGTCGAGCGATCCACGGCGCGTGTCGAGGACGAGCTGACCATGACCGAGCAACGGGTTCGGGAGCAGGAGCGACGCCTCTTCGCAGGGGCCATGAGCGCCCGCGAAGCCGACCATTTGCGCCAGGAGGTCGGCAACCTCCGCAACCGGGTCTCCGTCATGGAGGACGAGCTGCTCGAATTGCTCGAGCAGCGCGAGGGCCTGGACGCGGAGGAGGAGGCGGCGAGAGAGACGGCCGCGGAGGCATCGGGGGCCGAGCGCCGGTTGGCGGCCCGGGTCGCCGAACTCGAGGAGACCATCGACAATTCGCTGGCGCGTTACCGGCAACGGCGGGTCGAAATAGCGGCTGACATCGACCCCGGACTGCTCCGAAAGTACGTCCAGCTGAGGAACCGTAGGGGAGGGGTGGTCGTCGGGGAGGTGGACGGCAGGGTCTGCGGCGCCTGCCATCTGCAGATGTCGGTTGCAGAATACGAGGAGGTGGCCTCGGATCGGATCCCCCAATGCATCCACTGCGCCGCCATCCTGTGCCTCTGAAGCTCTGCTAGCCCTGATTATTCCTGTTCCCAGCACACCGACTCGGACCAGGCCATCTCAAGGCATCACTTGCTGCAGTTGCCACTCTTCACCCGATGGTTGGTTTCGCACCCGGCTGGAAGATGAGGTTGTCACGTGCCTATAACCC
>WTGI01000010.1 GCA_011523635.1 Acidimicrobiia bacterium
CTTCGTCAGCGGGCCTTGCGAGGAACACCGCTGCCGACGCCATACCACACCGCCACTCCACAGACAGACCACAGAACATGGGTAGTTGCGGCCACCGAGGGGGGACGGAACCATCGCGACGCGTGTGACATCGGAGCCGGTGCCGATGGCCGGCTCCCTTCGCAAGAGACGGCGGCCCGGCGAGGTGGTGATACGCGGGCTGCTGTTCATCGCAGCCGCCCTGTCGATCCTCACCACGGTGGGGATCGTCTTCGAGTTGGGGAAGGAGGCGCTGCTCTTCTTCAGGTCGGAGGAGGCGTCGCTGGCCGAGTTCCTGTCCTCCACCCAATGGCAACCGGCCATACTCGATTTCGGTATCTGGCCCCTGGTCCTGGCCACGCTGACCACCTCGGTCACGGCCATGGTGGTGGCGTTGCCGGTGGGTCTGGCCACCGCCATCTACCTGAGCGAGTACGCCACCCCCCGGGTGAGGGGCACCATCAAGCCGGTACTCGAGATACTGGCCGGCATTCCGACGGTGGTCTACGGCTACTTCGCCCTCACCTTCATGACCCCGCTCCTCAGGTCCATCCTGGGGGTGAGCGTGGTGGAGATCTTCAACACGGCATCCGCCGGAATCGTGGTGGGCATCCTGATCATCCCGCTCGTCAGCTCGATGTCGGAGGACGCCCTCCACGCGGTGCCGATGTCCCTCCGGGAGGCTTCGTACGCGGTGGGGGCCACCAGGTTGGAGACCTCGCTGCGGGTGGTCCTCCCGGCTGCTCTCTCGGGTATAACGGCGGCCTTCGTGGTCTCGATCTCGCGGGCCATCGGCGAGACCATGGTGGTGGCGATCGCGGCCGGCGCCGGGCCCAAGAACTTCACGTTCGGCGCGGACAGCCTGTTCGGCTACATCCTCAACCCGTTCGTGGCGGGCGAGACCATGACCGGGCACATCGTCCGCATCAGCGGGGGTGACCTGAGTTACAACTCGATCGACTACAACTCCATCTTCGCCATCGGCCTGGCGCTGTTCGTCATCACCCTGACGCTCAACGTCCTGAGCCGCCGGTTCGTGGCCCGATTCCGGGAGGTGTACGAATGACGGCGCCCGGTACCGGAGTCGGCGGCGGGTCCTCCGACCTCCTGCGGACCTCGGCGCAGATGAGGCGCCGGCAGCGCCGGGGACTCGTCGCGAAGTTCGCCCTGCTGGGTGCCCTGATGGTGGCGGTGGCGGTGCTGGTGACCCTGATCGTCACCATCCTGAACTCGTCATTCGGCCTGGTGGCCGTGGAGAACGTCCGGTCCCCGGGGGACCTGGCGGTGAGCCGCGGATACCCGGAGGGCACCGCGCTCGGCGACCTGACCAAGGAGGATCTGGTAGCGCTGCTCGAAGCCGAGATCTCGACCAACCTGGGCCGCCGCTTCGAGCGGGAGCAACGTTTCTTCGACAACAGGCTGGTCTTCGAGGATCCGTACGTCCTCAACGACCTGTGCATGACGGACAACCCGCCGCCCGCCTGTTACCTGCGCGCCCGGAGCCATTCCCAGGTGGAGGCACTGGTGGTGGAGCGGGTGGTGGAGCCCACCATCGTCGGCACCTGGTCCTTCTTCTCGTCGGTGTTCAACCGTGACGAGGTGGAGGCGTACGCGGCGGAGAAATATCCCAACGCGGAACTGGAGTTCCGATCCTGGCTGTCGTGGGACTTCGTGGTGAACCCGCAGTCGCCGGAGCCGGCCATCGCCGGGATCCGCACCGCCCTGCTCGGGTCGCTCTGGGTGGTCCTGATCACCCTGGTCTTCTCCTTCCCCATAGGTGTCGGCGCCGCCATCTACCTCGAGGAGTACGCGCGCGAGAATCGGCTCAACGCCATCCTGCAGACCAACATCAACAATCTGGCCGGCGTGCCGTCGATCATCTACGGGATGCTCGGACTGGCGATCTTCGTCCGCACCCTGGAGGCCATCACGAGCGGCTCGTTCCTGGGCACGGGCGGCGAGGCGACCGCCAACGGCCGGACCATCGTCTCCGCCGGCCTCACGCTCGGCCTGCTGATCCTGCCGATCATCATCATCAACGCCCAGGAGGCGATCCGGGCCGTTCCGGGCTCGCTGCGGCAGGCGGGCATGGCGCTGGGTTCCACCAGGTGGCAGACGGTGCGCTCCCACGTTCTCCCCAACGCCCTTCCCGGCATCCTGACGGGCACCATCCTGGCCGTGGCCAGGGCGCTCGGGGAGACCGCACCCCTGGTGGTGGTGGGGGCATCGACCTTCATAACCACCGACCCGAGCGGGCCGTTCTCGAAGTTCACGGTGCTGCCGATCCAGATCTACCAGTGGACCAGCCGGCCCCAGGACGAGTTCCGCAACATCGCCGCCGCGGCCATCCTGGTGCTGCTGGTGTTGCTCCTCACGCTCAACACGGCGGCGGTGATCCTTAGAAACAAGTATTCTCGGAGGACAGCATGACGACCGTGGGCAAGCCTGAGGCGAACGAGAAGAAGCGGGTCGACCTGAACGTTCCGATGGGGACCACGACCGGGTCGGACCACGAGACCGTCGCCATGGAGGCGGTGGACCTCAGTTCCTTCTACGGACAGTTCCGGGCGGTCAGGGATGTCAACCTGTCGTTTCGGGACCGCCAGATCACGGCTCTGATCGGACCGTCGGGATGCGGTAAGACCACACTCTTGCGGACCCTCAACCGGATGAACGACCTGGTCCCGGGGGCCCGGGCGGAGGGCGAAGTCCGGTTCCACGGGCAGAACATCTTCGAAGCGTCGGTCGATCCGGTGGAGTTGCGGAAACGGGTGGGGATGGTCTTCCAGAAGCCCAACCCCTTCCCGAAGACCATCTACCAGAACGTGGCCTGGGGCGCCCGGATCAACGGGATGAAGCAGGACCTGGACGGCCTCGTGGAGCATTCTCTCCGCCAAGCCGCCCTCTGGGACGAGGTCAAGGACAAGCTCGACGAGAGCGGCTACTCGCTGTCCGGCGGCCAGCAGCAGCGCCTCTGCATCGCCCGCGCCATCGCGGTGAAGCCCGAGATCATCCTGATGGACGAGCCGACCTCGGCGCTGGATCCGGTTGCGACCCTGCGGATCGAGGAGCTGATCCAGGAGTTGAAGGTCAACTACACGATCATCATCGTCACCCACAACATGCAGCAGGCGGCCCGGGCTTCGGACTACACGGTGTTCCTCAACATGGACTCCGACCGGGCCGGACACGTGGTGGAGGCGGGGACCACGGGCAAGCTTTTCACCAGGCCCGCCAAGCAGGAGACGGAGGACTACATCACGGGCCGGTTCGGATGACCGAGTTCCGCAGTATCTTCCATGCCGAGCTCAACCAGCTCGAGGTCCTGCTGCTCGACATGTCGGAGCTGGCGGAGGTCCAGATCAACAACGCGGTGGAGGCTCTGCTGCAGGGCGATGCGGAGCTGGCCCACAGTGTGGTCCTGGGGGATCGCGAGATCGACCAGCTCTACGTGGAGGTGGAGCGGCGCTGGCACGAGGTGATGGCCCGCCAGACCCCGGTCGCCTCGGACCTGCGGCTGATGTCGCTCATCCTCCAGGCCGGGCACAGCCTGGAACGGATGGGCGACCAGGCGTCCAACATAGCCAAGATCGTGGAGGCGACCTCGACCCTTCCCACCAACAGGACCATCCTGTTGCACATCCGGGAGATGCGGTCGATCGTGGTGCCGATGGTGGAGACGGCCATGGAAGCGCTCGTCAAGAGGGACCTGAACCTCGCCCTCCGGCTGCCGGAGCTGGACGATCCTGCCGACTGGTTGAACCGCAACATGTGGAAGGAAGTGGCCGCCTGCGCCTCCAATCCGGAGATGCTCGAGTGGGCGGTCCACATGATGCTGGTGTCGAGGGCCCTCGAGAGGGTGGGCGACCGGGCGGTCGACATCGGTGAGCAGGTGGCGTTCCTGCTGACCGGCGAGCAGCACGAGTTTCCCGAGGGCTGGGTACCCGCGCCCGGGTCCGCATGAACGGGACGTCGATCCTGGTGGTCGAGGACGAGGAGACCCTCGCGGAGTCGCTTCGCTACAACCTGATCCGGGAGGGTTACGAGGTCACGGTGGTCGACGACGGTCGCATGGCCCTCGATACCTTCCGGGCCAAGGCCGCCGACCTGGTGGTTCTGGATCTGATGCTGCCCGGGCTGGGCGGCTTCGACGTGCTGAGGCAGATCCGGGCATCGTCCCAAGTCCCGGTGGTGGTGGTCACCGCCAAGGATTCGGAGCCCGATGTGGTGGCCGGCCTCGAGCTTGGCGCCGATGACTACGTGACCAAGCCCTTCTCCATGCGCGAGCTGATGTCCCGGATCAGCGCCAACCTCCGCCGGGCCTCCCGGGGTGTCCACCCTCCCGATTCCCTCGTGCTGGAGGGCGGGCCGGTGGCGCTGGACGTGGATCGCCATGAGGTCCGGGTCAACGGTGAGCTGGTCGCCTTTCGGCCCAAGGAGTTCGATCTTCTGGAGGCGTTGCTCCTGCGCAAGGGCAGGCTGGTCCATCGCCAGGTCCTCCTGGAGGACATCTGGGGGGTGCCCTTCTTCGGCGACCCCAAGACGCTCGATGTGCACATCCGTCGCGTCCGGGAGAAGATCGAGGATGACCCCCGCTCTCCAGAATGGATCGTCACGGTCCGGGGCCTGGGCTACAAGTTCGTCGTTGAGGGCTGACACGGAGGGACGCCCCCCGGCCAGGGCCCGCAGCGGTTCGGCCGCGGCACCCTTCCGGACCGTTCTCCTGCCCGCCGCCACCGCTCCACCCTCCCGGAGGCGGTGACGGATGGTCTCCTCGGTCCCTCCACGCGCCCGCCGCATCGGTGCGACTCTCGCCCGGTGGGCGGCATCGGCGAGCCTGGCGGCGGCCGGCGTCGCCGCGCTGCAGGCGCCTCCGCCCTGGCCATGGGTGGGCGTCGGGGCGGTGGTGCTGGGGGTGGTCTCGTTGATGCTCCGGTACCGGATCCATCGCCGGGAGCGGAGCGCTGCCGAGACCCGGATCGAGCAACTGGAGGCGGACCAGTTGGAGGTGTCGAGGAGCCGGTACCTGTACGGATCGCTCCTCTCCTCTCTGCCGGTGGGCGTGGTGGCCGTTCAATCGGGCCAGGTCGTGTACGCCAACCCGGCCGCCATCGAGGTGCTAGGGGAGCGGGTGACCCAGGCGGGCGCACCCATGCCGGGCGCGGTGCGTGAAGTCATCGAGGAGGCGGTGGCCGGCCGGTCCTCGTCGGGCCGGTTCTCGCAGGGACTGCCCCGACGGGTGATGGAGGTTGCCGCCCGACCCGTCGGAGAGGGTCTGGTATTGCTCCATCTGTCCGACATAACCGAGCGGTCCCGGATCGACCGGATGCGGCAGGACTTCGTGATCGCGGCGTCGCACGAACTCAAGACCCCGGTGGCCGCCATCAAGGCGGCCGCCGAGACGGTCCTGCTGGCCCTCGAGGAGGATCACGATGTGGTGTCCAGCTTCTCGGGACGCATCCTCGACAACGCCGTCCGGATGTCGAGGACCGTCTCCGACCTCCTCGACCTGTCCCGCCTGGAGTCGGGCATCCTGCCGCTGGAGGCCTGCGACCTGGCGGAGGTGGTGGGAGAGGTGGTCGAGCGGTTCGTCACGGCCCGCCCCTCCATCGAGTGGGACGCCGAGCCCACCCAGGTCATGGGGAACCCCTCCTACCTGGCCCTGGCGTGCCGGAACCTGCTGGAGAACGCGGTGCGCCACACCCAGGAGGACGGCCGGATCCGGGTGGCGATCGCCGCCGCTGAAGGGGAGGCGACCGTGGTGGTGACGGACAACGGAACCGGTATTCCCTCGGACGAGCTACCGCGGATATTCGAGCGCTTCTACCGGGTCGACGCGGCGCGCTCGCGGGCCACCGGCGGGACCGGTCTGGGCCTGGCCATCGTCAAGCATGTGGCGGATCTCCATGACGGCCGTATCGAGGTGGAGAGCAGGCTGGGGCAGGGTTCCACCTTCCGGCTCCGCATCCCGGTTCGCCCCCCTTTGTAACGCACGCCTTCCGGTGCCCTGACCACAGGCCGTTCGTGGCCCGTGCGACCCGCGAGACCCCACCGGGAGAGGGTCACTCATCCGGTGGTGTGCCTGTCCGATACCGCACGATGCTTACCTGACGGACGGAGCCCGCCGAGGTTTGTCACAGCCTTTCGATACGTTGGCTCCTGCCAAGCACCTACACCGACCGCAGCGGCCGACCCGGAGGGAACATGACAGCTCATGGAGCGAACCGCCGACTCCCGGCAGCCAGCCGGGCATGGCCGACCACGCTCCGAACCAGGACAGGTGGTGGCGGGGGAGGGCCCGGTGCGAAGCACCGGTTTTTCGCGAGTTCGGGCCTGTTTTTCGCGAGTTCGGGGACTTCGGAGCGTTCCTGGGGTTAGAGGGCACCGTGGGTGACGTTCTGTTCCTCAGGTTCACCGCACCGTGTGTGAT
>WTGI01000039.1 GCA_011523635.1 Acidimicrobiia bacterium
CCCCGCTCCCCCACCCGCCAGGCCCGGACCGCGAGGCGCACCAGGAGAGCCGCCAGCACCAGGCTCAGAACCACTGCGATCCAGAAACCGGGACCGCGGGACAGGCTGAGATTGCCCAGGGCGACCCAGAAGGTGTTGATCACTCCCGTTTGCGGCTTCGAGACGTCCCGCGCCAGGTACATGAAGCGCCAGATCACGCCGGCGCCCACGAACGAGATCGCCATCGGCATGAAGATCAGCGACTTGGCGATCGACTCCCCCTTGGAACGGTCCGCCAGGACCGCTATGGCAAGACCGGCCGTCGTCGATATCACGGTGACGGTGACCACCCACCACAGGTTGTTGAAAATCGTCCCCCGCAGCGCGGCGAAGACCGCGAACAGCGCCAGCAACGCGCCCAGCGCCGCGAGGCCGCCCGATCCCGGCGAGAAGCTGATCCGGTAACCGCTCTGGCGGCCCAGCATGACCGAGACGCCCACCCCGATCAGCAGCAGGACAGCACCCACCCAGAACAGCTTGCTGCCGAAGATGCCGGCCCAACCATCCACGTTGAAGATGTTGGGACTCCCGAACACGTCCCGGTAGTTGATGAAGCCGACGTATTCCTGGCCCCTGGCGTCGTGGAACGAGAGGAACAGGGTTCGGAGAGTCGGGATGATCAGGGTCGAGGCGATGAAGCCCAGCGCCGGCACCAGGAATATGTAGGCCCGGGCAGACACCTCGATCCGGCCTCGGGCGGATTGGCCGGGAATGGGCTTGAGACCGGCTAGCGCCCCGATCCCCAAACCGACGCCGATGGCCGCCAGGTAGGCATCCGCCTTTGTCCCCAGACCGAGGTCGGGCACCAACCAGGCCCCCACCGCGTACCCGAGAGTCGCCCCCAGCACCGCCGAGCGGAGAACAGGCGTCTTACGGCCCCGGACAAGCCGTACCGCCAGACCTGCCCCCGCTCCGGCCAGAGTGAGGATCGCCAGCAGGCCGTACTGCAGGTCTGGCAGGACGGGCCAAAGCTCGAGAGTGCCCTGTTCCCGCTCGAAGACGAGGATGACAGCCCGCATACCGGAGGCGGCCAGAGCACCGAGCGCAGCCCCGGCGCCGGCGCCGATCGCGAGGCGCGTTCTCGGTCGCTCGACAGTGCCCAGCAAGTAGCCTGCCACCGCTCCGATCGCGGTGGCTGCGACCGTGCGGAGCACCGGACCGTCGATGACCCGGTTACCCCAGAGCATGGCGAACCCGGTGAAGCTACCGGCCGCTCCCACCAGGGTGGTGAAGACAGCCCAGCGATCGGGGGCCAGGTCGAAGAGTTTGTTGGCGGCGACGAAGATCAGCCCGCTGGCGAGAATCGAGACCACCACCCCCGTGGCGGTCGTCTCCAGCTTGTCGACCGCGGTGATCCCCCACCAGGTGAGGGCGCCGAGGACAAGGCCGATCACCACGGCAACGATCCGCCTGGTCCGGGACGGCCGGCCGGTGCGGTCGATCCACAGCCCGGCCCCGCCGGCCATGCCGAGGGCCATGAGGAGGTTGACCGCCACGCTCATGACGCCTACCACCCGCCGGCCTCCTCCATGTAGAGAGCCGACCCGCTAGCCGGGGTTCGGGTGTGTCTCATCGTTCGGCCGGGCCGTCCTCTCCTTGATGAGTTGGGCACGGTGGGTGCCTACCGCCTGACAGACACCCACCGTACAGCTTCTAGCTGGTCAGTGCCTTAGGGCCAAGAGGACTCGATGGCCGCGGTGGCCTCCTCGACCGTCTTGTCCCCGTTCACCGCGCTGGTCGCCTCGGACCAGAAGGTCCCGGCGCCCACGGCGGCAGGCATCAGATCGGATCCGTCAAAGCGGACCACCTCGGCCGTGAACAGGATGTCCAGGAAGGACTGCTCGAGAGGCTGGTAGAGGCTCAGGTCGGCGTTCAGGTTGGGGGACAGGAAGCCGCTCAGCACCGCTCCGCCACCCTTGGACAGATTCTGGAACCGCTGCCGGTTGTCCGCGTACTCGGGACTGGCGTAGTACTCCATAACCGCCCAAACCTCGGGGGCATCCCTGAAGGCAGACACCAGCGTCCCGGCGCCGAGCACCGGCCGGTCACCGCTCACCGACGGGAAGTAGAAGACGTCCACACCGTCGGGACCGAACCCGGTGCCATCCGGGAAGAAGGCCGAGAAGAAGGAGGCCTGGCGATGCATCATGCAGTCGCCCTCCACCAGCGGCCGCCCGTTGTCCCCGAAGAAGGTCGACGCGATGGTTCCACCCTCCGCGTATACGGCGCCCGGAGTGTTCCAGAGGTCGAGTATCTCGGTCCAGATGGCGTTCATCTCGGGCGTGTTGAACGGGATGGTGTGAGCCACCCACTCGTCGTAGAAGTCAGCACCCTCGTAACGGAGGGTCAGGTCCTCCACCCAGTCCGTGAAGGCCCATCCGGTAGCGCCCCCGGACTCGATGCCCACGCACCACGGTACGTTGCCGTCATCGATCATCTGCTGGGTGAGACCCTTCAGGTCGGCCCAGGTGCCGGGGACTTCGTACCCGTTGGCCGCGAAGTCGGCGGGCCGGTACCACACCAGCGACTTGAGGTCCGCCTTGGTCGGGATTGCGTACTGGACACCGTCCACATTGCCGAACGCGTTCCATGCCGCGCCGATGTTGGCTTCCATGGTGGCGATGACGTCGTCTGGGATCGGCAGGATCCAACCCTCACGGGCGAAGTCGGCGATCTTGCCGGGCTGCGGGAACACCGCTATGTCCGGCGGGTTACCGCCGGCTGCCTGGGCGTTGATCAGATCCGAGAAACTGCGCTCCCCGGTGTACTGGATGGTCATGCCGTTCTGGGCGGCGAAGATGTCCAGCGCCGCCTGGTGCGAACCGGCCTCGGCATCCGAGCTCTCCGGTCCGAATACCGTGACCGTGGTTCCGGCCAGCGGGTTGACCATCTCGACCTCGACCGTCTCGGTAACGACCTCGGTAACGGTTTCCGTCACCACCTCGGTCACCGTCTCGGTCTCGGTGACGATGGACGTCACGACCACGGTCTCGGGCGTTGACGGTGTATCCGACTCGCCGCCGCAGGCGCCTGCCACCAGTGCCAGCGCCGCCATCAGCGCCAGGAGCCGAACGAGCTTCACTTTCATGCGTTTCCTCCTCGAAATCTTGCGTCTACTAGTTGCCGGGAAGCGCTGACCGGGCAGCCTTCACCCTGCGTAGCTGGCGTACCCTACTCGGACCGGCGAATCCGTCCGAAACGCGACTTACGCGGCAAAACCACGAGCCGGCTGGCACGACAGGGGCGCGATGCTAGGCATGGCACGAGACCTAAGGGCCGGTAAACGGGCAGTTTGTTCGCGAGTGACAGGCAGGTGAATCTCGGTTGGAGCAGGTCTCGATATAATCCGGCAGACCGGATCCGATCGCACGCCCACCTATCCCCCGCGCCGCGCTTGACGCCGGCGAGATCCCCCGAACCCGGCATCATGGTGGTGGACGCGCCCGACCCCGACCGACCAGGAGAACGTAGCCATGATGGAGAACCGCGAGGGAGCTCCGCTCGAATACAAGGTCCGCGACCTCGGCCTGGCCGGGCAGGGTCGGCGGGAGATCGAGCTTGCCGAACACGAGATGCCCGGGCTGATGGCGCTCCGGGAACGGTACGGGGCCACCAAGCCCCTGGCCGGCGCCCGTATCTCCGGCTCCCTCCACATGACGGTCCAGACCGCCGTCCTGATCGAGACCCTGGCCGAGTTGGGCGCCGAGGTTCGCTGGGCGTCCTGCAACATCTTCTCCACCCAGGACCAGGCCGCCGCCGCGGTGGTGGTCGGCCGGCCCGAGACGGGCGGGACCCCCGAAGACCCGCGCGGCATCGCGGTCTTCGCTTGGAAGGGCGAGACGCTCGAGGAGTACTGGTGGTGCACGGATCGCATGCTGGCCTGGGCAGGTTCCGACGGGCCCTCCCTGATCGTGGACGACGGCGGGGACGCCACCCTGCTGGTCCACAAGGGGGCCGAGTACGGCCACCTGGGCGCCGTACCCTCCTTCGATCCGGACGGCGAGCCCGAGGAGTGGGGGGTGATACTCGACCTGCTCCGCGGCCGGATCGCGGACGATCCCGACTACTTCATCCGGATGGCGGAGTCGGTCCGCGGCGTCAGCGAGGAGACCACCACGGGCGTCCACCGCCTCCACGAGATGCAGACGATGGGACAGCTGCTCTTCCCGGCCATGAACGTCAACGACTCGGTCACCAAGTCCAAGTTCGACAACGTCTACGGATGCCGGCACAGCCTGATCGACGGCCTGAACCGCGCCACCGACGTAATGCTCGGAGGCAAGCTGGCGCTCGTGGCCGGCTACGGCGAGGTGGGCAAGGGATGCGCCGAGGCCCTCCGCGGCCAGGGGTGCCGGGTGGTGATCGCCGAGATCGACCCGATCTGCGCCCTGCAGGCGGCCATGGACGGATTCGAGGTCAACACCATCGAGAACGTGGTGGAGACCGCCGACATATTCATCACCGCCACCGGCAACCGCGACGTGATAACCCTGGAGCACATGTCCCGGATGAAGGACAAGGCCATAGTGGGCAACATCGGCCACTTCGACAACGAGATCGACATGGCGGCTCTGAAGTCCGCCGAAGGGGTGGCGCCCCGCAACATCAAGCCCCAGTACGACGAATACGTGTTCCCGGATGGCCACGGCGTGCTGATACTCGCGGAGGGCCGGCTCCTCAACCTGGGCTGCGCCACCGGACATCCGAGCTTCGTCATGTCCACCTCGTTCACCAATCAGGTGCTGGCGCAACTCGACCTGCACGACAACGCCGACGAGTACGAGGCCGAGGTGCTGCGCCTGCCGAAGTACCTGGACGAGGAAGTGGCCCGGCTCCACCTCGACCATCTGGGGGCGGAGCTCACCGAGCTGACTAAGGACCAAGCCGACTACATAGGCGTTCCGGTGGACGGTCCCTACAAGCGGGATGACTACAAGTACTAGATGCTAGCTGTTGTTAGCATCTAATGACCACCTGCCACGCCGCCACTGCCGGCTCCGGATCTCCGGAGGAGCTTGCATAATCATGCAAGCATGTGCATACTTGTGCGGATATGAGCACGGAGGCACGCCGGAGAGCGGTACGGAACATCCTGTCCGAACGGGCCGTATCGAGCCAGGCCGACCTGGCCCTGCTCCTGGCGGAGCAAGGGTTCCTGGTCACCCAGGCCACGGTTTCACGGGACCTCTGGGCGGTAGGCGCGGTCAAGGCGAGGACGGCGGATGGTTCGTTCCGGTACTCCTGGGAGCCCGGTAACGCTCGGGATGCCCTGGCGATGACCCTGTCCACCTACGTGGCGTCGGTCCGGTCGAGCGGGAACCTGGTGGTGATAAAGACTCCTCCGGGAGCGGCCCACGTGGTGGCGGCCGCTATCGACGATGCCGGCATCGAAGGGATCCTGGGTACCGTGGCCGGAGACGACACGATGCTGGTCGTGGCCGGGGAAGAGACCGGCGGGCGGGCCGTAGCGCAATTGATAGAAGAGCTGGGAGTGAGCGAATGAGCCGGGTGGTGCTGGCGTACTCAGGAGGGCTGGACACATCGGTCATCCTGAAGTGGCTGATCGAGGAGCGGGGCTACGAGGTCGTCTGCTACACGGCGGATGTCGGCCAGGGCGAGGAGGTCGAGGAAGCGGTCGCCAAGGCGTACGCGACCGGCGCGGTCGAAGCCGTTGCCGAGGACCTGCGCGAGGAGTTCGTGGACGAGTACGTATGGCCGGCCATCCGGGCCAACGCCGTGTACGAGAACTACTACCTGCTGGGTACCTCCCTGGCCCGCCCGGTGATCGCCAAGGGGCTGGTCCGGGCGGCCGAGAAGTACGGCGCGCAGGCCATCTCCCACGGCGCCACCGGGAAGGGCAACGACCAGGTGCGCTTCGAGCTGTCCGCCTACGCGCTGAAACCCGACATCCGGGTGGTGGCCCCCTGGCGGGAGTGGTCGATGAGGGGTCGCGCCGACCTCGTGGCCTATGCCGACAAGCACGACATCCCGATCCCGGTCACGCCCGAGAAGCCCTACTCCACCGATGCCAACCTGCTCCACATCTCCTACGAGGGCGGCGTGCTGGAGGATCCCTGGGTGGCGCCCCCGGCCGGCATCTTCCAGATGACCCGCGACCCCGAGGCGGCACCCGATCAGGCCCAGGAAGTGGTCATCGCCTTCGAGGGGGGCACCCCCGTGGCGGTGGACGGTGTCCGGATGTCGCCGGCCGAGCTGCTGGGTCACTGCAACCGCATCGCCGGTGCCCATGGGATCGGTCGGGTCGATCTGGTCGAGAACCGCTACGTGGGAATGAAGAACCGGGGCGTGTACGAGACTCCGGGCGGCACCCTGCTCCATCACGCCCACCGGGCCGTGGAGTCCATCACCCTCGACAGGGAGTTGGCCCATCTGCGAGACCAGCTGATGCCGCGCTACGCCGAGATGGTCTATAACGGCTTCTGGTTCTCGCCCGAGCGGGAGGCCCTCCAGCAGTTCATGGACGGCATCCAGATGGACGTCACCGGCGAGGCCCGTATCCAGATGTACAAGGGCAATGCCGGCGTGATGGGCCGGCGCTCCGACTCCCACACCCTGTACGACCAGGAAACGGTCACGTTCGAGGAGGGAGGGACGTACGACCAGTCCGACGCCACCGGCTTCATCCGGCTCAACGCCCTCCGCCTCCGCCTCCAGGCCGGCCGCGGCTCCGGGGTGATCCCGTGACCACCCGGATGTGGGGGGGACGCTTCTCCGAGGGCCCCGACCGGATCCTGTGGAACTTCACCGTGGATCACTCCGACCGGCGGCTGCTGCGGGAGGACCTCGCCGGATCCCTCGCCCACGTCGCCATGCTCGCCGAGACCGGGCTGCTGACCGGCGAGGAGGCCGGCACGCTCACCAGCGGCCTGCAGCAGATCGTGACCGAAGCGGACCGGAACACCTTCCGGTTCTTGGAGAGCGACGAGGATGTCCATTCGGCGGTGGAACGGCGGCTGGGCGAGTTGGTGGGCGAGGTAGCCGGGAAGCTCCACACCGGGCGGTCCCGCAACGACCAGGTGGCGCTGGACCTCCGCCTCTACCTGCTCCGCTCCGCCCGAGCCAGGATCGATGGTCTCGGGGGCTTCTGCCGGGCGATGGTGGAGGCTGCCGAAGGGGTCGGGGATACGGTGGTGGCGGGCTACACCCACCTCCAGCAGGCCCAGGCCGTCCCGCTGGCCCACCACCTGCTGGCCTACGTGTCGACCGCACTGCGGGACATCGAGAGGCTCGAGGATCTGAGCCGCCGGATGGACGTCTCTCCCCTGGGCGCCGGCGCGCTCGGGGGGAGCAGCCTCCCGCTCGATCCGGACCGTTCGGCCGAGTTGCTGGGGATGGCCGGCCGCTTCGTTAACTCCATGGACGCGGTGGCGGCCCGGGACCACGTATCCGAGTACGCCTTCGCATGTACCCAGGCGCTAATCCATCTGTCGCGGCTGGCGACCGAGTGCGTGCTCTGGACCACCACGGAATTCGGTTGGGTGACCTTCGGCGACGCCCTTACGACCGGCTCGTCGGCCATGCCGCACAAGAAGAATCCCGACATAGCCGAACTGACCCGCGGCCGGGCGGCCACCGCCATCGGCTGCCTGACGGGCCTGATGGCCCTCCAGAAGGGTCTGCCCATGACGTACAACCGCGACCTCCAGGAGGACAAGGCGGCCCTGTTCGCCATCGACGATGCTCTGGCCGGCGCGCTGGAGGCGATGACGGCCCTCATCGGCAGCGCCGAGTTCCATCCATCGGCGCCCGACCCGTCGGTGACCGCGCTCGACCTTGCCGAGGCTCTGGTCGAGCGGGGGGTCCCCTTCCGCGAAGCCCACGGGGTGGTGGGCGCCCTGCTGGCGGCGCTGGCGGCCGGGGGCAAGTCCCTTTCGCAAGCGACCATCGCCGATCTGGTGGAGGCCGACCCCCGGTTCGAGCCCGCCGACCTCTCCCTTACCGACCCGGCCGGGTCGGTCGGCAGGCGCCGGTCGACCGGAGGAGCCGGCTTCGCGTCGGTACGGGAGCAACTCCGGACGCTCAAGCGCCGCCTGGCCTGACCGGCGCCGCGTTTCACACCGAGGCTCCGAAGGTTACGTATAGTTCGCTCACGTCCGTCCCGACACCTGGAGGAGACCGTGGCCGAGCAGCCCGTAACCGTAAGCGTCCGGCCCGACGGCCCGTACATAGTCTCCGGATCGGTGCCCCTGCGGGTCAGGAGCGCGGTCGTGTCGGAACACGGCGAACCGCTCACCTGGCGGAGCGAGGAGGTGACCGAACAGAACCCGGTCTACGCGTTGTGCAGGTGTGGGGAGTCCTCCCGGAAGCCGTACTGTGACGGGACCCACGACAAGGTGGGCTTCGACGGTACGGAAACGGCGCCGGCCGATTCCTTCCAGGAACGCTGCGCCGATCTGGGCGGTACCGGGATCGAAGTGTTCGACGACCGCAGCATCTGCGTGCATGCCGGCTTCTGCGGCAACCGCATATCCAACGTCTGGAAGATGACTCCGGGCACCGATGACAGCGTCGTCCGGTCCCAGGTGATGGCCATGATCGAGCGGTGCCCGTCGGGCGCCCTCTCCTACACGGTCGCCGGCGCCGAGATCGAACCGGCCCTGCCCGTCGAGATCTCGGTCATCACCGATGGTCCGCTGTGGCTGACCGGCGGGATACAGGTCGAGCGATCGGACGGTGAGCCCTTCGAGGTCAGGAACCGTGTCACCTTGTGCCGGTGCGGCCACTCCGCCCGGAAACCGCTCTGCGACGGATCGCACAAGAAAGCCGGTTTCACCGGCTGACCGGTGGTACTGCGGCCGGAGCCGCCATGAAGCCCGAGAAGCGGACCCGCCGGGTCTTCGACCTCGACATGGCATACGTCGATGTGGGGTCGGGCGACCCGATCGTCTTCCTGCACGGGAACCCGACCTCTTCCTTCCTCTGGCGCGGCGTCATCCCCCACGTTGCGAACCTGGGTCGCTGTATCGCTCCGGACCTGATCGGGATGGGCGACTCGGCCAAGCTGCCCGGATCCGGTCCGGGCGCCTACCGCTATGTCCAGCACCGCCGCTACCTCGACGAGTTGCTACGCCTGCTCGGTGTGAACGAGAGGGTGACGCTGGTGCTTCACGACTGGGGCGCGGCGCTGGGCTTCGACTGGGCGGTCCGCCATCCCGGCTCGGTATCCGGCCTGGCCTACATGGAGGCCATTGTCACCCCGCTGACCTGGGAGGACTGGCCGGAGGTCGCCCGGGGGGTCTTCCGGGGGATGCGCTCGGCAGCCGGTGAGGCCATGGTGCTGACGAAGAACGTCTTCGTCGAGCGGATCCTGCCGGCCTCCGTGATGCGCGACCTGACCGAGGACGAGATGGACGAGTACCGGCGGCCCTTCCTCCGGCCCGGGGAGGACCGCCGGCCCACCCTCACCTGGCCCCGGCAGATCCCCATCGAGGGCCGGCCGGCCGACGTGCATGCCATCGTCGCCGACTACTCGGCGCGGCTGGCGGGCTGGGAGGTACCGAAGCTGTTCGTGAACGCCGACCCCGGCTCCATCCTGGTGGGCCGCCCCCGTGAGGTGTGCCGGGCCTGGCCCAACCAGACCGAGATCACCGTGGCAGGAATCCACTTCGTCCAGGAGGACTCTCCGGACCCGATCGGTGAGGCCCTGGCGGGGTGGCTCGCCGCCCGGGCCACCGGTGCTCGAGCGCACCATCGGTAGGCTCCACCCGCATGTACACCTCCTCCCTCCACACCGAGCGCCGGGAACGCCTCGCAGCCGTTATCGGTGACGGCATCGCCCTCCTGCCCGCCGGCGCCGAGACCACCCGCAACCACGATGTGGAGCACCCGTTCCGCCAGGACTCCGCCTTCCACTACCTGACCGGATTCGACGAGCCGGACGCCATCATGCTGCTCGACCCCCAGGCGGCCAACGAGCAGTACGTCCTCTTCGTGCGCCCCAGGGACCGTGAGAAGGAGATCTGGACCGGCCTGCGGGCCGGGACGGATGGCGCCAGGGAACGTTACGGCGCCGACGCCTCCTACCCGATCGGGGAGTTCGACACCCTCCTCAGGCAGAGGCTGGTGGGGCGCCGGACGGTGTTCCTACCGTTCGGGAACCCCGGCTTCCAACGCCGGATTCTGGGCCTCGCCCGGGCTGTGAAAGGCCTGAGCGACCGCTACGGCCGGCTCGTCCCGAGCGAGTTCCGGGACTTGAGTTCCCTGGTCGGCGAGATGCGCCTCGTCAAGACCCCCCAGGAGGTCGACCTGCTCCGCGCCGCCTGCGAGATCACCGCCGAAGCCCATGCCGAGGCCATGCGCTTCGCCCGCCCCGGCCGGTACGAATACCAGGTGCAGGCCGCTCTGGAGTACGTGTTCAGGATGCGCGGGGCGCGCCGCGACGGGTACCCGTCCATCGTCGCGTCGGGCGCCAACGCCTGCATCCTCCATTACACGGAGAACGACCGGCGCATCGCGGAGGGCGACCTGGTGCTGATCGACGCCGGCGCCGAATACGGCTACTACTCGGCGGACATCACGCGCACGTTCCCCGCCGGCGGGCGGTTCACGGCCCCCCAACGGGCCGTTTACGACCTGGTGCTGGGCGCCCAAGAGGCCGCGCTGGCCCTGGCCCGTCCCGCTGGCAGCCTGAAGGACCAGCAAGCAGCCGCGAGCCGCGTCCTGACCGAGGGCCTGGTCGAACTCGGCCTGCTGCCGGGTCCGGCTGACGATGCGATGAGCATGCACCACTACCGGGAGTTCTTCATGCACGGCACCGGGCACTGGCTGGGCATCGACGTCCACGATGCCGGGGCGTACCGGGTGGGGGGCGCTCCCCGGCCCCTGGAACCCGGCATGGTGTTCACGGTCGAGCCGGGCATCTACGTCGGCTCCGAGCGGGAGACGGTCGAGTTGGCGATGCTGGAGTTCGACATCGACGAACAGATGGAACGGCGCATGTTGCTCGGCCCGGCCAAAGCCAGGGAGCTCGAGAAGAAGGAGCGCGATGCGGCTCCGAAGGTGGCGCACCCGATCCCCGAGGAGTTCCGGGGCATCGGCATCCGGATCGAGGACGATGTCCTGATCACCGCGTCCGGCCACGAGATCCTGACCGGGGACGTGCCCACCGATCCGGACCGGATCGAGAGCCTCTGCTCGGAGGCGCCGCTGATGCCGTTCCTGGAGCCCTACCCGCCATTGGTCACGGGCGGCCGATGACCATGCTCGACTGGCTATTGACCGCCGGCACCGTCATCGACGGCACGGGCAGTCCCGGCGCCCGGGTCGATGTGGGCCTGGCGGGCGGACGCATAGCGGCCGTCGGTTCGCTGGCGGGTCGTGAGGCCCGCCGGACCATCGACGTGGCAGGCTCGGTCGTCTGCCCGGGATTCATCGACGTCCACTCCCACTCCGAGTTCTCGATACTCAGGGGCGAAGACATCGAGGCCCGGTTGCGCCAAGGCATCACCACCGACCTGCTGGCACCCGACGGGTTCGCGTACGCACCGGCGTCGCCATCCCGCCTGCCGGACCTGCTCAGTTATCTGGAGGTGTTCAACGGACCCCCCGATGAGGCCTGGGAGTGGTCGGATCCAGAGCAGTACCTGGCTCTATTCGAAGGTCGAGCAGCCATCAACGTGGTGCCCCAGGTGGGCTTCCTCGCCGTCCGGGCCGAGGCGGTGGGCTGGGACCCCCGTCCTGCCGACCCGGCGGAGATCGAGCACATGCAGGAACTCACCCGCCAGGGCATGGAAACGGGCGCCTCCGGGATCCAGGTGGGCCTCGACTACTTCCCCGCCGGGCACGCGAGTACGGACGAACTGATCGCGGTGGCCCGGGTGGTGGCCGAGTACGGCGGGGTCTACTCGTCACACGTCCGCGGCATCCGGGGCGACGTGGCCGCCGGGGTGGAGGAGGCCCTGGAGGTGGGATGGAAGGCCGGCGTGGCGGTCCACGTCTCCCACCTGTTCGGCTCGGACGAGCTGTACCAACTCCTGACCGACGCCAGGGAGAGCGGACTCGATGTCACCTTCGATGCCTACCCCTACATGGCGGCCAGCTCCCACCTGGCCTTCTGCCTGCCGCGGTGGTTCGACGACGGGCCTCCCGAACACCTCATCTCGAAGCTGGGTGATCCGGCCGTCCGGGCCGCCGTAGCGCCGCACATCGAGGAGTTCTTCCGCAACTACGTGCCCGATCCTGGGAACGCCTACTTCTCCGCCCTACCGGACGGCCCCTACCAGCACCTCCAGGGACGTCCCCTCACCGACGGCATCGGACGGGTCGGTTCCACCCTGGCCGAGGTGGTCTGCACGCTGCTGGCCGAGTGTCGGCTCCGGGTACTGATGGTCTACCGATGGGATGACGAGGCCAAGCTCCGGCGGGCCATGACCCACCCGCTGGGGATGGTGGGTTCCGACGGCCTCTTCCGGGGGACCCACCCCCACCCCAGGGGCTTCGGCACCCATGCCCGGGTGCTGGCACACCTCGTGCGGGACCGCGGATGGCTGGAGCTACCCGATGCCATCCGGAGGATGACCTCCATGCCCGCCGACCGGTACGGGTTGGCCGATCGCGGGGTGATCCGCCCCGGTGCGGCAGCCGACGTGACCGTGTTCGATCCGGACCGCATCCGGGACCGGGCCACCTTCGACAACGGCCGGGCAACCGCCGAAGGCGTGGGTCACGTCTTCGTCAACGGCAAGGCCGCCATCGAGTCGGGCCGGTTGTCCGACACCTCGGCCGGCCGGGTCCTCCGGGCTTCCAGCCGCTGACCGGGACACTCCTGACGATTACGAGCCGTCCCGGATACGCCTCACGGTCGTTCCTGAAACTCGAGCACTCCGGTAGCATGGGCTGATGTCACGAATCGCCAATTCCTTCGCCCTCGCCCGGTCCTCCTGGCACGTACTCAAGGCCGACAAGGAGCTGATCCTGCTCCCCATCATTTCAGGGATCGCCTCCATGATCGTCGCCGCCACCTTCATCGTTCCGATCTTCTTCACTGGACAGGGAGGCGCGACGGTGGGCGGATCCAGCCTGCTGGTGCTGCTCCTGATGTACTTCGTGCTGGCCTACATCACCATCTTCTTCAATGCCGCCTTGATCAGCGCCGCCAACGAGCGCCTGGAGGGTGGGGATCCGACCATCGGGAGCGCCATCCGCGGGGCCGCCCGCCGGGCCGGCAAGATCGTTCCGTGGGCGCTGCTGTCGGCCACCGTATCGGTCATCCTGCGGGCCATCGAGGAGCGGGTCGGGCTGATCGGCCAGCTCATCGTCGGTGCCCTCGGCCTGGCCTGGTCGGTACTCACGTTCCTGGTCCTGCCGATCATCGTCATCGAGGGATCGGGCGCCGGCGCCGCCTTCAAGAAGTCCGGGTCGCTGCTCCGCAGCACCTGGGGCGAGAACCTGGCCGCGCAGGTCGGTATGGGCCTGGTGGGGTTCCTCCTGATCCTGCCGGGCGTGGCGGTGATCGTCCTGGGTATCTCGGCGGGAGGCACGATCGCGGCGGTGGCCCTGCTGATCGGTGTCATCTGGATAATCGTCGCCGCGGCATCGGTGGCAGCCTTGAGCGCCATCTACCAGACCGCCCTCTACCACTTCGCTGTGGCGGGAAGCGTCCCCTCCGGCTACTTCGACCAAGACGCCATGCAGATGGCCTTCCGGAGGAGACGCCGCTAGCCCTCGGATACAAAGGAAACGACATTGGAGCCAGTGTCCTGATCCCGTAACTCGCCACCCGTACCCCACAAAACGAGAACGCGAAAAACGCCCGACCACGCCCCAACCCGGCGGGCCCATCCCCCAGCCACCACCTCCTTCGGTCCGGACGCGTACCGCTATCCCCTACGGGTCCGCTCCCGAATTGATCCCTGGTCCGGTTCCCTCGACGTCGAATTAGCAAGAAACCGGTGGTGCTTGTGACTGCCGGACAGTATGCGACGGGTATGTGACACGTTCAACCCCCTTGTCCGGACGCCGGATCCGCGCGGTCCACGACGGGTCACAGAACGCGGCGAACTGAAGGCCGGGACAGAACAGCTAGCGGCGCCGGGCGGCCGCCCTGGCTCTGGCCTTTGCAGCCTCCACTTCCCGGTTCTTCGGCGGGGCCCTGGTAACCAGCGAGTCGACCAGGCTCCTGGTCTCCTGGGCGATGGCCTCCACGGCCCGGTCGAACGCCTCCTGGTTGGCGCGGGACGGTCGGGCCGAGCCCGAAACCTTACGCACGTACTGCAGGGCGGCGGCGCCTACCTCCTCGTCCGTGGCGGGTGGATCGAAATTGTGAAGGGTTCTGATGCTACGACACACAGCCTGCCAGGGTACCCGTCCCTAGGCTCGATCACCCTTCGTGGGGGATGATCCTGACGCCGTCCTCGCCTGACACGATCAGGAGATGGGACTCCGGGTGGTCCTGGAGTGCCTCCAATACCTCCTCCAAGGCAAGGGGACGCCCTTGGCCGTCCGTGCGTTCCAGGTACCGCACCCTCACCGCGGCCTGCTCCGCTAGTGCCTCGGCTACCGGGCCGCTATCCCGAGCGACGAGGGTCACCGATCTCACCGCCGCGGGAGGCGCTTCGCGACCGGTCTCGGGATCGGGCGCCTCCAGCAGGTCGGTCCGGCGCACCGTGCGGTGGTATGCGGCGGTGAGCCCCACGGTGCAGACCAGCGCCAGCGGCCACCGGATGGCAAGTACCGTCCCGACGCCGGCGCCGGGCCCCAGCACCTGCTCAAGGGCGCGGTAGACGAGCACCAGCAGGCTCACCAGCGCCACCACTCCCCCCAACCCGAACAGCGCGATCAGGTAGATCCTCCGGGTGGGAGAGGCCACCTCGGAGGACGGGTCAGCACTGCGGATCCGCTGGATACGGGTCCAGTGGCGCCACCAGAGCGGCGCCCCCACTAGAAGGACGGTGACGGCGGCCACGAACTCCGAGCGATCGGACGGGTACAAGACCGTGGCGGGCGTCAGGACCTGGACAGTGGCGGCGATCACGGCCGCCGCCCCGCCCACCGTGGCTACCAGACCGACCCCGGCCACCGTGTAGTCATGTGCCCGGTCCACCTCGGTGCGCTTCCCCGGTCGATGTGAACGCATCACAGTGTCGTGATACCTCCACACCACCCCGCCCACGATGATCAACGCGAGCGTCATCGGTAGCTCGCGGAAGTGAGGTCCGGCCGGTCCGATCGGGCTCCCGAACCACCAGTCGAGGGTCAGGTAGGCGAGGTTCCACACCCCGGCGAGGGCGGTGAAGAGCCCGCCGACCACCCCGGCCAGCAGTACGTAGGCGCGCCACAGGGTGGTGCGTTCGCCGTGCTGCCCCAGCATGGCCCAGTAGCGCAGCCATATGGCGGTCCCGACCACCAACTCGACCAGGGGTTGCTGGAACCCTCCGGCGTCACGTACCAGCATCACAGCGCCGGCCACGACGTCGTACGCCCGCTCGAAGACCCACTCCAGGACGAGGACTCCGAACACCGAAACGGTGACCAACCCGATGAGCGAGCCGGCCAGGACACCCTGCTGGCGCCGGTCCGCCTGACCCATGCGGTGGTGTGCAGCCCATACCGCGCCCCACACCAGCATCACTGAGGCCGGGGCGATGTCGAAACGGCCCTCCAGGAGGCTCCCGGCCCACAGAGACAGGCCGGTGGCTGCGGTTACCAGGCTGATCAGCTCGGCCAGGACCAGGTATCCGCCCCCCGAGAACCCGGACCCTCCGCCGGCCCGGCGGCGTTCCCGGCGCGCCACCAGGAGCAGGGCCGGAGCACCCACGATCACGCACGAGAGCATGAAGGCCAGGTAGCCGGGACCGGCCACCACGTCCGGGTCGGCCACCGACAGCAGCCCGGTCACGCCGGTCGCCACCAGGATCACCAGGGCCAGCAGCATGCCCTGCTGGAAGAAGCGCCGGAGCGTGGCCCCTATGTCGCGGCCCGACCGGCGGGCCAGCAACACGATAAGCCCGAAGAAGGCGCCGCCGAGCAGCAGGATCGGGAACAGGGCGGCGAGAACTATTTCCACGGTCAACCCTCCGTCCCGAGTTTGGGCGAGTCTGCCGAGCACTCGTACCACGGCCACTCCTGGTGGGTGATGCGCCATCCGCCGGCTTCCGAGATCAACCGGAACTCGTACGTCTCGGAGCGGTTGCCACCGAAGATTCCCGGGTCCGATCCGGCCACCGACACGGTTACCCAGGCTTCTCCCTCGCCGAGGGTCGTATCAAGCCACTCGATGCGGTAGGCCTGGTCGGCCAGGTAGCGGGGGAAGCGGGTGCCGCAGCCGTCCAGTTCGTCCGCCAGGTAGGACCGGGCCGCCGGCCGGTCGCCGGCGATCACCGCCCGGACGTAGTCCTGGACCACTCGCTCCGGCGTCCCCGGGTCGAGCTCGGCGTCGCCGATGAACGAGAAGGCCGCAGCCAGTACCACGAGTACGCCCAGCGCCACCCCGGACCAGAGCAGGAGACGGCGTTCGGATGATCGAGCCTTCCCACCCGAATCGCTTCCTGGACGGCTCGGAGTGGGATCGCTCATGGACGGCCAGCCTACTCAACACGGCCCCTGTGCCACTTGCAAGCCCGGAGTGGCGGTATCGTGGCAACCCATGAGCACCACATACGACACCATCCTGCGCCTCAGAGCCATCCGTTCCTACTCCGACCGGCCCGTCGACCCGGAGGACCTCCGCCGGGTTCTCGAAGCGGCTCGCTGGACCGGCAGCGCCAAGAACCGCCAGAACTGGTCCATCATCGTCGTCGAGGACCGCGAGCAGTTGGACCGCCTGGCGGGGTGCGCCAGTTTCGCCGGTCCCCTGTCGAAGGCGCCGGTGGCGCTGGCCCTCGTGCAGGAGGGCAGCACCTACGGATTCGACATGGGACGCATGGCCCAGAACATCATGCTGGCGGCGTCCGCCATAGGAATGGTGTCCTGCCCGATCACCCTCCACAACAACGAGAAGGCACACAAGGTGCTGGCGATACCGGAGGGCCGGCGCTGCCGCTACGCCATCGCACTGGGATATCCGTCTCCGGCCTCCCGCCCGGCGAAGGCCGGAGGCCGCAAACCGCTCGAGGAGATCACCCACCACAACTCGTACGGCGGCTAGACAAGTAGTCCCTGGCGATCAAACCGGCCAGTTCAGAACAGTAGCCGGTGGGCTACCGACCAGGTGTAACCTCGCGTCGGTGCGCTCTCTACTCCCGGAGGCCCGGTCCCTCCTTCCCCGAACGGTGGACCTCCGCCGCCGGCTCCATCGAAACCCCGAGCAAGGCAACCACCTCCCCCTCACTCGCGCCCTGGTGCTCAGCGAACTCGAGTCGCTCCCGCTCGAAGTCACCCAGCACGAGACCACCAGCGGGCTGGCGGCGGTGCTCCGGGGCGCCCGTCCGGGCCCGACCATCCTCCTCAGGGGCGACATGGACGCCCTCCCCGTTCCCGAGGACACCGGCCTGCCATTCGCCAGCGAGCGCGCCGGCTTCATGCACGCCTGCGGCCACGACATGCACGCCGCCATGCTGGCGGGAGCAGCCCGCCTGCTGGCATCCAGGCGGGACGAGCTGGCCGGCTCGGTGCTATTCATGTTCCAGCCGGGGGAGGAAGGTTTCTTCGGCGCCCGGCTCATGCTCGAGGAAGGCCTCCTCGACACGGCCGGCGAGCGGCCTTCCGGGGCCTTCGCCCTGCACGTGTCCAACCTCTATCCGTCCGGCACGGTCTGGTTCCGGGCCGGGCCGCAGATGGCCGCCACCGACGAGGTCGCCATCACCATCCGTGGCAAAGGGGGTCACGCATCCACTCCCCACCTGGCCTTCGACCCCATTCCCGTGGCCGCCGAGATCATCCTGGCGGTCGAGACGGCCGTGACCCGCCGCATCAACGTGTTCGAACCGGGCGTGATCACGTTCGCCAGGGTCGACGCCGGCGCCACTCACAACGTGATCCCCGAAACAGCCCGGCTGCTAGGCACCGTCCGGGCTCTGTCCGAAACCACCCGGACTCAACTCCACTCCATCCTCCGCAGGGTGGCCGGCAACGTCACCGCCGCCCATGGCGTCGAGGCGGAGGTCGAGTTCGGCGTCGGCTACCCCGTAACGGTCAACCACCCCGGCTACACGGCGTTCGTCCGCTCCGTTGCCCGCCAAGCCCTGGGAGAGGACCAGGTCAACGAGCCTCCGTGGCCATCGATGGGAGGTGAGGACTTCTCGTACGTGCTCGACGAGGTACCGGGCACGATGGCGTATCTGGGCACCTGCCCGCGCGGGCGTGAGCCGGGCCGGGTCCCCAACAACCACTCCAACCGCGTCGTCTTCGACGAGGACGCCATGGCCATCGGAGTGGCGCTGCACGCCGCGGTGGCCTTGGCTCACGGTGATGGCGGTTTCCACGGTGGGCTTGACTCCTAGCCTGGCTGATCGATGACTACTGACACCATCATCGAGGAAGCGCGCCGTCCGGAACGCACGGTCCTGGGCCACGGTTACCAGTTGATAAGGGAACAACTCCGGCGAGCGCCTCGCGAGTTCGCATTCGGGTTCGGTTTCACGGCCCTCCACTCGGTCGGCACCATCGCCTTCTCGTACGCAGTCGGTTGGGCTACCGACAGCGTCCTCATCCCCGCTGCCCGCCGTGGCGACGTGACCACCGCGTCGCTCGTCGTGATGGTCCTGATCCTGCTGACCGTCGGAGCGATGAAGGGCGTGGGTCTGGCCTTGCGGAGGTACGGCGCCTTCCGCGCCCAGTACCGGCTGGAACAGCGCGACCGGGTGGATGTGACCAACCGCTACCTCGACCTTCCGATCGAGTGGCATAGGCGCCATCCCACCGGCCAGCTGTTGTCAAACGTGAGTTCCGACATCGAGACCGCCGCCCAGATCGCGGCGCCCCTTCCCATGGCCTTCGGGGTGGCGCTGATGCTGGCCATCACGGCGGTCCTGCTGCTGCTGACCGACCCCTTCCTCGCTCTGGTCGGTTTCCTGATGGGGCCGGCGATCATGCTCAACAACGTCTTCTACCAGCGGAAGATGCGGATCGCCGCCGCCGCCGCCCAGCGCACGCGGGCGGAGGTGGCCGAGGCGGCGCACGAGTCCTTCGACGCCGCCCTGGTGGTCAAGACGCTCGGCCGGGAGGCGACCGAGACCAGCCGCTTCGGTGGTCTCTCGGATCGGCTGCGGTACAACATGGTGGAGATAGGCCGGATCAGGGCCGTCTTCGATCCGATCATGGAGGCACTCCCCACCATCGGGGTGCTGGCGGTCACCGCGGTCGGAGCGTGGCGCGTCGATCAGGGGCTGATGACCGCCGGCACCCTGGTCACCTTCGCCTTCCTGTTCCGGCTGATCGCCATGCCGATGCGGATTTTCGCCTGGCTGCTGGGCCTGTTACCCGGAGCGGTGGTCGGCAAGCAGCGGGTCAACGCCGTCCTCAACAATCCCGACGCCTTCGTCTACGGCAGCCGTGACGTCTCGGCCACCGGCGGCACCACCGCAACCGCGCACGACGTGTCGTACCTGCATCCCGAGACCGAGTTGAGCGACCTGGGCGAGGAGCCGGTCGGGACGGTCCCGTCGAGCGCCACCGGGGAGGACGGCGACCGGAGGGGGGTCGAGGACATATCCTTCCTGACCCCGGCCGGCCAGACCGTTGCCCTGGTCGGCCCCACCGGCTCGGGGAAATCGACCGTCGCCCAGCTGCTGGTGCGCCTGTTCGACCCGGACTCGGGCGCCATCCGGCTGGACGGCGCCGCCCTACCCGACCTTTCCCGGCGGGCCATGGCCGGCTCCGCCGCCCTGGTCTTCCAGGAGGCTTTCCTGTTCGACACGAGCGTTCGGGACAACATCACCCTGGGCGGCGACTTCGGCGAGGAAGAGATCAAGGCCGCCGCCCGCCTTGCGCAGGCCCACGAGTTCATCCTGGAGCTGCCCGAGGGCTACTCCACCCAGGTGGGCGAGCGGGGAGCTGCCCTGTCCGGTGGCCAGCGGCAGCGGGTGGCCCTGGCCAGGGCGCTGGTCCGCCATCCCCGCCTCCTGGTGCTCGACGACGCCACCTCCGCGGTTGATCCGGCGGTCGAGGCCGCCATCCTGGCGGGCCTTTGGCGAATCGACACCACGGTCGTGATCGTCGCCTACCGCCGCACCTCAATCCTGCTGGCGGATGAAGTGATCTACATCGAGGCCGGCCACGTGGTCGATCGGGGGTCGCATATCGACCTGTACGACAGGCTGCCTAATTATGCGGCGCTCATCGACGCCTACGACGCGGGAGGTCGATGATGATCGGAGGGGGCCGTAGGGCGACACCGGACGGCACGGGCGTGGAAGCCCTGGACACCATCAAGCGGGGCATGAGCCTGTCTCCCGAGATCCGCCGGGGGATGCTGGTGACCATCGCGCTGGCCGTTGTCGCCACCGCCGGACGGGTCATCATCCCGGTGGCCATCCAACAGGTGCTCGACGGGGGTCTCGCCGAAGCCAGCGTCGACATGGGCTTCGTGGGTCGCATGGTGGTGGTGTCTCTCGGGGCGGTGGCGGTCACCGCCATCGCCACCGGGCTGATGCACCTGCGGCTCGCCGTCGTCTCGGAAGTAGCGCTGTCGAACCTGCGGGTCCGAGCCTTCCGCCACATCCACGACCTCTCCATGCTCCATCAGGCATCGGAGCAGCGCGGTGTGCTGGTCGCCCGGGTCACCTCCGACATCGACCAGATCAGCCGCTTCCTGCAATGGGCCGGCCTGATGATCCTCATCAACGGAGGCCAGGCGATCCTGTCCATGGCCGTCATGGTGGCCTACTCGTGGCAGATGTTCCTGACCGTCCTGGCCCTGCTGCCGCTCATCCTCTACTCGATGCGCTGGTTCCAGAAGCGCCTGGTGACCGCCCACCTCGTGGTGCGGGAGAAGGTGGGACGCATGCTGGGCGCTCTGGCGGAGGCTGTTGCCGGCGCGCCGGTGATCCGGGCCTACGGGATCGAGGATCGGGTGCGCACCGATCTGGACCACGTCATCGAGGAGCACCGGGCCGCCGGCGTCCGCGCCGGCGGGATGGCCTCCGGTTTCTCGGGCGTCAGCGAGATACTCACCTCGGCCGTTACCGCAGGGGTGCTGGTGGTGGGCGCCGTGCTCGTGACCGGCGGTGACACCTCGGTCGGGACGGTGGTGGCCTTCATGTTCCTGGTTCAGTTGATGATCCTTCCCCTCAACCTGCTGGGCGAGGCCATCAACGAGGCGCAGGGCGCGACTGCCGGATGGAAGCGGGTGCTGGACGTCCTCGACATTCCCCCCGACGTGGCCGACCCCGGTGATGACGGCGTGAGCCTGCCGACCGGTTCCCTCGGGATCCGCTTCGAGGAGGTGACGTTCCGCTACCCGAGGCCGGGCGAGACCGCCCGCGAGGCCACGGGCACCACCGCCCTGGAGCGTGTATCGGTGGAGCTGGCCCCGCGCTCGCACGTGGCGGTGGTGGGCGAGACCGGGTCGGGCAAGACCACCTTCGCCAAGCTGGCCACCCGGTTGATGGACGCCTCCGAGGGTGAGGTGCTGCTGGGCGGGGTGGACGTCACCCGGGTACGGTTCTCCTCGCTCCGCCACCGGGTGGTCATGGTTCCCCAGGACGGGATGCTCTTCCGCGGAACCATCCTCGAGAACGTCCAGATGGGCAAGCCCGGCGTGGCCAGGGCAGAGGTCGAGCGGGCCTTCGTGGGCCTGGGCCTGACCCGATGGCTGTCCGAACTCGGTCAGGGACTCGACACCCAGGTCGGCGAGCGAGGATCGTCCCTATCGGTGGGCGAGCGACAGTTGGTCACCCTGGTCCGGGCCGCCATCGCCGACCCCGATCTGCTGGTACTGGACGAAGCCACCTCGGCGGTCGATCCCGCTACCGAGGTCAGGATTTCGAGAGCCCTTGACAGCCTCACCGAGGGCCGCACCGTGATCACCATCGCCCATCGGCTGTCTACGGCCGAGGCCGCCGACCGGGTGCTGGTCTTCGACCTCGGCCGGGTAGTCCAGGACGGCCCTCACCGGCGGCTACGGCGGGAAGAGGGTGTCTACCGGCATCTCCACGAGGCATGGGAGCGAGGCGCTATCAAGTACCCCGCCCGCTCGGGCTAGACCACCGGTGGTTTGAAGGGGACGCAACTCCAGGACACGAGTGTCAGGCGGATCGGGCCGCGGCTAGGCGTTCCTCGGCGAGCCGGTTGGCCGCCCACGTGGTGGGCTTACCCTCGCGTCTCGATGTTTCGATGACACGCTCCACCACGCCGTAAATGCCCTCCGTCTTCGTTCTGGCCACGCCCGCGTCGTAGGGCCTTCCAACCTCCACGGAGAGGTTGATGATGCCGCCGGCGTTGATGACGAAGTCCGGCGCGTAGAGGATGCCCAGCCGGTGCAGCTCGTCGCCGTCGGCGGCCGTGGCCAGCTGATTGTTGGCGGCGCCGGCCACTATCCGGCAGGTCAGGCGGGGAATGGTGTCGCGGTTGATCACGCCGCCCAGGGCGCAGGGGGAGAATATGTCGCAGTCCACGTCGTAGATCTCTTCGGGCGCCACCACCTCGACGCCCATGCTCCGGGCCCTCCGCAGGGTGCTGTCGTGCAGGGCGGTTGCCACCACATGGGCGCCTTCGGCAAGAAGGTGGACGGCGGCCCGGGTGCCCACCTTTCCGAAGCCCTGCATGGCTACCCGCCGGCCCCGGAGACTGTCGCTCCCCCAGACTGCCTTGGCGCAGGCCTTCATGCCGACGTAGAGCCCCAAGCCGCTCATGATGGAGCTGTCCCCGCTGCCCCCTCGGGACACCGGCAAGCCCACTACGTGATCCGATTCCCGGCTCACGATCTCCATGTCCCTGCCGGTCCCCCCGACGTCCGCCGTGGTCAGGAAACGTCCGTCCAAGGTGTTGAGGCAACGCCCGAAGGCCCGCAGGAGCGCCTCGGTCAAGCCGGCGCGGGGGTCCGCGATGATGACCGCCTTGCCGCCACCGATGTCGAGGCCGGCCACCGCCGCCTTGTAGGTCATGGCGCGAGCCAGGAGCAGGACGTCCCCGAGCGCGTCCTCCTCGCCGGCGTAGGACCAGATGCGCGTCCCGCCGGTTGCCGGCCCCAGCGTGGTGTCATGGATCGCCACGATGGCCTCGAGGCCCGCTTCCGCCTCGGTGAACACGGTGACTTGCTCGTAGCCGGGGCAGTTCAGTTGGTCAACGACCAGCATCACACCTATCGCGCCTGAGGGAACGAACTATTACCAGACTAGGTGACGCTGGTCGGCCCACCACGACGAGCGCCACCCGGATGGCAACCAGGCCCGCCCGTCCCTACGCTGATCAGACGCTGGCGGCAGCCAACGAATCGCTCTTCCTGATGAAAGCCACTCCTAGCAGGACGACCCAGGCCACTTGAACGAACACAGTGAGATTACCCAGGAGGTAGAGGGTAAAGATGCTGCCTTCTATAAAGGTCGCTATGAACAGCAGGAAAGACCCGACAATCGCCGGGGCCACACCCAGCCAGATCGCGAGGGGTTTGTCCGCACCGATCAGGTCTGCATTCATCATGGATATAGCAAACAAGGCCACACCGACCAGGGCAAGAACCGTCGCGAAGAGCCCGACCGCCCCTCCTATCACCGTGAACGTGATGGCCGTAGCGATAGATTCTCCTGATGCTATGCCTTCAGCCGGTGAATAGCTGAGCGTCACAGATGTCAAGAAGCTCATCGCAAGGGACACGGTACGCACTGCCAGTGCGATCGTGAGCAACAAGAGCCCGGCCTTCCTCAGGTATCCCTCCGTGCCCGTATCATTTATCACTTCCTGGACACCCCATAAACCCAGTAGCATCCCGAAGGCGGCAACGAATCCGATGTAAGTCAAGAGACTCACCAGAGTACTATCCGGCACCATACCTTGAATAGCAGCCTGCATAGCAGCTTGAACCCCCGCAGAATTTCCCTCAGGAAAACTTCCTGGCCTAAAGCTGCTAACTATCACATCGACCACAGGGCCTACAATCAATAGCCATCCTGCGATCCTGCCTAGTCTCACCTGTGTCACCTTTGCCCCTTTATTGCATTGATTGCCGTTGTCGGTGGGTGGGTTCCCGTGCCGATACGTACGGATGCCCCAGATCACCTCACGTTCTCACGACTAGGTCCAGCATAGTTCTCCCCCCCACTCGCGCAAGTCATAAGTAGGGTCGACTATATGAAGTCAACTGCACAACATGGTGTGGTCGGCGTGAACGACCGGCAGCGGACCTTCGCCACCGCTTCGGTGGGCTCAGGTCCTTTGTCTTGTGGTCTGAGGGCACCGGACTAGGAAAGAGGCCATCTGGTCGCGGATAATGGTTGCTGGTCCGTTCGGCTTCCACGGTGACCTGTACGAATTCGAGGCTCTCGCCGAGACTGCGTACATGTTGCCCCCCACATAGGAAGAGCCGGCACGGGATCAGTGGGGATCGTTCCGAGGGATGATCAGAAAGTGAACGTTCCTGACATCACGGTTGTCGCATCGACAGACGTCTCGACCCGCGCCACGTTTCGATCGGTCTCGGCTGCAATGTGCATCTCGCAGCCTGGGTAGACGGGATTGGAGAAGCGCACCTGAGCGGCCGACAGGCTAGCCGGATGGGCGCCCACGGCGGCTGCGGCGGCACGGGCGGTCATACCCAATGTGGCCAGGCCGTGAAGAATGGGCCTATGCAGTCCCATGCCGGCCGCTACGACCGGGTCGATGTGGACGGGATGCTTGTCTCCGGTTAGCCGGTAGAGCATCGCGGCGTCAGGTCGGACGTCCACCGTGCCGGTCCAGTCCGGGACGAGGGGCGCGGGCCGCTCGGACCGTGCTGGTGGATCTCCGCCCCAGCCTCCTATGCCGGGCAGAAGGATGGTGTAGACAGCCCGGAAGCTGGGGCTCATCACCTCTATCTCGATGATCGTGATCCTTCCCTTGTCGAAAACGGACCGGACGCTACCGTGGGTGCGGATCGGTCCGGGCCTGAGTGGCTGGTACACCGTCAGGCTCTGGCCGACATGGAGGGATCGGGTGCGATCATAGGCACCGAGTTCGCCGGCTGCCTGGACCGCCCACAGACCCAGAGCACAACCGTATGCAGGTAGGACCCGTAGATCCTGCTCGTAGACCAGGTCCAGGTGCGAAGGAGGGGCACCTACGGCCAGCGCGTACAGGATGGCGTCGTCGGCCGAGAAGTCAACGCGGCGCGTGCCGAGGTTGAAGCCTGTCAGTTCACTGAGGTGCATTCGTCCGATCCTTGCCGATCCCGGCTCGCCGGGCCTCCAGCTCTGCCCGACGTGCCGGTGATGCCAGGAGGGCCTCTCGTTCGGACTGCCAGTCGGCAGCATCGAACCCTTCAGCGCTGTCGAGCGCCGCCAACAATGCCTTGGTAGCTGTTGTGGCGGCAGAGTCCAGATGGCGGCCCGCGAGCAGGCCCTTTGCCGTCTCAACGGTGGTCCCGGCGCGCACGATCATTGCTGTGCCGGGCGGAAGCTGCCGACCCGACAGTTCTTGCTGCAGCACGACAAGGCGACGGACGGTTTGCGAGCCGAGGCGGGCGTGCAGGCGAGCCAACGATGCCGGATTGTAGAGGATCCCCAGGCCGGCCGATGGCACGGCGAGACGCGCCTCGTCCGAGACCACCACGGCATCGCAGGACCACGCCAGGTCGACGGCGCCGCCATAACAGGCACCCTCGACGGCCGCAACTATCGGCAGCGGGCTCCGGGTAAGACGCCGGCAGAGCCTTTCGAGTTCGTCGTCGAATCCAAGATCGTCAATCGTGCCGGCCAACTCGAACAGATCCGCTCCCGCGCTAAACCGTTCGGGGCCACCGGTCAACACCACTCCTGTTGCTCGGGTTGCCTCGGATCCCTGAGTCTCAGCCGCGTCCAAGACCGCTTCGATTCGGCGAATCGTCCGGCGCCGGAGGGCGTTGGCACGCTGCGGCCGGTTGATCTCGATCTGCCAGATCGAGCCGTCGACACTGCTGACGACACCGCTCATGGGATTCACAGGCGGGGCGATAGTCGGGCGAAGGGACGCAGGTCCAGCTCGGCCTCGAGTTGCTCGACGAGGGACAGCAACTCGGTATCGCCCCCGTAACGTCCCACTAACTGGATCGCAACCGGGAGGCCGTTGGCAAATCCGGCAGGCAGAACCACCGCTGGATGTCCGGAGACGTTGAAGGGCGCCGCGAACGGAAAGGCCCCCCACAACCGGCCCACAGGCTCACCGGCGATGGTCGTGGGCCGGGAGCCCAACTCGAAAGCGGTGGTGGCCGTGGCCGGAGTGGCGATCACGTCGTAGGAGGAGAAGTAGCGGTCCACCCGCTTCCGGTACTGCGCCAGGGCGAAGCGTGCTGCCGCCAGAACACCTGGATCGAGTTGTTCGGCCGCCATCAGAGACCGCTTTTGATACCACGTCAACTCGTGCGGACCACGAAGCAAGTGGCCGCGGCGTTCGCCCTCCTCGGCCAGCACGAGTGGGCCGAATATCTCCTCCCAGCCGCCGAAGTCCAGGTCTACGGAACTCACCTCGTGGCCGCAGGCTGCCAATCGCCTAACCGCGGCAGCCAACACATCGCCGACGTCGGCGTCGATCGGGCGGCCTTCGGGCTTGGGGCACCAAGCGACGCGGCGCGGGCTCAGGTCGTCCGGAGTGTCTGGGGCGCCGGTGCCGTTGGCGGACAGCACCGAGTGCAAGCGGCGGGAGTCGGCGGCGGTGCGCGCCAGGGGCCCCACGGAGATGAACGGGCTGAACGCTCGGAATCCCCCGTGGTCGGCGATGGTCCCGTAGGTGGGCTTGAAGCCCACGAGTCCGCAGAACGAGGCCGGGATCCGGATCGAGCCTCCGCCGTCGGACCCGAGGCCCAGGGTGCAGGTACCGGAAGCCACAGCGGCCGCCGCGCCGCCGCTGGACCCGCCGGCGGTGCGAGAAGGGTCATAGGGGTTCGAGGTGTCGGGGCCCAGCAAGTTGTCCGTAGTCGCCGACTGGCAGAATTCCGAGACGTTGGTCTTGCCGACCACGACCGCTCCCGCGCGGAGCATGCGGCGCACCGCGCCGGAGTCGTGTCGGGCCACGTCGTTGGCGTGGGCCAGGGAGCCCAGCGTGGTGACGTGTCCCTTGATGTGGAAGACGTCCTTGATCGAGACAGGCACGCCGGCGAGAGGACCGGCGCTGCCGTTCCGGTAAGCGGCTTCGGCCGCGACGGCCTGGCGGTGGGCCAGCTCGGGGGTGGCGAGAACGAAGGCGTGCAGGGTCGGGTTGACCTGGGCCAGGCGGGCCTGCGCCAACTCGGAGACCTCGACCGGCGACAGCGAGCCGCTGCTGTAGGCCTCGACAAGCCGCTGCACCGGCCACCACAGTGGTCCCTCATCCACGAGCCGACACGCCTCCTGAGACGGTGAACACCTCACCGGTTACGTAGCCCGCCTCATCCGACGCCAGGAACGACACCATGCTCGCGACATCCTCAGGCTGCCCTATACGGCCCAGGAACGCCTTGTCGGACAGGTAGCTGTCGAAGAACTCCTGCGGGTAGATCCTACGCAAGAAGTCGTTGTAGATCAGGCCCGGAGCCACCGCGTTGACCCGCACCCCGTGGACTCCGTTCTCGGCCGCAGCCACCCGGGTCAGCGCGAGTACACCCGCCTTGGCCGCGGAGTAGGCGGCGCCATGCTCGGCGGACATCTCCCAGGCCGCTATCGAGGAGATGTTGATGATCGAACCGCCGGCACGGGGGATCATTGCTTCGAGCGCGTAGCGCATGCATACGAATGTGCCGGTCAAGTCGACGTCGAGGCACCGCTGCCAGGTTTCCAGAGACATCTCGGCCACCGGCTCGATCCTCGACCAGCCCGCATTGTTGACCAGCACATCGAGCCCGTTCTTTGCAGCCGCGACTTCCGAGATCACGCTGCGCACCTGATCGTGGTCGGTGACGTCGAGGTGGTAGCTGGTCACCTCACGCCCTACCTCGTCGGCCAGTGCACCGGCAAACTCGCGGCACCGTCGCTGGTGGGCGTCGGTGACGACGACATCAAATCCGTCGCGGGCGAGCCGTCTCGCTACCGCCGCTCCGATGCCGGCGCCGGCTGCCGCGGTCACCAATGCCACGCGCCGGTTGCCTGCCATCAGCTTCCTCCTCCTGCCTCGACCGCACCGATCACGGTGTCGGCCAGCTGTTCCAGTCGCTGCTCGCGCCCTCCGGACAGCAGCGCGAAGGTGATCCGGTCGATGTCGAGCTGCCAGAGCTGACGGAGCCGGTCAACGCACATGCCGAGGTCGCCCGCCAGCGCCACCGATCTCACGAAGTCGTCGGACACGGTGTGCTTGTGCTCAGCCTGCAGCGAGAGGTGGTCGACGAGGCCGTACTGCTCCGCGGCCCGAGCGAACTCGGGACGGAACCTCTCCCAAGCAGGCGGCATCCGCTTCCATTGGTGGAAGGTGGCCGCCTGGCTGGTGGCCCATGCTCTCACGTCGTCGGTCGCGCTCTCCACGTCGTCGCCCACCGACATGGTGACGAACAGGTCGACGGTCAGCTGCCTGCGGTCGCGCCCGGCTGCCGCCAACCCCTGGTGTATGTGGTCGAGTTGCCATTGGCAGAATTCGGGATCTGCGGCTCCCATGAGCACGGCTCCGTCGCAGGTTTCTCCGGCGAGCCGCAACATGGCAGGCTGCGAGACCGCCAAATATATGGGAACCTGTCGCTTGGCGGTGGCCAGGCGAACCTGGCTGCCATAGAGGTCGCACGGCTCGCCGCTGAAGAGTTGGCGGAACTCATCGATCCCGGACCGCAGCTCTCCAATCCTGGACGGTGCGCCCCCTGCGCCGAGCACGGCAGACCAACCCGCTCCGAGGCCGAGCACGGCGCGGCCGTTGGAGAGCTCGTCCAGCGCAGCGGTGGCATTTGCGGTCACCGTCGGGTGACGCGTCACCAGATTGGTGACACCCGCCCCGATGAGCACTTTCTCGGTCGACAGTGCTGCCAGGTTCATGGCGGCATACACGTCTTTCATGCCGAGCTGGAAGTCGATATACCACAGTGCCTCGAAACCCTTGAGGTCGATTCGTCGCGCCAATTCGGCCGTCCGGCTCAGAGGCTCTCGGGGACTGACTCCCAAGGAAATGCCGTAGCGCTTCTTCATGCTGCAGTCCACCTTTCGCGCAAGAGCTCCGCGAGCAGCTTGCCGTAGGCGTCGGGTTGGTCGACGGAGAGCAGATGGCCGGCCCCGGCCACCTCGTGGTACCGGCAGTCGTCGACATTGTCGACGATGATATCGGCGGCCTGGCGCGGGCAGAATACATCGCCGGCCGCCCCGATGACGTCCACGGGAACCTCGATCTGCCTCAGCCGGGGGTTCAACGGCTCGGAGCGGATTCCTATCATCGCCCGGGCGGCGTTGATGTAGCCGCGGCCGTCCCCGACGGCGTTCAGGCGCTTCGAGGTGAGTGCGTCGATGTCTGTTGCGGTGACAACCTGGTGGGCCGTGTCATCGCGGAGTCCGGCGGCAAAGTCGTCCCAGTCTCGGGTCTCGATCTGGGCGATGCGACGAGCGAAGAACTCGGCCGCTGCCGAACCGACCACCGATGACGTGGCGGCCGCGATCAGGTGGCCGATCAGGGTTCTTGGTGTGGACGCAGCCTTGAGCCCGATGGTGCCGCCCAGTGAGTAGCCGATGACAGCGGCAGGACCCGTCACGACGCGCAGGAAGGCGGAGAGGTCATCGCTCAGTTGCGACAGGGTGCCGTCGGCCTTCCCCGAGGTTGTACCGCCGTGACCACGAAGATCCAGCGTGTAGACAGCAAATCCGCCCAGGTGGGTGGCGACGGCGTCCCAGGAGCGGAGGTCCTCGGCCAGCCCGTGCAGCAGCACGACCGGCTGCCCAGAGCCTCTGCGCCGGTAGTTGACCACTATGTCGCCCAACTCGACGGTGCTCATCAGGCCGCGCTCCGATCCGGACCCACACCGTCGGGATCCGCTGCGGCAGTCGAGGCGGAGGCGTTTACGAGTTCATCGCGCAACTGCTGCTTGCGTATCTTGCCGGAGGCTGTACGTGGGAAGCGATCGACCTTTATCAGCCGTTCGGGCCAGTAACGCCGCGGCAAGCCCTGCTCGGCGCAGGACGCGATGACATCATCGATGTCGAGGTGGGCGCCGGCCTGAACGACCGCGCAGATGCGCTCGCCGAGACGCTCGTCGGGCCACCCGATAACGGCCACACCAACCACGTCGGGGTGGCCGGCGATCGCGTTCTCGGTCTCGACGGGGGAGATGTTCACCGCCCCACGGATGATCAGGTCCTTGGCCCGTCCCGTGATCGACACGTATCCGTCGGGATCGATCCGGGCGAGATCGCCGGTGCGGAAGAACCCGTCGCCGACGATGTGCTCGGCGTACAACTCGGGTTGGCCGTAGTAGCCGTTGAACACCCCGGGCCCTCGCATGACAAGCTCACCGGCCCCCGTGGCTTGCAACCGCTTGTCCGCGTCGAGGGTTCGTAGTTCCAGCCCGGGAAGTCCCACCCCCACGGTGTTCTCGACCTGGCTGTCGGTCGAGGAGGGCACACAGGTGGTGAGGCCGCCTTCAGTCATGCCCCACAAGGGCGTGACGAACGTGTTCGGTAACTCGGTTCGACAGCGCCGGATAAGGGCAGGAGGCACCTGGGCTCCACCGCACAGGAAGCTCCGCAGCGACGCCAGCTTCGGATCGCGGCCGGGCCACGAGGCATTAGCCAGATCCATCAGAAACGGGGTCGCAGCCGCAGTGAAGTCGGCGCGGTGACGAGCCACCAGGTCCAGCGCGGCGACCGGGTCCCACTCCCCTTGGAGGATGAGCAGTGTGCCCAAGAACAAGGACAGGCGGGCACCATGAATAGCGCCGACGCTGTGGCCGAGCGGTGAAGGCATGAAAACGGGCGTGCCATGGTCGAGCCCGAACCGATCGGCGAACTGCACGTTCAGCGAGGCCAACGTGTCCTCGCTATGGCTGACGGCCTTCGGGGGCCCCGTCGTGCTCGACGTGAACATCAAGTGTGCGGTGGTCTCGGGCACATCAACGGCCCGGGCCGGGGGGACCACCGGGCCAAGCATCGCGAGGCGGGCTCCATCCACCGCTGCGACAGCGATGTCGGCGGAAGCTTCGGCGGCGGCTCGCCTGACCGCGTCAGCGGGCGACTTTCGACGGCTCCGGCCGGCGCAGACGACCAGGACCGGCTGGACGAGATCGAAGATGTGGCGCAAATGCGCCTCGGGCGTGGTGACCGGAAGCGTGGCCGGAACGTGGCCCGCTCTCAACACGCCCAGGAACATCACGACCCACTCCATACAGTTGGGCAGAGAGACGACTACCGCCCGCCTGCCCCCACCGGCGACCCGGCGGATCTCCTCCGCGGCCTCGCCGGACGCCTCCCAGAGCTCAGACCGCGATAGCGTGTAGCCGCCGCTCACCACGGCAGGTTCGCAAGGCGCCTCGGTGACGTGCGCCTCGAAGCGGTCGACCAGCCGGCGGCCTGTCCACCATCCCGCGAGCCGGTAGCGTCCTGCGAGGTCATCGATCACAGCACTCCTCCAATCCCGGCCGGGGTGCCTTGCCGCAGTATCGCAGGATCACCCATGGTAAGAAACCGATGTCGCTTTCTTTGTTGGGTGGAGGGACGAAAGGTAACATCCTTCGCCGCGGGCCCGCAGACTCGAGACGACCCGCACAGGGACCAGCAACACGGGGCCCGGTCACGTGCCTCACGACCTACAGACGCCCTCGAATGATGGGAGCGCCCATGGCCACCGAGCCGACCACCCCTAAAGGCCACCGGACGCGACAGGGGATCCTCGACGCAGCGTCGAAGGTCTTCACCAAGGACGGCTACGTCGATGCCCGCATGAGCGATGTCGCAGTACAGGCAGGACTCTCCTTCGGAGGCCTGTACAGGTACTTCGATAACAAGGAGGACCTCTTCCGGAGTGTCATCCGGAACCTCCACGAGGAACTCTTCCGGAGGAGCCGGTCGTCGACACCCATCGCCGAGGACCCTGAGGCCGCTCTGTTCGAAGCCAACCTCGGATACCTCCAGCACTACCGCGACAACAGCGGCGTGCTGAGGGCATTCATCGAGGCGACAACGGTCGAGGAGCGATTCACCACAATCTGGTGGACCATGCGCGAACGCCACGTCGCCCGGTTCGTCCATGCAGTCGAGGACGACGAACGCGTCCAACTCGACGGACTTGATCCAGCCACGGTGGCCCGAGCGATGGCTTCCCTGGTCGAGCAAACCGCCTACACGACATTCGCCCACGCCGCCCTCAACACGGCGCCCGTGGACGTGGAGACGGTAGCCCGTATCGTCACCAGAGCCTGGTACCGCACCTTCTACGGGAGTCCCTCCACATACTGACGAGACCCAACCCGCCGCCCGGTCGAGGATGATCCCTGCCGGCGCGGTGCCCGACGGGCGCCTCATGTCCCCGAGCCCAGATAAGCGGCAGCTAGCCTCTCGTCGGTCAGGAGGGCCCGGTTCGAGGCCTCCAGGACCACCTCCCCGGACTCGAGCACGTAAGCCCGTTCACAAATCTCGAGCGCCTCATGGGCGCGTTGCTCCACGACGATCGTTGCGGTCGTCTCGCTCTCGAGCAGCCGCGCGATGCCCTCGAAGACGCTGTCCGCGGCGCGGGGAGCCAGCCCCATCGAAGGTTCGTCGAGCATGAGCAGCCGTGGGCAGGCCATCACGCCGCGAGCAACCGCCAGCATCTGCTGCTGGCCTCCCGACAACGCGCCTCCGTCCCGGTTAAGCATGTCGGCCAGCGCAGGGAAGATCTCGAGCACCAGATCGAGGCGTTCGCCGTGCCGGTGCTGGGCGCCGCCGCGGTGGCTGCCGAGGCGAAGATTGTCGGTCACCGTCATCGATGCAAAGATCATCCGCCCCTGAGGCACGTGCACGATTCCGGCCTCGACGCGTTTGTGCGGCGGCTGAGAGTGAAGATCCTGGCCTTCGAAGCGGATCGTGCCCGCGTCTACCTCCACGGTGCCACTGATCGTCTTCAGCAGGGTGGTCTTGCCCGCGCCATTGGGTCCCAGGATGGCCACACGCTCCCCCGCTCCGACCTGGAAGTCGATGGAGCGCAAGGCCGGGACTCCGTCGTAGCTGGCACGGAGGTCACTGATCTCTAACATGTTCCATCCATCTCGATCCGAGGTAGGACTTGATCACGCGCGGGTCCGACACGACATCTGCCGGTGAGCCTTGGACGATGACGCGGCCCTCATCGAGAGCGACCACCGATTCGACGTACTGGATCAGCGACCGGACCGAGTGCTCGATCACCACGATCGCCGTCTGCGGGGCGACCAGCTCGTCGACAGTCTCGAAAAAGCGGGCTCGTTCGGCTTCGTTCAGGCCGGCGAGCGGCTCGTCGAGCAGCAGCAACTCCGGCTCGCTCACCATGGCCCGCGCCAACTCGAGACTCTTGATCTCGGCCGTGGTGAGAGCGCTCAACTCGCCGAGCGCGCTATCGGCGAGGCCGACCCGCTCGAGCATCGCCATCGACGCGGCTACCGGATGCGGTATCGAGGCGCCGATCGCAGCCACCACGACATTGTCGAGCGGAGACATGAGATGGAAACCCTGGGGAACCTGGAATGTTCGCGACATGCCGAGTTCGTAGCGCCGCGGCGCGCGCATCCGATCCACCTTCATCCCCTTGAACAGGATTCGTCCGGCATCGGCGCGTAGGTGGGCGGTAATGATGTTGAATAGCGTCGTCTTGCCCGCACCATTGGGACCGATGATGCCGACACGCCGGCCGGCATCGATCCTCAAGGCCACGTCGGAAAGTACGCGATTGGCGCCGAAGCTCTTGGCTATGCCCTCCACCTCGAGCACGGGCGCATCGCTCGGCCGCGGCAGCCTCGGCCGGAGGGGTCTTGGCGACATGCTCAAGAACGGCGACGGCCGTGGCGGAGGCACCGCGAGACGCCCAAGAAGGGGCCGACCTTCCGGCTCACGTGATCGACCGGGCCGGGTAGCGACCCAGCGCCAGCCCCTCTCGATCGCCGGGAGGATTCCGCGCGGTATCAGCAGTGCCACGAGTACCAGCGCGGCCGCGTAGACGAGCTCCTGCGCGCCGGGCACAGACTCGCCGATCGAATCGTCCAGGAACATCGCTAGCGGGATGAGGAAGGCCGCGCCGACGACCGGCCCCCAGGTCTGTCCCACCCCGCCCACGAACGCCACCGACAGCATGACGATCACCACCGTAATGCCAAAGACCTCCTCGGCGACGGTCACCCGCAGGACGGCCTTCACCCAGAGCACGGCCATGGCCGCCGACAGCGCCGCCGAGATCATGAACGCCGCCGTCTTCCATGCGACCGTGCGAATGCCCACCGCCCGGGCTAGGACTTCGTTGTCTCGAACGGCACGTAGGGCGTATCCGAACGAAGTCACATCGATCAGCTCGCTGATTATCAACGCAACGACAAGCATCGCCAGGCCGACCCAAACGTAGGTGTGGGGATCGGAGAATTCCATGAACCTCCACTCGTTCTCGGGGTGGTACGGAACCGTGAGTTCGGGATCCCCGTAGTGCGACACCAACAGTTCCATGATGAGCGGGAAGGAGATGGTGGCAAGGGTGAAGTAGAACCCCCTGAGCCGGAAAGTAGGCAGGCCGATGGCAAGCGCCACCACCGCGGCGACTCCCATGCCGAGAGCCATGCCGATCCATGGCGAGGTGCCACCGCCTCGCAGCAGGATCGTGAAGCCGTACGCGCCGATACCGACGAACGCGCTGTGGCCGAGCGAGATCTGCCCGGCCTTGGCCATCAGATTCCAGGCCACACCGGCAAGTGCCCAGACGACCGTCAAAGTGAGCACCCTCACGTAGAACCGCTGCTCGAGCCAGCCGTTGAGGGCAGCGACAACGACCACCAGCACTATGAACGGAACCAGGCGCCGCATCAGATGGCGCGTTGGGCCTTACCGAACAGGCCGTTGGGCCGCACGTAGAGGATGAGCAGGAACAGAGCGAACACCCAGACGTTCTTCACCGCAGCCGAAGTCCACACCTGCGACACGGACTGGATGATCCCGATGAGCACGCCCCCCACAAAGGCACCTCTGACACTGCCGAGGCCGCCGAGCACCACCGCTGCGAACATGACGACCACGAACCGGAGCCCCACGAACGGCGTGATGCTCTGGAACGTCACGAGGGCCGAACCGCCCACCGCGGTGAGCGCCACGCCAACCCCGAAGGCGATACGGTTCGTGCGATCGATGTCGACGCCCATGTATGTCGCTGCCTCCCAATTCTCCGACGCGGCCCGAATGGCCCGCCCGGTGGCCGACCGGTTGAGGAACAGGAAGACGAGCGCCGCGACCAGCACCGATAGGAGGAAGGCGTAGAGACGTACTCGGCTGATGAATATGTCGGCGATGAAGTCGCCCGCATTGGCGTAGGACGGCGCGACCACCCGCGGCTCCGACGAGTACCTGATCAGGATGAGATTCTGGAAGATCAGGCCCAGTCCGATGGTGAGTATCACTTGAGCATCGTGATTCTCACGCCTGCCGATCACAAAGCGGATGAAGAGCCAGTGGACCGCCATCCCCAACAGCAGGAACACGAAGAAGACGGCGGGCACCGCCAGGAACGGGTCCAAGCCGACACCGCCCGCGAACAGCGCCCATGAGAGGTACATGGCGAGCATCATGAAGTCGGCCT
>WTGI01000090.1:0-2302 GCA_011523635.1 Acidimicrobiia bacterium
TATATATAGATGTGTAGGCGGAATATATATAGATGTGTAGGCGGCGGGAGCCCTCGGGGCTACGAGGAAGGGAACGAGCTGGGAATCCGGCAGCCGGCACAGCCTACGAACCGCCTGCCGCAGCCTTCTCCCTGGGGGCGATCCTCAACTCGCCCTTGACCACGCCGAGATCGCCCACTACCTGGAGGAGGGTGTCGCCCATCCGAGCCTGGCTCCCCTTCAAGTCGACCACATCTTTCTGCAAGCTCGCCTGGCCCACCTTCAACCCCACCACATCCGCCCGCAAGCCGGCCTGACCCTCCTTCAACCCCGCCACATCCGCCTTCACCACCACCATGTCCGTCCTCAACCCGGCCACATCCCGCTTCAACCCGACCATATCCGTCTTCAGCTCGGCCAGATCCTCATCCTGCCGGTCAAGGCGCCGGGTCAGCCGTCTCATCGACCAGGCCATCAACTGCCAGAAGATGCCCAGCAGGACGGCAGAGCCTCCCCAGTCAACTAGCTGCGGGTCCATTAGCCACTCCCTTCGGCGGTGGCCAGTGGCCAGCGGCCACTCGCCTTACGAACCACCGGCTGCGACCTTCTCCCTGGGGGCGATCCTCTTCAGTTCGCCCCTGACCTCACCGAGGCCGCGCACGACCTGGAGAACGTTGCGATCGATCCGCTCCTGACCCTTCTCCAGCCCTGCCACCTTCGCATCCAACGCGGCCTGACCCTTCTCCAGCCCTGCCACCCTCGCATCCAACCCGGCGTAGCCAGCGTTCATGTCCGCCTTCAACCCGGTCTGGCCCGCCTTCATATCCGCCCTCAACTCAGCCTGACCCGCCTTCATATCCGCCCTCAACTCGGCCTGGCCCTCCGCCAACCCGGACACCTTCGCGTCCAGCCCTGCCACATCCCCCTTCAACTCGGCCAGTTCCTTATCCTGTCCTCTGAGGCTCCGGCTCGTGTCTCTCGCCGACACGACCACCACCCGGAGGATGGCCACGCCCAGGGCCAACAGACCGGCCAAGCCTCCCCAATAGATGAGTTGTGCGTCCATACGCTGTCTCCTTGGTCCCTGATACTAGTGGTAATGCCATCATGTCAAGATATACATCTCATGATGGACTTCTATCCATCGAATCCACTACAAGCTAACGTGGACAATGTAAGTAACAGTCGGCAGAAAGGCAACGTTTTTTGTCGTTCTTATACAGGGAGTCTCATCCGCCTACAAGCCTTTGGGGTGCCAGACGGTCTTGATCTCGGTGAAGGCGGCAATGGCGTAGGGGCTCTGCGCCCCGGCCCAGTCGATCTCGCCCCCGGGCGGGCGGACCACCCGCTTCACGCCGGCCGCCGCCTCCTGCTCGATGTCGTGCATCATGGCGGGCTCGGCGCCGAACGCGTCGATGGCGTTGACGTCCAGGTGCGAGGCCAGGAACGGGACCATGGCCTTTTGGGGCCGGTGAGGATGTTGACCACCCCTTTGGGGACGTCACTCTTTGCCAAGACATGCGAGACAGAGATCCACACGTGGGCTACCGAGAGGTCATCGCTCTATCCGAAAACTCCGAAGTGTGTCTCTACGTCGCGCGCGGTTCGCCGTACGCAGCACGGACACACCGGTCATGTCAGCGCAACCGGGTCGGGGTCGACGGGGAGGATGTCGCCGATGCTGATCTCGGTCTCCTGGTCGTCGAAGACAGCGGTGATCCGAAGTCTCCCGCCGGTAGCCCTGATGAAGCGGGCCAATGTAGCGAGGTGCAGGTTGTTGCGCCGTTCCATCCGGGAGACTTCCGCCTGACTGATGTCCAGTTGCTCCGACACTTGCTGCTGGGTCAGCCCCCGAGCTCGCCGGATGGCTCGTAGCGTTTGGACACGGTTGGTGATCTCTGCGTATCTCCGAGCTTCGGCAGCCGCCGCAACCGGGTTGGCCCTCGCCTGTTCGCGGATGGACTACACCCGCTCCGAGGCCCTTTCCCACTCTTCGTCGGTGTGCGGCCCGGGTCCGTTCTGCTCAGCCATGTGCGAGTGTCTCCTCCATACATCACTGTTGATGGCAGTCAACCACCGGTGGCGGCCTCGATCTCGTGGCCATAAGTCTGGAAGGCAGCGCAAGGCCATCACTTCACTTCTCCGAACAACTCCACCGGGGCTCCGAAGAGCGGGACGAAGCCGGAACCGGTGCGCGGTGCGGCTCCTACGAACCGGCTGCCGTAGCCTTCTCCCTGGGGGCGATCCTCTTCAACTCGCCCTTGACCTCACCGAGACCGCCCGCCAACTGGATGATGTGGTCCTCCAACCGCACCTGGCCCCC
>WTGI01000090.1:2402-6361 GCA_011523635.1 Acidimicrobiia bacterium
CGGTCAAGGCGCCGAGTCAGCCGTCTCATCGACCAGGCCATCAACTGCCAGAAGATGCCCAACAGGACGGCAGAGCCACCCCAATCAACCAGCTGCGGGTCCATTAACCACTCCCTTTGCCGGTGGCCAGTGGATTACGAACCACCGGCTGCGACCTTCTCCCTGGGGGCGATCCTCTTCAACTCGCCCTTGACCTCGCCGAGACCGCCCGCCAACTGGATGATGTGGTCCTCCAACCGCACCTGGCCCCCCTTCAACTCTGCCTGACCCGCCTTCATGTCCGCCTTCAACTCGGCCAGATCCTCATCCTGGCGGTCAAGGCGCCGAGTCAGCCGTCTCATCGACCAGGCCATCAACTGCCAGAAGATGCCCAACAGGACGGCAGAGCCACCCCAGTCAACTAGCTGCGGGTCCATTAACCACTCCCTTCGCTCTCAATGCTAGGAGACATCGCCACGCCCAGCAACAGCTCATAGCAGATGTCTACCTATCAACAGAGGGTTAATCTAGAGAACCGCATGGCTGCCATATGATCAAAATGATAAGTATTTTTATCACTCTCGTAGCAACTAGCGACTAGCAACTAGCAACTAATCAGAGGCCTTTGGGGTGCCAGACGGTCTTGATCTCGGTGAAGGCGGCTATGGCGTAGGGGCTCTGCGCCCCGGCCCAGTCGATGTCGCCTCCGGGCGGGCGGACCACCCGCTTCACTCCGGCCGCCGCCTCCTGCTCGATGTCGTGCATCATGGCGGGGTCGGCGCCGAACGCATCGACGGCGTTGACGTCCAGGTGGGAGGCCAGGAACGGGACCATGGCCTTCTTGGGGCCGGTGAGGATGTTGACCACGCCTCCGGGGACATCGGCGGTGGCCATCGCCTCGGCCAGCGTGATGGAGGGGGTCGGCCATCGCTCGGAGGCCAGCACCACCGCGGTGTTGCCGGACACGATCACCGGCGCGATGCGTGAGACCAGGCCCAGCAGCGGGGACGGCTCGGCGGCGATGACCCCCACCACGCCGGTGGGCTCGGGCGTGGAGATATTGAAGAACGGTCCGGACACCGGATTGAGATTCCCCATCACCTGGGCGAACTTGTCGGCCCACCCGGCGTACCACACCAGCCGGTCGACGGACTGGGCGACCTCGCGGCGGGCCTTGGAGGCGCTGACGCCGGAAAGTTTGATGGCCGCGCCGAAGGCCTCGGCCCGGTCCTCGACCATCTCGGCGATCCGGTAGAGGATCTGGCCCCGGTTGTAGCCGGTGCGGGCCGCCCAGGCGGGTTGGGCCTTTCTGGCGGCCCGCACCGCCATCCGCAGGTCCTTGCGGGTGCCGGCGGCCACCCGGGCGACCACCTCGCCCTTGTGGTCGAGCGCGGGGAACGACCGGCCCGACTCCGAGCGGGGGAAGTCCCCGTCGATGTACAGCTTGTAGGTCTTGCGGACCGCCAGCCGGCTCACGACCCACCTCCTCGGAGGGAGCTGACTCGATCTCGGACAGTGCCGACTCGAACTCGGACGGTGCCGACTCGAACTCGGCGGGAGGTGCTGATTCGTCGGAAGAACGCGAAAAACGCCGCCGCCGGGCCGGGCGTCCCCCCACAGGGCCCTCCCCCGCCGCCACCACCATGGTCCGGGGCGTGAGCGGCCACGCCCGGCCTGATGCCGGGTGAGACGGCGGGTCGCTCAACGAAACCCCTTCTGAATGTTCCCTCCGTCCCGGCCGGGCCGATCGGAGCTTGCGCAGCTGTCGGCCGGTGGTGGTGCTTGGCATGAGCCAACCTATAGGGAGGGTGTGACAGATTCGGGTCCGAGTGACAGGAATGGACAAGGGAGGCGTCAACCGGCCGTGAAACTCCGGCACAGGACACCGGGAGGGTGCCGGGGGCGACGGGCCGAATGGACATCTCTCAGTGCCCCCTCAGGTACGGGAGCAGGCCGTGGCGCCCGCCCTCCCGGCCGAACCCGGACTCCTGGTAGCCGCCGAAGGGCGAGGCCGGGTCGAACTTGTTGTAGGTGTTGGCCCACACCACCCCGGCGGCGAGGCGGTCGGCCATCCACAGGATGCGGGCGCCCTTGGTGGTCCAGACTCCGGCGGACAGGCCGTAGGGCGTGTTGTTGGCCTTCTCCACCGCCTCCGCCGGGGTGCGGAAGGTCATGATCGACAGCACCGGGCCGAAGATCTCCTCCTGGGCGATGCGATGGCTCTGGGAGACACCGGTGAACAGGGTGGGGGCGAACCAGAAACCCCGGTCGGGCAGCACGCACGGCGGCTGGTACATCTCGGCGCCCTCGGCCACGCCGATGTCCACCAGGTCGGTGATCCTGTCGAGCTGGGCCCGGCTGTTGATCGCGCCCACGTCGGTGTTCTTGTCGAGCGGGTCGCCCACCCGCAGGTGGGTCAGGCGGAGGCGCAGCTTGTCCATCAGGCTGTCGAAGATGGACTCCTGGACCAGGAGGCGGCTGCCGGCGCAGCAGACGTGGCCCTGGTTGAAGAAGATGCCGTTGATGATCCCCTCGATGGCCTGGTCGAGGGGCGCATCGTCGAAGATGATGTGGGGCGCCTTGCCGCCCAGCTCGAGCGTCAGGCGCTTGCCGGTGCCGGCCAGCCGGCGCTGGATCAGCTTGCCGACGGTGGTCGAGCCGGTGAACGCCACCTTGTCGACATCGGGATGGCCTACGACCTCGGCGCCGGTGGTTCCATCGCCGGTGACGATGTTCAGGACGCCGGGGGGGAGGCCGGCCTCGGCGGTCAGGCGGGCGAAGGCCAGGGCGCTCAGCGGGGTGGTCTCGGCCGGTTTGAGGACCACCGTGTTGCCGGTGGCCAGGGCGGGCGCCACCTTCCAGGCGATCATCAGCATCGGGAAGTTCCAGGGGATGACCTGGCCGACCACGCCCAGCGGGGCGGTGTCGAGGCCCGGGAAGGCATATTGGAGCTTGTCGGCCCAGCCCGCGTAGTAGAAGAAGTGGGCGGCGGCGAGGGGCAGGTCGATGTCGCGGGATTCGCGGATCGGCTTGCCGCCGTCCAGCGTCTCGAGCACGGCGAACTCCCGGGACCGCTCCTGGAGCATGCGGGCGATCCGGTAGAGGTACTTCGCCCGTTCGGCGCCCGGCATCCTGCCCCAGGCGCCCTCGTAGGCCTTGCGGGCGGCCGTTGCGGCCCTGTCCACGTCCTCGGGGCCTCCCTCGGCTATGCGGCTGAGGGTCTCCTCCGTCGCCGGGTTGATGGTGGGGAAGTAGCGGTTGGTCCTGGGCTCGGTGGCCGCTCCGGCGATCCAGAGGTCGTAGCTGGGGTCGAGGGTGACGACATCGGTGGACTCGATGGAAGCCACGTAGTCGAGGCCGGTCGGGACGATCTCGGGGCTCTGCGCAGGCGCTTCGGGGGGGCTCATGGGCTCGGGAGGGGTCGTAGCTCGGAGGGGTTCATCGGGCGGATCAGTCCTTGGTGAAGTAGTCGGGCGACTGGTAGTGGCCGTCACGGAGCCAGCGGATCTGCATGAGCAGGTCGTTGACCAGGCTGGAGGCCCCGAAGCGGAAGCGGTCGGGGGTCAGCCAGTGGGGCCCCAGGGTCTCGGACAGCAGGACCAGGTAGCGGATGGCCACCTTGGCGGTGCTGATCCCGCCCGCCGGCTTCATCCCCACGGGCGTTCCGGTGGCGGCGTGGAAGTCGCGGATGGCCTCGAGCATCACCAGGGTCACGGGCAGGGTGGCGGCGGGAGAGACCTTGCCGGTGGACGTCTTGATGAAGTCGGCGCCGGCGGCCATCGCCAGCATCGAGGCCCTGCGCACGTTGTCATAGGTGCTGAGCTCGCCGGTCTCGAGGATGACCTTGAGGTGGGCCGGCCCGCAGGCCTCCTTGACCGCCACGATCTCGTCATGGACCCTGAGATAGTCGCCGGAGAGGAAGGCCCCCCGGTTGATCACCATGTCGATCTCGGTGGCGCCGGCGGCGTGCAGGTCCAGGG
>WTGI01000065.1 GCA_011523635.1 Acidimicrobiia bacterium
GCCTTGGCCTCACCGAGCGGGCGGCCGATCTACTTGCCGGCGTCGAAGTCCGGCGCCTGGACCTCCTCGACCACGTCCACCTCGCGGCCGTCCACAGTGGCGGTGGCCTCCTGGCAGATCATCCGGAAGGGCTCCACGTTGGCCGCCCAGGGCGTGGCGTACGGGGTGTGGGTGTGGGCCACCGCCACTGCGTCGGGACGGGCCTCGTGGATGGGAGCGTGGATGTAGTAGGCGGTCATGTTGATCGAGCCGCCGCCCTCCACCCGCCCATCCGGGCCGACCAGCACCAGGTCGTCGAGGGTGGTGCGGTGGAACGGGACCCCGTAGCGGATCAGCCACATCGCGTCGGTGCGTTCCGGGTCCCGGGCCGTGATGTGCCCGTCTCCCAGCGATCCCCATCCGAACGCGCCGAACAGGCGGTAGGAGGTGACGAGCATCCGTTTCCGGTGGGCGCGTAGTTCCTCGACCGAGGCGGATCCGGTTTCGGCGCGGGCGGCCGCTCCCTCGGATGCGATGCCAGATCGCCAAACGGGGTAGGAATCGGCCATCGCCAACAGATTACCCGAGGATCACGACCTAGCTCAGATCAGCAGCTCGGCGATCTCCACCGCGTTGAGCGCCGCCCCCTTGCGCAGGTTGTCGCCCACCACCCACAGGCTGATTCCCCCGGGCACGCCGATGGTGGGACGGATGCGGCACGCCAGCACCGGATCCTGGCCGGCCGAGTCCAGCGGGGTGGCTACCCGGTCATCGCTCCACAGCTCGACGCCCGGCGCGTCCGCGAGCACCCGTCGGGCGGTGCCGGGGTCGACCGGCGAGTCGAACCACATCGAGGCGGAGATGCCGTGGCCCACCATGACCGGCACCCGCACGCAGGTCGGTTCCACCTCGATGCTGTCCCGCTCGAGGATCTTGCGGGTCTCGTTCACCAGCTTCCACTCCTCGTCGGTGTGACCGGCATCGGTGAGCGTCCCGGCCAGAGGCAGGACGTTGAAGGCGATGGGCCGCTGGAACGGATCGGTCTCGCCCTCGTTCCATCCGCCGCGCACCAGCGCTTCACGGTCGTCGCGGAGTGCGAGCGTCTGGTGCCAGAGGGTGTCCATGCCGGTCATCCCGGCCCCCGAGACCGACTGGTAGGACATGGCCACCATGCGGTCGAGCCCGGCGTAGTAGTGGAGCGGTCCGGCCGCCATCATCAGCGTCATGGTGGTGCAGTTCGGGTTGGCGATGATCCCGGTGCTGTCGGCGGCGGCGTGATCGTTGACGCCCGCCACCACCAGCGGAACCTCCGGCGCCATGCGGAAGGCGGACGAGTTGTCGATCACGACCGCTCCCCGGTCCACGAACGACGGGGCGAACTCCCTGCTCCTTCCCGCACCGGCGGAGAAGAGGGCGATGTCGATTCCCGATGGGTCGGCGCACGACAGATCCTCCACCGTGATGTCACCCCAGCGGGTGGTGACCACCCGGCCGGCCGAACGGGCCGACGCCATGAGGCGCAGCTCCGAGAGCGGGAAGTCCCGTTCTTCGAGGATCTCGAGCATGGTGCGGCCCACCGCTCCGGTGGCGCCGACAACGGCCACACGTGGATCAGGCATCGGCGCCGACCTCCGCCGTGATCACGGGCGGGTCGAACTCGGCGTGCAAGGCGCGCACCGCGTCTTCCACCGAGTCCCGGTTCACCACGCACGAGATCCGGATCGGGGACGTGGAGATCATCTCGATGTTGATGCCGGCGTCGCCCAGGGCGCGGAACACCCGGGCCGCCACCCCGTGCGTGGATCTCATCCCCGCTCCCACCAGCGACACCTTGCCCACGTTGGCATCCACGGAGGAGCCCGTGGCGTCCAGCTCCACGACCAGCTCGGCGGTGGCCTGGCGGGCGACATCGACGTGGGCCTCCGGGACGGTGAAGCTGAGGTCGGTGCACTCGTTCTCGCCCACGTTCTGGACGATCATGTCCACGTTCACCCGGGCAGCCGCCAGCTTCTCGAAGATGGCCGCCGCGACGCCGGGCCGGTCGGGTACTCCCCAAAGGGTCACCTTCGCCTCCGAGGTGTCGTGCGCGATGCCGCTGATAATCGCTTCTTCCATCACCTTCTCCTTGACCCAGGTCCCCTCGTCCTCCACGAACGACGACCGCACGTGGATCGGGATGTTGAACTTTCTCCCCACCTCCACCGAGCGCGCCATCAGCACCCCGGCGCCCCCGGCGGCCAGCTCGAGCATCTCGTCGAAGGAGACCTCGCCGAGCTTGCGAGCGTCGGGCACCACCCGGGGATCGGCCGTGTACACCCCGTCCACGTCGGTGTAGATCTCGCACGCCGCCGCGGAGTGAGCCGAGGCCAGCGCCACCGCGGTGGCGTCGGAACCGCCCCGGCCCAGCGTGGTCACCTCCCTCGAATCGGGATTCACCCCCTGGAAGCCGGCCACGATCACCACCTGCCCGGCGGCGAGACCGTCCCCCACCCGGTTCCCCCGTATCGCCGTGATCTTCGCCTCGCCGTGTGCCGAGTCGGTGAGTATCCCGGCTTGGGCACCGGTGAGGCTGAGCGCCGGAATGCCCTTGTCGTGGAGAGCCATGGCGAGCAACGCCGTGGAGATGCGCTCGCCCGCCGTCAGGAGCATGTCCATCTCCCGGGCCGGTGGGCTGGCGCTCACCTGATGGGCGAGGGCGATCAAATCGTCGGTTTGCCGGCCCATGGCCGATACCACCACTACGACGTCGTTACCGGAGCGCTTGGTACGAGCCACCCGGCGGGCGACGCGCTCGATGCGCTCGGAGTCGGCTAGTGATGTACCGCCGTACTTTTGGACAACCAGGGACATGGCAAGCAGTTCCAGGGAGGGGCGCGGGTGGGTCGCATTCTATTGCTCCGATCCGCGCTGGCGTGCTATGGCGCTTCGGAGACTCTTACAATAGCCCCCATGGGGAGCGAGAAGAGAGCCCGGCAGAAGCAGAACCGCCAGGCGCGCCTCGAGGAGGAGCGCCGTGCCGCTCAGCGGGCCAAATGGCGGCGCCGGATCACCACGGGGCTGGTACTGGTCGCGATACTTGTGGTGATCTTCGTGGTCGGGAACCTGCTCACCGGCGACAGCGGCGCCGGCGTAGCGTCCACCACCGTCCCGGCCGTCACCGACACCTCCGCCGCACCGGGCGGCCCATAGGGACCGGGTTCCGGGTGGCCTAGTAGCCGAACACATGAGGGACCCCGAGACGTCAAGAACGCGAAAATCGCCGAAACCCGCCGTCCCCGGCGGGCCCATCCCCCAGCCACCACCTCCTTCGGTCCGAGCGCGTCCCGCCATCCCCCCACGGGTCCGCTCCCAATCGATCCCAGTTCCGGTCCCCTCGACGTCGATTGGCAGAGAACCGGTGGTGCTTGTGACTGCCGTCCAGTATGCGTCGGGTCTGTGACGTTTTCAACCCCCTTGTCGGGGCGCCGGGGCCACGCCACCGCGACGGCCGGGTAACGGACGCAGCAACAGACGGCTCGGGACCGGGTTCTCGGCGGCGGGCATCACCGGCACCTGCCCGCCACGGCCCGCCCGGCTCGTTACCGGCGCCCGATCCGGGGAATCGGGGTTAGCCTCATCTCCGGATGGCCGTCGATCTTCACACTCACTCCACCGCCTCCGACGGCAGCGAGAGTCCGGCCGCGGTCGTGCGGCTGGCCGTCCGGGCCGGTCTTTCCGCGGTGGCCCTGACCGACCACGACACCCTCGAAGGGATCGAGGAGGCCCGAGCCGAGGCGGGCCGGGCCGGTATCGAGCTCATCCCGGGTGCGGAGGTGGCCTGCGAATGGAAGGGCGGCGGGCTCCACATGGTGGCGCTGTTCCTGGAACCGGGACCCGGCCCGCTCCAGGATCGCCTGGCGGAGTTCCGGGCCGGCCGGGACCGCCGCAACCGGGCCATCGCCCGGCGTCTTGACGAGATCGGTGTGGACATCGACTACGAGGAGGTCCTCGTCCAGGCCCGGGGCGGGAGCGTGGGCCGGCCCCACTTCGCGGCCCTCCTGGTCGCCAAGGGATACGTTCCCGACATCCCCACCGCCTTCCGGGAGTACCTCGGGTCGCGGGGCGTGGCCTACGCCACCCGCCCGCTGCTCCCGCCCGAGGAGGCCATCGGGTTGGCGCGCCGCTCGGGCGGAGTGCCGGTGGTGGCGCATCCCCACACGTTGGGATTGAACACGGCCGAGGAGTATGCGGACGCCTTCCGGCGCCTGGCCGGTTACGGTCTGGTGGGCGTGGAGTGCTACTACGGCGAGTACCCGGCCGAGACCCGCCGCCGGCTCGAGGCGACCGTCCGGTCGTTCGGCCTCCTTCCGTCAGGCGGGTCGGACTTCCACGGCTCCTACAAGCCCGGCCAGCGAGTGGGGGTCGGACGGGGCGATCTGGTCGTCCCCGACCGGATCCTGGAGGACCTGCAGGCCGCCCGGGACGGATGAAGCCATGCGCCGGACGACAGAAGGGATAGCTCGGGCCGCCTCGGTGGTGGCGGTCGGGATCCTGGTATCCCGCATCCTGGGGTTCGCCCGCAACGTGGTGCTGGCCAACCGGTTGGGCGACAGCCCGGCCGCCGACGCCTACGAGGCCGCCTTCATCATCCCCGACTTCCTCAACTACCTACTGGCCGGGGGCTTCCTGGCGATCACGTTCATCCCCATCCTCAGCAGGTACCGGGCCAGGGGCGACGGCGCGGGCGCCCGGGCCGCGTTCAACGCGGTGCTCGGGCCGGTGGCGGTGCTCATCATCGCCCTGACCGTCGCGGCGGCGCTGGCCGCCGACCTGGTGGTGGGGTGGCTGTTCGGTTCGGGCGGCCGACTCGACGCCGTGCAACTGGCCGAGGTGGCCCGCCTCACCAGGCTGGTGCTGCCGGCGCAGGTCTTCTTCGTGGTGGGCGGGCTGTTCACGGCGGTCCAGTACGCCCACGGGCGGTTCCTGGTCCCGACCCTGGCCCCGATCATCTACAACCTCGGGATCATCGTGGGCGGCTTGCTGGGAACCTCGTCCGGCGAGGCTTCGGCCACCGGCTTCATCGTCGGCGCGGTGGCGGGGGCCTCGATCGGTAACTTCGCCCTCCAATGGTGGGGCGCCGCCCGGGCGGGCTTCCGGGTGCGCGTGAGGGTTCCCGACTTCCGGCATCCGGCCTTCCGCGAGTACCTGCTACTGGCATTCCCCCTGATGGTGGGCCAGTCGATCGTGGTGCTCGACGAGTCCATCGGCAAGATCGTGGCGGCGGCGGCATCGGACGGGTCGATCTTCAGCCTGAACCTGGCCCGGCGGGTCAACATGTTGCCGGTGGGCGTGATCGCCCAGGCCGCCGGGGTGGCCGCCTTCCCGTTCCTCGCCCGGCTGGTGGCGGAGGGTCGCGGCGCCGAGATGCGGGAGTCGATGGGCCGCACCATCCGTACGGTCCTGTTCGCGTCCGGCGGGGCGGTGGCGGCCGCGGTGGCGGTCGGCCTGCCCGCCGTCCGGGTCGCCTTCCAGCACGGAGCGTTCAGCGAGGACGGCACGGTGCTGGTGGCGGCGGCCCTGGTGGGGTACTCGCTCGGTATTCCGGCGTGGGGCATCCACCAGCTGTTCGCCCGCAGCTTCTACGCCCACCGCCAGATGTGGGCCCCGGTCATCGCCGGCACCGCCTGGGTCCTGCCCGCCGTACCCATGTACTTCCTCGGGTACCGGGTCGGAGGCGTCCCCGGCATCGCGGTGGCCGCCTCGATCACCGTCACCGGCCATGCGCTGACCCTCTGGCTGCTGTGGCGTCGCCTCCACGGCGGCGAGGGATTGGAGGGGATGGTGCGCTCGGTCGGGCAGGCGGCGCTGGGTGCGCTGGTCGCCGGAGGAGCCGGCTGGCTGGTCGCCACGGCGATAACCGGGGGGCGGGTGCCGGGCATGTCGACCGGCGTGCTGGCGACGCTGGCCGGAGGAGCGGTGGTGGCGGTGGTCTACCTGGTGACTACGTACGCGGCCGGCTCCGCCGAGGCGCGCTCGGTCGTGCGGCGCCGTTGATCCGGGTCCCGGTGGCGGGCCTGGGCCTGTGGTAACGGTGGTTCCATCCGGCCACCGTCCAGTTGGTGAAGCGCCGCGCCGGGGCGGGCTTGCCGTTGCGGCGTTCCTCTGCCAGAGCGTGCTGGAGCACGGCGGCGATCACCGCCGCCTCGTACGGTCCGGCGGCGCCGTCGATGCGGAAATCCACCCCGGCGTGATCGGACGATCCGTTTTCTTTCATGTAGGGAGTTCGACTAGCTCGACGAGGGTTTGGTTTCCACCTTTCGGATGAACGAAGGCGATCCGGGTGCCGCGCCCCCCGGTTCGGGGGGTCTCGTCCACCAGGCGGGCCCCTTCCGACTTCAGGTGGGCCAGGGCCGCCTCGATGTCCACCACCGCGAACGCCACGTGGTGCATTCCCTCGCCCCGGCGCTCCAGGAAGCGGCCCACCGGGGTGTCGGCGTCCAGGGGTTCGAGTAGCTGGACGAAGGACCCGCCCACCGCCAGCATGGCCTCTTCCACCCCCTGGTCCTCCACCACCTCCCGGTAGAGGGGCTCTATCCCGTAGCGACGCCGGTACTCGTCCAGTGCCTGGTCGAGGTCGCGAACGGCGATCGCCACGTGGTCGAGGTTGAGGAGCTTCACGGCCGGGAGCGTAACCCGATGGCCGGTCCGATCTGCATTCGGTTAGGAGGGTGCTGAAAAAGACGGGGACTGGTTAGCCCGCGATCCCATGACGTGGGTGGGGCCTCGTTTCCTGACTCACTTCCTGAGACTGGGTCGACCGGACATTTTTCAGTACCCTCCTAGCGTGCTCGGGATAATGGAGCAATCGCCGCCGACCGGGAGGCAGAATGCGTATCGGAATCCTGACCGGCGGGGGTGACGTCCCGGGACTCAATCCGGCCATAAAGTCCTTCACCAACCGGATGGACGAGGCGGGCCATTCCGTGCTGGGGCTGCGCCGCGGGTGGGGAGCGATGCTGGGCATCGATCCTGACGACCCCCGATCTATCTCCGCCCACACCATGCCCCTCGACCCTCTGGCCGTGCGCACCATCGACCGCACCGGCGGGACCATCCTGCACTCCAGCCGCACCAACCCGGGCCGCGTGAGCGAGGAGGGCCTGCCCCCGTTCATCACCCCCTCCGAACCCGGGCCTCCCTACGACCTGACCGCCCACGCCGTGCGGGTGATCGAGCGCCTGGGCCTCGACGCGCTCGTGGCGATCGGCGGTGACGACACCCTCTCCTACGCCCTCCGGATGCACCACGAGGGCGTCCCGGTGGTGGCCATTCCCAAGACGATGGACAACGACGTGCCGGGAACCGACTACTGCATCGGGTTCTCCACCGCCGTCACCCGCTCGGTGAGGTTCATCAACGACCTGCGGAGCGCGGTAGGAAGCCACGAGCGGGTGGCCGTGGTCGAGCTGTTCGGCCGGTACTCGGGAGAGACCAGCCTGGTGTCGGGCTACCTGGCCTCCGCCGATCGGACCCTGATCGCCGAGGTGCCCTTCGACATCGACCGGCTGGCCGCCATGGTGGTGGCCGACCGGGCGGCCAACCCGAGCCGCTACGCCGTGGTGGTGGTGTCCGAGGGCGCCACGATGTCGGGCGGCGAGCGGGTGGAGAGCGGCGCCGCCGACGCCTACGGCCATCGCAAGCTGGGCGGGATCGGGGAGACGACCGGGAACCTCATCAAGCGGATGACCGGTATCGGCGTCATGAACCAGCGGGTCGGCTACCTGATGCGGAGCGGTCCTCCGGACGTGCTGGACCTGATGGTGGGCACCAACTTCGGTACCACGGCGGCCGAGATGCTGCTGGCCGGGACCAGCGGGGACATGGTGGCGATCCGCCGCGGCGTCTACACCACCGCGGGGCTCGAGGTGCTGGCGGAAGGCGCCCGCCGGGTGGACGTGGAGACCTTCTATGACGCCGAGGCCTACCGGCCCAGGGTCCGCGCCCTGGCCGGCAAGCCGATGTTCCTCTCCTGATCCGGCCCGGTGGTCCAGGGAGGTAGGTAATGAAGGCCCAGGTAGTCCACGAGTTTGGTGATTACCGCAACCTGAGCTACGAGGAGGTGGACGACCCGGCGCCTGGGCCCGGCGAGGTCCTGATCGGGGTCGAGGCGGTGGGGCTCAACTTCCCCGACATCCTGATGATCGCCGGCCTGTACCAGGACCGGCCCGAGTTGCCGTTCGTGGCCGGGGCGGAGGCGGCCGGGCGGGTGCTGGCCGTCGGTGACGGCGTCACCCAGGTGTCGGTAGGGGATCGAGCCATGGGCTACAAACTCCTGGTCGGGGCCATGGCGGGGCGGTTCGTGGCGCCTGCCGACCAGGTGTTCCGCCTGCCGGAGGGGGTGACGGTGGAGCAGGGCGCCTGCCTGTCGGTCACCTACGGCACCGGCTACCACGCCCTGGTGGATCGAGCCCGGCTCGAGCCCGGCGAGACGGTGCTGATCACCGGCGCCACCGGCGGGGTGGGCTCGGCGGGCATCCAGATCGCCAAGGCGCTGGGCGCCCGGGTCATCGCGGCGGTCGGTACGGACGCCAAGGCGGAGACGGCCCGGTCGTTGGGCGCCGATGAGGTGATCATCTACACGACCGAGTCCCTCAAGGACCGCACCAGGGAACTGACCGGAGGCCGGGGCGCCGACGTCATCTACGACCCGGTGGGCGGAGACACCTTCCTGGAGTGCCTGCGCTGCATCAGCTGGGAGGGCCGGATCCTGGTGGCGGGCTTCACGTCCGGCCGGATCCCCAAGGCCCCGATGAACCTGCCCCTGCTCAAGGGATGCTCGATCGTAGGAGTGTTCTGGGGGGCCTTCTCCGAGCGGGATCCGCAGGCCAACCGGGCCAACTTCGCCCGCCTCCTCGACTGGACCGCCGAGGGGATCATCGGCCCCCGGATCAGTGCCCGTTTCCCGCTGGAGTCGGCCGTGGATGCCCTGGACACCATCGCCAACCGGCAGGCAACCGGCAAGGTGGTGCTGAGTCCGGGCTGAGGCACGTCCGGGGATTGCCCACGGAGAAGCCCGGTTCCCATCGGCGCCATCGATGGGTTCCCGAGCCTCAAGAACCCGAGAGACCGGCCGCGGCAACCGGTGTCCTGTTCCTCAGGCTCAGGGCGTCACTCATGGTGCCCTGTGCCTCAAGTTCCCGGCTCGAGGTCTTCTCGATGCACAGGGCGTCACCCATGGTGTCTTGTTCCTCAGGCTCAGGGCGTCACTTATGGTGCCCTGTGCCTCAAGTTCCCGGCTCGAGGTCTTCTCGATGCACAGGGCGTCACCCATGGTGTCTTGTTCCTCAGGCTCAGGGCGTCACTCATAGTGCCCTAAACCTGAGGATCAGGGCGTCATACATGACGTCCTCTGCCTCAAGAACCCGAAACGTACACAACCTGAGGATCAGGGCACCATCTATGACGTCCTCTGCCTCAAGAACAGCCAGGCGCCAAAGTCGCGAAAATCCGGTGCATCGCACCGGGCCCCGCCCCCGCCACCACCCATCCTGTTGGAGCGTGGTCGGCCATGCCCGGCTGGATGCCGGGCCTCGGCTGTTCGCTCCATGAAGCCTTGTGTTCCCTCGGACCGGCCGTCCGATCGGTCTCACCTCATCGGCCGGTGTTGGTGCTTGGCGATAGGCAACATATGGTGGGGATGTGACGGTTTCAACCCCTTGTTACAAGAACGCGAAAATATTCTCCGCACCAGGGTCACGACAGGCCATGCCCCCCGCGACGAGCCGGATCGCGCAGCTGCCACGAACAAGGGAATTCGTGGAGGAGGCAACGACCTGATCGCCTAGTGGTCAATCCCGGATGACGCGGCTCCGGGACGATCGGTGACGCGCTACGCGGCGTGGACTAGGAGGCCCGCTCCGCCCGGTCCTCCAGCGATTCCTGGACCAGCGCGCTCGTCCGGTAGGTGGCGTGGACGAACTTGCCGTACGGCAGGCTCACGAAGAAGGCCGCCACCAGGGCCAGGTGTAATAGCAGGAGCAACCCCATGGCTGTTGTCGACCGCAACGCCAGCAGCGCCAACCCCGACAGGTTCACGAGGACGAGAAGGACGATGAAGTCCATGTCGAGCCGCCGCGCCCCCGCCGTTCCGAGTTCCTCCCGGCTCCGGGCCCTCAACACCACCAGGCCGACGCACCCGGCGATGGTCGCGATCCCTCCCACGGTCCCGAAGATCACCGGTGCGCTCAGCAGCGGATAGGGCGGCATCCGACCGAGCAGTTCCTGCCAGATGGCGGCGATGACGGTGGCTATGAACGTGGCGAGGAACCCGTTGAACACCAGGGAATGCATGACCAGCCGGCTCTTCTCGGGTGTCTCCTCCGGATAGGTGCACCCCGGTCCTCCGCCGTGCATGTTCCTGAGGGTGAACGCGGCGTAGACCGCTTCCCGCATCGAACCCAGATCCGGTCTGCCGCTGGTGGTGTCCCGCCAGAAGGCCACCATACCGGCGCCGAGGAAGAGCAGGGCGAGGCCCGCGATCACCGAGGCCGGGATCGTCATCACCAGGAACGGGATCACCTCGTAGAACGCCTCTTCATCGGCGGGCGGGGCCACCAGCCGGTCCCATCCCAGGATGAGGAATCCGATCGCGCAGGTGACCGCTACCACGAAGAGCGCCAGCCAGGCCCGTCCCCGGGTCGGTCCCAGAAGGATGTCCCCGAGGGCCCTGGGACGGGCGTAACTCTTGTAGGTCTCCTCCCGGATGGCGCTCATCAACGGGGGGATGTCCACCGCGAACTCGTGTGGCGTGGCGTAAGGGCACACGTCGTAGCAGCTGCGGCAGTCGTGGCACAGGTTGGCCAGGAAGAGGACGTCGCCCTCGCCGAACACCGAGCGTCGCTCGAGGGCCGGAAAGACCGCGCACAGGCCCTCGCAGTACCGGCAGGCGTTGCAGATGTCGAATTGCCGCTGGGCCTCGGCGAGAAGGCCGCGCTTGAGGATTCGCGGCGGGTCGGTCTCGATGGCGACGCTCGCGGTCGGAGCGCGCATGCTCGTGCCCGGTTGGTTCACGAAACGTACAATACAGCCATGTCCAGTCACTCCGTCGCCCGGCGTATGGAACCCGCGCAGCCGGATCCGGCGAAGCGTGGAGGCGCTATAACGGCAGGTGAGGCTTAGCCATGAATGCAGCCGCCGATGTGATCGTGGTGGGCGGTGGCAACGCCGGGCTCTGCGCCGCCCTGACCGCCCGCCGGTTCGCCGACCGGGTCCTCGTCCTCGAGTCGGCGCCCATCGACATGCGGGGTGGGAACACGCGCCACACCCGCAACATCCGCCACATCCACGCCGGCGGCGACAAGGTCCTGACCGGCGCCTACACAGAGGACGAGCTCTGGGAGGACCTCGTCAAGGTGAGCGACGAGGACATCGACGAGCACATCGCCCGGATGGTGATCAGGGAGTCCGAGTCGGTCCCCGGCTTCATGGAACAGCACGGCGTCTACTGGCAGGCGTCCCTGAAGGGCACCCTTCACCTGTCACGCACCAACCGGTTCTTCCTGGGGGGCGGCAAGGCGATGCTCAACGCCCTGTACGCATCCGCCGGGAGGCAGGACATCGATGTCCGCTACGAGACGCCGGTGACGGACATCCTGATCGAGGGCCGCCGCGCCTCCGGCGTGGTCGCCCTCATCGACGGCGAGCCCACCGAGCTGGCGGCACGCTCCGTTGTGGTCGCGTCGGGCGGCTTCGAAGCCAACAAGGCCTGGCTTCGCGACCTATGGGGCGAACCGGCGGATCGGTTCGTGATCCGCGGCTCGCCCTTCAACATGGGAGGCCCCCTCAGGGCCCTGCTCGACCGGGGCGCGCGGTCGGTCGGTAATCCGAAGGGGGCGCACGCGATCAGCGTGGATGCCCGCGCCCCGGACTTCGACGGGGGGATCGTCACCCGGATCGACTCGGTGCCGCTGTCGATCATGGTGAACAAGGCAGGCCTGCGCTTCTCGGACGAGGGCGAGGATCTCTGGCCCAGGAGATACGCCAGCTGGGGTCACCTGATCGCGGCCCAACCCGACCAGATCGCCTACTCGATCTTCGATTCGCAGGTCAACGACCTCTTCATACCGGGCCTGTACCCGCCGTACAAGGCGGAGACGCTCGACGGTCTGGCGGAGCTGGCCGGGCTCCCGCCGGATGCCCTCGAGCGGACGATCCGGCAGTACAACGCGTCGGTCCCGGACGATCCTCCCTTCGACCACGGCGGCCTCGACGGGCGGAGCACCACCGGCCTCGACATACCGAAGTCGAACTGGGCGCTGCGGATCGACACCCCGCCCTTCTACGCCTACCCCCTGCGGTGCGGCATCACCTTCACCTACCTCGGGGTCAAGGTTGACGCCGATGCCCACCTGCAGACCGACGAGGGCCGGGTCGACAACCTCTTCGCCGCCGGCGAGATCATGTCGGGAAACGTGCTGACCGCCGGCTACCTGGCGGGCTTCGGCCTCACGATCGGCGCGGTCTTCGGCCGGATAGCCGGGTCGGGTGCAGGCAGGTTCGCCTCGTCCGGGAGCTAGCCGACGCCTCTAGCGTCATCCCGTATAGACATTCTGTCAGCAGTCCGTCTATAGGTAAGGCTTGTGGGCATCTTCCGGGGGGAATGCCCGCAAGCGTGAGGATCGTTACTCGACCGTCCAGGTGCCGAGGCTGGTGACCAGCTTGCCCAGGTCACCGCTGCCGCGGGCCGCCGTGGAGCGCGTGACGGCCTCCTGGAGCGCGTCGTCGTAGACCGGGCGGTAGACGTCGCGGAAGATGCCCAGGGGGGTCGGGCCGTAGGGTCCGTGGGCCAGGCGGGAGAGGGCGAACGCAGCGGATGCGTCCTCGGCATGAGCGTCGTGGACGATTATCTGCGACGGGTGGACCGAGGCCCGGTCGGCGATCGCCGCCCGGCCGCCGTCCCAGATCACGGCCTTCTCCTTGTCGGCGCCGAACACGATCGGCTGGCCGTGGACCAGGTCGATCCGGTTGGCGTAGCGCTCCTTCTTGCCGGTCAGCTGGATGAACGCCTTGTCGTTGAAGACGTTGCAGTTCTGGTAGATCTCGATGAGGGCCGAGCCGCGGTGGGCGTGGGCGGCCTTCAGCATGGCGGTGGTGTGGTTCCTGTCCATGTCCAGGGTCCGGGCCACGAAGGTGGCTTCGGCGCCCAGCGCCAGGCTGACCGGGTTGAACGGGTAGTCGATCGACCCGGCCGGCGAGGACTTGGTGGTCTTGCCGGGCTCGGAGGTGGGGGAGTACTGACCCTTCGTCAGCCCGTAGATCTGGTTGTTGAACAGCAGGAGGGTCATGTCGATGTTGCGGCGCAGGGCGTGGATCAGGTGGTTGCCGCCGATCGACAGGAAATCCCCGTCCCCACCGACCACCCACACCGACAGCTCCGGGTTGGCCACGGCCACGCCGGAGGCGATGGCGGGGGCCCGGCCGTGGATGGCGTGCATGCCGTAGGTGTTCATGTAGTAGGGGAAGCGGGCCGCGCAGCCGATGCCGGACACGAACACCACGTTCTCGCGCTTGATGTCGAGCCCGGCGAAGAAGTTCTGGACCGCGGCGAGGATCGTGTAGTCGCCGCAGCCCGGGCACCAGCGGACCTCCTGGTCGGTCTGGAAGTCGACCCTTGTGTAGCTCATCGGCCTGCTATCTCCATGATCTTGGCGCTTATCTCGCCGAACTGGAACGGCACCCCCTCCACCTTGCTGTAGGAGATGACCGGCCGGGCGAACTCGGCCTTCACCATCCGCGACAGCTGGCCGTTGTTCATCTCGGGGATCAGCACCTGGTCGTAGCTGCTCAGCACGGTGGTCATGTTGGGCGGTAAGGGGCTCAGGTACCGGATCCGGGCGTAGGCGACCTTGACGCCCTTCCGCCGGGCGTTGCCCACCCCGGCCTTGACCGCCGAGTACGTCGATCCCCAGCTCAGCACCAGCAGGTCCGCCCCGTCCGGGTCGTCGACCTCCACCTCCGGGATGTCGTTGGCGATGTTCGCCACCTTCCAGGCCCTGATGTCGGTCATGAGCTGGTGGTTGGCGGGGTCGTAGGAGACGTTCCCCGTCACCTCCTCCTTCTCCAGGCCGCCGATGCGGTGCTCGAGGCCGGGCATCCCCGGGATCGCCCACCGGCGGGCCATGGTCTGGAGGTCGCGCAGGTAGGGCAGGAACTTGTCGCCGGCGTTCGGCCCGGTCGCGAACGGAACCTCGAGGCTCGGCAGGGATGCGACGTCGGGCAGCCGCCACGGCTCGGAACCGGTGGCGATGTAGCCGTCCGAGAGGAGGATGACCGGGGTCATGTACTTCACGGCGATCCGGGCGGCCTCGATCGCCACCTCGAAGGCGTCCGACGGGGAGGACGCCGCCACCACGGGCAGGGGGGACTCGCCGTGGCGGCCCCACACCGCCAGGAACAGGTCGGACTGCTCGGGCTTGGTCGGGAGGCCGGTCGACGGGCCTCCGCGCTGCACGTCCACGATGATCATCGGCATCTCGGTGATCATCGCCAGGCTGATCGTCTCGCCCTTGAGGGACAGACCGGGCCCGCTCGTGCCGGTGACGGCCAGCGACCCGGCGAAGGCCGCGCCGAGGGCGGCGCCCGCCGCGGCGATCTCGTCCTCGGCCTGGAAGGTCTTCACCCCGAAGTTCCGGTGGCGGACCAGCTCGTGGAGGATCTCCGAGGCCGGGGTGATCGGGTAGGAGGCGTAGAACAGCGGCAGGCCCGACAGCACCGAGGCGGCCACCAGGCCCCACGACAGGGCGGCGTTGCCGTTCACGTTGGTGTAGGTGCCGGGCGGGAGCGCCGCCGGCCGCACCTCGATCTGGCGGGCGAAGCTCTCGGTGGTTATCCCGTAGTTGTACCCCGCCTTGAGAGCCGCCAGGTTGGCGTTCATCACCGGCTCGATGCGGCCGAACTTCTTCTTCACCCACTCGGCGGTCACGTCGGTCTCGCGTCCGAACATCCACAGGAGCAGCCCCAGGGCGAGGAAGTTCTTCGAGCGGAGCACCGCCCGGCCGCTCACCCCCGAGCCCTTGACGGCTTCCTTGGTGAGGGTCTCCATCGGCACCCGGTGGACGTCGAAACCGTCGAGCGTGCCGTCGTCCAGGGGGTTGGTCTCGAAGCCGGCCTTGTGGAGGTTGCGCTCGTCGAAGGCCTCCTCGTTGATGAGCAGGATCCCGTCCTCGCGCAGGTCCTGGAGGTGGACCTTGAGGGCGGCCGGGTTCATGGCCACTAGCACTCCCGGCCGGTCGCCGGGGGTCAGGATGTCCCAGTCGGCTATCTGGAGTTGGAAGGACGAGACGCCGGGGAGGGTGCCGGCGGGGGCACGGATCTCGGCCGGGAAGGTGGGCAGGGTGGCCAGGTCGTTCCCGAAAATGGCCGCGGCGTCGGTGAACCGGTTGCCGGCCAGCTGCATGCCGTCACCCGAGTCGCCCGCGAAGCGGATGACCATCCGGTCCGTCCGGTCGACGCTCACCCCACCGTTGGTGCCCGTGACGCCGGGCGCCTCGGGCAAGGGGTTGACCGGGTTGTGGTCGCTGTCCACCGTCTTTCTCTTTCCAGCCGATCCTGAGGCGCGAATCCGGGCGCGCGCCTGGCTTTTTCAGCACGCGCACACTCCGCAAGAACCGGACGGTCAATCCGGGTGCGGATGCTCTGGAGTCTACCCCCTCCGTACGGGCATGTGAGGCGGATCGGCCGTGGTGTGCCGGTGCCGGCATCACTCGACAAGGGTATTGTCATCACACCCGACTATACATAACGTTACCTAGATCTGATATTCACGATATATGGCCACATATTCAAACAGCATGGCGCTGTCGGGACATCGCTCCCTGATCGGCGTTACACTGGTGGCAGAAAGGATGCGCAGCATGCCCGCTCTCGACTGGATCGGAATAGTCAGCCTCTTCGGAGTCGCCGTGAGCATCAACTGGTGGTTGGTGAAGAGCTACTTCGACCGGATGGAAAAGCGCTTCGATGGGCAGGACAAGCGCTTCGAAAGGCTGGAGGCGATCATGCTGGGTCTCGTGGCCGATGTCAGCCTGATGAAGGGTGCGATGGGGATCTACCCCACCGCCAGGGCGAAGGCCAGCTCCGCGGAGTAGTCAATCCCGGCATCACCTAACAAGGGTATTGTCATTACACCGGATTGTACATACTGTTACGGCGATCTGATATTCGCGATATATGGCTACCTATTGGAACAGTGTGGTGCTGTCGGGGCATCGTCTCCAGTCCGGCGTTACACTGGCGGCAGAAAGGACGCCCAACATGCCCCCTCTCGATTGGATCGGAATCGTCACTCTTTTCGGTGTTGCCGTGAGCATCAACTGGTGGGTGGTAAAGAGCTACTTCGACCGGCAGGACAAGCGCTTCGATCGGCAAGAGGCGATAATGCTCGGTCTCGTGGCCGATGTCAGCCTGATGAAGGGTGCGATGGGGATCTACCCCGTCGCGAAGGCGAAGGCCGGCTCCGGCGAGTAGCTCCGCACCGGGGACGTCCTCACCCGGATGACGGGTCGGCGAGCCCGGTCCGGATCAGCCCGGCCCGTTCCAGCGCCTCCCCGATACCCAGCAGCACGTTCTCTCCCCACCACGGCGCCAGGAACTGGACAGAGGGGGGAGGGGCGCCGGGATCGGTTGTCGGCAGGGCGATGGCCGGGCATCCGGTCAGGTTCACGAGCGAGCTGTAGCCGTTCAGTACGTCCCGGTAGAAGTGGGCCTCACCGTCGATCGGCATGATGTCGTTGCCGATGGTCTTGCGGGAGTGGCCGACCGCAGGGGTGAGCAGCAGGTCGTGGTGGCGGAAGGCTTCGCGGGCGGCCTGCTGGAGGGCCGCTCTCCGGCCCATGGCCTCGGTGTACTGGTCTATCGTCACCTCCATCGCCGCCCCCAGGCGCACCTCGAGGTCGGGACCGTACGGCTTGTCAGGGTCGTTGAGCCACTCCCGATGCACAGCCGCCACCTCTCCGGCCACCACCGCCATGTATGTCGGATCGGGCACCAGGCCGGGAGCCTCCACCCGCTCGACATGGGCGCCCACGTTGCGGAGCCGGTCGCAGAAGCGATCGAACGAGCGGTGCATGGCGGCGGAGGTGGGCGCCGCGGACAGCCAGCCGGCCGGCACTCCGACACGCAGGTTCTCGAGCCGAGGAGCCCGATCCGGGGAATCGGGCGCCCGGGCCGACCGGGGATCCGCCGGGTCGAACCCTTTCATCGCGTCATACAGCAGGCGGGCGTCGCCCACGGTGCCGGTTATGGGTCCCACCGTGTCGAGGGAACCCGCCACGGGGAACACGCCGGTCAAGGGGACGGCGCCGTGGGTGACCTTCAGGCCGACCACACCGCAGAGGGCGGCGGGCACCCGCACCGAGCCTCCCGTATCGGTGCCGATCGCTCCCGCAGACATGCCGGCCGCCATGGCCGCCGCCGACCCGCCCGAGGACCCTCCCGGCGACAGGTCGCGATCCCACGGGTTGCGAACCGGCCCGAACCAGGGGTTCTCCGACGAGAACCCGAACGCGAACTCGTGCAGTCCGGTCCTGCCGATGATGATGGCGCCGGCCGCCTCCAGACGGCGCACCACCGTGGCGGATGCCGTTGCCCTATGCCGGTAGAAGGCCGATCCGGCCGTGCTCACGCGCCCGGCGTGGTCGATCAGATCCTTGAGAGCGATGGGTACGCCGCACAGCGTCCCGGCGGGCGATCCCTCCCGGAGCCCGGCATCGACCGAGTCCGCCCGCTCCAAGGCCCCCGCCCGGTCGATCTCCACGAAGGCGTTGAGTTCCGAGTTGAGCCGCTCCGCCACCTCCAGGTACTGCTCCACCACCTGGCGGGCGGTCCGGATGCCGCTCCGGACGGCCTCGGCGATGCTGGCGGCGGTCCCGGGCATCACCGTTACCAGACCAGCCCGGCGGTCTCCGGGTAGATCATGATCCACGTCCGGCCGGCCGGCATGGTCATCGCCTCGCCCCGGGGCCCGGTTAGGGTGAACCAGTCGCCGACATCGGGGCGGCTCCACCGCCCTTCCTGCGCCAGGCCCTCGGCGAACACAACGGCGCGGTTCTCCCCTGTGGTGTGCCAGGCCGGGACGCACGAACCGTCACCCGAAGGGCAGGCCGTGTAACGCTCGGCCATCAGCACCACCAGCACGTCGGCCGCGATCTGGGTGGTGGTGCCGTCCTGGGCGATCAATTGATGGGACACCCCCTCCACCGAACGCAGGTACTGGCTGCCGTCCCAGTGCCACACCACATCGGTGGTGTCCGTCCAGTCGAGGAAGATGTAGGTGGCGACGTCCATCGGCGAGGCGGTGGATGGACCCCGGTTGAACAGGGTGGGGGGAGGGTTCTGGTCGAGGCCCCGGTCCTCCGCGATCCGGCGGGCCTCGGCGGTGTTGGCATAGAGATTGTGCGGCGCCTTGCGCTCATTCCAGCGGTCGGTCAGGGGCGGTCCCATGTCTCCGATCAACGGTACGAGTGACTTGCCGACTATCCACGACTGGCCTCCACTGATGGTCAGCGCCCCGTTGAGCGGCTTGATCAGGGTCGAGTCGGTGGGACGGAGCGACCGCACCGGTCCCACCCACGGGGAGTCGCTGTGATGGAAGAGGGCGATGAACCTGGTGATCCCCGCCTCCACCACCAGCTCGAACACCGCGTCGGCATGCTCGAGTCCCGACTGGGGCCGGGAGTTCCAGTGGTTGTCGACCTTGACCGCGATCAGCTTGCGATCCACCAGGGAGGAGGACGCGACGGGCAGACCGCTGACCGGCGACACCGGGCCGGAGTAGACGGTGGTCGAGGGGGAGGTGTCGTCGGGCTCCGGGGTATCGGTGGGCTCCGAGGTCCCCGCGGTGGTCGTGGCGCCCGTTCCGTCCGGCTCGGTACCCCCATCGGTGGCGGCTCCCGCGGTGGTGCCCGTGGTGGCGCCGCTGGTGGTGCCGGCGTCCTGGCCAACCTCCCCGGTCGTGGTGGCGGCGGTCCCCGCCTCCGTCCCCGCCTCCGTCCCCGCCTCCCCGGCCGGCTCGCTACCGGATCCCGGGTCGGATGTGGGGGCGACGGTGTCCTCGCTGACCTGGGTGGACGTATCGGAGGGGGTGGTCGAGGGAACGGCGTCGTCCGCACTGCCGCAGGCGACGGAGAGCACCAGCCAGACAGCCACGAGCAAGAGGTTCTTTCGGGGCATAGGTCGTCTCAGTCTCTCAGACTCGGGGGCCTATTCCAAGGATCGACCTGGCGTGGGGACGGCGCGTACAGACCACTTGGACCACTAGATGCGTCCGGCTCGGCGCCAGGGCCAGTACCGGCCCACCACTCTCGAGTGGACGCTCGGGCGCCGGATCGGCCCGAGCGTCCGGCTGTCGGCGGACGAGTCGGCCCGGTTGTCGCCGAGGACGAACCAGGAGTCGGATGGCACGATCCACTCGCCTTCGGGACGGGTGGCGGCATGCCACCACGGATCAACGGCCGGCCGGCCCCCGATCATCAGCACCCCACCCTCGATGCCGACCGTCTCGCCTGGCAGGCCTACCACCCGCTTGATCATGTAGCGTCCGTCAGCCCGGAAGATCATGATGTCGCCCCGGGCGATCCCCCGCCGTTCCCAAGCCCGATCCGTCATCAGGTGGTCACCCGGCTCGATGGCGGGCAGCATGGAATGGTCCACTACCCGGAAGCGGCGGTAGCGGGACGCGAGCACGGTCCCGGCCAGTCCGACCAGGGCGACGGCGCTCCGGCGGGCATGCCGCCTCCAGGGACTCAAGGCGCGAGGGCGGGTAGAGGCTGCACGGGACATCGTTGAGTGTATTGTCTCCCTCATCCGGTAAACCACCAGACCCGAGGAGATGTTCATGGGGATTCTCGCACCATCCAGGCAGGCCCACGCCCACTGCGACCTGTTCTGCGGCGTCTACGACCCGGCCCAGGCCAGGATCGAGGCCGAGTCGGTTCTCCAGGCCGCCAACAAGTACCACGGGAGCGATGACGAGGTGTTCCGCAGCCGTTGTATCGCGGTCAAGGAGGCGCAGGCCGAGCTGGTGAAGCACCACCTGTCGGTGCTGTGGACCGACTTCTTCAAGCCGCACCATCTGGAGCAGTTCCCGGAGCTGCACAATCTGTTCTGGAACGCCATCAAGGCGGCCGGCGACGCCAAGAAGTCGACCGATACGGCCGTGGCCGAGGACCTGGTGGCCCAGATCGAGGGCATCGCCGAGGTCTTCTGGCAGACCGCAGAGTCCGCCAACGTGGGACTGTACCCACCCTCCTGACCCGCCTCAGCGCCCACCTCTCCCACGAACCTAAGGCTCAGGGCGCAGCACACCGCGCCACGAACCTAAGGCTCAGAACGTCATCCGTGGTGCCCTGTTCCTCAGGTTCAGGGCGTCATCCGTGGTGCTGTGTGCCTCAAGTTCGTCGGCCGCACCATTCTCGATGCACAGGGCGTCATCCGTGGTGTCCTGTTCCTCAGGTTCAGGGCGTCATCGGTGGTGTTGTGTGCCTCAAGTTCGTCGGCCGCACCATTCTCGATGCACAGGACGTCATATATGGCGCCGTCTGCCTCAAGAATGCTCTGAAGTCCACGAACTCGCGAACAAGCAGACCGAACTCGCGAAAATCCGGCTCTCCGACCGGGCCCCGGCGCTCAACCCCACGGTCGCTCAGGTCAGATGGCGATTCCAGGTCGAGATAGACGGAGTCCAGCGCGTCGGCGATCTCCCCGGCCAGCGTGGTTCCCCACCTGCCGGGGTCCGATCAAAGCAACGGCGGGATGCTCCGAGAGGAGACCGTGACAGCCGTGAATACAGACGGCGCGGAATCATCCTTGTAATTGCGGCACAGAGCTCCAGAAATACAAGGTTGATGGGGAGGGAGCATCACATTTGGTGTCGTGTTCCTGAGGTTTAGGGCGTCATGGGTGGTGCGGTGTTCCTCAGGTTCGGGGCCCGCGCTGTTCCTGAGTTTAGGGCGTCATAGGTGGTGCCCTGTGTATTAAGAACCGAGATTCCGGGGAAAACTCGCGAAAACCTGGAAAACTCGCGAAAATCCGGTGTTCCGCATCGGGCCCTCCCCCACCACCACCTGTCCTGGCTTGGAGCGTGGTCGGCCATGCCCGGCTGGCTGCCGGGAATCGGCGGTTCGCTCCATGAAGCCTTGTGTTCCCTCGATCCGGCCGTTCCGATCGGTCTCACCTCATCGGCCGGTGTAGGTGCTTGGCGATAGGCAACGTATATCGGGGGTGTGACAGATTCGACCTTGCTGGACAGACTGCGAAAAAACGGTCGCCATCGGTTGGTTGGAGAAGGTCGGGTAGCAGGTACGGGCTCTGCGGCCCGGACGCGCACTCGCGAGACCCACGCATCGGACTCGAAAGCTACCTGCTCGGGGCGGCGGTCACTCGCCGACCAGGTCCCGCCGTTTCAGTATCGACCCTGTGAGCATCACCGAGACCAGCGCCATCACCGCGACCTTGGCGGCGGCGCCTCCCGCTCCGATCGTGACGCGGCCGAGTATCACGTCTACGGCGTCGTACGTGTCGACGGTCATCGAGGCGAAGTCCGCCCACGCCGAGACGACGATGCGGTAGATCGAGGATGCCTGTATTCCCGCGATGAAGCTGGAGAGGATCCCCTCCCACAGGAACAGGTAGCCGAGACCGAGCAGGGTGGCCCGGTTGAGCACCAGCCCCAGGGGCACGAACAGGGCGGCCGAGGCCACGCACTGGACGGCCACGCCAACCGTGGTGGCTATCCCCAGGGACCAGTCGCCGCTCATCACCGCGGCCACCACCCATGTGACCAGGACCCCGGCCTCCACGATCACGAAGGCGGAGACGGCCGCGGCTATCAGGGCGCCCAGGGCGATGACCACCCGAGGCACCGGCTTGAGGAGGAGGAAGGGGAGGGTGTGCGCCTTGCGCTCCTCGCCGAGGGCGGCGGTCGACACGACGAGGGCCGCGACGGGGTAGACCGTGGCCATCCCCAGGCCGAACGTGAGGTTGTTGTACATCTCGGCTGCGAACGACCCGGTGCGCCCCAAGGCCAGGAAGAACAGCAGCGGTGCCAGCGACGCGGTCAGGAAGAACATCGCGATCGACCGGCGGCGCCTCATCAAGCGGCCGGTTATCGAACCGACGACCAGGAACAGGGCCTTCATCGGGGGTTCACCAGGTAGCGGAAGACGCTGTCCAGGGACTCGTCCTCCGGGGAGACCGCCGTGATCCGGGCTCCGGCCTCCCGGGCGCCGGCTGCGATGTCGAGGCCGAGGGCCCGGGCGTCGCTGGTCCTGATCTCGATCCCGTCCTCGCCGACCCGTACCGACTCCACCCACTCTCCTCCCAGCAGCCTGCGCGCCAGCGGGCGCGGCCGGTCGGTGTCGATCCGGATGAGGCGAGGCTTGTCGGACATGGCATCGCGTAGCGCAGCCAGGGTTCCCGCCGCCGCCACCCGTCCATCGACCATGGCCACCACCCTTCCGGCCATGCGTTCCACCTCCGCGAGGACGTGCGATGAGACGATGATCGTCCGCCCTTGCTGCCCGAGATCCAGGAACAGCTCGATCAGGCGGGCGCGCTGCAGCGGGTCGGTCCCGTTGAGCGGTTCGTCGAGGAGCAGCACCTCGGGATCGTGGACCAGCGCCGCAGCCACCTTCGCCCTCTGGCGCATGCCCTTGGAGAAGGTCGACAGGGCTCGGTCGGCGTCCTTGGTGAGGTGGACGGTCTCGAGGGCCCGGCGGGCGGCCGCTCCGGTGTCCTCCACCTTCGACATGGCCGCGCTCCACTGTATGAAGCGCCGGGCCGTCATGTGCTCGTAGACGGCTTCATCCTCCGGGACGAACCCGAGATGCCGGTAGGCGCCGGGTTTGCGACCCGGATCCCGACCGAGGATGGTTGCGCCACCCGCCGACGGCGTCAACAAGCCGGCCAGGACCCGGAGCAGGGTGGTCTTGCCGGCCCCGTTCGGGCCGAGCAGACCGGTCACCCCCGGTCCGAACGAGCAGTCCACCTCGGAGACCGCCACCTTCGGCCCGAACCACTTCGACAGCCGGTTGGCCACCACCGTTGGCTCGTCGACATGAAGAGCGTCGGTGGAGCGGTCCGGCGCCGTCACGTCAACCTCCGGTAGCGCCATCCGACCAGCGCCGCGCTCACGACGGCCAGCCCGACTATGACGGCCAGCGAGACGCCGGGCCCGAATCCGGCCTGTGCCGGTATCCACTCCACCGATTCGTGGACCCCGAAGATCCAGTCGCGGACGTACCGGGGATGCTGCTCCGTGGCGAGCAGGGCCGCCCACCGGGAGCCGGGCGTGTCGTCCGCGGCCTCCTGGGCGAAGAGCGCCACCAGGTTGAGGCCCAGCGAGCCGATCAGGAAGGCGGCCGCGGCGGCGCCGACCCGGTTGATGAAGGATGCGGTGAGGAAGCTGAGCGACGCGTGAAGGACGAAGTAGGCGAGGGCTGCCAGCGGGACCTGCCAGAGGATGTCGGTGGTCCGGCCCAGGTAGGAGAGGAAACCTTCCCGGGAGAGCGCGGCCAGCCCCAGATGGAGCAGCAGTTGGGGCATCAGCCAGAAGCTGAGGATCACGGTGGCGTATGCCAGGACCTTGCCGATGAGGTAGTGACGGAGGGCCAGCGGACGCGAGAAGTAAACGTTGAGGACCCCGTCAGTCCGGTCGGGGATCAGGAGCTGGGCGCCGGCGTACGCGGCGAACAGCAGAGCCACCACCGAGATGAAGTCGAAGTACCCCCGGTAACGGGGGACCAGCTCGGTCAGCTCCTCGACCGGGGTCTGGGAGGTGGCCCAGGTGATGGCGACCAGTATCACCACCGAGGCCAGCGCCACCACGATGAGCGTCCAGGGCAACAGCTTCCGCTTCGCCTTGCGGCGAAAGCCCATCACCCTGCGGAACCCCTCTCGTACGATGGCCCGCACCGCGCCCCTCCTGCCGGTACGGGCCCCGTCGTAGTGTCGGTAGCCCCGGTCGACGATGGTCGCCTGGTCGCGGCCGGTCTCGCGGGCGTCAGCCATTCGCTTCCCTGGCGGCGGCCACCAGCACGTCCTCGAGGCGGCTCAGGCTGGTTCCCAGCCTGCGGACCGACGATCCCGACGACTCGAGAGCGTCGCGCATCACGGCGAAGGCGTCCTCGGATCGTGTCACGACGGTTACCACCGCCCCGTCCACGGTGACGGACACTCCCTGGCGGGTCAGCGCGTCGACCAGGGTCCCTGGGTCGCCGTAGACCTCCACGGACAGGCGATCACCCTCGCCCGGAGGGTCGAGCGGCGCCGAGTGGATCAGCCGCCCGGCGTCGAGCATCACCACCCAGTCACAGGTCCGCTCGATGTCGTCGAGGATGTGGGACGAGAACAGCACGTTCATGCCGAACTCGCGAAAGCGGGCTATCAACTCCAGCATCTGGTCGCGCCCGGCGGGGTCGAGACCCGAAGCAGGCTCGTCCAGGAGCACCAGTTCGGGGTCGTGGACGATGCTCTGCGCCAGTTTCACCCTCTGCTGCATGCCGGTCGAGAAGTCCCCCAGGTAACGGAACCGTTCCTCGTGCAACCCGACCAGGAACAGGGTCTCCGAGGCCCTCCTCCGCGCCTCGACCGGAGGGATCCCGCCGAGCTCCGCGGCATACGCCACGAAGTCGGCCGCGGTCTGGTCCAGGGGAAGGCACTTGTTCTCGGGCATGTAGCCGATCCGCTCCCGGAGTCCGGCCGGATCCTCGGCCACCGGCGTTCCGAACACCGAGATCTGCCCGTAGGTCGGCCGGATGAGACCGAGCACGAGCCTGATGAGGGTGGTCTTGCCGGCGCCGTTGGCCCCGATGAGGCCGGTCACGCCGGGCTGGACGTCCAGGTCGACGTCCTCGAGGGCCCTGATGTTCCCGTAGTGCTTGTAGAGGCCGCCGGTCTTGATGATCGGCGCGCCGGCCTCCGGGGTGGTCCGGTGTGCGGTCACGAGCTCGCTCTCACGCGAACGCACCGTGTCTCATCCGGAAGTCCTTTCGGGAGCATCTCACCTTGCTCGCCCGTGACCGCCGGGCGGGCGGTGCGGGCAACAACCCTACTATTCATAGGGTCGCGCAAAACGTCAATGGGGAATCACCCTCCCAGTACCCGGATCGCTAGGGGGAACATCAGGAGAGTTCCCCCGGGCGGCCCTGACCGGCCTCACATCCACCTCGGACTCGGGGCGTTCGAACGTCGGCGAACCCTTCTCGTAACCGTTCAGTCCGGCGTAGGATCCGGGCCTTCGCGCCGGCGCCGTGGGCGGTACCACTTCTTGCCCTCAAGCTTGGCGGACCGGTCCGCCAGCCAGGCGCGAACCCGCGCCAGGAGTTCCCTGGCCCACCGGAACTCGGAGGACCACACCAGCAGACCCGCCACCAGCAGCACGGTCCCCGGCAGGACGGGGAGTGCCAGCCCGGCCAGACCCACCAGGATGAGGAGGGCTCCGCCGATGGCCACCAATGCCCTCCGGACGTTCTTCTGGACGCTCATTTCTTCGTGGCTGCCACGCCGGCCCGGGCCCGCTCAACCGCGGCCCGCCGCCTCCACCTTCCGGTAGAGAGGGGATACCTCACCCAGGCCGGTCCCGGCGGGAACCGGAGCGCCGACCCATCCCTGCTCGGCCACGGTGCCGGGAAGGCCCAGCATGGAGTGGAGCCGTTCGGTGGTCACGGGGAGGTAGGGGGAGAGCGCCACCTTGAGGTGGTTGATGGCGTCGATGGAGTTCTTCAGGACGGTGGCGGCCTGTTCCCGGTCGGTCTTCACCAGCTTCCAGGGTTCGGTGGCGTTGAGGTAGGCGTTGATCCTCGCCGCCCCCTCCATCGCCGTCCTGAGCCCGGCCCGCAGCTCGACCCGCTCGATATGGGCCGCCACCTGGTCGAGGGTCCGCCCGGCCGAGTCCAGGACCTCCCGGCCCATGGCGGTCTGCTCGCCCCGTTGCGGGACCCGGGCCGAGAACCCCGACCGGGTCATGGAGAGCACCCGGTGGACCAGGTTGCCCCAGGTTGCTACCAGCTCGTCGTTGATGCGCCGGTCCAGCTCCTCCTCGGACACCTCGGTGTCGTTGTTCTCGGGCAGGTTGGCGGCCAGCGCGTAGCGCAGCGCGTCGGGCTCGTAGATCTCGAGGGCGGCGCCGATGGTCAGGCCGATGCCCCGGCTCGCCGAGGCCTTCCCGCCCCGGAACGTCACGTACTGGTTGGCGGGGACGTCGGTGGGTAGCTCCAGACCGCCGTATCCCATCAGCATGGCAGGCCAGATGATGGTGTGGAAGGGGATGTTGTCCTTGCCGATGAAGTAGTAGTGCTCCGCCTCGGGGTTCTCCCACCAGTCCTTCCACGCGTCGGGCGTGCGCTGGATCTTCGCCCACTCCTTGGCGGCCGACAGGTAGCCGATCACCGCGTCGAACCAGACGTATATCTTCTTGCCCTCGCCGAGCCCCTCCACCGGGATGTCCACCCCCCAGTCGATGTCACGGGTGATCGCCCGCTCCTGGAGGCCCTCCTCGATCCAGCCCAAAGAGAAGTTCAGCACGTGGCGGCGCCAGCCCTTGCGGGAGCGCAACCACTCCTCGAGGCGGTCGGAGAAGTCGGGCAGGCGCAGGTAGAAGTGGTCGGTCTCCCGCCGGACCGGAGTGGCTCCGGACAGCTTGGAACGGGCGTCGATCAGGTCGACCGGGTCGAGGGTGCGGCCGCAGCCGTCGCACTGGTCCCCGCGGGCCTCGGCGTAGTCGCAGTGCGGGCAGGTGCCCTCGACGTAGCGGTCGGGGAGGAACCGGCCTGCGTCCGGGTCGTAGAACTGCTCGGAGGTCCGGCGGTCGATGTGGCCGTTCTCGTGCAGCCGGCTGAAGATGTCCTGGGTGACGTCGTGGTGGTTCCGCGTACCGGTGGACGTGTACAGCTCCCACTGGATGGCCAGCGCCTTCCAGCCGGCCACGAACTCGGCGTGGTAGCGGTCGACGATCTCCTGCGGGGTGACGCCTTCCTGGTCGGCGCGGACCGTGATCGGGGTGCCGTGGACGTCGCTCCCCGACACCATCAGGGTCCGGTCGCCGACCAGCCGGTGGTAGCGGGCGAAGATGTCGGCGGGAAGGTAGGCGCCGGCCAGGTGTCCCAGGTGCCTGGATCCGGATGCGTAGGGCCAGGCCACGGCCACGAGAATGTTTCGAACCATGCTCCTAGGGTACCGGAGTCGTTCCCCCAGGCCACGCGGCCGCGCCGCACCGGGAGTTTCGGCGCCGCCGCCCGGGCCTACGATTGGGACGGCATGAGTGCTGTGGCCTCCCTGGCGGCCGGCGTGGTCGCCACCCTGTTCTGCGTCGACCTGGTGCGACGCTACCGGGCCTCACCGAGCCCTCACACCGCCGCCTACGCGGCCGGTATCGGGTTCTTCGCCCTGGCCACCTGGGCCCTGTTCGTGGGGACCGCCACCGGGTGGACCTCGGCCAGCTACCGGACCTTCTTCCTGTTCGGGGCGATCGTGAACATCCCGGTCCTGGCGCTGGGCTCGATGTTCCTGGTGGTGGGGCGGAGGGCCGGGCACACGATGCTGCTGCTCATGTTCCCGTTCTTCGCCATCGCCCTGCCCACCACCCTGGCACAGCCGTTCGACGCCGGCGTGCTGCCCCCGGGCGGGGTGCCGAGCGCACGGGACCTGTGGGCGGACGTGTTCGGACCGCGCCTGTGGTCGGTCATCGGTGGGCGTCTGGGCGGCACGATCATCATCGTGCTGGCCCTGGTGTCGCTGGTTCGCTTCCTCCGCAAGAACCCGCGGCTGGTGTGGGGCAACCTGGCCATCGTCGCGGGGACGCTGGCGGCCGCCACAGGGGGGACCATCCTGGCCCAGGGTGCGGACTGGGGGTTCGCAGCCTCGCTGCTGGTGTCGGTCACCTTCATCTGGGCCGGCTACCGCATCGCCTCCGGCGCCCGCCGCGCCCGCCCCGCCACAGCCGAGAGTGGGGCACAGCCCGTCCGGCGGGAATGACCCGGTCTGGTCTCGGCCCTCTCGCTCCGGGAAAGCGATCGCGCGGATTGTCCCCACTATTAATAGTTTATGGGCCATCTCTTAATAGCTCCGGGGCCGGTTGAGGAGAACTGAATAGACGGACCACGGGGGGACGGGTCGCTACGGGGTCACGACTACCGGGAGCGAGGGGCTTCGTGCCTTCAACCCGCTGCTCCTGCCGCCCGTACTTGACGGATCGCGCCTGCCAGCTCTCGCTTGTCGGAGGTTCCTGCTATCCGCCCGGTTGCCGATCGTGGAGGGAACTGAGCGGGCTGCCGGTGGCTGGTCTGTCCAGGCTGCGTTGGCCCTTCTAATCGGCGGGACGGACCTGCCCCCTCGGCTTCCGCGCCCGCTTAACGCACACGCGCTCTCCCTTCATGCCAGCACCGCGAGGATGAGTCCGGTGGCCGACGCAACCATCGCGAAGACCAACCCGGCGAACCACATCGTCTGCCGGAACCTCGCCCGGTCGGACTCCCGCATTGCCTCGACCAGAGCGGCCATCGCCTCGGCCTTGATGCGCTCGGCCTGAGCCTCTACGAATCCCTCTGTGACCGTCATCGCTTGACCCCCTCGAAGACTCTCGCGTTATGCCCGGAGGTGCTGGACTGACCTCCATCCTATATGTCAACCGTTGTAACGGCTTTTTCCTTCGACCCTGCTACCCAGCACCAGGACGACGCACCGCGGAAGGGACCGCCACCATGGATGAGACCTGAGGAATCCGGCTTCAGCAACCGGCTACCTGCACTTCTGCTGATGGTCCTTGTTCCTGCCTGGCTCTGGCGGGCCACGCAGGAACGCCCCGGTGATTGGAGATCGGCAACGTATCGCGGGGATGTGACAGGTTCAACCCCTTTGTTCCACCCCGGCCGGTCGTGCCCGCCTCCTCGGGGGTGATCGCCCCTCCGGGGGACAGGTAGCGCTAGCGGACCCCGGCCAATCCTGCGGTCATCCGTCGCAGCACCGGCCTCTCCTCTCCACCTGCGATGCCCTGCCCCGCGTGAATTGCCACAAGGCACGCCGTCTCTCGGCGCCCACTCTCCGGGGTCCCGAGAGCGCGAAAGACAACCCAGGAAGAACGCGAAAAACTACCCCAGCAGAACGGGAGAATCGCCCGGAAGAACGCGAAAAATGCCCGGCAGAGCGCGAAAATCGCCGCGAGCCGGCGTCCCCGCTGGGCCCGGCCCCCGCCGCCACCACCCGTCGGGTTCGGAGCGCGGCCGGCCATGCCGGGCCCTGCCGCCGTCGTAACCGGCGGTTCGCTCCGCAAACCTCTTATATGTTCCCTCCGGACCGGCCGGACCGATCGGTTCTCGCCGCATCGGCCGGTGCAGGTGCTTGGCAATGGGGCAACGTATCGCGGAGATGTGACAGGTTCAACCCCCTTGTTCCGCCCCTACTGGTCGTGCCCGTCTCCTTGGGGGGATACTTTGCCCATCCGGGGGACGGGAGGAAACAGCGGACCCGGCCAGTTCCTCCCGGCATCCGTCCGCGGCCAGATCCACACCAACGGGATGGATCGCCGTGACTGTTGTGGTCGTAGCAACTGGGGCTAGTCGGACATGGAGTCCTTACTGGTACGTTCAACGGAGGACGCAGGCTTCGGATCGGGGAACCTGAGCTTCGAGACATCCACTCTCTTATCGGTGGTGTACCCGCCCCAGACTGCTGCCCCACGCATTTTCCTTTCCCTCGCCCATCGTTCCCTCCACTTACGCCACATGATTATCCTTTCAATGTTCTATAAACTCTAGAAACTCGATTTCTTCCCATCTCACTAGGACTCCGAGATCGAGCACTAGCGGTTCGTTGCTGCCGCTGGTCAGCATCTGACCTGTGTCGGGGTCGATGCCGAGCGTTCTGGGAAGGTACAGGTCTTGCGGCCCAGGATAACGGGAGGCGAACGGTCGACCTGCGTCTGTTTCCGCGTAGACGCCTGCTATCCAGGTACCAGATTTCAGCTTGCAGCGAATACCCCCGGCGGGCCGATCCAGGAACAGATGATCCCAGGCGCGTGGTGCCCGGTCCCTTCCGATTATGAGCCGCGCTCCGGGCCAGTTCTTCTTCCATGCGTACCCCGACAGGCCACCCACGACCAGCGGCGCGACGACGTAGACGATCGGGAGACCCCAGGACCACCCGGGCAAGGGCTCACGGTTCGCGAAGGCATCCCAGTAGTTCGCGTAGACCCAATACAGCGGACCAGCAGCCATGGACAGCAGCACGGCGGACAGGCCCATGAGTCGCAGTGCCCGGTCCTTGAGTCCGATCCCGAACCGGCCGGCCCATCGTTCGAAGCTCCATGAGAACATGGCACCCGGGAGGAGGGCTACCAGCACAAGTGCGGCGGCGCCCAAACCTGCTGTCAAGGCCGTCACGCCCTGGTCCTTTCCAAACGCCCCATGTTGAACCCCGTCACCTAACCCCCTGGGTCGTCATCCCCGTGTCCTCCGGCGCTCGCTACATACACCACCGGGGAAGACCGGCCGGACCCATCGGACCGGGGAAGACCGGCCGGCCCCATCGGTTCTCGCCGCATCGGCCGGTGCTGGTGCTTGGCGAACGGCAACGTATCGCGGGGATGTGACTGGTTCAACCCCCCTTTCATGCCGGGCGCGGCACGGCGGAGTCCGGCTCCGGAGTCCGGGTTCTCAGATCCTTGAGGTGGTCCAGTTCTTGACCACCATCGGAGGCCCCGAAGAAACGTGGCGGTATCGCCGACACCTGATACCTGCCAACGGCACAACCGATGCCATGCCGATCACGCTTGAATGGAAGGCATGAGAACAACGATCGTGCTTCCGGACCACCACCACGCCGAAGCGAAGCGCAAGGCGGCTCGCCAGGGAGTCTCCATGTCCGAGTACATCCGTTGTCTCGTGGCTCGCGACCCGGACAAGGACGCTCCCGCCAGCGACCCGTCGGTCATCTTCGGTCTATTCGACAGCGGCGGATCGAGAATCGCCGACGGTAAGCAGGCGATGATCAGGGTGGCAATCGACCAACAGTTCGAGCCTGAAGGTATCTGATCGGTGGTTCCGGTGTTCGTGGACACCAGCATCCGGTACACGGCCGCGCCCGACGGGGACGCACTTGCCATGGACACCGACTTCCGCGTATACCGCTACGGACCCCAGCGCCGCCGGGCATTCTCAGTGCGCCCGTAGCCAGGTGGCCACGCCGGACGCCTGACACGGTGGGCGGACACCGTTTTCCTGGCACCGTTGCCAAAGCACGTCGGCATGAAGGCGCGACAGGCTCAGGGGTGCGGCGGCGCTAGCCCGACTCGGCCAGATCCTCCGCCGGGGCGGGGGCAGGGTGCGCCGGGCTGTCGCCCTCGCTGTCGGCGGCACTCGCGAGGGCCGGTTTGGGGGTGCGGGTCTTGAGATCCTCGATGCGGTCCAGAGTCCGCTCCAGCTTCCGTTGCCGGGTGGTCGTCAGATCCCCGAACGCGGAGTTGAGACGGCCCAGGTGCCCCTCCACCTTCTCGGCCTGCTTCACGTAGCGGCCCCATTCCTCGGTGAACACGGCCAGGTGCTCGAGTATCTCCTGGGACGACCGTTCCAGGGCGATGGTGTCCATCGCCTGGCGCACCAGCGAGACCATCCCGAACAGCGTGAAGGGGGAACACACCACCACCCGCACCGACAGGGCCTGGTCCAGCAATTGGGCGTGGTGCTCGTGGATGAAGGCGTAGACCCGCTCGTTGGGAACGAACATCAGCACGAACCCCACCGTGCTGATCGACTCCCGGTAGGCGTCCCGCCGGGACGTCTCCCGGATGTGGTGCCATACCGCCCTCCCGAAGTCCTTGACCGCGGCCGTCTCCTCGTCGGGCGTTCCGGCTTCCAGGTAGCGGACGTAGGCCTCCAGGGGGAACTTCACGTCCATGTGGAGCAGCCGCCCGTCGGGCAGGCCGAAGCTGAAGTCGGGCCGGGTGCCGGCGCTGGTGGTCAGCTGCTTGCGGTAGTTCACCCCCTCGATCAGCCCGGCCGAGCGCAGGATGTCGTCGGCCATCCGCTCTCCCCACTGGCCCCGGGCCTGCGGGTTCCCCAGAATGTCGTTGAGCCGCTGGGTGGAGGCGAGGAGCCGGTTCTGCTGGTCGGCGGCGTTGCGCAGGCTCTCGGTGAGGCCCTCGTGCTGGGCCGCCCGGTCCTTCTGGAGCTCGGCCACCAGCCCCCGGATGCCGGACAGCTCCTCGTTGACCCTGGCGACCAGCGGTTCCCACTTGGTGTCGAAGACCTCACGCTCGCGGGCGATCTCGGCGTGGCCGGTCCGGATCTCGGCCCGGCCGGTCTGGAGATGGGTCTGGAAGGCCTGCCCGGTCACCCGCACCACCTGCTCCACCAGTGCATTGGGATCGACCGCAGCGGCCGGGCCACGACCGCGCCGCCAGGCCAGGGCGAAAGCGGCCGCCGCGCCGAGCGTGCCGACCAGGGCAAGACCGAGAATGACGGTGATGATGTCCATGCCCGGCATGGTAAGGGCGGGGTGTGACACATTCCGGGATTGCCGCCGTATCGCCGCCGCGACCCCACCGGCTCCGCCCGTGCCGTGAGGCCACCCGATCACGGCGAGCACGCGTCATGGCTGCTTGGTCTATTCTGAGAATAATGAAAGAATGACAAAATTTTCTGCTATAGAGCAGTCAATAGAATAGAAGTATTGATATATAGTACATATGTTGGACGGTCACAGTCTAGGACAGGATACGCCGCAGTCCGTCGGTGCCCGAGCCTATAGAATCTCTTAGCGAAGGAGAGAACAGGTGAACCCACAGTTCGTTGATTGGGGAACACTCCTCGCGCTACTGGGACTGCTGGTCAGCGTCGTGGTCTCGGCGGTGGGGCTGGCGGTGGGGCTCCTCTGGCGTGCGATAGCCACGCAGATGAAGATGCTGAACGAGCGCTTCGACAAGCAGGACGGGCGCTTCGACAAGCAGGACGGGCGCTTCGACAAGCAGGACAACGACATGGCTGAGTTGAGGTCGGATGTGGGGGTGTTGAAGACGGACATGGCGGTGGTGAAGAACGATCTCGGCCATGTGAAGGAAGATCTCGGTCATCTGAGGAACGATTTCCGCCGTCTCGAGTCTCGCTGCGATCTGATGGACACGAACATCGTCCAGGTCATGCGCGACGTCGGCAGGCTGGAGGGCGGGCAGGGGAGTGCCTCCCCGAAGGAGAAGGTCGGTGCCGGCGGCTCGTAGGGCCCAAGGACAGGGTCCGGTTCGCAGCGGTTAACCAGCGCTCAGGCTTGTCCGGTCATAGCTCCGATCGCCTCCCCTAGTCAGATCGCCTCCCCTAGCTTCCCATGTGTTCGGGGACCATCCGCCGGAGCTGGAGGCGTCCTCCAGGACTCCTAGCTCCAGGTAGGCCGACGGCGGTCTGGGACCAGAGTCGTCGCGTTCCGGATACAACCGCCTATCTGGTCGAGATGTAATGGTGAACATGCGACAATGCAATTTTTTCCATCAATTTCAGACGTATCGTTAACAAAACAACACTATCGTCATAGCAATAGGCACAGGGACCGGTCGATGGGGGCCACACCGCCCGCTTCTCTGGATACCCTTCTTGAACGCCCGAAGTAAGGAGTGAGCTGATGGATGTAGCGCTGGCATGGCTTTTTCTCCTGAGCCTGATCGGGGTGATCTTCGTGATCGTGCTGCCCGACAGGATGACGTTGAAATCCTCGGAGAACCGCATCGAAAGTCTGGAGGAGAAGCTGTGGGACTTGCAGGCCGAGCTGCGGTCCATGCGGGTGGATGTGTCGACACTTGAGAGGGGCCAGGCGAGGTTGGACGACAGGGTTCCCGAGATGAGTTCGGCCCTCCGGAACCTGACGGTCGACCTGGCGTCTGTCAAGAGGTGGTCTTAGCCACACGAACCGCGCCCGGAGAGCTTCGACCACGCGAGGCTGTCCAGATGGCTACAGGATCCCTGCGAAGCGGAAGGTCGGGTTGACCTCGTCCGTTTCCGATTTTGCGGGCCGCTACAGCCGGATGGTGCGGGCCGTTCCTGCCGGGCGGCCGCAAGCACTGCCTGAGGTTGGTTCCGCCCCCCACGCCACCCGTAGCACACCTATGTATATGTGCACGAAGCGACCGCCTGCGTGCCCGGGTGGCCCTGGACAAGCGACCCGGTGCAGGCAACCCCCGGATCGGTACTCGCCACCGCCCGGCCACCACCACACGCCCCCCACGAACCGGCCAGCCGACGCTCGGGTGCCCTGCCCAGCTCCGTTGTGCTGTTACGGCGCCGGCATCACGACACCTGTAGAATCGAGCAGCTAAGGGAGGGCGAATGGATGCACAGCTGGGCGATTGGTTGTTCCCCACCCTGAAGGCTCTCGAGGTACTCGTACTCGGCGGGGTGGCAGCGGCGATGTCGTGGTCACTCAAGCGGAACGACGAGAAGCGAGAGGCCCGCCTGGCGAGCATGGAGCGGGATGCCCGGTTGGCGAGGATCGAGGAGCGCTTGGCCGGGATAGAGGGCCGCCTGTAACCCGACCAGGGGCGGCGGTGGGCTACTCCCGGATCCCAAACCTCCCACCACACGCCCCACGAACCGGCCATCCGACACTCGGGTACCCTTCCCGGCACCATGTCAGCTCCGGCCACCACCGCCCCCGCATCCCCGATCCTCGGCCCCTCCGTCTCCCCGCGCACGATCGACTCCTTCCTGCGGGCGGTCCCCTCCGTGGACGAGGTGGGCGTGGCGGAGCGAGCCGGCGCCCTGTCCACCCGATCGGTGAAGCGGGAGTCCAAGCTGGCGGCCCTCGACCTCGCCATCCGGATGTGCGACCTGACCACCCTGGAGGGCCGCGACACCCCCGGCAAGGTCATCCAGCTGGCCTCCAAGACGGTCCGCCCGGATCCCACCGACCCCTCCATCCCCCCGGTGGCAGCCCTCTGCGTCTATCCCAACATGGTCCCCCACGCCGTCGAAGCCCTCGCCGGAAGCGGCAGCGGCGTGGCCGTGGCCTCAGTGGCCA
>WTGI01000061.1 GCA_011523635.1 Acidimicrobiia bacterium
CCGGGTTCCTCCCGGGTATCAAGGCCTTCACCGCCGCGGTGCTCGGTGGGATCGGCAACCTCCCGGGGGCGATGGCGGGCGGCGTCTTGCTGGGTCTGTTCGAGGGGGTGGGCCCGCAGCTGGTGCTGGCCGGTTTCGGCATCCCGGGGGTGTCACAACTCAAGGACGTGGTGGCTTTCACCGCCCTGGTCCTGGTCTTGATCTTCAAGCCGACGGGACTGTTCGGTGAGCGTCTCTCGGCGGAGGATCGGGCGTGACCGGGTTCGACCGGCGCCGGTCGTTGCGGTGGGGTTCGATCGCCGGGGCCGTCATGGTGTTCACCTGTGCAGTCGGACTGTTCGAGGCATTCGAGGATCGCCTGCTCGTACACCCGTTCCTCAGCCTCGGTCACGTCCTGTTGCTCTGGTTCCTTCCTCTGGCCGGCTACCAGGCCACCAACGAGCCCGTGCTCGAGGGTATGGAGGCGCCGTCGAAGGGCCTCCACAACGTGATGGCCGGGCTGGTCGCCGGACTTGCGGGCGGCATCGTGATGGGGGTGTTCACCGTTGTCGTCGATGCCCTCGACGTGCGCGACGTGTTCGTCCGCCTCTCGGTCCGTCTGGTCGACCTCCTCACCCACGGGTGGGGCGTTCCCGGAGGCTTGGTGTTGATAGTCGCGGTGCCCGCCCTGCTCGGGATGGCCGGGGGGATGTTGCACCTGGTGTCCGCGTCGGCCCGGCGCCGGCTGATCCTGGCGCTCGAATGGGCGTTGGTGGTGGCTCTGCTCGAGCAGGTGTTCTCTCAGGTGCTCCGGCAGGTCCGGTTGGGTGCGGTGGGGGACATCATCTTCACCCGCCGCGCGCTCGAATGGTGGGCGGCACTGGCGGTGGCGGCGCTGGTCGCCCTCCTGGCCGAGCGGGCCCGTGGAGGGGTTGGAAGGATCCGGGGGTACCTGTTCGCGGCCGACGCAGTCCGGCGTACCCGCAATTCGATCTGGTCGGCTCTGGCTGTCCTGGCTTTCCTCATCGTCCTGCCCCAGCTGCTGGGCAGTCTGCTGTCGGAGCTCCTGGCCAACGTGGGCTTGTTCCTGCTGATGGGCCTCGGTCTGAACATCGTGGTCGGTCTGGCCGGGATGCTGGACCTGGGTTACGTGGCCTTCTTCGCGGTGGGCGCCTACACGGTGGGCGTGCTCACCTCGCCTATCTCGCCCCGCTTCGATCTGGAATGGTCCTGGTGGGCGGCCCTGCCGGTGGCCATCCTCATGTCGGTGGTGGCCGGGGTCCTGGTCGGAACGCCGGTCATCCGCATGCGCGGGGACTATCTCGCCATCGTCACGCTCGGCTTCGGGGAGATCGTCCGCATCCTGTTCCTCTCGGACTGGCTGGCGCCCACCTTCGGCGGCGCCCAGGGAGTCCGCAACGTGCCCGGTATCCCCGTGGGCGTGGCGGAGATCCGGGGCAGCCAGCCGGTGGGGGTGCTCTACTTCGCGTTCGGGTTGGTGCTGGTGGCGGCGTGGGTCTCGTGGGCCCTCCAGGAGTCGCGCCTCGGCCGGGCCTGGACTGCGATACGGGAGGACGAGACCGTTGCCGCGGCGATGGGTATCAACGTGGTGCGGGCCAAGCTGAACGCCTTCATCGTCGGCGCCATCCTGGCCGGCCTGGGCGGTGCGCTGTTCGCCGCCAAGGTGGGGTCGATTTTCCCGAGTTCGTTCGAGTTGCTGGTCTCGATCATCGTCCTCGTGGTGGTGATCGTCGGAGGCATGGGCAACATTCCCGGGGTGGCGGTGGGAGCAATTCTGCTGATAGGCGTGCTGGGAGGTCCCACCCAGCCGGGGCTGCTGGCAGAGTTCGCCGAGTTCAAGCTCCTCATCTACGGGGCCCTGCTGGTCTTCATGATGCTGCGCAAGCCCGAGGGTCTCCTGCCCAGTATCAGGCGGTCCAGGGAGCTCCGCGGCGAGGAGATGTCGCAGGACGCCTGGCTGGATCGCCCGGGCGGGGGCGATGAGGTCGGCGCCCGACCGGTGGAGGGCTGACACGATGCTCGAGATCGGAGGCTTGCACAAGTCGTTCGGCGGGGTGCACGCCCTGGCCGGAGTGGACCTACGGGTCGACGAGGGGGAGATCGTGTCGGTGATCGGTCCGAACGGGGCCGGCAAGACCTCGTTCTTCAACATCGTAACCGGCCTCTACCCGCCCGACGGGGGAGACATCATGTTCGAGGGGCGGAGCATCGTCGGCCTCGAGCCGAGTGAGATCACCGAGGCGGGGATCGCACGCACGTTCCAGAACGTCCGGCTGTTCCTCAACATGACGGTGCTGGAGAACGTCATGGTGGCTCAGCACTGCCGGACCAGGGCGGGCGCCTTCCGTGCGGTGTTGCGTACCCCTTTCCTGCGGACGGAGGAGGCCGAGATCGAGGCCCGCGCCAAGGAGATCCTCTCGTTCTTCGGGACCAGGTTGGTGGGGTACCGTTTCGACCAGCCCGCCCTGTCGCTCTCCTACGCCAACCGGAGGCGTCTGGAGATAGCGCGCGCGATGGCGACCCGACCCAAGCTCCTTCTGCTCGACGAGCCGGTGGCCGGCATGAACCCCCGCGAGACCGCCGAGCTGACCGGGTTGATCCGTAAGCTCCGCGAAGAGCGGGGCTTCACCGTGGTCGTGATCGAGCACGACATGCGAGTGGTGCGGGATGTGAGCGACCGGGTGATCGTGCTCGACCACGGCGTGAAGATAGCCGAGGGCTCCTACGATGACGTGTCGAGCAACGAGGCGGTCATCGAGGCCTATCTCGGAGGGTCCTGAAAGATGTCCGGTTGGCCCGACTCACGGCGAGAAACCCCAGGTCAAAGCATCGCGGGCCAAGCGATCCCCGTCTTTTCCGGCACCAGCAGCGGACGCCCGGCGGAGGTCGGCTGATGGCTTCCGGCCAGCCGGTGCTCGAGTTTCGCAACGTCCATACCCACTACGGGCCGGTCCACATCCTGAAGGACGTCAGCCTGTCGATTTACGAGGGACAGATCGTCTGCCTGCTGGGAGGCAACGCCTCCGGCAAGACGACAACGCTCAAGACCGTCCTCGGCATGGTGGTGCCGACGGCGGGAGAGGTCCTGATCGAAGGGGAGGTGGTCAACGGATGGCGCACCGCCCAGATCGTGGCGCGGGGGGTGTCGATGGTGCCGGAGAACCGCCGGCTCTTCAAGCGTATGACGGTCAGGGAGAACCTCGAGATCGGCGCCTACCTCCGTAAGGACGACACGTCGGCCGACTACGAGCGGATACTCGACATGTTCCCGAGGCTGAAGGAACGCCTGGGTCAGAGAGCCGGCACCCTTTCCGGCGGAGAGCAGCAGATGGTGGCCGTGGGCCGGGCGCTGATGGCTCGCCCCAGGGTCCTGCTGATGGACGAGCCGTCGATGGGTCTGGCTCCGGTGCTCGTGGCCCAGAACTTCGACATCATCCGCCAGATCAACGAGGCCGGCACGACGGTGTTCGTGGTGGAGCAGAATGCCAACATGGCGCTCTCGATCGCCGACTACGGCTACGTCCTCCAGACGGGAAAGATCGTCCTGGCCGACACCGCTCCCAACCTGCTGGCCAACCCCGAGATGCGACAGGCCTACCTGGGGGAAGTCGGGTAGGATTCCCGGTATATCTCGGCCGGGTTAGCTCAGTCGGTAGAGCACTTCTCTTGTAAAGAAGATGTCACCGGTTCGATTCCGGTACCCGGCTCCGCTTCACGGCGGTGGCTGAACCAAATCCACCGTTATGTACCGCTTGGCCGATACGCTGGGCGCGAAATGCTCACGTCCCTCGAGATGAACGTCCTCGATTTCGAGCGTTGCTGGTGGCAACTTCCCGGTCCCAAGGACCGGGACATACGGGTTGCCTTCGGGTTCGGGCCGGACCGCTACTACCGCTTACTGAGGGACCTGATGGACGATCCGGATGCGCTGGCGTACGACCCGTTGACTGTGCGCCGGCTCCGCCGCATCCGGGCCCGGGCCATGGACGCAGCCGGATACCGGGTGGGTACGGTGTGACCGGTCGTCAGGCCTCCTGGGTACGTGCCCGCGCCGCTCGGCCGGGACGGGTAGGACGAATCGATGCCAGGCCGCCACGCTTCCGACGATAGGCGCCGCTTCCAGCGCGACCTGCGCCGTGCGGGCCTGATCGGCCTCGGCGTGCTGGTCGTAGTGATCGGCATCGGCTTCGCGGCTCGGACGCTGATCGGCGGCTCTCCGGACGGCGATCCTGCGGGGGATGGTTCCGCCGCGGCCACCCAGCCCGTGGCCACAACCGGAGCCCCTCCCGCCACGGACGCTCCCACGACCACCGTCCCTGCCACCACGACCACCGCGGTTCCGGCCACCACGACCACCGAGGCTCCTCGCCCGCCCGTCCGGCCACCCTCGCAAGTAGGAGTGCTCGTCCTCAATGCCACCTCGGTAGGCGGATTGGCAGGCCGCCTCACCGAGGAACTTGCCGACTTGGGCTACCGGACCGTTCCTCCGGACAACCATCCTGAGAATCTCGACTCCTCCGTGATCTGGTACGTGGAGGGATACGACCGGGAGGCTGCCGCCCTGTCCGAACAGGTACCGGATGCCGAACTGGTGCTGTTCCCGGGCGACGCGCCCCGGGCGCCGATCACCGTAGTGCTGGGCGCCGGCCACCAAGAGTGAGCGCCGGCGGGGGAGCGCCGGGCTTCCACCCGTCGATGCGGGGTCCTCACGCTCGAGCCCGGCGGCGGCGGGCACGGGTCGCATGGTTCGTCCTGGCGGGCGCCGTCGTGCTGCTTGGGGCGGTGGTGGCTGCGGGAGGCTTGCTGAGACGCTCGGTCATCCTGGACCTGGTCTCGTTCTGGCCGGGCTGGATCGTCACGGCGGGGGTGTTCCTCATCCACCGGCACGTGTCGGGAATCCGGCAGCGTTTTCCCGGCTACGGCCTGGGTCCTGTGTTGCCGTACTCGCTGACGGGATGGCTGGTTGTCGTGCTGGTCCTCCACCTGGCCGGCTGGGAGTTGCTGCCGTCGGCCGCAGACCGGCTGGAGGGTCCGGCGGTCACCGATCGGATCGCCACGACCGCGATCGACGTTCGGCTTGACGGTGCGGTAGTCGTGGAGGCGGGCGCCGAGCGCCTCTACGAGGTGTCCAGCCTGGCTTCCGCGGGCGTCGTCGCTCCTCCCAGGGGTGAGGAGCTTCTGACGGGGGATGACCTGGAGGTCCGTCTGCGGGAAGGACCGGAGGCAGGATGGTTCGGATCCGCCGGATGGAACCTGGCCCTCAATCCCGGCCGCGACTGGGCTGTGGCCGTTTCGGCCGCGGAGGTGGATGCGGATCTCAGGCATCTGTCGCTCAGGTCCCTTCGAGTGGAGGCAGCGGGTGCGATCCGGCTCGGACCGGCGCGGGGCGACGTGCCGGCATTGCTGGCCGGCGACCTGGTGGTCGAGATTCCCGCGGAGGTGTCGGTCGAGCTCTCCGGACCGGCGACGGTCGGGCCAGGGTGGGAGGGCGGCGCCGATGGCAGGAGTTACCAGGGCGGCGGAGCGGGCCGTTACGTGATCGAGGTCGGTCCGGATTCGGATGTGGTGGTGAACCAGGTATGACGAACCCGGGACACGGGCCGGTAACCTGACCGGCGAGGGATCGGGCGAGCTATGAACCAGCAGGATCGGGAAAGGCTTACCAGGCACGACTGGCTGCGCGGCGTAGGCGTTGCGGCCTGGAGCATCGTGGGCATCTTCGCGGTGATCGCGGTCGTGGCCTGGGCTGTTTACCAGGTGCGGATCATCTGGGCGCCGCTGATATTCGCGGTGCTCCTCGTCTACCTGGTCAAACCGCCGATCGACTTCCTCGAGCGTTACAAGATCCCGCGGGTGGGTGGGGGCTGCCTCGTCTACCTGGTGCTAGGCGGCATATTGGTGCTGATCGGCACCTTGATCGTTCCGATCATCAGCCGCCAGACCGTCGAGCTGGTCGACCAGGTCCCCGACGTGATCGACAGCACCTTCAACCTGGTGGCCGATCTGGCCGCGTCTCTCAACCTCCCGGTCGAGTTGGCGGGCGTCGACTCGATATCCGACGAGTTGGTGGGCTGGTTCTCGGATCCTTCTAACCGTGAGGTGATCCTGGAGGGACTCACCCGGGC
>WTGI01000019.1 GCA_011523635.1 Acidimicrobiia bacterium
CTCCCGTGCCCCGGCAACGACCTGAAGGGCGTCTTCACCTACGAATCCCTGGTGGAAGATCTTGACTACGAGCCCGGCGACACGGTCGTCGTGATCGGCGGATCCAAGACCGCGGTCGAGTACGGATGCTTCTTCCAGGCAACCGGACGCCGCACCATCTTCGTGGTGCGTTCCGAGCTGCTGAAGCTGCTGGAGGACGGCGAGACCCGCGACTACGTGATCACCATGATGAAGGAGCAGGGCACCGAGATCTGGGAGGGATCGGTCGTAACCGAGGTCCACGATGACGGGAGCGGACGGGTCAAGGGCGTCACCGTCTCCACGCCGACCGGCATCGAGTACGTCGAGACCGACTTCGTCTTCCACGGCCTGGGCGAGGTGCCCAACTCGAAGATGGCCGCCGACATGCTGGGTGTGAAGCTGAACGACGACGGGACCATCAACGTCAACCCGCAGATGCAGACCTCGGTGCCCAACGTGTACGCCATCGGCGACCTGATCGGCCCGCCCATGGAGATGTTCAAGGCGCGGAAGTCGGGCATGTACGCATCACGCCACATCATGGGCGAGGACGTGCACTACGAGTTCAAGGAGTACCCCGACTTCATGCACACCCATTACGAGGTCAGCTGGTTCGGGATCGGCGAGGAGGAGGCTCGGGAACGCTACGGGGACGTGACCATCATCAAGATGCCCCCGGACTCGGAGGACGGCTGGGAGGTCGCCCTGCCGGCCACCGACCGGATGATGCTCTACGCGTTCGCCAAGCCCCGGATGTCCGGATTCCAGAAGCTGATCATCGCCTCCGCATCGCGCAAGGTGGTCGGCGCCCATCACGTGGGGGCCGGGGCCCGGGACGCCTTCCAGTATCTGTTTCAGCTATATCGCCGCGGACTCACCATCGACCAGCTCGCGGAGATGGACGAGCTGTTCCTCAACCCCACCCACTTCATCCAGCTGTCGCGCCTCCGGGCCGGCTCCAAGGATCTCCAAGACCTATGACCGGTGCGGGCGGATCCGCCTGGTACCGGCTGGCAGTCACCGGCGACGTCCGGCGTGACCGGTCGGTCAAGCCGCGCCGCGCCGGCGTGACCATGGTCATCGACACCGGGCTGGGCCTGTCCCAGTGCGGGGACCTGTTGGAGATGGCGGACCGCTGGATCGACCATTGGAAGCTGAGCTTCGGCACCTCGGCGCTGCTACCCAAACCGGTGCTCGCCAAGAAGCTGGACCTGATCCGGTCGGCCGGAATCCTCACCTTCCCCGGCGGGACCATGTTCGAGGCCACCATCGTGCGGCGCCACTGCCGTCACTACATGCGGAGCGCCCTCGGGATGGGCTTCACTGCAGTCGAGATCTCGGAAGGGTCGATCGACCTCTCACCCGACCGGCGACGCGGGGCCATCGAATGCGCCCTCGACCATGACCTTACGGTGATAACCGAGGTCGGGAAGAAGGACCCGAGCGCCCAGCCGTCTCCCGAGCAACTGGCCGATCAGGCCCTGCAGGACCTGGAGTGGGGCGCATCGTGGGTGGTGGTCGAGGGGCGCGAGTCCGGCACCGGGGTCGGGATGTACGACGCGGTCGGTCGGATCGACATGGAGGCCGTGGAGACGGTTGCGGAGCGGGTGGCAGATGCCGTCGACCGGCTGGTGTGGGAGGCGCCCCTGGCCGATCAGCAGAAGATGCTGATCGAACGCTTCGGCCTCAACGTGGGGCTAGGGAACATCGATCCCACCCGGATCCTGGCGCTGGAGGCGCTCCGGACCGGTCTCCGGTTCGAGACGCTCCAGCCGATCGCCGCCCGCCTGGCCGCGACCGGTGCCTGGGATCCGGAGCAACGGGAGCCCGATCCTGGTTAAGAAGTTGCTTGTTACTAGTTGCTAGTAACTAATAAATGACTAAAAACTAGAAACTAACGACTAGCAACTAGCTCAGCTAGGAGGTCCCGGGTGGCTCCGGTTCCGATCCCGGTGTCGAACGGAACTGCCCAAACATCGGTGGCGCCGGCATCGAACAGGTCCTGGATGCGGGAGCGTACGGTCTGCTCGTCGCCGGTTATGACCACATCCGCCGGCCCATCTACTTCTTCGCGAGCGAATAGTCGCTGGTAGTTGACGAGAGTGCGGTAGAAGCTGAAGGTCTGGTTGACCGCGGCTTTCGCCCGGTCACGGTCTCCGTCTACCGCCACCGGAATCCCCGCCACCACGCGCGGGGCAGTCCTACCCGCCGCCTCCGCTCCCTCGGTGGTTGCGGGCAGCACCACCTCTTCCAGGGACTTCGGTCCGGCCAACCACGTGGTCACGCCGTCGGCCAACTCCCCGCCCAGCCGGCACATCGCCGGTCCCAGAGCCCCGACGATCACCGGCACGCGTGAGGTACCGGACACCGTTATCGCCGCCTCGACCTGGTAGTGGTCCCCGGCGAAGCTGACCTCACCTTCTCCGAGCAGCCCTCCCAGAACGGTCAGGTACTCACGTAGGTGGCCCACCTGGCTCGAATAGTCGAGGCCATGCATCCCCTCGATCACGGGACGGTGCGATACGCCCACCCCGAGCACGAACCGCCCTCCCGCCAGGGACTGGACGGTCGCCGCGGATTGGGCCAGCGCGACCGGATGGCGGGGGTAGGTTGGAACCACCCCTACCGCCAGTTCGATACGGGACGTGCGCTGTGCCGCCGCGGCCAGCATGGTCATCGAGTCCATGCCCCGGCTGAAGTGGATGCACCAGGCCGAGTTGAACCCGTCCCGCTCGGCGGCGACTGCTTCTGCAACCACTTCCCCTGGTGTCCTGAATATGCCTACGGGCTCGCCGCCGAGGAGAATCGAGATGCGCACGGGTCACTCCTCCCTTTCTATCCGAGCGTCGCCGAAAGCAGGCCGAGCAATCGGGCCAGCGTGTCGCCGGTGGCGGCGTGATGGTACGAGTCGGCATCGTCATCCAGGTAGTCGTGGCCCACACCGTCGTAGAGGATCCATCTGCCGTGAGGGTTGAGCCGCTGCGCCTCGTCGACCCCGGCGGGGGGTACCAGATGGTCGTCCGCCCCGTAGAGGCCCAGGACCGGCATCGGAAGCATCTCCAGGGCCTCGACCACCGGCAGGCGCCTTTCCTCATCACCGGCCAGAGGGGCATACGCGACGCAGAGGGCCCCGACAGCCCGCTGCCGGTGGGCCGCATAGATGATGGCGAACCGGCCCCCCACGTCGATCCCCACCACGCCGATCCGGCCGGGACGGGCCCATCCGGCCGGGTCGGCGAACGCGAAGGCCACCGCATCATCGATGTCCGCCAGGGCGCGGCGGTCCCGGATCGCGTGGTAGGTGGCGACCAGGTCCTCGAACGGCGCCTTGGGTCCGGGATGAGCGCCCCGGGTCAGGTCCGGGACGAGGACGGCGTATCCATTACGCGCCAGCCGGCGGGCGAGATCCTTGACGAAGGGCGTGATCCCCTGTAGCGGGGGCAGCAGCAACACCAACGGGTAATCGCCGATCCGGTCGGGACGGGACAGGTAGCCGGTGGAGAACCCGGCCCCGGACGGCATGGCGAAGTCACGATAGAGAATCTCGATCGTACCCTCATGCTGGAGGACCGCCATGCCACCTCCTGTACGGGTCCCTGGGCAGAAACTGTGAACGGCTCAATCGTAGCCAGCGGACGGGGTACCCCTGAACCCGCCGTCGCGCAACTCCGAGACCGCCGCCGAGGTCAGCGTCCGCGTGCCGCTGTTCGTCTCCACCACCAAGCCCCCGTCCGGTGAGATGCCGACCGCCGTTCCGCTGCCGTCCGGGACCCATGTGACCGGTCGCCCGAGTGTGGAGCACCGTCGCCGGTACTCCTCACCCGGCCAATCGCCCGGTTCGCCCGCCAATAGGGGAAGGAACTCCTCGGCCCACCGGTGCGCGATCTTCACCCCGGCCTCCGGGCCGGGATCGGAGTCGAACACGGCGCCCGTACCCTCCGGAGCGTCCGGCCAGAACAGGTTGGCGCCCCATCCCGCCACCACCGTGTCGCCCGAAGCCTCGGTGAGCAGGCCGCCCAGCTTCAGCGGCCCGCGCATCAGATCGTTGGGCCATTTGAGCATGAGGTCCCGTCCCGGATCGCCGAGCGCTCGCAGGGCCGCCACGCCGGCCACCAGCGTCAGGAGCGGCCATGAGGATGGAGGCCAGTGGGGCCGGACTCCGAGGGAAGCCGCCAGCGCCCGCGGCGCGTTCGACCAGTGCGAACCCGAGCGTCCTCTCCCACGGGTCTGCGACCGCGCCACCACCAGCAGGGGCAGCGGTCCGCGCCGGGCCCACACCTCGTCCTGGGTGGAGGTGGTCCGGTCGAGTAGCAGCGTCTCGTAGGGTGTAGCCATCGGTAGCCGGTGAGGGTCTAAGGGTCGAGTTCGAAGGATACGCGCGCTCGGCGCAAGCGCCGGGCCGCACGGTAACGCGTCCGACTCCGCGCGCGGAGAATCGTTGCGGGGGTGCGTAGCGCCTAACCTTGAACGCCGCCACAACGGTAGGACAACCACAGAGAACCGGACGACTTTGGGAACCGAACAGCGCATCGAACAGCTTCGAGAACTCCGCCGCCAGGCCGAGGGTGGAGGATCCCGGCGCGCCGTGGACCGCCAGCGGGAGAAGGGCAAGCTGACCGCCAGGGAGCGGATCGCGCTGCTGCTCGACCAGGGGAGCTTCCAGGAGATCGACACCTTCGTCCGGCACCAGTCGCGTGGCTTCGGCCTCGAGGACCGGCGGCCACTCGGGGATGCCGTAGTGACCGGCTACGGAACCGTCAACGGCCGGACCGTCTTCGTCTTCGCCGAGGACTTCACCGTCTTCGGCGGGAGCCTCGGCAAGGCGGTAGCCGACAAGATCACCAAAGTGATGGACATGGCCATGAAGGTCGGGGCGCCGGTGGTCGGGCTGAAGGACTCCGGCGGTGCGCGCATCCAGGAAGGGGTGCAGTCTCTAGACGGCTACGGGAGGATCTTCTATCGCAACGTGATGGCCTCCGGGGTGATCCCTCAGGTGTCGGTCATCATGGGCCCGTGCGCGGGTGGTGCGGTCTACTCCCCCGCCATCACCGACTTCGTCTACCAGGTGGGCGGAACCAGCCACCTGTTCATCACCGGTCCGGACGTGATCAAGGCGGTCACCGGCGAGGAAGTCACCTTCGAAGACCTGGGCGGCGCCAACACCCACGCCTCCATCTCGGGAGTCACGCACTTCGTTTCCGAGTCCGGAGCCGACGCCCTGGATGACGTCCGCTACCTGCTGTCGTTCCTCCCCCAGAACAACATGACGCCGCCCCCCTACTTCCCGCCCGACGACTCACCGGACCGGGCCGACGACCGGCTGGATTCAATCATTCCCGACTCGCCCAACCAGCCCTACGACATGGTGGAGATCATCGAATCGGTGGTGGACGGGGGCGAGTTCTACCAGGTCCACGAGCACTGGGCCCAGAACATCGTCGTGGGCTTGGCGCGCTTGGCCGGCCACTCTACGGGCATAGTGGCCAACCAGCCGAGCCATCTGGCCGGGACCCTAGACATCGGAGCATCGCAGAAAGCGGCCCGGTTCGTCCGGATGTGCGATGCCTTCAACATTCCCATCATCACCTTCGTGGACGTGCCCGGCTTCCTGCCGGGCGTGGAGCAGGAGCACGGCGGCATCATCCGCCACGGCGCCAAGCTGCTCTACGCCTACTGCGAGGCCACCGTGCCCAGGGTCACCGTGATCACCCGCAAGTCCTATGGAGGCGCCTACCTGGTCATGAACGCCCGCGGCGTGGGCGCCGACCTGGTCTACGCCTGGCCTTCGGCCGAGATCGCCGTGATGGGCGCCCAGGGTGCGGTCAACATCATCCATCGCAAGGAGATCGCCACCGCCGCCGACCCCGATGCCAAGCGGGACGACCTGGTCGAGGAGTACGAGGACCGCTTCGCCAACCCCTACGTAGCCTCCGAATTGGGCCTGGTGGACAGCGTCATCGAGCCCCGAAAGACCAGGGTGCTTCTCGTCAAGGCGTTCGACATGCTGCGCGACAAGCGTGACTCGCTACCGCCCAAGAAGCACGGCAACATCCCGCTCTAGGAAAGTACTGAAAATGTCCCGTTGGCCCGATGTCCGGCAATAGACCCCAGGTGACAGGATCGCGGGCCAAGCTATCCCCGTCTCTTTCAGCACCCTCCTGAGACCCTCGTGCCGAAGCAGAGCCTGAGCATGGACTCCCTCCTGGTCGCCAACCGGGGGGAGATCGCGGTACGGGTGATCCGGACCGCCGCCGAGCTGGGGTTACGGACGATCGCGGTGTACTCGGAACTCGACCGGGACGCACTGCATGTCGAGCTGGCCGACGAGGCGTGGAACATCGGCGGGCCTCCGGCCTCGGAGTCCTACCTGAACGCCCGGCGCATCATCGATGTAGCCCGGCGCTCGGGCGCTGACGCCATCCATCCCGGTTACGGGTTCCTCTCGGAGAACGCCGGATTCGCACGCATGGTGGCGGACGCGGGCATCACCTGGGTGGGACCGCCGGCCCGCGCCATCGAGTTGATGGGGGACAAGATCCTGTCACGCCGGACCGCGGAGCAGGCCGGGGTCTCGCCGGTGCCCGGAACCACCGAGGCTGTCAGCAGCCTGAAGGAGGCCGCCCCGATCGCCTCGCGGATCGGCTATCCGATCGCGGTGAAGGCCTCTCACGGCGGCGGTGGCAAGGGCCTGCGGGTCGCCGCCAACCGCAAGGAACTCGGCAACGCCATCGAGGGCGCCCGGCGCGAGGCGGCGGCGTACTTCGGCAACCCGGCCGTCTACCTCGAGACATACCTCGATAGGGCCCGCCACATCGAGGCCCAGATCATCGTGGACGGGCATGGCAACGCCCGCTTTCTCGGCGAGCGGGACTGTTCCGTACAGCGCCGCCACCAGAAGCTCATCGAGGAGGCGCCCTCCACGCTGCTCACCCCTGAAGGCCGGAGGGCTCTCGGAGAGGCCGCTCTCGCCATCGCCGAGGCGTGTGACTACACCAACGCCGGCACTGTCGAGTTCCTGGTCCGGCCTGACGGGACGTTCTACTTCCTGGAGATGAACACCCGCCTTCAGGTCGAGCACACGGTGACCGAGATGGTGACCGGACTCGACCTCGTGGCCGAGCAGCTGGCGATCGCCGACGGCCATCCGCTCTCCTTCGACGAGGTCCCGGTGGTCGGGCACGCCATCGAGTTGCGCATCAACGCCGAGGACCCGGCCAACCGGTTCCGCCCCTCGCCGGGAACCGTCACCGAGTACCAGGAGCCCGGAGGTCCCGGCGTGCGAGTTGACTCTTGGATCACCCCGGGCACCACGGTCAGCCAGTACTACGACAACCTGCTGGCCAAGCTGGTGGTGTGGGGCCGGACCAGGGAGGCCGCCATAGCCCGGGCCGAACGTGCTCTGGACGAGTACCGCGTGGCGGGCGTGGCCACCACCCTGCCGGCCCACCGAGCCGTGCTGTCCCACCCGGTCTTCGTCAACGGGGAAGCCCACACGCGGTTCGTGGAGGAGGAGTTGATGCTCGACCCCGAGCCGTTCGACCGGGGCGAGGCGCGACCCACCGAGGATCGGGGGCCGGGCCGCGAGATGACGGTGGAGGTGGGCGGGCGCAAGTTCGACGTGACCTTCTGGCCCCCGGCGGCGCCGGACCCGGCCGGCGGAGATCGCCCGATGCGGCGCCCGCCACAGCGGCGGGGCGCCGGAGGGCCGGCGTCCACCGAGCGCGGCATGGTGCTGTCCCCCATGCAGGGAACGATCGTCAAGGTGTCGGTCAAGGCTGGAGACCGGGTGACGGCCGATCAGCAGATCTGCGTCCTCGAGGCCATGAAGATGGAGAACGAGATCAAGAGCCCCATGGACGGGGAGCTGGTGGAGCTGAAGGTCCAACCGGGCGACACCGTCCGCACCAACGAACTCATAGCCATTATTCGTTAGATGCTAGTTGCTAGGCATTATTGATATAACTAGAAACTAGCGACTTCCGACTAGCAACTGACTAGTCGCCGGCGTCGGAGATCGACTCCGAAAGGGTGGGATGCACCATGAGCGTCTCCCTGAGGGTCTGGACCTTGATCTTCGCTCTGGTGGCAAGCGCCAGGATCCCGATCAGTTCCGAGGCACGATGACCCACGATGGTCCCACCCAGCACCACCCGGGTGGCCGGATCGGACACCACCTTGGCGAAGCCCCCGGTGCTCCCGTGGATGAGGCTGCGGGGATTGGCGGTGAAAGGCACTTTGGTGATACGAACCTTGCGGCCCTCCGCCGCGGCGTCTGCTTCCTCCAGGCCGACGGAAGCGATCTCCGGCTCGGTGAAGATGGCCTGGGCCACGTGGGCGTAGTCGATGGACTGGCCGGGATGGCCTGCCACGTGCCGGCCCAGGTTCCGCCCCTGCTGGTTGGCCACCGACGACAGGAGCATCTGGCCGGTCACATCACCCGCGGCGTAAATGTGCGGGACCGAGGTGCGCTGGAACTCGTCCACCACGATGAAGCCCTGGTCTGTCTTGACCCCGGCCTCGTCCAGGCCCAGCCCCTCGGTCATCGGCATGGCCCCCACCGCCAGCAGGGCATGGCTCCCATCGACGCGGCGACCATCGTCGACATGCACCCTCACACCGTCGCCGGTACGATCGATTCCCACCGCCCGGGCACCCTTAAGGAGGGCCACGCCCCGCTCCAGGAAGTTGGCCTCCAACGCCGCGGCCACCTCGGCATCACGGTGTGGTAGGACGTGGTGGCGGCTCACCAGAAGCGACACCTTGCACCCGAGGCTCTCGAAGATGTGGACCATCTCCACCCCGGTCACGCCCGATCCGATCACCACCACGTGCTCGGGCGCTTCGGGCAGGTCGTAGACATGGCGCGTCGTCAGGATCCGTTCCCCGTCCACCTGGGCCCACTCGGGGACGCGAGGCCGCGACCCGGTGGAGACCAGCGCGGCATCGAAGGGAACGGTCCTCTCGATGCCGTCGACTGTCGCCACCGCCAGGTTGGGGCCCACGAACCGGCCCCGACCATGGACTATCTCGATTCCCTGGCTCTCGAGCAGATCGACCGAACGGTCCGAGATCGCCCTCGCTATCGCCTGTATGCGATCGGCCAGGCGGCCGAGGTCCACCCCCGCTCCCGGGCCCACTATCCCCAGGTCCGCCGCGTTGTGAATCGCCTTCATCCGGATGGAGGTGGCGGCCATCGCCTTGGAGGGTATGCAGTCCCGGAGATGGGCGGCGCCGCCGACCACCGAGTCCTCGACCAGTATCACCTCGGCGCCCAGGGCAGCCGCGGTCGAGGCCGCCGCGCTGCCGGCAGGTCCGGCGCCGATTATCAGGAACCGCAGATACGAGTCCTCGCGATTCATCCGCCTGCCTCCATCCTTCCGGTCGGGACCCGAACGCCGTTACCGGGCCCGATGCACCCCGAAGACCTGCCGCAGGGCCTCCGAGACTTCGCCCAGCGTGGCGCCTCCGGCGAGGGCATCTTTCATCGGGTACATGATATTGCCGGTTCCGCGAGCCGTCTCCACCAGCCGCTCCAGTGATCCATCCACCACCTGCTGGTCGCGGCCGGCGCGCCACGCCCGCACCCTCGATCGCTGGTCGGCTTCGAGGGCCGGATCGACGCTCAGGGCCTGCACCGCCGGACCGGTGTCGTCCGTGAACCGGTTCACCCCCACCACCGTGTCCTGCCCGTTCTCGACTCGCATCGAGGCCCGGTAGGAGGCCTCCTCTATCTCGCTCTGCGGGAAACCCTGCTCGATGGCAGCCACCGCCCCACCCAGGCGATCGATCTCGTCGATGATCCCGCCGGCGGCCTCCTCCAGCCGGTCGGTGAGGCTCTCAACGAAGTAGGAGCCGGCCAGAGGATCGACCGTGTCGGCCACGCCCGATTCCGCCACGAGGATCTGCTGGGTGCGCAAGGCGATGGTGGCGGAGCGCTCGGTGGGCAGGCCGAGCGCCTCGTCGAACGCGTTGGTGTGGAGCGACTGGGTCCCGCCCAGCGCGGCCGCCAGCGCCTGGATGGTGGTGCGGATGATGTTGTTCTCGGGTTGCTGGGCGGTGAGCGTGGAGCCGGCCGTCTGGGTGTGGAACCGCATGCGCTGCGCGGCCGGGCCGGTGGCGTCGAAGCGATCCCGCATGATGTGTGCCCACATGCGCCGGGCGGCCCGGAACTTTGCCGCCTCCTCGAACAGATGGTTGTGCGAGTTCCAGAAGAACGACAGGCGCGGGGCGAACCCCTCCACCTCAAGGCCGGCCTCTACGGCGGCTTCCACGTAGGCGATGCCGTTGGCGAGGGTGAAAGCGATCTCCTGGGCGGCTGTGGAGCCGGCCTCACGGATGTGATAGCCGCTTATCGAGATAGTGTTCCAGCCGGGAAGCTCCTGGCCGCAGTAGGCGAACAGATCGGTGACCAGGCGCATGGACGCCCTCGGCGGGTATATGTAGGTTCCCCTGGCGATGTACTCCTTCAGGATGTCGTTCTGCACGGTTCCCCGGATCCGCTCCGGTGGGGTGCCCTGCTCCTCGGCCACCAGTTGGTAGAGCAGCAGGAGCACGGGCGCCGTGGCGTTGATGGTCATCGAGGTGGTCACCTCGCCGAGCGGCAACCCGTCGAGAAGAGCCCGCATGTCGGCCAGGCTGTCGATGGCCACCCCCACCTTGCCGACCTCGCCCTCCGCCAGCGGGAAGTCCGAGTCGAACCCCATCTGGGTAGGTAGGTCGAAGGCGGTGGAGATACCGGTCTGACCGGCGGCCAGGAGGGCCTTGAAACGCTGGTTGGTCTGGCGGGCGGTGCCGAAACCGGCGTATTGGCGGATGGTCCAGGGCCGGCCCCGATACATGGTCGGATAGGGACCGCGCGTGAAGGGGAAGCTCCCGGGCTCACCGAGATCGCCGTGGGGCACCGGGCCGTAGACCGCGTCGATCTCCAGGTCGCTGGAGGTGACGCGTCGCCGCGGTGCCGGAGAATTGGACACGGGCGGGGGTATCCTGGCTAGCCGATGACCAGGCATCATAACGGTCTGTCGTGACCGGCCCGAACATCCACGACGTCGAGCGGGGCGAACTGAAGCGCCGGTGGTCGCTCGCTCTGGTGCTGAGCGTGGCCATCGCGATGATCGTCGCCACCTGGATCGGGCTCTTCGGCTTCCTCGGAGTCAACGCCGCATACGCGACATTCGACCGGCTCCTGGACCGGTGGCTTCCGCAGGTCGAGATCGAACCCACCCTGCTGGCCCTGCCCGACCTGTCCCGGGTGTCCCGGGTCTACACCGAGGACGGGACCCTCCTCGCCGAGCTGCACGCCGGGCGGGTCTCCGAGCCCGTCCGCTTCGTCGACGTTCCCGAACACCTCGTCTCCGCCATACTGGCCGCCGAGGACGGGGACTACTTCGACCACCAGGGGGTCGACTTCACCGCGATCGCCAGCGCGGTGCGCGATCACCTGACCGGCGTGGACCGGCGGGGCGGGTCGACCATCACCCAGCAGGTGGTCAAGAACAACATCGTCGGCGACGAGCAGACCATCCAGCGCAAGATCCTGGAAGCGCTGTACGCCATCGAGCTCGAGCAGCGGCACACCAAGCAGAGGATCCTCCAGTTCTACATGAACTCGGTCTACTTCGGCTGGTCCGCATACGGGGTGGCGGCCGCCGCCCGAGAGTACTTCGACAAGGACCTCGCCGACCTCACCATCGCCGAGGCGGCCACCCTGGCCGTCACCATCCGCAACCCCACCCTGTACGACCCCCGCCGCCAGCCGGAGCGGGCCGAGGACCGGCGCAACGATGTGATCGACGCCATGGCGGCGTCCGGGTTCATCGGTTACGTGGAGGCCGCCGAGGCCAAGGAGGACCCCTTCCTAATCAAGCAGCCGGAGCCGTTCACGAGCCGGGCCGAACACGTGGTGGCCGAGGTGCGCCGCCAGATCCTCAACGACCGGGAGTTCGACGAGTACTTGGGCGTGACCAACGAGGAGCGCCGCCAGGCGCTATTCGGATGTCCTGCCCATGAGGAGGACTGCGAGGGAGGCGGCGGGCTCAAGATCTACGTGACGGTGGACCTCGACCTCCAGGATGCGGCCAACCGGATCCTGCAGTCATGGCTTCCTCTACCGGACGAGGAGAGCACCGACAGCAGGGGCGCTCCGACGGGGGCCATCGCCATGGTCGAGAACCACACCGGAGCCGTCCTGGCTATGTCGTCCGGGCTGCCGTTCGAGCAGGAGCAGTTCGATCTGGTCATCCAGGGCCGCCGCAATCCGGGCTCCGCCTTCAAGCCCTTCGTGCTGGTCGCCTACCTCGAGGCCGGCGGGAGCCTCCAGTCGTACTGGGATGCCCGCAGCCCCTTGGAGATCGAGTGCGAGGATCCGTGCGGTCCCGACGGCGGTTACGTCTGGACCGTGCGCAATGCGGGCTCGGTCGACGACCTGCTCACGGTGGCACAGGCCACCGAGCGCTCGGTCAACACGGTCTACGCGCAACTCTCCGTCCTGGTGGGGCCCAGGGCAATCATCCGCACCGCCCACACGATGGGCATCACATCGGATCTGGAGGAGGTCTATTCCCTGGCGCTGGGCGCCGGCGTGGTGAGCCCGCTCGAGATGGCCTCCGCATACAGCACCTTCGCGACCAACGGCGTTCACGCCGAGCCGTACCTGATCTCCCTGATCACCACCGACGAAGGAGACGTGATCTACCAGCGTGGCGTCAAGACCTCCCAGGCAATCGATCCGGTGCTGGCGGCCGCAGTGCGCAGGCCGATGGAACGGGTGGTCTGCTGCGGCACCGCCCGGCGGGCGGACATCGAGGGTGTCGCCCAGGCCGGCAAGACCGGGACCCACCAGGCCTACCGGGACGCCTGGTTCGTGGGATACGTTCCCAACTTCAGCACCGCGGTCTGGGTGGGCTACCCGGACGAGCAGATCTCGCTGGAGGACGTGGTGATAAACGGGGAAACCTACTCCCGGGTCTTCGGCGGTTCGGTTCCGGCGCCTATCTGGAAGGAGTTCATGGAGGTGGTACTGGCCAAGTACCCGGCGGGCGAGTTCCCGAGCAGCCTGGGCATCGGCTACTACAACGAGCTCCCCTTCACCGTGGTACCGGATCTGACCGGGTTGACCGCCCCCGAAGCTCGCGACGCAGTCCTCGGCGCCCACCTCATGGCGGAGGTGGAGGAGGTGCTGTCGCCCGAGCCTCAGGGCACCGTGCTGGCGTCGAATCCCGCAGCCGGGCTCGAGGTGGACCAGGGATCGACCGTGACCATCCAGGTGGCCGGCGCGACCAGCGTTCTGGTCGTGCCGGTGCTGGAGGGGCTCAGCTCGGAGGAAGCGCTGGAGGCCATACAGCTCGCCCAGGAGGAAGCCGGAACGGCGGTCGCCATCGAGATCCTCTACCAGCCGGCCGACGATGCCGAGTCGGTGGACCGCGTCCTGCTGACGGTACCGTCCACCGGCGAACTGGTGCCTACGGACGGCGTTCTCTCCTTGGTGATCGGCAGCTAGCTTTTGCTAGTTGCTAGTTGATGTTATCACACATTGCCCACTGACCACTGACTACTGATCACTGACGAACGACAACAGATATAACCTGTGTTCCGATAGTCCGATATCATTCGACTCTTGAACAAGAGTGGGAAAAAATTTTGAGAACGCTAAAAATAGTCTATTGATCGAATACGCGTTCGGCGGCATATTGGGGTCATGCGGTTCGCAGCGCCCGGTACTGTCCGTCAAGACGAACGTCCTCCCGTCGCCACGGGCATCGCGCCATTACCGGGCGCCGCGCTCCGCGTGTCGGCGCAGGAGCGCTACCGGATCACCCCCCGGCTCTGGCCCGAGCGCCTCTGCTCCGGGGTGGAACCGTCCCATCCGTACGTGCTGACCTACTGGACGGCCGCCCTGGGACCCAACGCCGTATCTGAGCTCCTGCGGCTGATCATGGCGGCCAAGCGCCGGTCGGAGATCCCGCACCCGGTCTTCCTATCGGTGTTCTGCCGCGAGGGCCTGGTCCACTTCCACAGCCGGGCGGTGTGGGTCCGGCCGCTGCTCCCCCCGCTCGGACGCCATCACGTCGGCCGTCTCGCCCCGCGACTGCGCCAGCAGCATCGCCGCGACCTGCTTTCGGTTCACTATCCGAGGCCTATCGGCAAGTACTAGAAGGGGTTACCCGATGCATTAGTTGTTAGTCATCGGTTGGATCTATCCACTGTCCACCAGCATCCGGCAGGCCTCCTAGCATCCTGACGATGACAGCCGACCCGATCGAACGGGCCGCCGACCTGCTGCGCGGTTCGAGCAGCCTGCTGGTCTTCACCGGCGCCGGGATCTCGACCGAGTCCGGGATCCCCGACTTCCGCGGCCCCGACGGCCTGTGGAGCACCGTCGACCCCGAAGACTTCACCTTCGAGCGCTACCTGCAGTCCGCCGCCGCCCGCCGGAGGAGCTGGATCAGGTGGTCCACGTCACCCCTGCGCCGGGCCAGGCCCAACCAGGGGCACCTGGCGATAGCCGAGCTGGCCCGGATCGGTCGCCTGGCGGGCTGCGTGACGCAGAACATCGACGGGCTCCACCGGGTGGCCGGCCTGGCGGATGATCTGCTGGTCGAGGTACACGGAAACGTCTGGACGGTCCGCTGCCTCATGTGCCCGGCCGAATGGCCCACCCAGACCGTGTTCGACCGGGTGGAAGGCGGCGAGGAGGACCCGCACTGCCCTCGCTGCGGCGGCCTCATCAAGCTGACGGTGATCTCGTTCGGCCAGGCCATGCCGACCGCGGAGATGCACCGGGGGTACGCCATGGCGCAGGCCGCGGACGCGGTGCTGGCGGTGGGCACCACCCTGTCGGTCTGGCCGGCCGCCGACATCCCACTGACCGCCGCCCGCCGCGGTGTGCCCTTCGTGATCGTGAACCTCGGCCCGACAGACTGTGACCAGATCGCCGACCTCAAGGTCGAGGCCGGCGCCGGCCCCACCATGAGCAGACTGGTCGGGCTTCTCGGCTAGCGGGCGCCGCCCGGCACCCGCCACCAAGTCCCAGTTCCGACACTAGCCTGCCTGGCATGGGCGCTTCCTACATGGACCTCGTCACCGAGGCCCGTCGCCGGATCACGGAGATCTCGGCCGATCAACTGGCCTCGCTCGACCCCTCCCGGATCATCCTGATCGACGTCCGGGAGGACCTCGAAGTGGAACAGGGCAAGATCCCGGGTGCCTACCACATCCCCCGAGGGGTGCTGGAGGGCAGCATCCACCTCGTATCCCCGCCCACCGACCAACCCATGGTGGTCTACTGCGGGTCGGGGGCCCGCTCGGCGCTGGCCGCATCCACACTCCGGACCATGGGCTACTCCAATGCCTGTTCGCTGGCGGGCGGATTCCAGGAGTGGAGGGCCCGCGGGGGTCCGTGGGAGCTGCCCAGCCGCCTGCCCGACGATCAGTTGAAGCGCTACGACCGCCACATCCGGCTCCCGGAGATCGGGGAGGCCGGCCAGCGCAAGCTGCTCGACTCGCGGGTCGTGATCGTGGGCGCCGGCGGTCTGGGCTCGCCGGCCGCCCTCTACCTGGCCGCCGCGGGCGTGGGAACCCTCGGCCTCGTCGACCATGACCGGGTGGACATCAGCAACCTGCAGCGCCAGGTACTGCACAGCACCCGGACGGTGGGCAACCCCAAGGTGGAGTCGGCCCGGGACACCATCCGGGCCCTCAACCCGGACGTGTCCGTACAGACCATGGACCAACGCCTGGGCGCCTCGAACGCACTGGAAATCCTTGATGGCTACGACATCATCATCGACGGCGCCGACAACTTCCCCACCCGGTACCTGATCAACGACGTCTCGGTCCGTCTGCAGGTCCCGGTGGTGCATGGATCGGTCTTCCGCTTCGAGGGGCAGGTCAGCCTGTTCGACCCGGCAGAGGGGCCGTGTTACCGGTGCCTGTTCCCCGAGCCCCCCGCACCCGAGCTGGCGCCCAACTGCGAGGAGGCCGGCGTGCTGGGCGTCCTTCCGGGCGTGGTGGGAACGCTGCAGGCGGCCGAGGCCATCAAGTGGCTGGTCGGGGTCGGGGAGGGCCTGGCGGGACGGCTGCTCACACTCGATGTTCTCAGCCAGCGGTTCCGCATCCTCCGGTTCGGCAGGAATCCGGATTGCCCCTCCTGCGCGGACCCGGACGCGCCTCCGCCCATCGTGGACTACGACCAGACCTGCCGGGCGGTCGTGGAGTGATCAGCGCGCCCCGAAACCGCTGAGAAGGGTCCAGAAGCTCCTTCCCAGGATCTCGAGATCGAGCCACGGGCTCATGTGCTTTACGTAGAACAGGTCGTAAGTCAGCTTCTCCACGGTGCCGGCCTCGCCATCGGCGTATCCGTGGTTGACCTGCGCCCAGCCGGTGCATCCGGGTCGGACGAGATGGCGCTGGGAGTAGAAGGGGATGGTCCGATCGAAGCGCTTCACGAACTCCACCTGCTCGGGCCTCGGTCCCACCAGGCTCAGGTCTCCCTTGAGTACGTTCCACAACTGCGGTAGCTCATCGAGCCGGTATCGCCGGATGGTGCGGGCCGCAGGCACTACCCGATCGTCGTCGGGGCTGGTGAAGGACGCCCCCTTCCGATCGGGATCATGCCACATGGAGCGGAACTTGTACTGCGTGAAGTGGCCCCCTCCCCGGCCCACGCGGATCTGGCGGTAGATGACCGGCCCCGGCGAGCTGAGGCGGGTGACGGCCGCCGTCACCCCGGCCAGGACGAGGGTGATCGGGGCGGTCAGGAGCACCACCAGAATGTCGAAGAGCCGCTTCCCCGGTAGGTAGGGAGCGGTCCTTATGACGGGCGTGGAGAGTTCCCAGCCCTCCACCAGAGCCACGATCGGCATCCGACCGGTATACATCTCGTAGACCTGCGAGATGGGACGCACGTCCAGCCCGGCCAGGGCGCAGGAGGAGACGTACTGGGCCATCCTGCGGGACAGCGCCGCCTTCAGATCGACCCCCAGCACCACTCCCGGCTCGAGCGGGTCCAGCCGAGCCTCGGTGGCCGGATCGACTACGGAGATCACGTCAGCATGGGGGGCGTTCCTGAGGTCGTCCACCAGGCTCTGCTCGCCGGTGATCAGGACCATCGCCTCGGTCCAGGGCCGGCGCCGCAGCCAGGCCCGATGGGTGATGGCTCCCACCACGAAACAGGCCACCGTCCAACCGATGAAGGAACGGGAGAAGTAGACCCGGGTAGCGACCAGAGCCAGCGCGGTAACCCCGACGACCATGAGGGTCACCGCCAGAGCCCGTCCGTAGCCGGGCCGGGTAGGACCACCCACCAGCAACCGTGACCCGACCCACTCGGCCCCTGCCAAGCCGGCGAGCATGATCATCAGGAGCGACCAGATCTGCGGCTCGAACTGCCAGGGGAAGATCGTGTCGAAGCTGATGATAGAGGCGACCAGCATCGACACGATGAGCGTGACCATGTCGAGCAGTGCTTGAGCCCTGAGGAATCTGAGCCGCATCTAGGAGGTGCTCCGGTCGCCGGCAGGCTGCGCGCCGAGCGGGCAGCGCATCACCGACTCTCCCGGACAGAACTCATTCCGTCGTGCCGAAACCCTGCTCCGCCAGGTTCGCCACCAACTCGACCAGGGTTCGAACGCCGAAGCCCGAACCCCCCTTCGTCTGGTAGTGCTCGTCGCGGGTCCAGCGGGCAGGACCGGCGATGTCGAGATGCGCCCACGGAATGTCGCCCACGAACTCCTGTAGAAGCAGGGCGGCCGTCAGCGCGCCGCCCCAACGGCCACCGATGTTCTTCATGTCGGCCATGGGTGTGTCGAGTTGGCGGCGGTACTCCTCGGGCAGCGGAAGGTGCCACATGCTCTCCCCCGCCTGCTCACCCGCCCGTTCGATGCGGTCGATCAGCGAATCGTCATTCCCCATCACTCCAGCAATGGTGTCGCCGAGCGCCACCTTGCAAGCGCCGGTCAACGTGGCCAGATCCACCATCAGATCCGGCCCGTGCTCGACTGCGTAGGCGAGGGCATCGGCCAGGATCAGCCGTCCCTCGGCATCCGTATTGAGTACTTCGATCGTCTTACCGTTGCGGGTAGTGAGCACGTCGCCGGGCTTGGTTGCGCGAGATCCGGGCATGTTGTCGGTGAGCGGCGCCAGGCCGAGCACCTTCACGGGTAGCCGGAGCCGGGCGATAGCCGCCATGGCGCCGATTACCGCAGCCGCCCCTGACATGTCGGTCTTCATAGTCGCCATGGCCTGAGCGGGCTTGATGCTCAGTCCGCCCGAGTCGAAGGTGATCCCCTTGCCGACCAGTGCCACGAACGTCTCGGATTCCTCCGGCTCGTACCACAGCTCCACGAGGCAGGGGTCCCGGTCCGAACCGGCCGCCACGCCCAGCAATCCCCCGAAGCCGCCCTCCTCGAGGTCCGCCACGTCATGCGTTTCGAGGCGCAGGCCGAGACCTTCCACCATCTCCGCCACCAGGCGCTGGACCTCGCGCGGTGCCTTGTCCCGCGCCGGGGTGTTGACCAAATCACGCGCCCAGCTGACCGCCTCGGCGACCACCGTCCCCGCTTCGGAGTCGAGTTCGGCGCCGGTGCCCACCAGCAGGAGGGAATCGGTACGAGCGGGCTCCGGCTTGCTCCGGAACCGGTCGTAGGAGTACTGGGAGAGCAGGAATCCCTCCACCACGGGCGCCGCTTGCCCCTCGAAGGCCAGGGTGGTGGCTACCGAAGCATCCTTCGATGCCTTGCGGCCCAGGATCCCGGCGGCCCTACGGCGGTCATCCGCACTCGGGTCCTCGCCGGTGCCGAGCGCCACCACCGTGTGCGGGTGCTCCGAACCGGTGTCGTAAGAGCAACTCTGGCCGGCCTCCCCTTCGAACCCGGCCCGCTCGAGCGCCCGCTCGAAGCCGGCGCCCAGGGAGGCCACGTAGCCGCCCGCATCGCCCTCCCAGACGAGGCCGGGCCGGGCGGCGAGACCGAGGACCCCGGCGCGCGACGCCGCCTCCTTCTGCGTTTCGACGAACTCGATATTCAACCTACGACTCCAGTCTTCCGTACGCGGATGCTAGCCCTGTGGCAGTGGTCGGACGACAGTGGCGACCGGCCACTCATATAGGAGAGACGCCCGCTGCCAGCGCCCGGACGAGTATCACCGAGCCGAGCGAGGTCAGGACGGCCAGGTAGCTGAGGCCGGTCGCCGCCATCACCCCCGGATACGACGGGTAGCCGAGCGCGAACCAGACGGCGGCCATGAGCAGGAGGCTGGTGGCCGCCAGAGCCACCGACGCGATCAACGGGCCCGCCGAAGCCGCCGTCGGGAGACCCGGCGCCAGGTTGACCAGCCAGTCGAGCAGGACCGCCGCGCCGCCGGCCACCGCTAGGGCGCGAAGTGGCCACCGAGGCATTCTCGGACTCACCAGGAACCAGTGCCCGAGCAACATCTCTCCTGTTATCCCACCCAGGGCGGCGGTCCCGGTGATGGCAGGAACGGGCAGGCCCACCACCGCAGCTCCCACCAGGAACAACACGGATGACGAGCCAAGGGCGATGGTGGCCGCCCAGCGATTCCCGGCGACGAGCGCGGCGCAAGCGCCCACCACCACGGCCGCCGCCGCCAGGGCGCCCGGATCGAAGTACCAGGCCCCCCCGCCGATCAGGACCACGGTGGCGGCGACAAGCCACAGGTAACCGCGACCGACGATGCGCCAGTAGGCCACCGCCGCACCGGAACCGGCCACGCCCGCCGCCCACATCGCCAGGACCACCTCGGGACTGAATGCCAACTCCGACCCGAACATGGCCTCCGTATCCGGTCTACCGTCCACCATCCGAGAAACTGCAGGCGTGGGAGCGCCGTCGATCAGTCCGGGGTGCGCGGCCAGTATACGAACCGGCACCCTGCGACAATCACCCACGGTCCCTACCCGGAAGGAGGTCCGCCTGTCCGAGCTGCCCCACGTCTCCGTGGTGATGGCGGTCCGCAACGAGGCCGCTCACGTTGAAGCCACCCTGCGGGCTGTCCTCGACCAGGACTATGACGGCCCGATGGAGGTGGTGGTCGCTGACGGACGGAGCACCGATGGGACGCTCGCCATCCTGCGAAGGTGCGCTTCGGAGGACGCTCGCCTGAAGTTGGTCGACAACCCCGAACTGGGGGTGGGGACAGGTCTCAACCGTGCCATCGGCGCAGCCGCGGGCCAGGTTCTGGTTAGGTGTGACGGGCATGCCGAATTCGCCCCCGACTACGTGCGGCTGGCCGTCGGGCTGCTGGAGGAGACCGGAGCGGCCAACGTCGGTGGACGGCAGGACGCCGCCGGAACCAGCACCCTCCAGCGGGCGATAGCCATCGCCATGAACTCGCCGGCAGCTGCGGGCACCGCCAAGTTCAGGCATTCCTCCGTGGCCGGGCCGGCGGACACCGTGTATCTGGGAGTCTTCGACCGGCGGGCGCTCGAAGAGGTGGGGGGCTTCGACCCCGCTCTGGTCCGCAACCAGGACTTCGAGCTCAACCATCGGCTCCGGCAGTCCGGGAACCTCGTCTGGTTCGACCCGCGGCTCGCGGTCACCTACCGCCCCCGTTCCAGCCTCCTCGCCCTCGGGAGGCAGTATCTCGACTACGGCAGATGGAAGCGGGTGATGCTGGCACGCAATCCGGGCGCGCTCGCCGCGCGGCAGCTAGCCCCGCCGGCGCTGGTGATCGGCCTGATCGCATCGGCTATCGGCGCCGCGATCGCGGTGCCGCTCTGGTGGATACCACCGGCCGGCTACGGGATGCTGATCGGGGTGACCACGCTCTGGGAGACGATCAGGCGCCGGGATCGGGCCGCTTGGCTCCTCCCGGCGATAATGCCGACCATGCACCTGGCGTGGGGGATCGGCTTCCTATTCGTTCCCACCGGAGGACGTCAAGCTGTCCCCGTAGAAGGCCCGAGCTAGCAAGGTGGCCATCTCGCCCCGGGTAAGGGGCCTGCGGGGGCAGAACGAGGTCTTGGAGCATCCGACGGTGATGCCTTCGGCCGCGATGGCGTGGATGGCCCCGCTATGGATGCTGGAGGCCGGAACGTCATCGAACCTGCGGCCGCCAAACGAATCAAGGGGCGCCAGGTCCAGTGCCCTCATCAGGAAGGTGGCCATCTCTCCGCGGGTGAGAGGCCCGTCCGGACAGAACCGGTTGGCGGCGCATCCGGCCGTGATCCCGGCCTCGGCCAGTGCATATACCTCGCGCGAGTGCGGGAAGGAGTCGGGCACGTCCTCGAAGTTGAGGCGATAGGGCTTCTCGGGCCTCGGGAGCCGGGCGGCCCTCGCCAGCACGATCGCCGCGTCCAGGCGTTTGGCAGGGTCATCGGGGCAGAAGCGGAGGCTGTAGTGATCGCATCCCTCCGCGATCGCGGCCCGCCGAAGGGTGGCGATCCCTGCCTCGTGAGTGTTGCCCGCGATGTCCTGGAACGGAGGGAGCTCGTCGTACTGTATCTCGCCCTGTTCGGGCGCCTGCCCTTCCCCGTCAAGGCCTTCGCCCGGAGTCACGGGCTCCTCGGTGGGCGGCGCCGGACGGTCATCGATAGCCCGGACGACCGACGATCTGAGACCGAGCCCGTAGCGGAGCCAGGCTCCGGCAACCGTCGTCGAGACCTCGCTCCCCCCGTCCCGGCCGTCGAACTGCACCCGGGAGGGGCTGGTGGTGGTCGGACCCGACACCAACCGCGCATCGGTTACCTCGTCCCAACCCAGCCGATCGGCGATCTCGGACGCCGGGACGGTGGTGCGCCACGAGGCGACCGGGTTGTCCAAACCCGGATCGAGGTCCCAGGGATCTTCCACGGGCAGCAGGTATGGCCACTGGGTCACCGAGATCTGGCGATCGTTCCACTCGGTGAAGAAGCCGTAGCGGTTGCTGTTGGTTACTCCCCCGGTCGAGGTGGAGTAGAACGCCTGGATGACGCCGCCCTTGGTGAAGCGCTCCCACCCCTGCCCGAAGTAGGTGAGCACCCGGCCCTCCGTGGCGGCCACCGCGTCCACCCAGGCTGCCTGATCGGGGCCGTCCTCCCGCCACCAGCCCGCGTACACCTGATCCCGGGTGTTGTCGTACAGGTGGCACCAGCACGAGTTCTTGCGGGAGGCGCTGATCCCCGGATCCCCGTCGGGATCGGCCGGACGGTCGGTCACCTCCTGGGCCAGGAACTTGAAGGCCGCGTAGGTACGGGCCGCCACCGCCTGGGCCTCGTTGACTCCGGGCTGCTTCCAGAAGGGAAAGATCTCGGCGATACCGCGGACGTAGTCCTCGAGGCCGAGGGTCAGCAGCACGTGAAAGCCGACCTCGACCGGATCGTCGCGCAGCTTGATAGCGCCATGGCGGTACTCGCATTCCGAGTCCCTCACCACGCAGGGCTGCCTCCGGTCCTCCCCGTACCGAAGCTGGACCCCGTCCGCTTCGGGCCAGGAAATCGAGGCCCGGCAGTCGCCGGCGGTTCCCTGGAGCTCGTCCCCCCTGAAGAAACCGCATTCTCCGGCATCGATCCGGCGGAACTCCCAGCGCTCCCCCTCCTGCGGCTGCTCCGGCTTGGGACACGGCCCAGCGCCGTCATTAGCCAGGCAGAGCTCGAGCGGCCCTCCCACGGCGGTGAACTCCAGGAGGGTGATCTGGGAGGCGATGTTGATCCAGAGCGGGTTGTCCAGCGTGGTCAACAGGTCGCTCGGCAGGTCGAGATCGGACAGATCGGCGGGACTCGAGCCGGTGTAGTAGTAGGCGGCGATGTCCTCGCCACGCTTCCCCGGGTCCGCCAGGGCCTGGCCTAGAGCCCCCCACTGACCCATGCCCACGCCGTGGCCCCAGCCCGAACCCTCGAAGGTGAAGGTCCTCTCCTGGGCCGCTGCCTGGAGCGCAAGCCCGATGACGGCCACCAGCACCAGGAGCATGCTGAAGGAGACAGGGGTGGTCAGCCCGCGACTCCTCGACCTGGGGTTTTGTTGGGTACTAGCGGGCCAACTGGACACTTTTCGGCACACTCCTAGTAGCAATGCCCTTCTGACCACGCCGGCCAGTGTAGGACGGAATTCGATGATGTTGAAGGTTTGGGAGGGCAGGCGAGATGGGTGACATCGCCGGCCACAGGTATGGCGCGATGCCGGGGTGAGCGCCCGCCCGTCTCGAGCCCGGGAACGGTCCGAGACATGTCATGGCTCCTGCAACATCGATCGTGTTACGAGTCTGCTGCTATCTTGGCGGCTCCGTGTTCGCCCTTGATGCAGGCCCGGCCACCCTGTGGTTTTCACTTGCCGCGGTTCATGGGTGTTGACGGCTCACCGAAAGGTCGGATGAGTCCTCCAGTCCCCCCGGCCGACGTACGCGGCAACGACTGGGCGGCCCTTACCAGTCCCGCCAGCACATTCGTACCAACGCTGCCGGTGAGCGTGATCGTCACCTACTACGAAGCTCCCGAGTCGCTGAAGTTGACCCTGGCGGCGCTGGAGGGCCAGAGCTACCCGCGGCATCTGTTCGAGGTATTGATCGTCGATGACGGCTCACGCATTCCCCTGGAACCGCCCGAGAGCAGCCCCCTGAAGGTGCGGGTGGTCCACCAGGAAGACCTGGGCTTCGGATTGGCCCGAGCACGCAACACGGGCGCCCGGGCGGCCGCCCACGACATCCTGGTGTTCCTCGACTGTGACATGCTGCCGGAGTCGGACTGGCTTCTCGAGCACTCACGCTGGCACCATGCCGCCTCCGATGTCCTCACACTCGGCTTCAGAGCCCACGTCGACGTGACCGGCATCGACGCAGCCACCGTGCGGCGCCGGTCCGGCTCTCTGGGCGATCTGTTCGCCGACCGGGAGTCGCAACGACCGCAGTGGATCGAGTTCCACATGTCGCGGACCAACGACCTCACCTCGGACGACGATGACCTATTCAGGATTGTGACGGGTGGCAATCTCGGTGTCTCGCGAGAGTTCTATGAGGCCGTGGGGGGCTATGACGAGAGCTTCACGCAGTGGGGCGCGGAGGACACTGAGTTCGGCTACCGCGCCTACACCCGGGGTGGTGTGCTGGTCCCCACCAGGAAGGCCCTGTGCTGGCACCAGGGAGAGGGCTCGACGCCCAGCGAAGCCGAATCCGCCAGCCTGGAGTTGCAGAGAGCCAAGATATCCCAGCTCATCGCCCATCACGGCTTCAGACGCGCCGTTCCGGGCCGTAGCTTCTCGGTACCGCAGTATGTAGTGACCGTGCGCGCCGGCGCGTCCCGCGAGATAGCCCGTCTAGAGACGGTAGAGCAGTTGCTGGCCGGGAGTGTTCACGATCTGGTCGTGTGGATCGAGGAGCCGGCCGGAGGCGCTTCCACCCGCACCCGGGACCATGAGATGCTCAGACGACTGCTGGCCGGCGACCCCCGCGTGCGGTTCGGAAACCCGGGAGGCGCCGCCGAGGCGATCCCGGCAGCCTCGTTCCACATCACCATCCCCGCTGAGGCCGAGGTCAACTCCGACGCGGTGGAACGGCTGCGCGGACAACTGGGCTCCAGCCCGGCCGCGTCCACCAACCCGATCGATTACGCGTCCGGAATCAGCATCGTGCGCTCCTGGGTCCTGCACCGGGCAGCCCGTCGCGGGTTGACCGTTGCCGAATGCGAGGCTGTCAAGCCGCTCGATCCGGATAAGACCGGAGTCGTGAGCGCACGGCCAGGCCCCGAAAAGAGATCATCGCTGGCCCGTGGGATCGGATCGGGACGCTGGTTCTTGCGCCGCACTGCGCGCCGTCTCGTCAAGCTGCAGCACTTCGGCAGTCGCAACATCCGCCGATGTCTCAACATCATCAAGGCGGTTTGGCGGGAGGCGTCCGGGATTCGCAGCCTCGACGACGCCCGGCAGTTCCACGGCTGGGCGATGCGGAGCGTCGCTGTCATAACGAAGAAGAGGCTGGGCGAGGCCGGCGTGAGACTCCGGCGAGGTCAGCAGGCCCACTACCGGCTCGGCCCGGAGATGATCACGGCTGGACCCGTGGCTTCGGCGGTCTTCTCCACCGCGTCCCGGATCGGAAAGGCCGTCGGCGCGTCCACCCAGGTTGCGGTCACCGACACACCCCAGCAGGGTCAAGGCATCCAATTGGATACGGTGATAGTGCTCTCCGAACTTGACCCGTCGGCTTCCGTGCCCGCCTTCGACGCCGAGAAGTTCAACCCTCGCGGTTGGAACTACAGCCACGGCTCGTCCCCTGCGACCCTCGGTCCCAGACACGTCCGCAGCCTGGATCCGGACCGTCTCCGAAGGCTGAGCCGGGCCCACCACGTCAAGGACTCCGCCGACATCCACGACGGCGTCGCTTCTCGGGCAGCCACTCTCGCGGCCCTGGCGGCAACGGGCGTCGTGGTACGCCTCCCGGAGCCCGACGCTCAACTGGGCTCCTACCTCGGGACCGAGCTCTACTCCCTCATGACCGATGAACTGGTGGCAGGGGCGAGCTCCCACCAGCGGGAAACCCTGAGCATCGCCATGCGACGCTGTGCCCTGCGGGACCATTCGCTGCGAGCCCGGGCACGGCAGGTTCTCGCCGGAACGGATCACCGCGGGCCTCCGCTGCCGCTGGTCACCGTACTCCTCGCCACCAAGCGGCCCCACCGGCTGGCCGCCTCGGTCGAATCGGCAGCCGGCCAGACCTACCCGGAGGTCGAACTGGTGCTGGCTTTGCATGGCGAGGGCTTCGACCCCGCCGTAGTCGAGGAGATAGTCGGCTCCATCGACCGCCCGTGCCGGGTGGTTCCCGTGCCCGGCCACGTCCCACTGGGGGCTGTTCTCAACGCGGCCGTGGCCGAGTCCACGGGCAGGCTGCTCACGAAGTTCGACGATGACGACTTCTACGGACCCGAACACTTGTGGGACCTGGTGCAGGCCCACGAGTACTCCATGGATTGCCTGGTCGGGAAGGCCGCCGAGTACGTCTACCTCGAGGACTCGGACCGCACCATCCACCGCTTCCGGAACCGGTCGGAGCGCAGATCGGCCAGCCTGGCCGGTGGCGCGATGATGATCGCACGGCATGATCTCGACGCCCTCCTCGGCTGGCGGGAAGTGCCTGCCGGCGTCGACCGCGCTCTGATCGAGGACGTGCTGACTAGCGGCCGGAGGGCGTACCGGACTCACGGCAGGGGTTACATGCTCGTCCGCCACAACCAGGGCCACACCTGGCAGGCGAGAGACACCTACTTTCTCAAGCAGGCGGACGAGGTGCGCGAAGGGTGCGACCTCGCTTTCGCCGGAGTCGTTTAGCAGCAGGAACCGTGGCTCCTCAAGGGGGCCCAACCTCCTCGCCCCGAGAAACCGGTAGCGCCCGTCCTCCAGTACCTATCCCTCGGAGAGTGACAAACCGTCGTACCACTGATCCAGGTCAACCGGCGCGACGAAACTGGGGGACCCTCACTCCGTCAACCCGAGGTGCCTCTGTGTTTGTCAAGCGACCTTTGGTTGCGGTCTGGCGATACTGGATCGGTGGTGTTCGTCGGCGAGCATGAGGCGCCAAACGCGTGATGCGATCTTGCGTTTGAGGCAGCGCATTGCTGCTACGTGAGTCTTGCCCTCGCTGATCTTCCGGTCGTAGTAACGACGCCCGGCGCTGTTGTGCATGCGGACCTGGGTGACGGCGACGAGACACAGTGCCGAGTTCAGTTTCCGGTCACCGCTTCGTGACAGGCGGTGGACGGCCCGCTTGCCGGAGGAGACCTCTATGGGCGCAACGCCGGCATAGTTCACGCCTCTGTTGAGCCAGACCGCAGCCGGCCGTCAACTGGGAGGCACACCCCGGGAGAGCCAACCGAAAACAGTGGCAGACGGTTCACGAGCCAACCCAGCCAACGACCTACCAGACGCTACGACCTCACGGCCACAGCGAGCAGCACCCACATACAAGTCGGCGGTTCACCAGCCCGGCTGTCAATCCGGTGGTGGATCGAAGCCTGGCCCAACCCGGCAGGCTTCACTCCACGATCGGACATCGAGTCCCCAACAAGAATGGGACGACAACTAACTACCATCACGCGGCCACATAACCGAGTGTTCAGCCCGCAGGGGGGAACTCCAGACCTCGAGCCTGGACGGAACCAATAACCGGGTCAGAGTCCTGTCAAGAATCCTCAAGCACCGCGACGGCCGGGTGCCTCGTCCACACCAAGGAGAGAGCCATATCGCGCTAGCCCGTCAGCCTCGACTTCACCGACTAACCGCTTCGGCAGCGATCATGTCGGCACGCCTGCCATGGCCCTGAGGATCGCCCTGGCCGGTTGGTACGGGTCGGACAACTTGGGAGATGAGATGATCCTGAGTTGCATGGCCGCCGCCCTACGGGCCCGGGGGGTGGAGCCGATAGCGGTGTCAATCGACCCCGAGCGTACTGTCGCCGTCCATGGCGTTGAGGCAGTGCCCCATCGCTCGCCCCTAGGCAGCGCGGCGCTGCGCCGGTCGCTGCGCCGGTCGCACGCCATGGTCCTCTCAGGAGGTGTGGTGCAGTCGGAGACGTCGCCGTGGAACATTTGGTTTCATATGTCACGCCTTCGCGCCTACAGGCGGTCGGCGCCGGCCACTGACGGACGGGGGCGGGCCGTGGTCGCAGCCATCGGCCTGGGAGTGGGACACGTCCGGGGCGCCGGTGGCCGGCGCATAGCGGTCTCGGAGATGCGCCGGGCCTGTCACATCGTGACGAGAGACGCCGCCTCGGCACGGCGCCTGCGCGGCTGGGGTGTGCCCGACGTGGCCATCGGCGCCGACCCGGTGCTCGCGGCGAACGCCCCGCTCGTTTCCAGCCGGCCGGGTGCGACCCGACCGCCCGACTCGCGCGCTCCGAGGCTGATGGGCTCGGCGCGCTCGCGCAGCGAATCCGAGGACACGATATGCGTGATACTGCGACCCCCGAATCGCCGAGGCATCCGTACGGCTGCGGCGAAGACCCGCACGTCTTGGCAGCCATGGATAGGGCAACTGGCGCGATCGCTGGACGCGCTGGCCACGCGTAGCGGCATGACGCTGCGCCTGCTGCCGTTCCAGCCGAGCCAGGACACCCCCATGCTCGTGGCGCTGCGACAGCGGATGAGAACCGACACGGAGTTGGTCGCGCCAAGCATCGACAATGTGCTGGCCGAGGTCGCCCGGAGTCGCTTAGTCGTCACCATGCGCTACCACGGCGCCATCGCAGCTCTGCTCAACGATCAGGCGGCGGTACTGCTGGACTACTCTCCGAAAATGAGATCGCTCGCCGCCGAGGGCGGAGGCTGGGCCTCTCTCGTCGATCTGGCTCCGCTCGACACCGGGGACTTCGAGCCCCGCACGCTGGTCGGCGCGGCGAACGGGGCGCAGGCCAAGTCCCACCGGACGGCCGAGGCGCGAGGCTTGCTGGGTGCGCGTCTGAAGATCAACGACGCCGCGCTCGACGATCTGCTCGAGCTGATCCGGTGAACGTGCTGACGGGGCGTCGTGCTGCTAGCTCGGTGACAGGCCTCCCGTGGTACCGACACCTATTGAGATGGCTGAGAATCGCATACCTCGCCCTGCTCGTCGCCGCCGTTCCCGTGCTCGTGCTGGTGCGCAGGCAGGAAGTGGCCGACGTTCTAGGAGAGTTGGCGAGCGCAGGGCATCTGCTCGTGGTTGCGTCCTTCGCGGCAGGGTTCGTGCTGATCGCGCTGAGTGCGTACTTCTGGCTCGTAAGCCTGCGCATGCTCGACCAGCGCCCGCGACTTGCCGATCTGACCGTCACCGCGGCTCGTTCCCTGCCGGCCAGATACGTACCACTGATGGTGACGTTCGCGATCAGCCGCGTGGCTCTGATGCGGCGCCGCGGCGTTCCGGGGAGCGCCCTCGCTCTTACCGCGACGCTCGAGATGGCGGTGAGCTTCGCCGTCTCGGTGGCTCTTGGCCTGGTGCTGCTCGGCGGGGCCGGCGGCCTGCCCGGAGGCCTCGCCATCCCGGTCGTTGCCGCGGTCGGGGTGGTCTTCGCCGCATCACCGTCGGTGGCGGGACGTGTCGTCGCTGCGGTGGCCCGGCGACGCGGCCTGGACAGCCTGGCCCCCGTCAGCGGATTCACGTGGCCGGGATACCTGCACATGATCGCGGCATCGGGCTGCTACTGGATTTGCGCAGCTGCCGTGTTCTGCCTGTACATGCGCGCATTCGAGGTCGCCGACGGCTTCGGGGTGGCGCCTCTCGCCGGTGCTTTCATCCTCACCTGGGGAGGCCTGCGATTCCTTAGCGTGATCGCGCCGCAGGGAATTGGCGTGGTGGAACTGACGATTCCGTCACTGCTCGGCGCCGCCGATCCCCTGGCTCTCGGCATATTGATATTCGGCTTCAGGCTGGTGTTGGTGCTCCGCGACCTGGCGGCCGCGGGCATCTCGGAGCTCCTCGAGACGAGGCGCATGACGGTCAAAGCGGGTCCGGTGCGGCGTTCGGACGGGGCAGACCCTTGATCCACATCTTCGTAGGCACCCAGGCCGAATACGTCAAGATGTCGCCGTTGCTGTGGCGCATGGAGTCGGCCGGCCTCCCCTACCGTCTGATCGACTCCGGCCAGCATGCCGACCGGTCGGAATCGTTTCGCAAGGAGCTGGGCGTGAGGGCGCCCGATCACGCGATGGGAGGCACGCGCAGCGTCGACTCGGTGCCTGCGGCGTTGTGGTGGGCGGCGGGACTCGGCCGCAAGCTGGTGCTGCGGCGGCGGCTCTTGCGAACCGTCTTCGGCGGGCGCCGGGGAATCTGCGTGGTTCACGGCGACACGCCGACAGCGCTGGTCGGCGCGCTCATGGCGAAACGCGCCGGGCTGGCACTGGCACACGTGGAGGCGGGCCTGCGCAGCCATCGGTGGCTGCATCCCTTTCCGGAAGAGATCGTCCGGGTTGTCGTCGACCGGCTCGCCGATCTGCTCCTGGCGCCCGACGGCGTAGCAGCCCAGGACCTACGCAAGCGCCGCGTAAAAGGGCGGATCATCACCGGATCGTCCAACACGGTTAGCGATGCGCTCCGCGCTGCCCTGGCGCCGCGCGCAGCCGGTACCACGCCGTCTACGACCGGCATGTCGGGTGGCACTCACTCACGCGGATCGCCACGCCGGACACGCCCCGCGGTGGTGACCATGCACCGGGTGGAGAACCTGTTCCGGCGGCAACGGAGACAGGCGCTGGTGCATACGATCACGCGGCTGGCGCAGACAACCGCGGTGCGCTGGTATGTGCACGAGCCCACCCGACGGGCGCTCGGATCCGCCGGTCAAGCGGGCCTGGAAGCCTCCGGCGTAGAGCTCGTGCCGATGGTGCCCTACGACGAGTTCGTCAGGGCGCTCGCACGGGCACCGTTCGCCATCACCGACGGGGGCTCCATCCAGGAGGAGTGCGCGCTTCTGGGTGTGCCTGTACTGCTGTGGCGAAACCGGACCGACCGACCCGACGGCCTCGGTGAGAACGCCGTGCTGAGCCGCTATGACCCTGCGCTGGTAGAGGCGTTCCTGGCAGACCCCGAACGCTGGCGACGCGCTCCCCGGCTGCCAGAGTCAAGCCCGTCTCAGGAAATTCTCGAAGTGCTCGCCGATTGGGTGGGTGGCTCGAGCGATTGTGTGGACGGCTGAAGCGACTGAAGCGTGGGACGGGTCGGATCGCCCAACCCGGGAGGCGGCCGAGCGGCCCGGTCAGGCGCTCCTCCCGAGTTTGCGGACACGTACGGAAATCCCGTAGCGGACGATGCACACGAAGGCAGCGATGCCGTCCTTCCATGTGATCTTCTTGCCTTCGGCATAGTTTCTGCTTGTGTAAGAGATGTTGGTCTCCCAGATGCGCCAACCTCCGGCGGCCACCTTCGCTGTGATCTCCGTGTCAATCCCGAAGCGGTTCTCGCGCAGGTCGAGGGATCGTACGACCTCGAGGCGGAACGCCTTGTAGCAGGTCGCCACATCGGCCAGGCGCACGCCGGTGAGCATGTTCGACAGGAGTGTCAGCATCCGGTTGGCGATCATGTGCCAGAAGTACGGCGCCCTACGCGACGGGCCTTCCTGTGTGCGGACTCCGTACACCACGTCGGCGTCACCGCTCGCCAGAGGCGCCAGCAGCCCGTCCCAGTCGGCGGGGTCGTACTCGAGGTCGGCGTCCTGGATCACCACGAACTCGCAGCCTGCCTCGCCGAAGCCCCTCCGCACCGCGGCGCCCTTTCCGCGGTTCTTGGGCTGTTGGAAGACCCTCACACGAGGGTCGTCATACTGGGACAGCCGATGCTGCGTTCCGTCGGTCGAACCGTCGTCCACCACTATCAACTCACCGGTGAAGCGACTGGCAAGCACCCTGGAGACGATCTCGTCTACGGTAGCTACCTCGTTGTAACAGGGCATAACCACTGATAGGCAAGCATTTGAGGCATTCACCCGCCGCAGACTAGCACTTCCCGGCCTGTTAGGGTCGCCCGGTTGACCGGTGGGGAGCACCCGAGTTGAGAGCGGCCATCAGGTTCCTGGCAACACGCCTTTCGTCCGGATGGACTGTTGTGGCACTGATTGCGGCCGCCCTCGTGGCTGTCTGGCTGCCCGACCTAGGCCTGCCTTTCGGCAACAGTGACGACGGCCGCATACTGGGCCTGATTGGCCTTCAGGCACGCAACTTCTGGGACCTGGGCGCCGTGGACTCGTACTTTGGCGCGGTGGTCGAGCCATACGTCAACCCGGTGTACGACGTAGCCCCCAGAGCCGACCCACCTCCCGTCGCGGTCCGATACGCCCATCATCCGCCCCTCCAGGTGTTCATGGCGGTGGTGTCGACGGGCATTCTCGGTGACAGCACCGCGGCGCTGCGGGTGCCCGGCCTGCTGGTGGGCGCGGCGACGGTGGCGTTCATGGCGTCGCTGCTTCGCAGCCGGGACCTGGCTTGGGGACCGACCTTGCTGGCCGTGGCGGCGATGGCGAGCACTGGCTTTTACTACGTATACGGGCGGATCAGCGTCAGCTTCTCGCTGCTGCTGGCCGCCATCGCGGCGGTGTCGTGGGCGCTGCGCAGGGCCAACCCGCGCGGTCGAGACGCGCTCGTCGTGGCCGGAATAGCGGCCCTGGCCGCTTTGCAGTCCTGGATCGGGATAGCCGCCATGGTGCTGGTGATGCTGTGGCTGCTTGCCGCCGGCAGGGGCGACGGTGGCGAAACGCCATCAGGTGACTCCCGGCGAGGCGTCGGCGCGGTCGTCACAGCACCGCAGCGGAGGCTGCCCGTGCGGTGGTTGTCGGTGCGCCGTTTGTCGGTGCGCCGGCAGCGGGTGCTCGCTGCGGTCGCCGCGGGCACGGCGCTCGGCGCCGGCGCCACGGCGCTGTGGATGCTCAACGGCGCCGGAGTCGAGGATCTCGCGAACCAGGTGGTCATACGCACCGGCAACAAGGTGAGAGGATACAACGGGTCGCTGTCTTTCACCTTCAGCGAGTTCCTGGCCCGACAATGGCGCTTCGCCACCGAGGAGATGCTGGTGCCTGTGTGGCTACGCGTCATTCTGGTGCCCTGCCTCCTCGCCGGGTTGATCGACCGACGCACGAGGGTGCCCACCGCCATAACGCTCTCGGTTGCTGCTGCGCTGACGTTCGGGGTTCAGCAGGGCGCCTGGGTGCACAGACTGTGGAACTTCCCATGGCTGGCACCGGTGACCATAGGCTTCGCGGCTCTCGCCGACTGGATCCGCCGGCTCTTCCCCCGCCGTTGGCGACCGCTGCCGTCTGTGCTCGCGGCCGTGGTTATCGCGGGCACTCTGGTCGCTGTGGTCAGCGGCTCGACACGGCAGCGCTACATCACCGATCCCGCCGACGCGGGAACCGTGCTGGAGCAAGTGGGCAACCTATCGGGCTCGGAGTTGGCATGGGCTGTGCCGCCGGTGACTAGCGCTACATGGATCTCCTACCACCTGCGCATGCGGGTGATACACCTCAACGAGGACAATCTCGGCAACCTAGACGGATCCGATGTGGTGGTTCTTAGAGCGGATCGGGTGCCCGACTTCTTCCCAGAGGGAGCGTTGAACGACCCGCTCGCCGCTCATGACGATTTCCTGATTATCTCCGCCTCCAGACTGCTACCGCAATGACTCTGGCGCGGTCGAAGCTGGCCAGGGCTCGCAGTCCTCGCTAGACCCTGACCTTCGCCGGATGGTTCCTCTCCGCCTCGAGCAGGGGGTTGGCGCCGACTCCCTAGTTGGGTCGACCAGGCCCTGCTCAAGGACATTGTCCGAGGGGGAAGCGTTGCGTCCCGGACGCGACCTAGGGCTTCGCCGCTATCGAGTGAGGGAGGCGGCGCTGAACAGGGCGTATCGGCCCCGCTCCGCCACGGGCTGCACACCTTCTTCGATCAGCACCGGTGTCCGGTCCACCCGGACCAGCACCAAGTCGGCCCCCCTCGCCGATCCGACGCCGTCGCCATCCAGCGGTACCTCGGCGACCGGTAGCTCCCAGTAGTAGCTCACCCAGAGAGAGAGGGGATCGACTCCTTCGGCCACCCATGCCACCTCCTGGCCGGGCGCCGGGCTCACCGCCCTGACCAGCCCGCCGGCATCGGAAGGAGCGTCGAAGTAGGCCTGCCGGTAGGCGCCCAGGCTGTGGAATCCGAGTACCGCCAGCACTACCAGGCCCACCACGGCCAGCACCCTCACCAGATTCCTCCACCCGATCCGGCTCCCGATACCCGGCTTGCCGGTACCTAGTGGTCTGTCTGCGAAACAACCGGGTGCTCTGGCGGTCATCGGCGTCCCGTCGCTGCGTTCCGCTTCCTC
>WTGI01000080.1 GCA_011523635.1 Acidimicrobiia bacterium
TCCACCACGTCCACGCAGACGTCCTTGTTGGCCGTCGGCGCCGGGTCGGCGGTGATGGTGAAGCTCAGCGGGCTCTGGTTCTCCTCGCGCACCTGCTGGTCGTAGTCGTTGCGGCTGATGCCCTCGATGTCGGGCAGGCCCACCTTGACCAGCGGGCTGGCGGCCGTGTGGTCGCTGGGCTCGATCGTGAACCAGTCCTGAACCGCTGAGCCGGGCTGCAGGTTGTTATCGGCAATGTCGAGGAACAAAGCGGTCAACGGTTGGGCTTGCTCAGCGTTGTTGTCGTCCGGAATGACGAAGGTGAACCGGGCCTGCGTCGTGTTTCCGGCGATCCGGACGTTTAAGTTATCCCAGATCTGGGTGACGGACCCGGATACCGCCGTCACCGTCGTAACGCCGTGCGTGGATCTGAGCCCTGGGATATTGACCTGCACAATGATAGCGCTGGAGCGCGTCGATGACATGTCGACGGTGACGGTGACGGTGCCGCCCTCGGCCACCCGCTCCGGCGACACCGTCAGGGTCATCGAACGGCCCGTCGCGCTGGTGCTCTTGATGAACAGGGCAGTCGGAAACTTCGAGCCATCGTAGGTGGCGCCCGCGATGCCGCTCACGCCGGTGAAGTAGAGGGATTTCGTTTCCGTGCCCGAGGTGGCCACTGAGTTGGCGCCGGCCGTGCCGATGAGGGTCACCGCGCGGGGCGCTTCGGCGCCGCTGAAGGTGATGGTCCACGCGGTGGTGTCCAGAGTCACCCCGGCGGGCGTGCCGTCCAGGGCGAGGGTGTAATCGCCTCCCAGAAACATACTCTGGGAATGGAACGTGGCGGTGATGGTCTCGCCCGCGACCAGGGAGCGGCTCAGGCTGACTTCCACCGTGGCCGTGTCCGTGCTGCTGCCCTCGGTCATGACGGCGTCGCTGGCGCTCAGGGACACGTGGATGGGCCCCGCCACGATGAACTCGGGGGACATGGCGTACATGGACCGCGTCTCGGTGTTGGCGGCCTGGGTGTTGCTCAGGGGCCCGTAGAACCTCCCCGGCTCCCGGTGCCTGCCGATCTCCACCCTGGCCGCGCCAAGGTAATTGCTACTCCGTGTGGCGCAGGAGTTTTCGCTTCCCGTCCAGGGGTGGTTGCTGTCGGCGTGGGGCGCGCCGTTCTCGTTGCGGTGATCGGCCAGCGTCCCGGCGCGCCACCACTCCGCCGGCTGGATGGAACTCCGCCACGGCTGCTCCTCGTTGCAGAAGTCCTGGTAGTCGTTGGCCACCAGCCCGCCGTCGCCCTCGTCGTCCATCCAGTAGATGGGCACGCCCGTGCGCCAGTTGCCGCCATGGCGGAAGTCCAGGTGGTCGCGCAGGTTCGCGGCCTGGGTTGAGCCGACCATCTTGAAGCCCGAGGCGTAGGGCTGGATCGCGGTCAGCGTGTTGGCGTTCTTGGTGAGCTCGCCCTGCACGTAGCCGTCGTAGGTGGCGATGTCGGTGGCCGTGGCCGCCCACCGCGACGTGGTGCGGAACAGCAGCCGGAAACGGTCCCCCGCGCCCAGGCCGCTCGGCTTCAGCGCCCAATCGGCGGGCACCACATGAACATCGGCAATCGGCGCCGCCTGCGGGGTGGTCTGCGCCGAGGCGTCGGGCACGGGGACGTAAGCCAACAGCAGCCCGATGAGGGCCACCAGGAGGGCAAGGGGGAGAAGCCGGCAGGCGGGGCCGGCGAGACGCGGTGCGGCGCGTCCCGCGCCGGGGCGTGTCGGACGGGCGGATCTCCGAGGGGGGGGGCTATTGGTCATGCCGTATGACCTCTCAATCTCTTCCCAGAGGCCAAAATGATAGCAGCAAAGGAGTCGACCGGACTTGGAACCGGCGCCACGTCCGTTCATCGAGGGACCAACCGTGTGAGCCGCGGGGTGGATGCTCCTTCGGTCGAGCCCGGTTCATCATGGATCGGGGGTTTGCCGCGATGAAATGGGGTGGGAGCCTTGGCTCCTGGTCGTGGGATGGCCACTGGTGTGAGGTTGACCCGCTTAGGTGGACAAAGGCGGGGCGACTCCACGGCCCGTCGGGCAGACGGATTACTATTGATGGCCGACAGATGCGCGACAGGAGGTTTGTTGCCATGGCGCAAAGCAAGGGCGGGACTTCCGCCAATACGAGCGGTAACCGAGGAAGATCAGGCCTGGTGAAGGTCGGACGGTTTGCGGCTCTCAGCGGTTTAGGTTCGATATTAGTGGGTGTCCTCATGCTCCTGTGGCCTGGACGGACGCTGACGATTGTGGCCGTGCTGCTCGGCGCCCACTTGATTGTCTCTGGTATAAGCCTCATCATTGCGAGGGTCAGCGCGGGACAGGGCATAGGTCATAAGATCCTGGGGATCATCGCCGGCGTCGCCACCTTGGTCATCGGTCTTGCGGTGCTGCGCCTCCCGGGCCTTACGCTGGCGGTTGTCGCTTTGTTCGTGGGAGCGGCATGGTTGGTTTCGGGGATGTTCGAAGTGATCGAAGCGATCACGGACCGCGACACCCATCACCGAGGAATACAGATCCTGGGAGGACTGGTCACCGCGGTGGCGGGGTTTATCATTCTCGTGGCGCCCCTCAGATCGCTGTTCGCTCTCGCCGTTTGGGGCGGGTTGTTGATGATCGCGGTTGGCTTGGTTCGGCTGTTGGTGGCGATGCGACTACGCAGGCTGAAGCGCTCATAACCCACCGAAACGGTGAGGCGAGTCCTCCCGGCGAAACGCGGGACAGGAGGGAAGCGACCCCCGGCCTTGGGGCGAGTCCTCCCGGCGAAACGCGGGACAGGAGGGAAGCGACCCCCGGCCTCGGGACGGGACCTGCTCGGTGACGGACTTGAGCCTGAAAACGTCGGCGGGTTCGCCAAGGTCACGGTACAGCCGTTCGAGGCTACACCGGCTCCTTGCCTATACCGCTCCCCACCCGACCGCTGATCGGTTCTGGTCACCGATCACCACAACTCTGGCTCTCAGCGTCGTGGGCATGTGAGGCCGACTACCGGAGGGAAGCTCCCAACGGCGGGCCTTGTCAGGTCTGTACCGACTGGCTGGTTCTTTGGACGCCGTGGCCGCTGGGAGGGCTATGCCCAGCATTCGTTGAGTGCTTGTTCGGCTGTGATTGATGGGACTGCGGGGGTGGGGTGTTGGGTGACCAGCGTGACGCCTGTGTCGTGGAAGCCGAGGCCTGGGGTGTTCTGCGGCTTCCTGCCCGCCTTGGAGTATTCGACAACCGCGTCGACTCCGAGGGCAGCCATTTTGTGGGGGTACTGCATCGATGTGGCGTCGATCTCGCCTGCGGCGACGCGGCCTACTCCCTCACAGCTCCCGTCGACAGAGACGATCAGGACGTCGTTCTCTTTGCCTGCGTCTTCCAGCGCCGAGTATGCGCCGGCCGCGGCGGGCTCGTTGACCGTGTACACCACGTTGATCTCCGGGTTCTGCCGTATCAGGTCTTCCATAGCGGCCTGTCCCCCTGCTGCCGTGCCCATGGTGACAGCCCGCCCGACGATGCGGGGGTCGTCTTCGTCCCACATCGTGGTGGGGTCTGCGATGTCGATACCGAAGCCGCTCAGAAAGCCCTGGTTGCGCGAAACATCAACCGTGATCTGGGCTTCGGACCCGTCCAAAGTGACGATCCTGGCCTCAGGTACCAACGCATCCGTCCTCGCCCGCGCCCATCGACCGATCAACTCGCCGGCCCTGAAGTTGTCCGTGGCGAAGGTGGCGTCAACAGTATCCGGCGCGTCGAAGGGGGTGTCGAGCGCGATCACCAACACACCGGCCTCTCGCGCCTCTCTCACCGTGTCGGCCAGAGCAGCGGGGTCCGAAGGGGTGATGAGAATACCGGCAGCGCCGGCGGCGACCAGGCTCTCGACCGCTTCGACCTGTGTCTCCCAGTCCCCGTCGTAGCGGCCCGCCATAGCGCGCAACTCGACACCCAACTCGTCGGCTCGGCTCAGCGCGGCGTCTCTCATCGTCACGAAGAACGGGTTGGCGTCGGTCTTGGTGACCAGCCCGACAACCAGCCGATCCTCAGGGGCGGGACTCATCACACATCCAGCAACCAAAGCAGCGACCAACACCCATGCCCCCCCTACTCTCGCCAGACGCCCCAAAACAGGAGCAATCCTAACTTCCCGGAGCCGCCGCCTGACCTGCCTTATCCGAATCCAGGGAGAGGACTCGTCGACTTATCGCTGGAGATGGTTAGCCGAGAGGTGACGGAAGTGACGGAAGTGATGGTTGCCCAGTTTTGTGGAGTCGGGACATTTGAATCTGGTGGTGTGCTGACCCGAAAAGGAGGGATCTCATGCCGTATCGATATCCACCCGAGTTCCGCCGAAGGATCTGGACCTGTTGACTGCCGGCAGGTCGGTAGCGTCTCTGTCCTCTGATCTCGGTGTGTCGGATCAGACCATCTACAACCGGCGCCGCCAGGACGCTGTTGACCGGGGCCTGCAGCCTGGTCGGAGTTCTTCGGAGAGTGGAGTCCATTCTTTGTGGTGTACGGGGGGTGGGGGGCCCTTTGATTTAGGGGACCACCACGCGAGGCCGCCGGGGTGGTGCGGTGGCGCACGGCCTGTTCGCGACCACCCCTGACTAGGCACTGCGCCCAGGCTATCGAGACCACGTCTCCTCCAGAACCTGGACTCCGTCTCCTCGCATCAGGCCACTGAGAAGCATTAGGGGCGTTGGTTCCAGGTACTCGCCAACCGGGGCCGAGGCTATCGTTCGACCCCCCAGTGTTGCTATCGAAGGATGGGGACGAGAGGCGCATGGTTCTCTATAAGGAGTCGGCGCGCAAACACGGATACAACGAGCGGGACATCGAACGTGTACTGGACCATCCGATCACGACTACGGAAGGCAACGCGAGGGACGGTTCCCTGATGGTAGTCAAGACCGGCTTCGCGTCGAACGCGGACCATATAGAAGTGTTCTATCAATACCATCCCCGTAGCGGGGAACCTGTCGTATTCCACGCACAGAAATGCTAAGGGAATAGACACGCAGCGTCTCGTTCTCGATAACGCCGCCGTTGACCGACTCGGCCAGGCCAGGCTATCCTTCGGCGACGATGGCTACCACCACAGCGGCGGACCCTCTGATCGAGGAGCACGAACGGCAGATACGCGAACTGACCCGCGCGGCCGAAGCGGGCGAGTTCGACTATATAGGCAGGGAAGCCGTCGAGTACCTGGCTAGCCAGCTGCCCGAAGGGTATGCCCTAGACGGCGAGCATCGGGTGGTACGAACCGACCCTGCTTTGCCCGACCATGTGGACATCCGGTCGCTGGTGTTCGGGAAACCCGGCCCCCTGGTGCGCGTCCCCGTCTACAAGTAGCATCCTTCGCCACCGCCGCACACGCACTCGCAGCGCTCATGGCAGCCGTCATACACAACCTCAAACAACCCGACGAGCCCGCCGCGCCAAGAACGAGCCCGCCGCGCCAAGAACCGCGACAACATCACCGCCCACAGCTCCGAACAAGCCACCCCCGCACCAGACGCACCAACCCCGCACACCGCCGATCCCACAC
>WTGI01000044.1 GCA_011523635.1 Acidimicrobiia bacterium
GAGGAACACCGCTGCCGACGCCATACCACACCGCCATTCCACAGACAGACCACTAACGCATCTCCTCGTAGGTGTCCCATGCGGAATCGGGCTCGACCATGACCTCGTAGACCTGGGGAGACCAGCGGTCGGCCAGCTTCCGGACTTCTTCGGCCACTCCCTCCCCGAGGTAGGCGTAGAGCACGGTGAAGTCATCGAAGGCTCGGTGTGCGTAGATAACGCCTTCGGTGCCCAGGACACCGGCCAGGTCCTTCTCCACCTCCCTGACCAGCACCGGATCGAACGACTGGACCTCGATGCTGACCGTCACCACGAAGTCCAGGTCCAGGTAGTCGAGCCTCTTGAGGGCTCGGTTGATGAAGAGCCGGCTGTCCCCCAGCTCCTCGTCCTCCTCCTCGATGAACTCCCACTTCTGACCCGTGGCCAGGTCGGCGTGGCGGTCGACTTCGTCGGCCAGATCGAGTAGCGGCACCCCCCAGGAGAGCGGATGGGGGACCACGTCCACCGACCCGACCCAGCTCTCCATGAGGTCCTCGCCCAGGAGGTCGTCCAGGAGACGGAACACCACCTGGAGCTGCAGGACTTCATCCAAGCCGGCGAAATCGGGATGGCCGACCGTCAGGTTTAGCTCCTCGCGGCTCTGGTCGGGCTCGATCACCACCAGGACATCGCGCGGATGTATGCGGAGGTTCCCCACCGCGAGCGCTACGGGCGGGACGGAGACCCGCGCCGGGTGGTACTCCCAAGCGCCATCGGGTTCGGGCGCAGCTCGAACCCACTGCTCGGTGAGGGGTCTCAGAGCGGGGTCCGAGGCGGCGCTCAGGCAGAGGGCGTGCCGGGCTTCGAGTCCCGGTAGCAGATCCCACTCGAGTCCGGGATCGATCGCCTCGGTGAGGTCCGTCAGCTGCTCGGTGCCGTCCCCGTACTCGCCCTGGGCCAGTTCCTGTTCCAGCAGGTCCCGCAGCGGAGGCCATTCCCGCCAGAACGCCGCGATGGCATCGGCGGCCGTCACCGGGAGGGAACCAGCCCGGTCCGGCCGCTCAAGTACGGGCCCGAACATGGGGTGGGGCGACCGAGCGGATCAGGTCCACCAGGGGTTCGTATATACCGGGCCCGGCGATGATGAAGTGGGTGGAGTCCACCCGGGCCGGGCTTGTCGTCATGTCGGCCGTCAACCCGCCTGCTTCCTCGACCAGCAACAATCCCGCTGCCACGTCCCACGGATAGATGCCGAACTCCCAGAATCCGTCAAAACGCCCGCAGGCCACCCAGGCGAAGTCCAGAGCGGCCGACCCGAGCCGGCGTATGTCCCTTGCCCGCTTCATCACCTCCCCCGCCGCGGCGGTGTAGGCCGGGCCGTTCACGTGGCGGTCGTAGGGGAATCCGGTTCCGACCAGGCACTCCTGGAGCCTGGTCTTGGAGGAGACCCGGATGGGCCGGCCGTCCAGGTAGGCGCCCTGCCCCCGGGCTGCGGTGAACAACTCTCCCCGCATCACATCGACCACCGCGCCCGCTACCGGCTCGTCCCCGTCCCAGAGCCCCACGGATGTGGACACGTGCGGGTGGCCATGCAGGAAGTTGACGGTGCCGTCAAGGGGATCCACGATCCACCGCCGCCCCACCGCCTCGGTCTGGCCGCCCCCCTCCTCGCCCAGCACCTCGTCCTCGGGGCGCATGGCGCTCAGGACCTCCCGGATGGCCGCCTCGGCGGCCCGGTCCACCTCCGTCACCGGATCGACCACGCTTTTGAGGTCCGGGTCGAGATCCCGCCCGAACGACCTGCGCACCACTCGGGCGCCGGCGCGCGCCGCGGCGATCGCCACGTCCAGGTCGGTCCGCAGGTCGACGTCCGGAGCTCCGGAAGTCACGCCGGGTTGTTTCGCAGACAGACCACTGTGGGCTCCTTGGACTCGGCTGTGGATGAGGGCTGGGACGCGTAGCCCCGCCGTTGCATCCGGTGCGTGATCGGGCATCATCTTACGGCCCGACCCGCGCGATTCCGGGTAATGGAACGCCCCGCCGAGCGCTGCGAGACGACTACGTACAATCCCGCCGGTGGCACGGACGGTGACAATCCTGCGGCTGGTCGGCGCGTTGCTGGCGGGTATCATGCTGGCTCTCGGCTACCCGCCGTACGAGTGGACCTCCCTCGCCTGGTTGGGCCTGGTGGGCTTCGTCTGGCTGGTGGCGACGGCTGGCACCAGAGCGGTTGCGCTGTGGTCCGGCTACTTGTTCGGGCTGGCCTACTTCGCAGTCATCCTCTCCTGGCTCATCGAGGTTGAGCTGATCGCCTACTACCCCCTGGCGATGGTGCAGGCATTGGCCTTCCTCATCGCCGCCGGCGGGATATTCCGCTACCAGGACGCCGCACCCTGGACGTTCGTGCTGGCGACCGCGGGAGCGGCTGCGCTGGCCGAGTTCCTGCGGGTGCGGTGGCCCTTCGGCGGCTTTCCCTGGGGATCGATCGGCGTCATGGCCGGCGCCACGCCCCTCCGGCCCTCCGCCCAGTGGCTCGGAGCCACCGGATGGGGAGTCCTGCTGGCGGCGGTGGCGGCGGTGGTGGTGCTGGTGATACGCCGCCGCTCGTCCTGGAAGGTGCTGGCGGCCGTCGCCGGAGGTGTGGTGATCCTGGGGCTGGCCGGGAACGTCTGGCCGGCCATACCGGAGGGCGAAACCCGGTCGGTGACGATCGTGCAAGGGAACTCACCCTGCCCCGGGACGCGGTGCCCGGGCGAACGGCAACTCATCTACGAGAGCCACCTGGCGCTGACCCGCGCTCTCGAACCCGGTCCCGACCTGGTGGTCTGGCCCGAGAGCTCCACCGGAGGCACCGCCGACCCGCTCCGCGATCCCGATGTGGCCCGGGCCATCGGCGCCGAGGCCGTCCGGCTTGACGCAACGCTCCTGGTGGGGGGAGACCTGGACGCGGGCCCCGGTCACTTCGACAACGTCAACGTGGTGTTCGGGCCGAGCGGCGCCATCGTCGGCACCTACCGCAAACGGCATCCGGTGCCGTTCGGCGAGTACGTGCCCCTCCGCCCCCTCTTCCAGGTGGTGCCGGCCCTCGATCGGGTACCCCGGGACATGGTCCGGGGCAGCGAGCAGGTGTTGTTCGACCTCGATGGAGTCCGGTTCGGATCCGTTATCAGTTACGAAGGGGCCTACGCCCGCTACGAGCGGGAGGCGGTGCGGGCGGGAGCGGCGTTCCTGGTGCTAGCGACCAACGAGGCTTCCTTCGGCAGGACGCCGGCCAGCGACCAGATGATCGCCATCAGCCGGATGAGAGCGGCGGAGCTGGGAGTGGACCTGGTGCACGCCGCGGTTACCGGCAAGTCCGCCTTCGTTCACGCCGATGGGCGGGTGGAGAGCCGGACGGAGCTCTTCGAGACCACCACCGCCACCGGTGTCCCCGCGGCCCGGACGGCGGGCCCCACCCTCTATGTCCGCTGGGGTGATTGGCTCCAGGTCGGGGCCATGCTCGCCTATCTGTGCCTGCGGGTCGCAGGCCTCATCAGGAGGGAAGAACGGGCATGAGCGGCGGCGGGCTCCGGGTCGGCATCGACCTGGGAGGCACGAAGATCGAGGGCGCCGTGCTCGACCCCGGCGGGCGGGTCCTGATCAGGAAGCGGGTGCCCACGCCGGGCGGGGACTACGAGGGCACCGTCAGGACGGTGGTGGAGTTGATCCGCGAGGTGGAGAACGGCGCCGGAGGGCAGGGCACCGTCGGGATCGGAACACCCGGGGCCATCTCCCCGTTCTCGGGGCTGCTGCGCAACTCCAACTCGGTGGCGCTGAACGGCCAGCCCCTCGATCGCGACCTGGAAACGGCGCTGGGAAGGCCGGTGCGGCTGGCCAACGACGCCGACTGCTTCGCACTGGCCGAGGCCGTCACGGGAGCAGGCGCCGGGGCCGGGACCGTGTTCGGCGTGATCCTGGGAACCGGCGTGGGCGGAGGCCTGGTGATCGACCGGACCCTCCAGGCGGGCCCCAACCGGATCGCCGGGGAATGGGGCCACAACCCCCAACCCGCCGAGACGGGCGGGCGGGCCTGCTACTGCGGGAGGACCGACTGCGTGGAGCTCTACCTGTCCGGCCCGGCGGTGGCCGGTGAGTACCGGCGAGCCGCCGGGACGGAGCTGACGGCCGAACAGGTCATGGATCGCATCGACGGTGACGCGGCGGCCGCCGCGGTGTTCGATCGCTACGCCACCCGCCTGGCGAGGGCCCTGGCGGTAGTGATCAACATCCTCGATCCCGAGGTCGTGATCCTGGGCGGCGGCATGTCAAACGTGGAGCAACTGTACGACGAGGTGCCGCAAAGGTGGGGAAAGTGGATATTCTCCGATGGCGTGGCCACCCGCCTGGCAAGGAACCGGCACGGCGACTCGGGGGGCGTCCTGGGGGCGGCCTGGCTGTGGCCGGTCCCCGACCAGGCGGCGCGATGAAAGGCGAGGCGTGATGGAAGGCAAGCGAAGTTCCCGGATAGTGACCGGACTCCTGCTCGTGGTGATCGGCGCGTTGTTGCTCGTCGAGAACCTCACCGACTGGAGCTACACGTTGAGCGACTGGTGGCCGGCGATCCTGGTGGTGATCGGACTCGGCAACCTGGTGCGGCGGCGCTCGGGCCGGTGGTTCTGGGCTGCAGTCGCCCTGTTCGGCGCGGTGATGCTGGTGGACTCCCTTGGCATCTGGGGCATCGACTACGGAGACGTGTGGAGGCTCTGGCCGCTCGTCCTGGTCTGGGTGGGCGCCAGGTTCATCCTGCTGGGCCGCCGGCCCCGGACCAGGCGTCGCAAGCAGGACCGGGACCCCGAGGTCATCGAGACGACCGATGTGAACGTGTCGTGCGGGTTCGGGACGACCGAGCAGCGGATCACCAGCAGGAACTTCTCCGGAGGAGCGGTCAGTGCTGTTTTCGGATCCGCCAAGATCGACCTGGTCGATGCCGGGCTGGCAATCAGCTCTCCCAGGGTTGACGTGTCCGCGGTCTTCGGAGGCGTCGTGTTCGTGGTGCCCGACGACTGGGTGGTCGAACTCCGCACCACCAACATTTTCGGCGGAGTCAATGATCAGCGAAGCGAGACCTCACCCAGGACCGGCCCGACGCTCACCATCACCGGAACCTGCCTCTTTGGCGGGATCACCATCGAGCCCGGCCGGTCCGCCAAACGGTCCCCCTGACCGGGTAGCTACTCGGCCTCTGCTCGCGCCCGGGCCAGGGCTTTCCGCATGTGCAGCTCGGCGATGGGTCCTCGCCGGATCGCCTCCTCCGCCGGACGCCCCTCGTAGAGCACCTGGCGTAACAACGCGGCCACCCTCTCGAGCCGCTCCGCCTGGTCGTCCACGTCCGCGGGAGAGAGCAGGTCACCGTGGCCGGGCACCACTGTCGGTCCCACTCCGGGACGCGCCGCGGCCAGCGTGGCAGGCCACTCCAGCGGGTAGGAATCGCCCATTTCGGGGCTCTTGCCCTGTTCGACCAGGTCCCCCATGAAGGTCACCCCGCCGCAGCGGACCACTACATCCGCGTCGGTGTGGCCGCGCCCGTGGTACGTGGCCTCGACCCGGTGTCCACCGATGTCGAGGGCGGTCACGGCCTCGAAGGTGTGCTGAGGCGGCACCACCCTCACCCGCTCTATCTCCTCTCTCCGCTCGCTGGGCACCCAGCGCCGGGCATCCTCGAAGTGGGGCTCCGTATTCCCCACGAGCATCCTCCGACAGGACCGGTGTCCCCAGATAGCCGCGCCGGGGAAGAGAGCGTTCCCGAATACGTGGTCCCAGTGCCAGTGGGTATTGACCACCCACCTCACCGGCTTGGCCGTCAGCTTGCGAAGCTCGCCGGACAGCTCGCGTGCGGCATCCTCACTCTCGCGGGTGTCGACCAGCAGGACGCCGTCGGCGCCGATCACGACCCCGATGTTGATCCGCAGGAAGGGATAGGGACGCCGGAAGACGCCGTCGGCGAGTTCTTCGAACATGGCCTTGCGAGATTACCCCCGCCGGATCGGCGTTCTCGCCGCCGTTGCGCCATCATTAGCCCTCAATGCCCACCAACGTCTCCCCCGAGTACAAGAAGGCCGAAGCCGACTACAAGGCAGCCCGCGAGGCCCGGGACCGCCTGGCGGCCCTTCGGGAGATGCTGCGCACCATCCCGAAACACAAGGGGACCGAACACCTCCAAGCCGGTATCAAGACCAAGATCAAGGAGTTGACCGAGGAGCTGGCAGCTCCCAGGAAGGCGGGAGCGCGGGCCGGGCCGGTGTACACCGTCCGGCCGGAAGGGGCCGGCCAGATCGTCCTTCTCGGGCCTCCCAACAGCGGCAAGTCCTCGCTCCACCACAACCTCACCGGATCGGGCGCCCAGGTCGGCGCCTACCCGTTCACCACTCATCACCCCCAGCCCGGAATGGCGTCTGTGCATGACATCGGGATCCAGTTGATCGACCTCCCGCCGATCACCACCGAGCATCCCCTGCCCTGGATCGGAAATGCCCTGCAGCCGGCCGACGGGGCGCTTCTGGTAGTCGACGTGGCGGAGCCGGGCTGCGTGGCGGCCACCGACGAGCTGGTGGGGTTGCTGGAGGAGCGCAAGGTGTTCCTGACCGGCAAGTGGCCGAACGGCGTGGGGTCTCCGCAGGATCCCGACGACCCGTTCGCCAAGGTCCTGCCCACCGCGGTGGTGGCGTCCAAGGCCGACCTGACCGAACAGGTCGAGGAGGAGATCGAGGTGCTGATGGAGTTGGTCGGCCTCGACCTACCCGTCCTCAGGTCCTCGGTGCCGGATGGCGAGGTAAGCCATCTGGGCGACTGGCTCTTCGGCGCCTTGGGGGTGGTGCGGGTGTACACGGTCTCCGCCTCCGAGCGAAAGGACGACAGGCCCTACACGATCCGCCGGGGCCAGACGGTGGTGGATGTGGCCGCCCTGATCCACAAGGACTTCGCCCGCGATCTCAAATTCGCCCGGCTGATCCGGCCCGGCCAGCCCGACCGCCGCATCGGGAAGGCGTTCCCCCTCGAGGACGGAGACCGCATCGAGATTCACATCTGAGCGGCGCCCGGTCCGCCTACTCCCCTAGTTGGTGTAGCCGTGCGGCAGGTTGTCGAAGCGGGTGTACTCAGCGGCAAAGGTGGCCTTGACGACCCCGGTGGGACCGGCCCTCTGCTTGGCGATGATGATGTCGGCCATCCCCTTCTGGTCGGACTGCGGGTTGTAGTACTCGTCGCGGTAGATCATGAGCACCACATCGGCGTCCTGCTCGATCGCACCCGACTCGCGGAGGTCCCCGAGCTGCGGGCGCCGGTCCCCCCTGCTCTCCAGGGCGCGGTTGAGCTGCGAGACCGCGATCACCGGCACGTCCAACTCCCTCGCCAGCCCCTTGAGGTTGAGGCTGATCTCTGCGATCTCCTGCTGCCTGTTCTCCCTCGTACGCGCTTGCATCAGCTGCATGTAGTCCACCACCACCAGATCCAGCCCGCTCTGGCGCTTCATCCGCCGGCATTTGGCCCGGATGTCGGTAACCGTGCGCGATCCCTCGTCGGCGTGCAGCGGCGCCCCGTACAGGCTGGCCGAGGCCGCCACGAGCCGGGGCCATAGCCTGGCCGACTCGCCATGATCCAGGCCGGAGCGCAGCTTCATGGAGTTGACCCGGGCGTGGGATCCCAACCAGCGGTAGGCGATCTCCATCGGCGACATCTCGAGGCTGAACAGCGCCACCGGCCCGTGGTTGAGGGCGACATGGCTGGCGATGTTCATGGCCAGAGCGCTCTTGCCCATACCGGGACGGCCGGCCACCACCACCAGCGTGCCGGGCTGCAGACCCCCCAGCTTGCGATCCAGATCCGTCAGGCCGGTGGGGAGTCCTGTGACGTCCTGCTCCCCCCGCTCCGCCTTCTCCAGCTTTTGCAGCACCAGCTCCAGCAGGGCTCCCATCTGCTCCAGGCCGCCGTCCATCCGGTCCTGCGCCACGCGCAGAACGGTCTGTTCGGCCTGGTCCAGGACTGCTTCGATCTCCATGTCCAGGTTCATGGCCAAGTCACCGATCCGCCGGGTCGCCTCCAGCATCCCGCGCCGGACGGCATGTTCGGCAACCACCTCCGTGTAGTAACCCACGTTGGCGGCGCTGGGCACCTTGTCCCAGAGCACGGCGACCCTGCCGACGCCGCCCACCTTGTCGAGATCGCCCATCCTGGTCAACCGATCGGCCACCGTCAGCGTGTCGATGGGTTGGTTGTCGTCGTAGAGGCGGACCATGGCGCCGAAGATCATCCGGTAGGCCGGAACGTAGAAGTCCGACTCCTTGAGGCGTCCGATCACCTCATCGGCTGCCGACTGCGACCGGAGAACCGCGCCCAGCACCGACTCCTCCGCTTCGCCGCTGTGGGGCGGAGCCATGGCCTGGGTGAAGGCAACCGGGTCCTGGACCCGTTCGGCCACCGTCACGGTGCTGCCCCTGTGGGGAAGATGGCCCGGTCCATACTGCGCCCTCCCTGTTTCCGACATCGTCACTACCAGGATGGCGCGAGGGTGTGACATTCCACGCCGCGGGGTCCTCGGCCCGACGCCCGGGGCAGGCGAGCCGGGTCGCTACGCGGCGACGTGCGGGAAGGTCACAGGGGGAAGAGGGAAGTGGTCGGGGAGATCACCGGTAGTCGCGCCGTCGACCGGAGTCCAACCGCCGCCAGCATAGGCAACCAGAAGGCCGGCAAGCCCGTGTTCTGCGGGCCATATTTTGGCGTTCTCAGGTTTCCGCCCGGCGACGCGCCAGCCGACGACGCGACGGTCGCGCATCACCGATGAGCGGGAATCACATCCAGAGTCAGAACGCACTGCACCTCAGGATGCAGGGTGATGGTCACCTCGTGGTAGCCGATGGTCTTGATGGGCTCCGCCAGCAAAACCATCCCGCGGTCCAGGACCACCGATGACAGGCTCTTCACAGCGTCGATGATCTCGGCGATCCCGATCGACCCGAACAGCTGACCCTCGTCATTTACCCGGGCTGCGATGACGACCCGGGTCTCAGCCAGATCCGAGCGGATGGTCTCCGCAGCCTCCAGTTCGCGACGGCGCGCCTCCCGACGGACCCGCGCGGCCTCCTGGATCTGCCGGATCATGCCGGTGGTGGCCTTGGCGGCCAGCCCTTGGGGCAGGAGGTAGTTGCGTCCGTAGCCGGTGGCCACCTCCACGATGTCGCCCTTCGTTCCCAGACCGGCCACGTCGGTCTTGAGCACCAGCCTCATCGCGGGCTCTTCGTGTACGGCAACAACGCCATCTCACGAGCGTTCTTGATGGCGATCGCCACCCGCCGCTGGTACTGGGCGCAGGCGCCGGTCACCCGCCGGGACCGGATCTTGCCGCGTTCGGAGATGAACCGGCCCAGGGTGTCCAACTCCTTGTAGTCGACGTAAGGCACCTTGGTGTTATCGCACTTCATCTGCCCGCAACCCGGACAGACCCGCTTGCGGATCGTCTTGGGGCCTCTGGGCCGCCGCCGGCGGCGGTTCGGGATTCGTCTCGCCATGAGTCATAACTCCTTGTCAGAAGGGTGCTTCGTCAGGCGGCGGGTTGTTCCGGGCCACGGGCGCCGGGGGCACGCTGCCCTGCTGGCCACCGCCGCTCCAGCCACCGCCCCTCGGAACGCGGGTCACCGAGGCGGTGGCCCACTTGAGGCTGGGACCGATCTCGTCGACCTGTATCTCAACCACGGAGCGCGGGTCGCCCTCCTGCGTCTCCCAGCGGCGCTGCTGTAGCCGGCCGGTGATCATCACCCGGGTCCCTTTGCGCAACGACTCGGAGACGTTCTCGGCCAGGTCGCGCCAGCACGTGGCGTTGAAGAAGCTCGCGTCGCCATCCTCCCACGTGTTGGTGTCGCGGTTGAAGCGCCGACGGTTCACGGCGATGCTGAGACTGACCATGGCCACCCCGTTGGGCGTGTACCTCATCTCGGGGTCCTGGGTCAGGTTGCCTACGATGGTTACTGTGTTGTCAGGCATGCCATTCCTATCTGTGTGCTGCTCACTCGGTTCTTACCCATTACATCAAGACCCTGTGACACTCTCTCATGCACCGGATACGTCCGCCGTGTCCGAAGCAGGATTATCCGAAGACTCCTTGGCGTTCTTCGTCCGACCGGGACGAGCACCGGGCCGGATGATCTTGTGCCGTATCACCGCGTCGGAAAGGGAGAGAGCGCGGTCCAGGGCGGCGACATGGTGGGGCTCACCTTCGAACGTGACCACCGTGTAGTAGCCCTCCCGGACCTTGTCGATCTCGTAGGCGAGCCGCCGCTTGCCCCAGAAATCGATCTCCACGACGGCCGCATCGGCCTCGTGGAGAAAGTTCTTGAGAACCTGTGACTCACGCCTGGCATCGGCCTCGGCCAGCTCGGGCCTATGAATGGTCATCAACTCGTACGTGCGCATTGGGGCGCATCACCTCCTTCGGACATCCGGGCCGGAACGAACCCCCCGGAAGGCGCCACCTCGGGCGCAGGACTTGGATTGTGGGAACCGCATGACAGGCATCATGCATCAGCGGCGGGTGGAAGTCTAGTGGTCTGTCTGGGGGATGGCGCCGAGCTATTCCTAAGGCAGACCACTGTGGTCTGTTCAGTGGCCAGTGGCCACCTAGGGCGTGAGGCGCACCTGGAAGATCGCGGGCCAGAGCTTGCCGGTCAGGTAGAACGACCGGTCTTCGGGGTCATAGGCGATGCCGTTGAGCACATCGATCCCATCGGTCGATCCGAGGTGATCTAGCAGCGACGATGCGTCGATCTGGCCCACGACCCTCCCGGTCCCGGAGTCGATGATCACGATCTCCTCGGTCTGCCACACGTTGGCGTAGACGAGATCCTCCACGCATTCCAGTTCGTTGATCCGTTCCACGGGCTCCCCGGACCTCAGAACCTCCACACCGCCCACGGGCACGAAAGTCGTGAGGTCGCGGAAGGTCAGCCGTGACGACCCGTCGCTCATGACCAGCCGGTCCTCCTGGGCGCACAACCCCCACCCTTCGCCCGTGTAGGAGAAGGTGCCCAGCGGGGCGAGCGTCTCCGCATCCCAGACGAAGGCGGTCCCCTCTTTCCAGGTCAGCTGGATGAGACGATCCCCCACCAGCTCGAGCCCCTCTCCGAAGAACTCCTGACCGAGGCTCCTGGAGCGGATCACGCGGCCGGTGGCGGGATCCACGATCCGCACGGTCGACTCGCCGTAGAGCCCTGTGCTCTCGTAGAAGACTCCGTCCGCCAAGACCAGGCCCTGGGTGAAGGCCAGGGGGTCGTGGGGAAGCACCTCGACGACAACCGGCTCGACGGATATCGGATCGGCCGGAACCCTCGATTCCACCGGCGCGGGCGCAACGGTCGTGGTACCGGCCGCCGGAGCCGACGACGCCGGAACGGTCGCGGGCGGAGGCGTGCTGCTCGTCGAGGCGACTGCAACCCGCGATTCCGCCGGCGCGGGCGCAGCAACCGTGGTAGTTGCTGCCGGGGCCGACGTCGCCGGAACGGTCGCCGGCGGAGGCGTGCCGGTGGTCGAGGGGGCAGGTGTGACGGCTGGTGAGGCGCAGGCCCAGAGGAGCAAGCACCAGAGCAGAACGACCGCCGGGCGGGCGATCAGCGGTTCGCTCCCACCCTCAGGATCGGTCGCCGCCGGCGGAGCGGAGCGCCGACAGCAGGGGGATGGCCGCTATCTTCTCCTCGGCCAACTCCTCCCACCGCAGCCGGGGTGCGGGGCGCGGACCGTCACAGGCGATTACCCGATCAGGGGTGACGATCAGGTCGAGACGGAGGTCATGGCCCGCCATCGGGATCCGGTCCGGCTCCAGAACCTGGATCTCGTGAACGGTAGTTGCCACCAGAGTCTCCGATCCGATGAGACCCGCCTCCCAGGCCAGGGCGTACTCGAGGTCGCTGAAGCCCCCTCCCTTCCCGAGCCGTGCGCCGGTCGCGTCCACGGCTACGCAACCGGTGATCACCAGGTCAACCGGAGCCATGTCCTGGATCCGGACGGTGCGAGCCGAGCGGGAGGCGCCCTTGATGGATGACGCCGCCCTGGGAGAATCGGTCAGGAGATCGGGATCCAGGCAGAAGAACGGCTCGGGCTCGGCCAGCCGGGGTACCGCCATGAAGACCAGCTTGCCGTCCTCCAGTGCGCGCTGGCGGACCGGCCATTGGGGCGAGTCCGGGTTCGACTTCAGTGTGCCCGCCCGCCGCCACGCCGGCGTGCCGCGCAGCCGTTCAGCGGCTGCCTCCGCTCCGACGAAGTTGGAGATCCGGTTCCGAGCGCCCGGGAACCGGGCTATCCCGCCGGTCGAAAGACGGTCCCACACCATCTCCCGCAGCGAAGCCTTGGCGGCGAGGAGGGCGGGGTCCCCTCCGGCATCACGATCGTGGCGGGCCGCGGTCCGTACCATCCCGGTCACGTTACCCTGCCCCGATCCCGCAAAACCGGCCCGGCCGGACCACCCCCCACCCGGAAGGCTTCTACCCGATGACCCGACGGCTCATCGCCGGATCCTTGGCCATCCTGCTCGTTGCCTCCTGCGGGAGAGCCGGCGTCCCGGATGCGGAGCGGGTCGAGCTGCTGGTGGCGGCGGCCGCTTCCCTCACCGATGTGTTCGGGGACATCGAGACGGCCTTCGAGGACGCGCACCCCGGCATCGACGTGGTCCTGAACCTGGGAGGCAGCTCGCTCCTGAGAGAGCAGATCCTGGCGAATGCGCCGGTGGACACCTTCGCGCCGGCAGACGTCGCCATCATGGAAGAGGTCCGCGCCGCCGGCCTGGTCCGCGGCAGTGCTCGCGTCTTCGCCCGCAACACCATGGCCATCGCCGTTCCCGCCGGGAATCCGGGCGGGGTGACCGGCCTCGACGATCTGGCCCGGCCGGAGCTGCTGGTGGGATTGTGCGCCGAGACCGTTCCCTGCGGCCGATTCACCCGCCAGGTCCTCCGGAGAGCCGGGGTCACCGCCCAACCCGACACCGAGGAACCGAACGTGCGCGCCCTCCTCACCAAGGTCGAGCACGGAGAACTCGACACCGGCATCGTCTATGCCACCGACGTCCGGGAGGCGGGCGGCGCGGTCGCCATCGCCATCCCTGAGGAGCACAACGTCACGACCGACTACCCGATCGCGATAATGTCCGGCACGTCCCACCCGGAAGCCGCGGCTGCGTTCATCGCCTTCGTGCTATCGGACGAGGGACGGGCGCTCCTGAACCGGCACGGGTTCCATCTCCCCTGACGGTGCCGAGCAGCCACCGGACCCGTGAAACGTGAATAATCAGGGTTGATGACTGAAGACCAGGACAGCATCCGGAAGGCCTCCCGCCGGAGCGGCGGCCGGTCCAGGACGGTTCGGCGGCCCCGCCGGCCGCCCGCGTTCATCGCCATCCCGGCCACCATCGGGCTGGCTCTGTTCGCCCTACCGGTGCTGGGGCTCCTGGGCCGCGCTCCGTGGCGGCGGCTGGCGACCCTGCTCGGTTCCGATCTGGCCCTGGAAGCCCTCCGGCTATCGGCTATCTCCTCGGTCAGCGCGGCAGTCATCTCCTTGCTCCTGGGCGTGCCGGTGGCCTGGACACTGTGCCGTTACGACTTTCCGGGGCGCTCCCTCCTCAGAGGCCTCGTGCTGCTTCCGATGGTCCTACCGCCCGTGGTGGGAGGAGCGGCCCTGCTGTTCGCCCTGGGTCGCCGCGGCCTGGTGGGATCCCCCCTGTACGAGGCCACCGGGCTCATCCTGCCGTTCTCGACCGGCGGGGTGATCCTGGCGGGGGTGTTCGTCGCGATGCCGCTGATGGTGCTCACCGTTGAAGGCGGGCTCCGCAGCCTGGATCACCGCTTCGAGCGGGCGGCCGAGACGCTCGGGGCCGGTCGGTGGACCGTGCTCCGCCGGGTGACGATCCCCATGATCGCCCCGTCGGTCGTTGCCGGCACCGCCCTGACCTGGGCTCGAGCCCTCGGTGAGTTCGGGGCGACCCTGACCTTCGCCGGCAACCTCCAGGGACGTACGCAGACGCTGCCCCTGGCGGTATTCGTCGCCCTCGAGAGCGACCGGGACAGCGCCCTGGCGCTTAGCCTGGTCATGGTGATCGTCTCGCTGGCCGTACTCGTCGCTCTCAGGGACCACTGGTGGCGCAGCAGATGAGAGCCGGCCTCGACTCACGCCTGATGATGCGGCGGGAGGGCTTCCGTCTGGACGTGGCTCTTGGCATCGATCCCGGGCAGACGGTCGCCTTGCTGGGCCCGAACGGAGCGGGCAAGACCACCGCAGTAGGGGCCCTGTCCGGCCTGGCGTCGCTCGACGGGGGCTACATACGGCTCGGTGATCGGGTCCTCGAGGATGCGGCCACCGGAACCTACGTCGGCCCGGCGGAGCGCCGGATCGGCGTCATGTTCCAGGACGGCGTGCTCTTCCCCCACCTGAGCGCGCTGGAGAACGTGGCCTTCGGGCTCCGCTCCCGCCGGGTACCCCGCCGCGAGGCCCGTCGGCGCGCGGCCGGCTGGCTGGAAGCGGTGGGCCTCGGCGCGCTCTCGGGCCGGCGTCCGGATCGCCTGTCAGGAGGCCAGCGGCAGCGCGTGGCCCTGGCTAGGGCGTTGATAACCGAACCCGCCATGCTGCTGCTGGACGAGCCGTTCTCCGCTCTCGACGTCAGCTCACGGGCCGGCCTGAGGCGGATGCTCCAGGACCACCTGGCCGACTTCGAGGGACCGAGCCTGCTGATCACCCACGACCCCACCGAGGCCTTCCTGCTGGCCGACAGGCTGGTAGTGCTCGAGAACGGCTCCGTTGTCCAGGAGGGCAACGCCAATCAGATCCGGCTCCGTCCCGCCAGCCCCTACGCAGCCGATCTGGCCGGGGTCAACCTGGTGGTCGGGACCGCCTCGGGACGGGTCCTGACCGTCGGGAACCACCGCTTGGTGGTTCCGGAGGCGGCGTCGGGACGGGTGATCGCCACCATCCATCCCCGGGCCATCTCCATCCACCTCGACCGGCCCGGGGGAAGCCCGCGCAACTCCTGGCCGACCAGGATCGAGCGGATCGATCATCATGCCGACCGGGTCCGCGTCCAGACCGGTCACCCGCTGCCGGTCACCGCCGAGATCACCCCTGACGCCCAGACGGGCTTGAACCTGGCGCCCGGATCGGAGGTCTGGTTGTCCGTCAAGGCCACCGAGATACAGGTGAACGCCGGCTGACACGGCATCGGTACCATCGTCCACCGACATGAATGCCGTGGATCTCGTCGTCATCGGCGCCGGACCCGCAGGCGCCGCCACCGCCATCCGGGCCGCCCGCCAGGGCGTCAGGACGGTGGTCTTCGACCGCGCTCCCTACGGCCGCGACAAGGTGTGCGGCGATGGGCTCACCCCCCGGGCCGTGGGCGCCCTCGAAGAGTTGGGCATCGACCTCGGCGCCTTCCATCCCATCGAAGGCCTCCGGATGATCGCCGGGAGAACCGAGCGGATGCTGCGCTGGCCCGAGACCAGCCGCTTCCCGGCTCACGGAGCGGTCCTGCCCCGCCGCAAGCTGGACGCCGCCCTGGTGGACGCCGCCACCGAAGCCGGCGCTCGCGTGGTCTGGGATACCGAGGCCCTACCCGTTTTCGAGGGTGACGGAGTGGTGGGGGTCGAAGCCGACGGGCGCCTCTGGAGGGCGGGAATGGTGGTGGCCGCCACCGGAGCACCCGGCGCCGCCGCCCGGCTGCTGGGGGCCACCAGGGTGGCCGGAGAGCCCTACGGGGTGGCGATCCGTAGCTATGCGGCCTCCCCCCGCCACGCCGAGCGCTACATCGAAGCCTGCCTGACCATGCGCGACCCCGACGGCAACGCGGTGCCGGGATACGGCTGGATCTTCCCGGCCGGGGACGGAACGGTCAACATCGGCGCCGGGTCACTGTCCACGATGAAGCACTTCAGCCGCCTGAACCTGAACTCCCTACTCGACTCCTACCACGCCCAGGTGCGGGATGCCTGGGCGCTCGGGCCCTACCTGGAGCGCCCGCGGGCCTGGCGCCTTCCCATGAGTTCCGTCCGCAGGCACGGTCCGGGATGGGTGGCGGTGGGTGACGCGGCCGGACTCGTCAACCCGATGAACGGCGAGGGCATCGACTACGGGCTGGAATCGGGCATCATCGCCGCCGACCTGTTCGTCGAGGACCCGGTCACAGCGCCCGAGCGTTACGACCGGGCAGTGAGCGAACGCTTCGACGCCTTCCTTCGCACCGGCCGGCGGTTCTCCCTGCTGATCGGCCATCCCGCCATCCTCAACGCCGGACTACGGGTAGCGGTCGGCACCCAGGCCATCGCTCGCATCACCCTGCGGGTCATGGGCAACCTGGTGGATTCGGAGACCCCGGGCGCGGCGGGAAGGGTGCTGGGCGCCACCGACCGGGTCCTGGCGCTGGCCGAGCCGCTGCTGAGGAGAACACGGGCCAAGGCGTAGTTGACAGTACAGCTAGTTATTGAGAGGAGTATGTAACCGTGGGCCAGGGACCCGCTAACCAGAGACCAGAACACTGGCCACCGACGGGGTGATTCCGGGTGCTGTCCCGGCACCATGCTCACCGGGTGGTGGTATGGTCGAAGGCGCTCAGGGAGGTCGGAAGATGGCGGGAATCACATTCGATGCGGTGGGCAAGATCTATGGCGGCGAGACCCGGGCCATTGCGGACGTGTCCATCGACATCGCCGACGGCGAGTTCGTGGTGCTGGTGGGACCGTCCGGTTGCGGCAAGTCCACCCTTTTGCGGATGGTGGCCGGTCTCGAGGACATAACCGAGGGCACGATCCTGATCGGCGACCGGGTGGTCAACGATGTGGCTCCCAAGGACCGGGACATCGCCATGGTCTTCCAGAACTACGCCCTCTACCCCCACATGACGGTGCGGGACAACATGGCCTTCGGACTGAAGCTGAGGAAGACGCCCAAGAAGGAAATCGAGGAGAGGGTCGGCGAGGCGGCCCGTATCCTGGAGATCACCGACTACCTGGACCGCAAGCCCAAGGCCCTGTCCGGCGGCCAGCGGCAGCGGGTGGCCATGGGCCGGGCCATAGTGCGGGAACCGGCCGCCTTCCTGATGGACGAGCCCCTGTCCAATCTGGACGCCAAGTTGCGAGTCCAGATGCGCTCGGAACTCGGCCTCCTGCATTCGCGGCTCGGCACCACCACCCTCTATGTCACCCACGACCAGGTAGAGGCCATGACAATGGGCGACCGGGTAGCGGTCCTGAAGGCGATCTCGGACACCGAGTCCAACCTCCAGCAGATAGCGGCTCCGCGGGAGCTCTATGACAATCCCCGCAACCTGTTCGTAGCCGGCTTCATCGGCTCGCCTGCCATGAACTTCGTCTACGCGACGGTGGGCGATGATGGGACCAACACCACGCTCGACTTCGGCGGCCACAGCCTGGCCGTGGGCTCCGGCGCCCTTCCCGAAGGATTGGCGCAGCAGTCCGGACGCGAGATCGTGGTCGGGGTGCGACCGGAAGCCTTCGAGATCAGGTCGGCGACCGGCGCCGACGGCAGCGCCATGACCGTCACCGCTTCCCTCGTCGAACAACTCGGCTCCGAGGCGTACGTCCACTTCGCGGTACCGGTCCGGCCGGTGGTCACCGCCGACATCGAGGCCCTGCTGGCCGAGGAGGGTACGGATGCCGGCGCGCTGGGCGACGAGACCAAGTTCACCGCCCGGATCAACCCCGACCACGCTCCCCGCGTCGGCCAGTCCGCAGATCTGGTGGTCGACACCACCAAGCTGCATTTCTTCGATCCGGAAACGGGCGACGCCCTGTAACCGGAATCGGCATTGCCGGGCCCGTAACCGGCGCCCTCCATTGCAGCTTCTCCTACCGAACAGGCCAGCGCCGCGCCCGATCGTGACCGGGCACTCCCCACCGGGATCATTAGCGTTTTCCCCGGCGCGCTGCGAGTGCTTGCACTAACCTGGATAGGAGGTCAGGAAGAGCATCGACCTGACTCTGAAGGGAGGAGAAATGGCCCAAGCGGGACTTGACAATTACTTCAAGGTCTCCGAACGCGGATCTTCGGTAGGCACCGAGGTCCGGGCAGGAGTCACCACTTTCCTGGTAATGGCCTACATCCTGTTCGTCAACGCCGACATTCTCAGCGCCACCGGTCTCGATCCGGTCGCGGTAGCAGCCGGAACGGCCCTGGTGGCCGGGATCCTATCCATCGCCATGGGGGTGATCGCCAACCATCCGATTGCGCTGGCCGCAGGGCTGGGAATCAACGCGGCCGTAGCATTCGGCCTGGTGCTGACCGACGGGCTCACTGCGGAAGGCGCCATGGGCGTGATCCTGTGGGAGGGCATCCTCGTCACCATCCTGGTCGTGCTCGGCCTGCGGGAGGCGGTGATGGCCGCCATCCCCGATAGCCTGAAGTACTCCATCGGGGTGGGGATCGGCCTGTTCATCCTCTTCATCGGCCTGGTCAACGGGGGCCTGGTACGGCAGGGCGGCGCCATCGTGGAGTTCGTGTTCCCGAACTCGTACGCGGCCGGCACCACCCTGGTGGGGGTCCTGATCGCCCTGGTGCTGATGGCCCGTAAGGTGAAGGGTGCGATGATCATCACGATCATCCTCACCACCATCGTGGCGTTGATCCTGAACGTGATCGACCTACCCTCCAACCTCTCGGCCAGCGTCAGCTTCTCGACCATCGGCGCCGTCGACATGGGGAACGTGTTCGCTGAGATGGGCGCGCTAGCGGCCATTCTCACGATCTTCACCTTCATGCTGACCGACTTCTTCGACACGATGGGAACCGCCACTGCGGTCTCCGAGCAAGCCGGGCTGACCAAGGACGGAAAGATCCCTAAGCTCCGCGAACTGCTCCTGGTGGACTCACTGGGCGCAGCACTCGGTGGACTGTGCGGGGTCAGCTCCAACACCAGCTACATCGAGAGCTCTGCGGGCGTAGCCGAAGGAGGCAGGACCGGTCTGACGTCGGTGGTTACCGGGGTGCTGTTCCTGGTCGCCATCATCCTGTCGCCCTTGGCGCTGCTGGTACCCAGCCAGGCCACGGCTCCCGTTCTGATCCTGATCGGGTTCCTGATGGTGGGGCTGTTGAAGCACATCGACTTCACCGATCTGGAAGAGGGACTACCGGCGCTGCTGGCAGTGATCCTGATGCCGCTGACCTACTCGATCACGGTGGGAATCGCGGCAGGGTTCCTGACGCACACCCTGATCAAGATCGTCAAGGGCAAGGCCGCCCAGGTCCATGTCCTGATGTGGATCGTCTCGGCTGCGTGCCTGGTCTACTTCCTCCAGGACTGGCTCGGCGCCTACCTCTAATCCACCAACCTATGACTCCGGAGAGGGCGCCATCCGGCGCCCTCTCCCCTTTTCCCAAGGTGGCGGGAGGCGCGTAAGGACATGGAGAGGTTCGTCCGGGGGCTACCGAAGTCGGAGCTCCACATCCACATCGAGGGCACCCTCGAGGCGCGGATGATGTTCGACCTTGCCCTACGTAACGGGGTGGCCCTGCCGTACAGCTCCATAGACGAGGTCGAGGCGGCCTACGCCTTCGCAGATCTACAGTCCTTCCTCGACATCTACTACCAGGCGGCCGCCGTGCTCCGGAAGGAGGAGGACTTCGCCGATCTGATGTCCGCCTACCTGGCACGGGCGGCGGTGGACGGGGTACGTCACGCCGAGATCTTCTTCGACCCCCAGACCCACACCGAACGGGGCATTGACATCGGGACGGTGATCCGGGGATTCGTGAGCGCCCAGCAAGACGCCGCGCCTGACATCACCTCCACGCTGATCCTGTGCTTCCTCCGGCACCTGCCCGCCGAGGCAGCCGTCGAGACGCTGGAGGCGGCCCGGCCCTACCTCGAGCACGTCCAGGGCGTGGGCCTCGACTCGGGTGAGAAGGGCAACCCGCCGGAGTTGTTCGCCGAGCCGTACCGCATGGCGGTAGAGGCCGGGCTCATCCCGGTCGCCCACGCGGGTGAGGAGGGTCCGGCCGGATACATCCGCTCGGCCCTGGACGTCCTGGGCGCCCGGAGGATCGACCACGGGGTCAGGGCATGTGACGACCCGGACCTGGTGGATCGACTCGCCCGCGAGCAGGTACCCCTGACAATCTGTCCGTTATCGAACCAGCGGCTCCAGGTTTTCCCCGACCTCCGCCTACACCCCCTCAAACGCTTCATGGACGCGGGGGTGCTGGTGACGGTGAACTCGGACGATCCGGCCTACTTCGGCGGCTACGTGGGCGACAACTACCTCGCTATCGCCGATGCCCTCGGGTTGACCCGGGGTGACATGGTCCGGCTGGCCAGGAACTCGATCGAGGCAACCTTCCTTCCGGACGGCCGCAAGAAGGCCCTCCAGGACGAGATCAGCGCCTACGTCGGCTCGTATCCGACCAGCCCTTGATGGGTGGCGAGTGGTCTGTCTGTGGAATGGCGGTGTGGTATGGCGTCGGCAGCGGTGTTCCTCGCAAGGCCCGCTGACGAAGGCGTACCCGCAGCGGTACGTTGAGGAAGCGGAACGCAGCGACGGGGCGCCGATGACCGCCAGAACACGCCTAGCTGTTTCGCAGACAGACCACTATCCTTAACCGGCCTGCCACGCCCGTCTAGGACCTTTGTTCCGCGGCGGGCTCGGTCCGGCGGTCGCCCGCCCCACCTGTGTCTCCGAGGAGCTGTCATGTCGAAGGTCATCCTGCGCGCTGAAACCGGTCGTGAAATCGGTACGAGAACGTCCAGAAGGTTGCGGCGCCGCGGCATGGTGCCCGCCACGCTGTACGGCCAGGGTTCGGAGGCTCGCTCGATCGCGGTGAGCGCCCGCGATCTCCGCTCGGCGTTGACCACGGACGCCGGACTCAACGCGGTGATCAACCTCCAGATCGGAGAGGAGACCCACACATCGCTGGCCCGCCAACTCCAGCGCCACCCCACCAAGGGGGACATCATCCACCTGGACTTCCTCAAGATCTCCCTCACCGACGAGGTCGAAGCCGTGGTGGCCATAGAACTCGTAGGGGATCCGGGCGCGATCCGGGAGGGGGGCGGCATCCTCGAGACGATCGCCAACACGGTCAACGTGCGGGCGCTGGTAACGGCTATCCCGGAGTCCATACAGGCCGACATCACTCAGCTTGGCGTGGGCGACACGCTTCGCGTATCGGACCTTCCCGCCCTCAGCGAGGTCGAGTACCTCGACGACCCGGACCGACCGATCCTGGTGGTAAGCCTCCCGGCCATCGCGCTCACCGAAGAAGAGGCCGAGGAGGAAGAGGAGGATCTCGCGCTGGTTGGCGAGGATGGCGAAGGCACGGAGGCCACTCCCGAACAGGACGCCTGACCTCGGAGGCTCGTCCCGACCGTGAGGGTCAGCATGCCGGTGATCGTGGGGCTGCACAACCCCGAGCCTGCCTACTCCGGCACGCGCCACAACATCGGGGCCGAGGTAATCGCCGCCCTGGCGCGGCGCTCGGACAGCCGGCTGCGACGGGGACCCCGGCGCGTCCGGTGCCGGGTGGCCCGGGCGCGCATCGGAACCGAGCCCGCTCTGCTGGCCCTCCCCAACGCCTCGATGAACGTGTCCGGGCCGCCCGTCCGGGGTCTACTCGACTACTACAAGGTGGCGCCGCAGGATCTGCTGGTCATCCATGACGACATCGATCTGCCGTTCGGCCGGCTCCGGCTCCGATCGGGCCATGGCCACGGCGGGCACAACGGTGTACGGTCGATAGTGGGATCGCTCGGAACGACCGATTTCTGGCGTCTCAAGCTCGGCCTCGGGCGTCCACCCGGACGGATGGATCCGGCCGACTACGTTCTGAGCCGGTTCTCGGCCGCGCAACGAGGGGATGCCGACCATCTGGTGGCCGATGCCGCGGATGTGGTGGAGAGGTTCATGACCGATCCCGAAAGAGCCATGGAACTCGCCGGCGGCAGGCGGCCGTGACCCGGATGCCGGCATCGGCGGTTCCAGCCACCCTGACCGGCGCAAGGAGGTAGTCACATGGGACGATTGGTCGGGGCCATCGACCAGGGGACCACGAGCACCCGCTTCATGGTCTTCGACCACGATGGTGCCGTAGTGGCGTCCGCGCAGGAGGAGTTCGAGCAGATCTATCCCCGGCCCGGCTGGGTGGAGCACGACCCGGCGGTGATCCTCGCCACCGTCGAGAGCGTGGTCACTCGGGCTCTTTCCCGGGCAGGCGTGGCGGCCCGGGATCTGGTGGCGGTCGGGATCACCAACCAGAGGGAGACCACGGTGGTCTGGGACCGCTCTACGGGCGCTCCCCTGGCCAATGCCATCGTCTGGCAGGACACCAGGACATCCCGGCTCTGCCGGGAACTGGAGGGTGGCCACGGCATGGACCGCTTCCGGCCCGTGACAGGACTCCCGCTCGCCACCTACTTCAGCGGCCCCAAGGCCACGTGGCTGCTCGATCACATGGACGGGCTGGCGGAGCAGGCGGCCTCGGGGCGGGCGGCTATGGGAACCATCGACTCGTGGCTGCTGTGGAACCTCACCGGCGGTACCGCGGGCGGCCGGCACGTCACCGACGTCTCCAACGCATCCCGGACCATGCTGATGGACCTCGACAGCCTGACCTGGAGCGATGAGCTGCTCGCCGCGATGAGGATCCCTCGCTCCATGATGGCCGAGATCGTTCCCTCCATCGGCCGGGTGGGGTTGGGAACCGGGGTCCTCGAGGGCGTTCCCATCTCGGCCATCCTGGGCGACCAGCACGCCGCCCTGTTCGGGCAGACATGCTTCCTCCCGGGCGAGGCCAAGAACACCTACGGGACCGGCTGCTTCCTGCTGATGAACACCGGCGGCGCGATGGTCCCCTCGACCCACGGCCTGCTAACCACGATCGGGTATCAGATCGCCGGCGAAGCGCCCGTCTACGCGCTGGAGGGCTCCGTAGCGATCGCCGGAGCGGTGGTGCAATGGCTACGCGACAACCTCGGCATGATCTCGACCGCGGGCGAGGTGGAGACCCTGGCCGCCTCGGTGGAGGACAACGGCGACGTGTACTTCGTGCCCGCCTTCTCGGGCCTGTTCGCGCCCCACTGGCGCTCGGACGCCCGAGGGGTGATCACCGGCCTGACCCGATTCTCCACCCGGTCGCACATAGCCCGCGCCGCCCTTGAGGCGGTGGCCTACCAGACCCGTGAGGTGCTGGAGGCGATGCAGACCGACTCGGGCGTGACACTCAAGGAACTCCGGGTCGACGGGGGCATGGTGGTCAACAACCTGCTGATGCAGTTCCAGGCCGACATCCTCGACGTTCCGGTGGTGCGGCCCGGGATGGACGAGACCACCGTTCTCGGCGCCGCCTACGGGGCCGGACTGGCCGAGGGGTTCTGGCGTGATCTCGACGATCTGCGCTCCCGGTGGCGGGAAGCCGACCGGTGGTCACCAGGGATGGTCACCGCGGACCGGGAGATGCTGTACGCCAGATGGCGCCAGGCGCTGGAGCGTTCGCTGGATTGGGCGGGCTAGTGGTCTGGCGCGCGGTGTAGTGTTCCCGCGGGGAGGTAGTCCTATTTCGATCCCTGATCTGCTCGCCCTCTTCCGCGTGCTGTGCGTACCCGCCATCATCGGCCTGGTGCTGGCCACCGAGCACACCACCGGTCGGTACCTCTTCGGAATCGCCACCGTGCTGGTCATCCTCGCCGGTCTCAGCGACGCCCTCGACGGCTACATCGCCCGCCGCCAGGGCATATCCTCCACGGTCGGTGCCTTCCTCGACACCACCGCCGACAAGATCCTGGTGAGTGGCGTGCTGATCGCCCTGGTCTCGGTGGACCGGGCCTCGGTGTGGGTCACGGTCATCATCATGACCCGCGAGTTCGTGGTGATGGCGATCCGGAGCCTGGTCGCCATCGACGGAACCCTGGTTCCGGCGTCGGTGGCCGGCAAGACCAAGGCCGCCGTCCAGTTCTTCGCGCTCGGGTTCGCGATGATGCGGCTCCCCGAGCCGTGGGGACCGGCCTACTTCGACGAATACTGGATGTGGCTCGCCGGCGTGGTGACGTTCGCTTCGGGCTGGGACTATGCCGTCAAGTTCCGGCAGGCGATCCGCCAGGCCGGACGAACCGCGGATTCGTGACCGTCCTGGTCACCGGCGGCACCGGCGTGGTCGGGCGGCCGGTGATCCGCCGGCTGGTGGAATCCGGCCGGGAGGTGAGGGGTCTCGCTCGCTCGGAGAAGGCGGCGTCGGTTCTGGCTGGCCTGGGAGCCGAACCGTCGGCCGGCGACATCGAGGACCCCGATTCCCTGGTCCGGGCCATGTCGGGTTGCGAGGTGGTGTACGACATCGCCGGGCTGGTGTCCTTCTGCCCCGCCGATCCGGCCGCCCTCTACCGGATCAATGTCGAAGGCACCCGCAACGTGGTACGGGCTGCCCGCCGGGCCAGGGTCAGGCGCCTGATCCACACCTCGTCGGTGGTGGCTCTGGGAGAGAAGCCGGGAACCGTCGGGGACGAGTCCACGCAGCACACCGGTCGCTACGCCAGCCACTACGCCCGGTCCAAGCACCAGGGAGAACTGGTGGCGCGCGCCGAGGCGGGGGACATGGAGGTGGTGGTGGTCAACCCTTCCTCCGTCCAGGGGGCCGGCCGGACAGCCGGCACAGGGGCCCTGCTGCTCCAGGCGGTGAACGGAAAGCTCAGGTTCCTGGTGGACACCCCCATCTCGATCGTCGACACCGAAGACTGCGCCCAGGGCCACATCGCCGCCGAGCAGCGAGGGGTCGCCGGCCGGCGCTACGTGTTGAGCGGGTTCACCATCACGCTCCGCCAGACCTGGGATCTGCTCAGCGAGTTGACCGGGCGTCGTCACCCGGTCACGTTCCTGCCCAGGCCCCTGCTCCTTCCGCTCGGCCCGCTGGCCGACGTCATCGGGCGGCGGGTCCGATCGGTTCCCATCTGCCGGGAAACTGTTCACCTGATGCGCTACGGCGCCAGGTACGACGGTTCCCTGGCAGCCCGGGAACTGGGCTTGGAGTACCGATCCGCCCGCGACACCTTCGCCGGGGCACTCGACTCTTTCCGGAAGGCCGGCCTGACCGACGCCTGACCCGGCCCGGTTGCGAGCCGGCCTACCCTCCGACACAAGGGCCGGGTACGATGGTCGGTCGTGCGGGCACCCCTCTCCCCTCTCCTGGACCGCTGGCGCCACGACCACCTACCCCGACCTCCTGACCGGTTGGTGGTGCCGGTGGCAGCCCGGGCCATCACGGTCGCCGGGCTGGCCGGATCGGCCCAGGGGCCGGTCGTGGTGGTGGTTCCGTCCGATCCGGAAGCCGAAACCCTCGCCTCCGATCTCCGGCTGTTCATTGACGACGTGTTCCTGTTCCCGTCCTGGGAGACCCTGCCCTTCGAACATGTCTCCCCCAACCTGTCCACCATGGCCTCACGGTCGGAGGTCCGGAACCGCTTGTCGGGCGGTCCTCGCGGCCTGGTGGTGGTCGCCTCCGTGCGATCCGTCATCCAGCGGGTCAGCCGGTGCTCCACCGACCCGGTGGTGGTGAGGTCGGGGACCGAGGTGGCATTCGAGCACCTGGTCAGCCACCTCGATGCCTACGGCTACACCCGTACCGATCGGGTCGAGGCACGCGGCGAGTTCGCCGTCCGGGGCGGCATCCTCGACGTGTTCCCCGCCCAGGCCGAACTACCCGTCCGGCTCGACTTCTGGGGTGATCAGGTCGACGAGATCCGGGTGTTCTCGATCGGCTCCCAGCGCTCCACCGACTCGGTGGACGAGCTACTGGCCTATCCGGCACGGGAACTGCGTCCCGACCCCGAGGTTCGGGAGACAGCCCGGGACCTCTACCACCGCCTTCCTTGGGCGGCATCGATTTGGGATCGCTTCGCGCAGGGACTCCGGTTCGCCGGGATGGAGTCGTGGCTCCCGTGGTTGGCGCCGGCCCGCTGCTTCCTGGACGAGATCCCGCCCCTCGCCACCACCGTCCTGCTCGACCCGGTCCGGATCAGAGCCCGGGCCACGGACCTGGCCGACGAGGAACAGGACCTCGCCGAGGCGCTTGCCGGGACCTGGGGCGAGAGCTTCCCGGTCGACCAGGAGCGACCGGCCCTGTTCCTCGACTTCGACAACTCCCTTCCCGGCAACGTGCTGGAGTGCCCTCCCCTGGCCGCTTCGCCGGCCGACCGGGGCATCACGGTGGGCCCCTGGGAGGCTCAGGCGGGTGACCGGGAGTCGGTCACAGCCGGGCTGCTACGCCTGCGGCTCGCCGGTACGGATGTGGTCCTGGCCATGGACGGCGCCCCGGCCGCCAACCGGGTGGCGGACGTGCTGAGGGAGAACGGGCTGGACCTGCCGGTGATCCAGCGGGTGACCGGACCGGTCCGCTCGGGAATCCTCGCCGAGGGCATCCACACCGGAGTCGTGCTTCCATCCCTGAAGCTGGCTGTGCTGGGCGAGCGGGAGATACTGGGTCGCCGCCGAGCCCATCGCCGCCCCGTCACCCGCCGCCGTACGTCATCCGGATACGAAGACCTCGAACCCGGCGACTACGTAGTCCATCGCCACCACGGCATCGGACGCTTCGACGGGTTGATCAGCAGGACCATCGCCGGGGTGGAGCGGGACTACCTCCTGATCGTCTACGCCAAGGACGACCGCCTGTACGTGCCCACCGACCAACTGGCAGCGGTTCGCAAGTACACGGGCGGGGAGTCCCCCCGTCTCAGCCGGATGGGCGGACGCGACTGGGCGGCCACCCGGAGCAAGGTGCGGCGTGAAGCCTCGGTCCTGGCCGAGCACGTGGTAGCGGTCCACCGGGCTCGCGCCGCGGCCAAGGGCCACGCCTTCGAGCCCGACACGCCCTGGCAGCGCGAGATAGAGGCCGCCTTCCCCTTCGAGGAGACCGCCGACCAGCTGAGCGCCATCGAGGACGTGAAGAGGGACATGGAGTCCTCGCTTCCCATGGACCGCCTCATCTTCGGCGACGTGGGATTCGGCAAGACCGAGGTCGCCCTGCGGGCCGCCTTCAAGGCGGTGGCGGACGGGTACCAGGTTGCCATGCTGTGCCCCACCACCCTCCTGGTCCAGCAGCACTTCCAGACCTTCTCGGAGCGCTTCGCCGCCTACCCCCTTCGGGTCGAGATGCTGAGCCGTTTCCTCACCCCTGCTCAGGCACGGCGGGTGGTGAACGGCCTCGAGAGCGGCCAGGTGGACATCGTGATAGGAACCCACGGGCTGCTGTCCGACCGGGTGAGGTTCCGCAAGCTGGGCCTGCTGGTGGTGGACGAGGAGCACCGCTTCGGGGTCAAGGCCAAGGACCGTATCAAGGCCATGAAGACGGCCGTGGACGTGATCACGCTCACCGCCACGCCTATTCCCCGCACGCTGGAGATGGCTCTCACCGGGATCCGCGACGTGAGCCACATCCGTACCCCGCCCGAGGACCGTCACCCGATCCTCACCTTCGTCGGACCCTATGACCGGAGGGTGGTGTCGGCGGCGATCCGCCGGGAGATGCTCCGCGACGGGCAGGTCTTCTACGTCCACAACCGCGTGCGTTCGATCGACCACGCCGTGGCCCGGCTCAGAGAACTGGTACCGGATGCCCGCTACGGGGTGGCCCACGGCCGGATGAACGAGGGGAACCTCGAGCAGATGATGCTCGACTTCTGGGATCACCGCTACGACGTGCTGGTCGCTACCACCATCATCGAATCGGGGCTGGACCTGCCACAGGTCAACACCCTGATCGTGGAACGGGCCGACCAGCTGGGCCTGGCCCAGCTCCACCAGCTCCGGGGCCGGGTGGGACGGTCGGGCCGGCGAGCCTACGCCTACCTATTCCACCCCGAGACCACGCTCTCCGAGACCGCCCACCGCCGCCTGGAAGCCGTGGGCGAGTACAGCGACCTGGGATCGGGGATCCAGCTCGCGCTGCGCGACCTCGAGATCCGGGGAGCGGGCTCGATCCTCGGTGAGGTCCAGTCGGGACATATCGCGGCGGTGGGGTTCGACATGTACGTGGAGCTGGTCTCGGAGGCGGTCGCCGAGAGGATGGGTACCGAACCCTCCCGCGAGGCCATCAGGGAGGTCCGGATCGATCTGCCGGTCGACGCCCATCTGCCGGACGACTACGTATCGGATCAACAGGCCAGGCTCGAGGCATACCGCACCCTGGCGACGGCCGTGTCCCAGGAGGATGTGGCCGATGTGGCGCTGGAGTGGCGGGACCGGTACGGCCCGCTCCCCGATGAGGCGGATCGCCTGCTCGACATGGCCCGCCTGCGGGTCGAGGCCATCAGGGTGGGGATCGACGAGATCGTCCAACTCCGCAGGGAGGTCCGCCTCGGGCCGGTTCGCCTCAGCCAATCACAGGAGATCCGCCTCGACCGCTTGGCGCCGGAGGCCATCCTGAACGCCACCGGGGAGAAGCTGTTCCTACCCCTACCCGGGTATGTGGATGTCCTGCCCTTCCTACTTGCCTTCCTGACGAAAATGTGGCCCCCGCCCGCCGATACCGAAGACTGACCCGGCCGGGGTACTCCGATCCCCAGGTCCTCGAGAGGCGCGGGTCCGGCCGGGGTGCAGCGGTCGGCCGGTAATCGTGCCGAGAATCAGGGCTACCATCGCTACTCACTCCATGGGCGCCGGAACCGGATTGCGTCCGTAGGAAGGAGACAAGGTTGCGTAGCCTCATCACCGTACGCCGGGGAAGCCGGTCCCGTCCGGCCTTCCTCGTGCTCGCGTCGTTGACGGCGGTTCTCCTCGTAGCGTGCGGGAGCACCGGCGAAGTGGCCACGGTTGACGGCGAATCGATCACCTTCGACGAGGTGGCTGTCCTGATCCCCGATGAGGGCGACACGGTTGACGTCAACCGCTTCGCCAACTCGCTGATGCTGGTGGTGGCCGACCGGGTGATGTCCTCGCAGGCAGAGGAACAGTTCGGCGTGGTCCGGACCGAGCAGCAGGTCGACGCCAAGCTTGGAGAGTTGCTCATGCAGACGGGCCTCACCCCTGAGCAGATCTACGAGAACTACGGCCTCACCGAGGCCTCGCTCCGTCTCATCGCAGCCCAGGAAGTCACCGCCGACCAGGTGTCGGCCGAGCTCCTGGCCGACGCCGGCCCTCCCGCCGAAGACGAGCTGATGGCGATCTACGAGGCGTCGCTCCGCGAACTCAGCCAGGTCTGCTCGGCCCACATCCTCGTCGAGACCGAGGAGGAAGGCATCGCCACCTACGACCGCGCAGTGGCCGGCGAGGACTTCGCGGCGCTGGCGATGGAGCTGTCGACCGGCCCCAGCGGCCCCAACGGGGGCGACCTCGGGTGCTCCTCCCCCAGTTCCTACGTGGAGGAGTTCGCCGCCGCGACGCTCGAAGCGGAAGTGGGCGTCCCGTTCGGACCGGTCCAGACCAACTTCGGATGGCACGTGATCCTGGTGAACGAACGGACCGTTCCCGCATTCGAGGATGTCCGGGACGGACTGGCGGAGGACCTGAGGCTGTCGGATGGCAACCGCCGATGGGTGGATTGGCTGACCCGCGTCCTGACGGAAGCGGACGTCGTGGTGGAGCCCGAGTACGGGACATGGAGCACCGAGCCGAGCCCCAACATCATCCCGCCGGAATCCTGAGCGAAGTCCTGATCGTCGCCGGCCTCGGGCCGGGAGACCTCTCCCGGACTCCCGCCGGGGTCAGGGAGGCATTGCTCGATCCCGATCGCCGGGTGATCCTCCGCACCGGAGAGCACCCGGCTGCCGCCGAGCTGGCGCGGAGCCGGAAGGTGACCACCTGTGACGACCTCTACGAGGCCGGCGAGACGTTCGACGAGGTGTACGAGGCCATCGTGTCGAGGGTGCTGGCGGCGGCGGAGATGGGCCCCGTGATCTACGCGACGCCGGGGAGCCCGCTCTACGGGGAACGCACCGTCGCCGAACTGAGGGAGCGCTGCCGGGCGGCGGGCCGACCCGTCGAATTGCTACATGCCCCGTCGTTCCTCGACGAGGTGTTCTCCGCCCTCCAGATGGACCCCACCGAGCGGGGCTTCACGGTGCTGGACGGCCGGGACCTGCCGGATCCACTGATGCTGGACCTGCCGACGGTGGTGTTCCAGGTCGACACCGGACCGGTGCTAGACGATGCGCTGCGCCGGCTCGGACGCACCCTCCCCGACGGCACCCCGGTGACCGTGCTGTCGGATCTCGGCACCGCGAAGGCCCTGATCCGCACCTACCCGATCGGGCAAGTCCCCACCGAAGCGGCTAATGCGCGCACCAGCCTGTTCCTCGACCCTCCCGAGACCGGTCTGGTCGGGGTCATCCGGGCGATGCGGAGGCTGAGGACGGAGTGTCCATGGGACCGGCGGCAGACCCACGACTCTCTCACACCGTACGCAGTGGAGGAGATCTTCGAACTGCTGGAGGCCATCGGTCGCCTCCCTCACGGCGCGCCGGACGGGGACGAAGTCGACTACGTGGCCTACCACGATGTGGAGGAGGAACTGGGCGATGTCCTCCTGCAGGTGATCTTCCACTCCAACCTGGCCTCGGAGACGGGAGCGTTCGACGTCGAGGACGTGGCCGAGACCCTCCGGCGCAAGCTGGTGCGCCGCCATCCGCATGTGTTCGGCACCCTCGAGGTGCGGGACGCCGAGGAGGTGATCGCCAACTGGGTGGAGATCAAGGCGGGTGAGAAGCACCGTGAATCGCTCATGGACGGCGTGCCGGGCCCTCTGCCTGGACTGGACCGGGCCGTCAAGCTCCAGAAGCGAGCCGCCCGGGTGGGCTTCGACTGGCCTGACGCCCGCTCGGTGGTAGGTGACGTGGAGGAGGAGATCGCCGAGTTGGTCGAGGTGATAGACCAGGGCGAGGAGGCTCGCCTGGAGGACGCCGATCATGAGCTGGGCGACGTACTGTTCGCCGTGGCCAACCTGGCCCGGCACCTCGGCGTCCAACCGGAACTGGCGCTCCGCAAGGCCGTCAACCGGTTCGAGACCCGATTCCGCCGCATGGAGGAACTCGACGACCTAGCCGCCGCCGACCTCGACCGCCTCGACGCCCTATGGGAACAAGCCAAGCAGGAGGAACGTCACTAAGACCTCGGCTGGGGGGAAAGAAGGGGTCAGGGTGGGGCTCGGTTGATCTTGGCGAGGGCCCGAAGTGCGGCGAGGGTGTAGG
>WTGI01000091.1 GCA_011523635.1 Acidimicrobiia bacterium
CGGCGCCGTGCCCTGAGCTACCCACACCTTCAAGTGTGCCTCGGAAGGGGTTGGCCGCTTCTTGTACCAGTTCTTGACGTCCACATCTGCGCGGTTGAGGAAAGCCACAGCGCTGGCCCGATCGTCGCGGGACCACTTGGTGAAGTGGCTCTTCCGGCAGTTGCCAATCAGCAACGTCACCGGCCGGTTGGCAGTGTGGCGGGCGAGCCAGGCAAGTCCCTTGACGCTTGCATACCCAACTGCGACCGTAAGCCTCCCGTCCGGGTACTTCGCCAAGAACTGCTCGATGCGTTCGGCTGATCCATATTCTGAGCTACTCATACCCGTCCCCGGACTGCTTTTGCACCAACCTGCACGACGTCAGCCACCAACCAGATGACGCCTCGTGGCTGCTGGTCGTCTCGTCGCTCACGGTGCTTCCCTCCCGGCCGTCGCCCAAACTACTCCGTGAGTCCCGACATCCCGAAGTCGACCCGGAGGAAGCACGCGCGTGGCTTCGGAACGTTTAGCTGTGGCAACTGTGTGGACTAAAGTTATGATATACACTATATTTAGCTAGTCACATAACGACTGTAGAGGGGGTGGTGATGGCGCCGGTAGCCGTGGCACCAACGGAGTTTAAGAATCCGTACCGGCCGGGTGCCGGGCATATGCCCCCGTACCTGGCCGGGCGGGAAGGTGCGTCGGCGGAGTTCGCCAGGCTCTTGGATCAGGATGTGATCCTCGACAATATGGTCTTGACAGGGCTACGCGGTGTCGGCAAGACCGTGCTACTCGACAGGTTCAAGCCGAAGGCGATCAATGCCGGATGGCTCTGGGTGGGAGCGGACCTCTCGGAGACCGCCAGCCTGACGGAGGCGAATCTCGCCCAGCGCTTGCTGACGGACCTCTCAATCGTCACGTCGTCTTTCACGATCGAGGCAGCTCCGCCTGTCGGATTCCGCCCCGATCCCGATGGGTCCCGGCAGGCGGCCCTCGATTACCGGACACTGGAGAGGCTCTTCTCGGATACTCCCGGACTGATCCAGGACAAGCTCAGGGGCGTTCTCGAATACGTCTCTACGATCCTCGCTTCGCATGGGCGCGGCCGCGTGGTCTTCGCCTATGACGAGGCACAGAATCTGTCAGATCACGCAGAGAACCATAACTATCCACTATCTATGCTACTTGACATATTCCAATCACTGCAGAAGAGAGAGATGAGGTTCATGCTGGTCCTGAGTGGTTTGCCGACGTTGCTCCCCAAGTTGATCGATGCGAGGACTTTCTCGGAGAGGATGTTCCGCGTTGTGAGGCTCGGGCGCTTGAGCGAACAGGCGAGCAGGGACGCGATCGAACGGCCGATCGAAGCGGCCGAATGCCCGGTCCGATTCACCGAGTCCTCTATCCGGACGATCATGAGGCAGGCCGGTGGCTATCCGTACTTCATCCAGTTCATCTGTCGTGAAGTGTTCGATGTCTTCATCCAGCAGATCAGGGACGACGAAGACTCCGGCGTGCCCGTCGAGGCAATCCAACGGAAGCTCGACACAGACTTCTTCTCCGGGCGATGGGCTAGGACCACCGACCGCCAGCAACAGCTCCTGTGGGTGATCGCCAACCTCGACAATCCGGAGGGAGAGTTCACGATCTCGGAAGTCGTGGAGAGGGCGAAAGTCGTTCTGGAGAAGGGCTTCTCGCGAAGTCACATCAGCCAGATGCTGTCAACGCTGACGAATCGGGGACTCATCTACAAGCACCGATTCGGGAAGTACTCGTTTGCCGTGCCACTGATGGCACAGTTCATCAGGCGCAATTATGACGGTCCTCCGGTCACATAGTGGTCGTGGCGAGCAACCGGGGACAGAATTGATTATTCAACATGGGGGAGGACCAACCTGATGAACAGTTCCCGGTGTAGGTCGGGTGCCATGGCGCCGCTTGCTCTGTGGCCCGTTACAACGCCTCGTGCATCTGGCGGGTGACCGACCAGAGTTCGATGTCGTGAAACCGGCCATGGATGAACGCGAGTGAGCGCATCACACCCTCCTGGGTGTAGCCGCACTTCTCCGCCACCCGCCGCGACGCGAGATTGTCCGGATGGATAGTCAGCTGGAGTCGATTCATCAGCTTGGTCGAGAACAGGTACTCCGTGAGCAAACGTAGGGCCTCGGTTGCATAGCCCCTCCCGGAATACTGCTCGCCGAAAACCTGGTAGGAGATCTCGTAGCCGTAGAAGTAGTAGGTGACGGGAATGAAGCCGGTCCACCCGACGATGTCGCCGGCCGCATCGATCATGAGCAGCACTCCGGAATCGTCAGACCAGTAGCCGTCCCGCTCGAACCGGCCGCGGATGTCTGTTTCGGACTTGAGGAAGTGGCCCAGAGCACCGCGCGTGCCGAGGTCGTTCAGCAACTCGATCAGGCTGTCGATGTCGGCACTGCGCACGAGGCGAAGGCTGATCAGATCTCCTCGCAAGGGCGGCACGTATCCTCCCGGTCGGGTCGATCCCCGCAACGGCTCGGCTCTTACCCCTCCGCACGGTAGTCGCCGTCGTTGTGGCTATGGCTCCCTGGGGTTGTTCCGATGATCGTGGGAGCGGGGCTGGACGTCTGGGTCTATTCGATCGTGAGGCCTAAGAGGATGGAGTTCGCTTCCTGGGTGAGGGGGTGGCGGTGCTTGTAGGAGCCGATGGCGGCGTGGAGGCAGAAGGCGCGACCGGCAGCGTGGAAGAATCTTTGAAGGCCGGCCTGTCCTCGCATGGGTCGCCGGAGCGCGTTGGGATCGAAGTCGTCGGGTTGCAGGTCGGCGGGGATGCCGTGGTGCTCGAACAGCAGGGACCCGACAGCGCCGGGATCGAATTCGACGAGCGCGATGAAGACTCCCGTCGGCGCCATGATCTCTAAAGCCTCCGAGCCATAGTCGTCACGCTCGTTCGGTAGCCAGAAATTGGCGGCGTGCAGGACGACTAAGCCGTCGCCGGGCGCCGCCGGGTCGGCGACGGTCTTCTTGAGGTTCTGCTGCAAGGACAGCTCGGCCTCCCAGCCGGTCGGCACGTCCAGTCCTATCCCGTAAGCGGAGAGGCGGTGCATGCGGTCAACTCACCAGGGCGAACGCGGCCGCAGCCGCCAGCAGGGCCGCTGCGAGAGCGCCGAGGCGCCGGGCTCTGGGCGCGAGGGTGTCGAGCCGGCGACTTAGCCGGGCGAGATCCGCGGCGTTCCGGACCCGGCGGTTCAGCGTGACGGTGAGCCCCCGTATCGCGCCGAAGGCCGCGCCCACCAATAGTCCACTCACCGGGTCACGCGTCAGCAGGGCGGCCAGCATGAACATCGGAATCAGTGCCGTGTTGACCGCCGTCACGACCGCAGCACCCAGTTGGAGCCCGTAACCCCAGCCGTATACCCAGGGCCGGAAGGCGGAGAGCCAGTCCTCGTTGACCTGGCGGCGGATTGGGAACCGCCGTACCTTCAGATCCCATGCCGCAGCCGCCAATCCGGCCAGGGCTAGCGCGGACAGGCGCCAGTTCTCGTCGAGGGTGACGGGAAGGGCTCGCCCCGCTGCGCCAAGGACGGCGCCGAGAGACGCCCCTCCGACCAGCGTTCCCATGACCAGCCAGGTTATGGTCAGTGACCAGCGATTGCCCCGGGCCCGCTCGCCGAGCGGGCTGATGCTCGTGAGCATCGAAAGGCCTCAGGGCGACCAGGTGGAGCGTAATCCGGCAACGACCGCGGCGGCGACGCCTACGGCGAATGAAGTGATCACTGTTCGGCGGATGGGTTGCGAGGAGTGTCCCCATCGCTGGTGCTTGGTTCCTGGTTGACGCTCGGATGGTCCCGACCGATGCCGGCCGCCGCCAGGGCCTGATCGGCGCGCCTCTCCCGGTCCCGGCCCGAGGTCATGCCGCGTTCCGCCTCGGTCTCGAGGAGGTAGTCACCCAGGGCCGTCCGGAGCATGTTCCGCATCTGGTCCCAGTTGGCGGCGGTGCCCGAGCCGACCAGCCGGTTGTTCGTGCCGTCGACCAGGGCGAAGTATGGTGATCCGGGTACGTCATAGTCCTGCCACGCGGCGCTCGACAGCACCGCCTTGACACCCGGAGGTACCAGTTCGGCGAAAGCGGTCTCCGACTCCACGGGCGCGTCCTGACCGACGATGACGAGCCGGGTTCTCGGATCCGGGAGGTCGAGGTCGGGTTCGGCGAACGCCGTCCAGAACGTCTCACACGTCCGGCAACCAGACGAGAGAAATGCCAGGAGCGTCAGACCGCGGACGCCGGTCACGCTGATCTTGGTGGGGCTCCCGCCGGGAGACACGCCGACGATGTCGTGCGCCGCCCCGTCCGGCGGGGAATGCAACTCCACGGGCGCTCCGGGTCGTCCAGCATGTCCGCCGCTTTCCTCGAGAGAGATTCCCGCTCGGTGCAGGGCTCGGATTATCTCGGCGTGCGACCTCAGCAGGCCGAACACCAGGAGGGCGAGGACCGCCACGGCGCAACTGAGCAGGACGAGAGCGAGGGCCACCTCGCCAGATTATCAGGCGGGAGGGTGCCGGTTAGCAGGACAAACGGGCTCGATGGTGGGACTTACTGCGACGTCCGGCAGCTATCGGCGAGGAGGGCGTTCGACGTGTTGGTGCGGCCTTCCAGCGCCTGGGAGACGGCGGCCCGCACCTGGGCGATGGGCGCATCGCCGGGCTGGAACTCGGGAGGGATGAAGTTGACCGTGACCATCCTCGACGTGTCGAGGCGGTCCGCGATGCCCATGAGGTCGCTGAGGCGATCGATCGGGATGTCGGTGCTGACATGGCTGGCGATGATGTCGGTGAGGTCCGCATACCGGTACACCAGCTCCATGCGTGGGACCTGATCGAGCAGGGCTTCGACCACGCATCGTTGTCGGGTCATCCGATGCCAGTCCGTGGTGCCGGTCCGGGCCCGCACGTAGCCGAGGGCGGTGAGGCCGTCGAAGTGGTGGTAGCCAGGCTCGGTGGTGATGAGAACGGGTGGGCCGTCCGCCACTATGGGCTTGATCCGCTCGTCGATCGTCTCGCTCACGTACAGGTCGATGCCGCCGAACAGGTCGATGACCTTGACGAAGCCCACCATGTCGAGCAGCACGTAGTACTGGATGGGCAGGCCGGTCAGCTGGGCGAGCGCGGACTTGATGGCGTGTCCGGCCGGATCGTCGACCTGCGGGAAGGCTTCGGGGTGTCTGAGCCCGAGGCCGTAGATCTCGTTGACGATCTCGGGATACCCGTCCGGCCATAGCTCGGCGGCGGCGGTGCCGTCCGGGAAGGTGACGTGACGCCAGTTGCGCGGCACGCTGAACGCCGCCGCGTCGCCGGTGGCCACGTCGATCGAGACCACGATGATCGTGTCGGTTCTCACCCCTACCCGGTCGAACCCGGCGTCGCTACCCAATAGCGCAATGGTGAGGCGTTCCGCGCCGTCCCATGTCAGTTGTGGTTGCGCGGCCGGGGCCGTGGTGGAGGTGGTGGGTGCCGGGGTCGTTGCCTGCGTGAGCGGAACGGTGGGCCCGGGTGAGTCGGCCTCTCCGGCCTCTCCGGCTGGGGGTAGGGAGGTCGTGGTGGAGGTGGTGGGAAGCGGGGTCGGAGCCGCGGTGAGCGTGTTGGTGGCGACGAAGACGTCCGACAGCAGGGCGAGCTGCACCGAGGCGAGACGGATGACCACCACGTGGGGGGCGGCGATGAGCGCGGCTACCAGGGTGAGCGTGACGGCTGTCCCGACCCGCCGCCGCGGCTTGTGGCGCCACCGCCAGTAGCGGCGGTCCGCAGTTCTGAAAGCGTCCACCGCAACCGCGGACCGAAAGGCCAGGACCACCAGGCTGCCCACCATCAGGATCCGGAGCGCGGAGACGTTCACGGTCCAGAGGAGCAGGGTCCTCGTACCGGTCGCCACCACGTAGCCGAGCGCGAAGACGTAGGCCATCAGGGTCCCGTTGGCGAACAGCAGGGCACGGCGGGTTCTGTGGCCGAAATGGCCCAGGCCGGGCCAGATCGCGGAGAGCGCCGCGGCCACCAGCGGGTCCGGTCCCCGGCGCCGCAGATCCATCCATGCTCCGCTCAAAGCGCGACCTCGTTGGGGGGAAACGTGCGCATCAAGTCTGCCATGTCGCAGTGCTGGGATCGGGTTTATCCCCGACCCCACGAGGTACATCGGATGCTGCCGGTCCAGGGTGCCGGGGGTAGCCTTGACGCCAGATGACCTTCCTAGACCTCACGATGGCGTTCTACGCGGCCGGCTCGCTGTTGCTCGTCTTCGCCGGGGTGGCGAAGTTGGCATTCCCCCGTCCGGCGGCCGACCTGATGGGAGCCGTCGGTTTCCCGGCCCGGGTGTGGTTCGCCCGTGCGGCCGGTTGCGCGGAGTTGGTACTCGGAGTGGCCGTGCTCGCAGCCGGCGGGCCGGGGCCGGCCCTCGCAGCGGCAGGCGTGTACTCGCTGTTCGCGCTGGTTGCGCTCCTCGCGCTAAACAGGGGTCTCTCTTCTTGCGGATGCTTCGGGCAGCTGGATTCACCACCATCGGGGATACATGTGGTCGGCAACCTCTTCTTCGCAGCCGTGTGCGCGCTGGCGGCGGGCGCGGGTGGTTCACCACTGGTCTGGGTCGGAAACGCGGCAGATCAACCGGTTGGCCGCGTTGCGCTGGTCCTCGCCGTGTGCGTGCTGGCCGGGATGGTCCTCGTGAGCTTCACGGCGGTGCCGGAATGGCTCCAGGCCAGATCGGCGGGGGGTAGGAATCTGGAGACGTTCCGGATCGAAGCCGCCGGGCTCCGGCGGTAATCCACCGGCCACGGGCAGCAGCAATGAGTCGCAAACTCATCATGAGGGTATCGAGCCTGTTGGACCGCCACACGTCGCGGCGCGGGTTCCTGCGATCGGTGGTGATGTCCGCGACAGCCATCGCCTTCGCCCCTGCCTACCTCATCCGACCCATCGCCGCGGAGGCTGCCATCATCACATGCCTGGGGCTGCGGTGCTCCTCCGGGTCGGCGTGCTGCGACGGATGGACGGAGTTCTGCTGCCGGCTGACGGGCGAGAACACGTGCCCGCCCGGGACGGTGGTGGGCGGCTGGTGGAAGGTCAACAACTCTTCGTTCTGCTCCTATGACAAGCCACGACCCCGCTACTACATCGACTGCAACGTCGCGTGCCTGCCTACTCGCCGGTGCTGGCCGGGAGGGCTGTGCCCGCGGTCGGCGACCGCCGCCTGGTGCCGGTGCCCGGACGGTTGCGACACCAGAAAGGTGGACTGCGTCCAGTTCCGTTACGGCCAGTGCAGCCAGGACACCTGCGTAGGGCCGATCCGCTGCCGGGTCGTCACGTGCGTGCCGCCCTGGGAGTGGGATCCCGCATGCCGTCCCTGGCCGGCGCTTACCAGCGAGGCGACCCGTCACCACGACCGGCCCTGCTTGCACGACTGGTTCAACGACGTGCCTCCCAATGCCTTCTACGCCGGAGCGGTGCGGTGGATGAGCGACCGGGGGATCGCTGCCGGCCTGACGCATGACCTCTTCGGGCCTGACGAGCCCATGCGTTGGTGGGACTTCGCAACGGTGCTGTGGTCGTACGCCACCGGGTCTACCACAGCGCCTCCTACCCCGGTCGACGATCCCAACCCGCGCACGGACTACGAGAAGGCCAGGGACTGGATGGCCCAGCATCGGATCGCGCCGGGGCGGACCGTGCGGTACGTGGGTCCCGCCAGCCGGATCACGCGGGCGGAAGCCATCGTCCTCTTGCATCGGCTCGCTGCGGTCTCGAATACAGGGTCCCTAGGGGAACCGACCCCCAATGGTCTCTATCCCGAAAGGGAGTTGATTACGGAACGGCTGCCGTTCCCCGACGTGGCGGACGGAGCCTGGTACGCGGACGCCGTGGACTGGGCGGCAGGTCAAGGGATCGTCTGGTGGTCACCTCCTGATCCGTTTCAACCTGACCAACCCGTCACCCGGGCGGAAGCAGCCGTCTACCTGCACCGTTTCCACGAGCCACCGGCTCCCACTCCCGTGCCCCGACCGGAACCTTCCCAACCATGGCTGTAGTCGACCGACTCGCCCGACGCGTGGGTTGGTCCTGAGGGAGTCCGGGTTAGTCGGCTAGGAAGAGGGCTGCCATGGATACGCCGAATCCCATCGTGGAGATGACTAAGGCGATCGTCCACCGGATGAGCCGGTTGATAGCCTTCTCGAAGCTGGCTTCGCTGGTGGCAATGGCCTGCGCGGCCTTGGCATCTGCGTATCCCTCGGTGGCAGCGGGCATCCCCATCCCCTTTCGTGCTCTTGGAGTATAGCGAACGATGGTTAGGGTATATGGGACTAAAGGAATATGGAAGGCCCATGGCAACCAGGAGGATTGGCTGTGAGTGTCGTCAAGATCAACGCGATCACCGTGCCGGATGGAAGGGGCGCGGAACTGGAGGCGCGGTTCGCGGCGCGGGCTCGTGCAGTCGACGGGGTGGAAGGCTTCGAAGGGTTCGAGTTGCTGCGGCCGGTGGGCGGCGAGACCCGCTACTTCGTCTACACCAGATGGAGGTCGGAGGAGGACTTCCGGCGGTGGGTCAGCAGCCGGGAGTTCGGTCGGGGGCACAAGGCTCCGAATGAGGACTCCGACAGCCGGCCGGTCGGCGTCGCGTCGGAGTTGCTGTCCTTCGAGGTGGTAGAACCTGCGAGTTGAGCCGGCGGACGGCGCCAGCAGGGTGCATGAGCAGCATCGAAACGGTTCTGACCTGCGCTAACCCAATTCCGCCAGGGGACTAATCCCAATTCCGCGGTGATCCTTCTCAATAGACCCAGGGATAGATCCGGTACTTCACCCTTGCCTTGTATTCGGCCCACTTCTCGGGGCCGTACTTCTCTTCGCAGAACTTGTTGTCGTAGCGTTCACGCGTGGTGAACATGATGACCACGAAGATGAAGTAGGTCCAGGCCCACAGGTTGGTGAAGTGGCCGAACGCCAGGGCCATACCCAGCGAGATGAACCCCTCACCCCCGTAGTTCATATGGCGGGCCAGGCCCCAGAAACCGCTGACGAGGAGTTTGCGGTCACCGGCCTCGATGTACTCGGGCTCGATGAGGCCGAGGAACTTGCGGTCGGGCCATCGCTTGAACGTGTACTTCTGCATGGCGGCGCCGCGGGACATGCCCCACCCGAAGAGGAAGCTCACCGACGCTCCGATCAGCCAGACATACCGGCCGGGTCCCGAGAATCCGGGGTCCGGGTGAACAGCCATCCCCCACAGCGGAATGGTGAACATCCACCCGTAGATCAGTAGCCCGCCCCAGAACATCTTGAAGCCCATCCGCTCGTGGATCAGGTCGTAGGTATACAGCTGGACACGCTCGAATATGAAGTAATCCACGATATACCATGTGAAGAACGCGGTATACAGGACAACACCGGGGTTGGCGTCTTCGCCGAAGCGGTCGTAGTGGTAAGCCACGGCCGACCAGCCGTTGAGCACCAACATCGTCCCGCCTACCACGTAGAAGTACATCTTGATGTCGATGCGCTGGTTGAAGAAGGACAGCTCCTGAGCCCGTCCGATCCACAAGGCCAGTAACGGGTTCTTTTCCTCACCCGGTGGCTGGCTGTACACCGCGATGATGGCGAGGATCAACGTGACCACCGTCCCGCCGACCACGGCGTAGAGGGTGGACCGGTAGAACCAGTCGCGGGGCATCCCGGTCAACTCGAAATACCACAGGATCATCACGACGATGAAGACCAGGAGACCGTTCAGCCGGTAGCTTCGAGGTTGGCCGGTCTCGGGATCGATCACGTAGCCGGGGACGCGGCGTCCCGGCACCACGAGCTGTAACACGAAGAACCCGGCGAATGCCGCCAGCGGGGTCAAGTACCCCCAGACCGTCTCCGTCCCGGAAAGCTCGACGAGGTGGCCGATACCAAGCCATTCGAACATGACCGAAATCCCTTCCCCCAGCGATGTCGTGATGGACGATAGCCCCTGCCAGTTCGCCGGTAGCGGATTCTCCCGTGTTCAGCGGGTCCTTACGGTGAGGACCCCGTATGTTCTCGAGGCCGAGGTCGTCGGGTTCGATCCGAAGGACTCCGGAGTCAGGCGCCCCACTCTTTGACAGCTGCGGCCAGGCGGGTTACTCCTTCCAGGAGGGGTTCGGTGGCGGTGGCCAGTGACAGGCGGACGTAGGCGGTGCTTCCGGGGCCGAACGTGTTGCCGGGGACCACGGCCACGCCCCGTTCCAGTACCAGGCGGCGGGCGAATTCCAGCCCGCTCATGCCGCTGCCGCTGACGTCGGCCATGAGGTAGAAGGCGCCGGTGGGCCGGACGTGGGGGATTCCCTCCCGCCCGAGCAGCTCCACGACCCGGTCGCGGCGCCGGCGGTAGGCGCCTCGCATCTCGGCGACCATTCCCTGGGGGCCCGTGATGGCGGCCACGGCCGCTTTCTGGGCGGGGGCGTTGACGCAGGACGAGATCGGCTCCTGGGTCTTGATCACGTTCTCGGTCAGGGACGGCGGGGTGACCAGGTAGCCGACCCGCCATCCGGTCATCGCGTACGTCTTGGAGAAGCTGAAGAAGGTCACCACCCGGCCGTCCGGGTCGAGCGGGCCGGCCGACACGTGCGGGTCGTCGAACCAGATCTCGTCGTACACCTCGTCCGAGAGCACCCACAGGTCGTAGGCCCGGGCCAGCTCCAGCAGCTCCACCAGCGCCCCGCGGGTGGTGGTGGCGCCGGACGGGTTGCCGGGGGAGTTCAGCAGCAACACCCTGGAGCGGTCGGTGATGTGGGGCTCGATCCGGGCGGCGTTCGGGATGAAGTCGTCCTCCGCCGACAGCGGGAACAGGCGGGGAGTAATCCCGTGCAAGGCCATCATCAGGTGGTAGTTGGGCCAGGCGGGATCGCTCAGCAGCACCTCGGCGCCGGGGTCGGTGACCGCGGCCAGGGTGCTGTAGAGACCCACCACCGCCCCGGGCGTCACCACGATCTGGTCGGCCGAGGTCTCGATGCCGTTGCGTTCCTTCACCTTCCCGGCCAGCACCTCCCGCAGTTCGGGGATCCCGGCGTTGGGCGTGTACCGGGTGAACCCGTCCATGGCGGCTTGGTGGGCGGCCTCCACCACGTGGTCGGGGGTGCCGAAGTTGGGCTCGCCGACCTCCAGATGTATGACATCCTCGACCGTCCAGGCCAGCTCCATGATTTCCCGGATGCCTGACCGGCTCATCGACTCCACGGCTAGGGATGGCTTGGCCATGGGGCATCCTCCTCCACGTAGCGGCGGTCGATCTTTGCCAGGGCAGAGTAGACCGGCGGGACCACCTGGCCCACCCGAACGGTACCGGCCGCGCCCAGCAGCCGGTAGGCCTCGGCCAATGAATATCTGCCCGTGTGGCGCATCCGGCGGGCCAGGTCGTCGTAGGCCGCCCGGACCAGGTCCTCCAGATGGCCGGGCCCCGGGGCCACGCTGGCCCACTCGGTGGCCGTGTTCACCTGGGGCAGGCCGCAGAAGCCCGCCCCGGCCGGATCGCTCCGCCCGAAGCGCAGCGTCACATCGGCCTGGCACTCGATGGCCGAGCGATGGATCTCTGCGTCCCCCTGGGCGAGGTGGGCGTCTCCGAGGGACACCATGCCTCCGTCCACCCCTGCTCTGAGGACCACGGTGGCGCCCGCTGTCAACTCGGGCAGGTCGACGTTGCCCAGGAACTCCACGCCCTGGCGGAACGACAACATCGGGTCACCGGCGGGCGCCAGCCCCAGCGTGCCGACGAAGGGCCGGTATGGAACGGTCACCGGCCCTTGAGCCGTCGGGATCTCCACCCGGTCACCCCGGCGGGGGCAGATGACGGTCTCCGCGGCCAGGGACGGGTGGAGGGTGGGGGTGGTGGTCATGTATCCGAAGCCGGTGACGGGGGCGCCGGCCACGTGTTCGATGTGCACCTCGACGCAATCCCCCGCTCGCACTCCCTCTATGGCGATCGGTCCGGTGACCGGGTTGGCGCCGCCGATACGGTCCATCACGTCTTCGAGCGTCTCGTAGACCACCTCGGACCCGGTGATGGTTCCGCTGTGGGCGTCCTGGGTCTCTACAAGGATCGATTCGCCCGGCGACACCGTGATGGCGGGCGCCAGCGAAGCGTCGAACTCGAAGTGGGTCCAATCACGGGCTAGCCGCCGGAGACCGGTGGTCCGAGATGCCGCCGCGGCCGGACCGCTCAGATGATGGCCTTGGCTTCGGCGAAGTGGCAGGCCACCAGGTGGCCGGGCGCCTCCTCCTTCAGGAGCGGCTCCTCCGCCCGGCAGATGTCCTTATCCCTACCGATCGGGCATCGGGTGTGGAACCGGCACCCGGACGGCGGGTTGAGCGGGCTGGGCACGTCACCCTCGAGCAGGATCCTGGAGCGCTGCCGCTGGACCTTCGGGTTGGGCGTGGGCACCGCCGACAGGAGGGCCTGGGTGTAGGGATGCATGGGCGCGGAGAACAGGCGGTCCGTGCTGGCCTGCTCCACGATCTTGCCCAGGTACATGACCGCGGTGTCATCGCAGATGTGACGGACCACCGCCAGGTCGTGGGCGATGAACAGGTAGGTGAGCCCCAGCCGGTCCTGCAGCTCCTCCAAGAGGTTGAGAACCTGGGCCTGGATGGACACGTCCAGGGCCGAAACCGGCTCGTCCAGGATCAGGAAGCCCGGATTGAGCGCCAGGGCCCGGGCCACGCCGATCCGCTGGCGCTGCCCGCCCGAGAACTCGTGCGGGTACCGGTCGGCGACGTTGGGGTTCATCCCCACCAGCGAGAGCAGCTCGCCCACCCGCTCGCCCCGCTCTCTCCTGGTGAGGTCGGTGTGGACGTGGAGCAACTCACCGATCGCAGTCCCCACCGACATGCGGGGATTGAGCGAGGCGAAGGGATCCTGGAAGACGATCTGCATGTGGCGGCGCAACTCCCGCAGTTGGCGGCGATCCGCCGCGATGACGTCGATCCGCTCGCTGCCTCCCCCGTCGAGCGGACGGGTGAGAACCACCTCACCGGACGTGGGCTCGATGAGGCGCAGGATGCTACGGGCGGTGGTTGACTTGCCGCATCCCGACTCGCCCACCAGACCGAGGGTGCGTCCGGCGCCGATCTCGAAGGAGACGCCGGCCACCGCCGACACCTCTCCCTTCTCGCCGCCGAAGACCCCGCCTCCTACCAGGAAGGTCTTGACCAGGTCCCGGACCGAGAGAGCTGCTTCTGGGCTGCCGTTGGCGGCGGGCGGGGGGACGGAAGGCATTGCGCCATTCTACATTGTCGCCACCTGCGCACCCGAGGAGCCGTGCTATCTGTGCCGCGTCCACCCACGCGGATAGTATGGAGAGGCATGGTCGATGGTGTCGATGCCATCGACCGCAGGCGAACAGAAAGGCGAAACGGAATGACCGAGGATTTTCGGGGAAAACTAGGGGGACTGGAAGGCGAAGAGTTCGACGCTTTTCTGGCAGGTAGCTACCTGGCCCGGGTGGCCTGCCTGACACCCGATGGCGCCCCGTACGTCATTCCCCTCTGGTACCAGTGGGACGGCGCAGCGATGTGGTTCGTGGGTCGCCAGCGTGCGGTGTGGTGCGAGTACATGAAGGCCGACCCCCGGGTCTCGCTGGTGGTGGACGCCCCCCACAGCGAGCCGGACGAGATGGGCCGTAGCGTCGAGATTCCCAAGGTCATCATGCAGGGCATGGCCGAGATCGTCGAGGAGCCCAACGTAGGGGGCCATTGGGTGGAGGTCGCCAAGGAGATGTCCTACCGGTACCTGGGCCCCAACGGTCCGGAATACCTGACCGGAACCATCAACCAGCCCCGCTGGCTGATCAAGGTGGTGCCCAGTGAGGTCACGAGTTGGCAGGGAGTCGGCTGGGCCCGCCGCTACTGGGTCGAGGGCACGGGCGGCGCCAGCTACGACGAGGCCCACGGCAGGTAACCCCGCTCCCCGGTCTCATACCAAGAGGGCGTGCTCGGTACGAAGGTTGCGGGCCAGGACGGTCAGCCGAGGCGCTTCAACCAACCGAGCGTGAAGGCGTTCCACTCGTCGGCCATCTCGTAGAAGGCGATGTGGCTGGATGCGGGGCCTGTAAACACGTGCATGGTCGAGCCGGGGATCCGCTGCTGGACCTCTAGCCCGTAACGGGTGGGCACCTGCCAGTCCACCTCACCCGACGTGATCAGGGTGGGCACCCGGATCCGGTGCAGCCGGTCGAGCGTGTCATGGGTCTTGTCGGCGTGGAAATGCCCCAGCATCCCGGCGCGGCTGGGCGGATGGGGGTTGTCGAAGATGAACCCCCGCTCGAAGGCGGCTACGTCGTCGGGGCGTTCGTTGATGAAGTGAGGGCTGGCCACCCAGAGCAACGCCGTACGGATGTACATGGCGTAGTCCTCGTGGAGCACGGGAAGCTCGTTGGTGTCGATCATCCGTATGAACCACTCGTCCGAGTAGCCCCACGTGCAGTGGAGTTGGACCGAAGACACCTTGGACGGATGGTTGATGGTCAGCTCCTGGGCGGTGGCGCTCCCCAGCGAGAGCCCGGACACGTGGGCCCGCTCGATACCGAGATGGTCGAGCAGGGCGGCCGCGTCATCGCCCAGTACCCGCATCGAGTAGGTGGTGGGATCCGAGGGGCGGGTGGTCTGGCCGGTGCCTCGGGCGTCATAGGTGATCACCGTGTAGTCGTCCCGGTATGCGGCCACCTGCCCCGCCCAGGTGGAGTGGTCGGCGGCGGTGCCCATTATCAGCAGCAACGGGTCGCCGGTTCCCTCCACCTCGTAGTACATGTCGATTCCGGTCGGCAGCGATGCGAACGGCACGGGATGGCCTCCTTCTCGGCGGGATGCTCAGGTGTCGGTGGGCGCGGCGAGGCCTGTGGACATCATGATCTTGGCATCGGTGCGAGCTCCCGTGGCCAGGTCCTCGAAAGCTCGGGCGGTGTCCTCGAAGCTCTCCTCGCTCCCGATCAGCAGGTCGAGGTCGAGCCGCCCTGACGCGAGGTGGCCGGCGGCCTCCTCGAACACGGCGTCCGGGTAGCAGAAGCTCCCCACGATCACCCGCTCGCTGACCACCACGTCGAAGAGCGGGATGCTCACCTCGGGGAGCCCCAGCCCCACGAAGCAGGCCACCGCCGCCTTCGGGATGTTCTGGATGGCGGCGTAGGCGGTGGCGGTGATCCCAACCGCGTCGAAGGAGACATCGAACGGGCCGGCCTCCTCGACCTGGCCGGGCTCGAGAGCCCTGAAGCCACCGGCCTCGGCGAGCGCCCGGCGGGAGGGCATGGGATCCGAAACGCTTACCGAGACGGCTCCTTCCAGGCGGCAGGTCTGGGCGATCGACTGGCCGATCATCCCTCCTCCTACCACGAGGATGTCCTGGCCGGACCGGACACCCGCCCGGCGGGTGGCCTGGAGGGCCACCGCCATGGGCTCCACGCCCGCGCCCCACAGCATGCTGAGGCCGCCCAGCTTCACAACCCGGGTGGACGGGACCACGATGGCATCGGCGAAGGCGCCCTGGATGTCGGGCGTCACACCGATCACCCGAAGCGCTGCGCAGTGGTTCTCGAGCACGTGGCCGCAGGCTCCGTCGCACGGCAGGCTCGGGTTGAACGTGACCGGCGTGCCCACCTCCAGATCCTCGACGCCCGGACCCACCGCCTCGACCCATCCGCTCGCCTCGTGACCCATGATCATGCCGGGGAGGCGCCGGCCCGATTCGCCCGTGTAGCCGTGCAGGTCGGATCCGCAGATGCCCACGTAGGCCATCCGCAGCCGGACCTCGCCGGGTCCGGGCACCGGGCGGGGCCGGGTCTCGATGTGGAACCGATGGGGTCCGTCGAACACCAGGACCCGCATGTCGCCGTTCACTTCACGCGGACCGGCGGTCGGCGCTCCGACCAGGTCGTGGTGGCCTCGTAGGCGGCGCCGATCCGTAGGACGGTGACCTCGTCGAAAGGACGCCCGGCGATCTGGAGGCCGATCGGTAGGCCCTCGCGATCGAAGCCGCACGGGACGGTGAGCGCCGGCTGGCCGCTCAGGTTGAAGGGGGCGGTTGTACGCACGTAGGAGGAGGTCACGTCCTCCTCCATGCCCCCGTAGTCGAACATCTCCTGGTCGGCCAAGGCGGCCGTGGCAGGCAGGGTGGGGGTGATTACCGCGTCCAGGCGGTCCCGGTCGAAGGCGCGCCGCAGGGCGTCACGGATGATCCGGCGGGTGCCGAGGCCCTTCAGGTAATGGGCCGACGGCATGATGGTGCCTATGGCGAACAGCTCGCGTATGCCGGGAGAGATCAGCTCCGGTGACTCCCGGAGCAGGCGACGGTGGTAGGCGGCCGCCTCGGAAGCGACGATGGCGAACTCCGTCTCCAGCGTGAAGGTCAGTTCCGGGATGTCGAGGGGAACCACGGCGGCCCCGAGTCCCTCGAGGTGCTCGACCGCAGCACGGAAGGCGTGCTCCACGTCCTCCTGCATCGGTGAGAAGGGCGGCGTCGCCATGATGCCGAGCCGCAGTCCGTCCACGCCTTGGCCGAGTTGTATGGAGTAGTCGGGTGGGGGAGAGGGCTCGGTGGGTGGATCGGCGGGATCGTGTCCCGCCAGGACCTGGAGCGCGGCCGCGCAGTCCTCCGCGGTAGCGGCCAGTGGTCCGATGTGGTCCAGCGACCAGGCCAGGGTCTCGACACCGGCTCGGGACACCCTCCCGAAGGTCGGCTTCAGGCCGGCGATACCGCAGACCGACGCGGGAATCCTGATCGAGCCGCCGGTGTCGCTCCCGAGCGCCATCGGCACCACTCCGGCGGCCACGGCCGCCCCGGATCCCCCGCTGGACCCGCCCGGCACGCGAGCGGTGTCCCAGGGATTGGCGGCCGGCGGGCTGGAGACGCCGCAGGCCAGTTCGTGAGTAGTCGTCTTGCCCACCATCACGGCGCCCGCCTCCCGCAGCCTGCTGACGACGGCCGCGTCCTGGTCGCGGGGCGTGTCGGGATAGGCGGGTGATCCGCATCGGGTGGGAAGGCCGTCCATGTGGATGATGTCCTTGATGGCGACCGGGACGCCTGTAAGCGGCCCGGCCGCGTTTCCCGAGCTCAGGACCCGGTCGGCCTGCTCGGCAGCCCGGATCGCGCCCTCCCGGTCCGCGAGCACGAACGCGTTGAGCCGGTTGTCGATCCGATCGATGGCATCGAGCGCCTGCCGGGTGACTTCCACGGAGGTGGTGGCGCCCTCCCGGAGTTGCTGCGAGATCTGCGCTATGGAGCGGGGTCTCACGGTCCTGTCACCACTTCGGGGAGAAGGAGGTCGGGTTGGCGGCCGGGGTATCCACCTCGTGCGCTGACAGCAACCGGTCCAGGGCCCGCCCTGCTTCGTCCCAGCCGGCCAACGTCTCGGCGATCGCCACCGTGTCGAACGCCGGTCCTGCCAGGCCCTGCTGGGCGAGGGCTTGGGAAACGGCCCCAGGCGTCGGGTCAGTCACCGGACACCACGGCGATCACGTCCACCTCCATCTTGAGGCCGGGCAGTCCCAGCGCCGCGGCCTGCATGGCGGTCACGGCCGGGAAGGGCCTACCGGCGAAGACCTCCTCACGGACAGGGAACTCTTCGGCGATCTCGCGGACGTCCTGCATGATGTAGGTGACCTTGACCACGTCGGCGACCGAACTACCCGCCGCCTCCAGCACGTCCGCGATGTTCCGCCACACCTGCCGGGCCTGCTGTTCGACGGTGTCGCCCACGATCTCGCCATCGCGGTCGAAAGCCACCTGACCGGCCAGGTAGATGGTGTTGCCGGCCCGGATGGCGTGGGAGTAAGGCTCGGGAGGATCGCTCAGCGCCTCCACCTCGACCGCTTCGATCCCCATTGGCCACCTCCTTCGCGCCGATTCGGATCATATACAATGCCGCCCGACGCTACCGGGAAGGGAGTGAATGCGGATCGCTCGATTCAAGGCCGGAGGTTCGGAAAGTTGGGGTTTCGTCTGCGGCGAGCAGGTGTGTCCGGTGACGGACGGCACCGACCTGATGGACGTGCTGGGGGACCGGGAGGCGCTGACGACGCTGTGCGAGGCGGCTGCGCCCGAGCACTCGCTCTCGGACGTACGGCTGCTGGCGCCGGTGGCCGACCCGCCCCAGTTCCTGGGCATAGGCCTCAACTACCGGCTCCATGCCGCCGAAACGGGCGCCACCATTCCGGAGTCCCCGATCTCCTTCCCCTTCTTCAACTCCTCGATCATCAACCCGGGCGACGCCATCCGGCTACCTCCCTTCACCGATCAGGTGGACTGGGAGGTGGAGTTGGCGGTGGTGATCGGAAAGCCAGCCTGCTGTGTATCTGAAGGGGACGCGCTCGACTACATCGCCGGCTACACCATCGTCAACGATGTATCGGCCCGCGATACGCAGATCAAGGACGGACAGTGGAGCCGGGCCAAGTCGTTCGACACGTTCAAGCCGATGGGTCCCTGGATCGTCACGGCCGACGAGTTGGGCGCCGCCGACGATCTCGATGTCAAGCTGTGGGTGAACGGCGAGATCAAGCAAGATGGCGAGACGTCCGATCTGATCTTCAACGTGCCCCGGCTGGTGTCTCACATGTCCCAGCATCTCACCCTCGGGGTGGGGGCTGTGATCTCGACCGGAACGCCCAGCGGGGTGGGCATGGCTCGCAAGCCTCCCGAGTACCTGCGTCCCGGCGATGAGGTCACCCTGGAGATCGAGGGCATCGGACGTCTCTCCAACCCGGTGGAGGCGTCCCGCTAGACGCCCAGGCCCGGTCTCGCCGACTTAGAGTTAGCGGACAGGCACAGCGCTCGAGGGAGGTGGTCGGATGGCGACGGTAAGGGTCAACGGAGTCGATCTCTGGTACGAGTTCTCGGGCGAGGGCGAGACGGTGGTCCAGATCGGTGGAGCGGTGAGCGGCCACGAAGGGTATGCCACCATCACCCCGGGCGTGTCCGAGCACTACCGGGTGCTGGACTACGACCATCGCGGCTACGGCCTCAGCAGCCGCCCCAAGCAGCGCTACACCCTCGAGACCTGGAGCGCCGACCTGGCCGCCCTCATGGACGCCCTTGAGATCGAGAAGGCCCACATCCACGGCGGATCGATGGGGAGTTTCATCGCCCTGGACTTCGCCGCCCGGTATCCGGAGAAGACCGACAAGCTGCTGATGGGAGCGGGCGCGGTCGCCAAGTGCGACGCCATGGGCATCCACATGTTCCGCGTATGGCAGGACATCGCCTCCGCCTACGGCGCCGTGTCCGAGCAGTTGGCCAGGGAGCTGCTCACCAAGGCGTTCGGGAGGAGGCTCCTGGACGAGATGGGTGACGACATCCTTCGGGAGACCCTGGCGGTGCTGGAGCGCAACACGGACACGGATGTGTTCATAGACGCGTGCCAAGCGATGATCGACACCGACGTGCGGGACGTGGTTCCCAACGTGACCGCGCCTGCCCTGGTGATGTGCGGTCGCCATGACATCCTGACGCCCCTGGATGCCGGGCCGGGAGGCGCAGGGGCCCGATGGGTGGCCGACAACCTCCCGAACGGGCGCTTGGAGATATTTGAGAACAGCGGCCACGGCCACTACGTCGAGGAGATCGAACGGTCCGTCGAAGTCATCCTCGACTTCCTGGCCAGCTGATCCGCGCCGGTCCGAAAGAGAGACACGCCGGTGGTTGTCCGTTCCCTAACGTCGTTGTGACAAACGGTAGGGTTCCACGATGAGCAGGACGTACGCATGAGGCTTGAGGGCAAAGCGGCGGTCGTCACCGGCGCGGGCCAGGGGATCGGGGCGGCCATAGCTCGTCTCTTCGCGACCGAGGGGGCCAGGCTGGTCCTGGCGGACCTCAGAAGCGGCCCTGCCACGGACCTGGTGGAGGAGATCACGTGCGGCGGTGGGGAGGCCGTGTTCGTTCAGGCGGATGTCACCTCCAATTCCGACTGCAAGCGCATGATCGACACGGCGATCGAACGCTTCGGCTGCCTGGACATCCTGGTGAACAACGCCGGCATCGCCGGCAAGGGAACGGTGACGGAGGCGACCGAGGAACTCTGGGACCGGGTGATGGCCGTGAACCTCAAGTCGATCTTCCTCGCCTGCCGCCACGCCGTTCCCCACATGGAGCGAGCCGGGGGAGGTTCCATAGTCTGCATCGCCTCGGTGGCGGGTATGACGGGGGAGAAGGGCCAGGTGGCCTACAACACCTCGAAGCACGGGGTGATCGGCCTGGTGCGGTGCATGGCCTACGACCACGCCGCAGCGGGCATCCGGGTCAACGCCGTCTGCCCGGGGGCCATCGACACACCCCTGCTGAGCCCGCTGACCGAGGAGCGCCTCACCAGGCTGGAGGGTCTGCACATGATGCGCAGGCTCGGCCGGCCCGAGGAGATAGCCCGCGCCGTGCTCTACCTAGCCGGGGATGAGTCCTCGTTCATCACCGGCGCCGCACACGTGGTGGACGGCGGGTACACGGCTTTCTAGGGCGTCGGCCCGACGAACCGCACGGAAGGGTTGAACTTTGTCACACCCCCACCATATGTTGAGTATCGCCAAGCACCAATGCCGGCCGCAGCTTCGACCGATCGGTTCGGCCGGTCCTGAGGGAACAGACACGGGCTTCGTGGAGCGACCGCCGTACCCGGCATCCGGCCGGGCATGGCCGACCACGCTCCGAGCCAGGAGAGGTGGTGGCGGGGGAGGGCCCGGCGGGCCCCGCTTTCCGCGTTTTTCGCGTTCTTTCGCCTGGTCAGGCCACCGGTGATCGTCATGCCACCGTCGCTCCGGGACCCGCGGGAGGTCGCATCATGAAGGTTGGATTCATCGGTCTGGGCAATGTCGGCTCCAAGCTTTCGAAGAGCCTGTTGAGAAACGGGTTCGAGATGGTGGTCCGGGACCTGGATCGGGCGGCGGCGCAGCCTCTGCTCGACGGCGGGGCCGGGTGGGCGGATACGGACCGGGAACTCGCCGAAGCTTGCGATCTGGTCATCACCTGCCTGCCCTCTACAGCCGCGGTTCGGTCGGTGATGGAAGGCCCGGACGGGGTGTTGGAGGGTCTTGGCACCGGCAAGATCTGGCTCGAGATGAGCACCACCGACGAGGCCGAGGTGCGGCGTCTCGGCGCGCTGGTCGTGGGCCGGGGCGCCCGCCCCATGGACGGGCCGGTGTCGGGCGGATGCCACCGGGCGGCGACCGGCAACATCTCAATCTTCGTGGGCGCCGAGCGGGAGGACTTCGAGCGGGCGCTGCCGGTGCTCACCACCATGGGCCGCCGGATCCTCCACGTGGGGGGACTCGGATCGGCCTCGATCCTCAAGGTGGTGACCAACTACCTGGCATCGGTGCATCTGGTGGCATTGGGCGAGGCGTTGATGGTGGCCCGCCGGTCGGGCATGGACCTGAACACCGCCTACGAGGCGATCCGCATCAGTTCCGGCAACTCGTTCGTCCACGAGACCGAGTCCCAGGTGATCCTGAACGGCAGCTACAACATCAACTTCACGATGGACCTGGTGGTGAAGGACATGTCGCTGTTCCAGCAACTGGCCGACCACCAGGACACGCCCCTCAAGTTGTCCCCGCTGGTGCTGGACATCTTCCGCCGGGGCGAGCAGGTCTACGGGTCCAGAGCCTGGTCACCGGGCATCGTCCGCTTCCTCGAGGATGCCTGCGGTGTCGACCTGCGAGCCCCGGGCTTCCCCGAGGAAGTAGTCGACACCGAGCCCGAGCAGCCCGGATACGAGGTCGTTCCCTCCTTTACGTGACGATCCCTGTACGGCGTTTCGTCACAGCCGGCCGCGAGTTCGCGAGATCGACGTCCGCCGGGGAATCAGGTAGTTGAGGTTCATGAGATCTGGTTGGGGTCGGCCTTGCTCTGCGCTTCGGCCAGAAGGCGCCGGCCGGTTCGATCCAGGATCGCTCCGACCACTCCGGCGATTGCGATGCCGCCGCCCACGAAGTGCAGAGCGGTAACGGGCTCGGACAGGAGCGCGTAGGCCTGGGCGCTGGACAGGACCGGTTTGGCACTTTGCATGAGGGGTGGGATGTTGGCGGGCAGCCAGCGGTAGGCCCAGGTCATCAGCGCCAGACCAACCCCTCCGGGTATCACCGCTACGTAGGTGATCAGCAGCCAGTCCCCGGTGGTCACCGAACCCGGCTCCCAGCCGGTGAGCGCCATGAACCCGGTCACGCCGATCGCTGCGACCACCAAGATGGCCCAGAGCAGAACGATGGCGTCCAGGTAGACCCTGGAGATCTTCAGGATGACCATGTAGAAGGCCCAGCACACCACTCCGGCACATGCCAGGGCCATCCCGAGCAGGTCGCCTTCGAGGCCGGTGGATCCTCCGTAGGCCACCAAGCCGGCGCCGCTGATCGCCACCACCACCCACAGCCGGAAGCGGGCGCCGGGGCGTTCGCCCAGGATCGGAACGGCGATCACGCTTACGATCAGGGGGATTACCGAGGTCAGCAGCGCTACATCCGTGACCGAGGTGAGCTTGGCTGCGACGACCAGGGCCGGCTGGATGAACGCGATCAGGAGACCCGGCAGGATGGCCCGGCGCAGCGAGGAGAGCGACGGGCGCGCCTCGGGCTTGGCGGCGAGCCTCCAGATGACCACGGGTCCCAGCGCCGCCACGCCGATCCATAGACGCCAGAAGGAGAACTCGAGCCCGCCGAGGCTGGTTGCCTTGATCGCCACCAGGCCGGTGCTCATGATGAGGATGCTGGTGGCCATGGCCAGGAGCGGGATACCGAGACCCTCTCCGCTCAGCGCTGTGGTCGGGTAACGGCGGGCCAAGGGGGGTCTTCTCCATGGTGAACGGGCCTGGAACGCTCCTGTCCAGGGCGAGGAGAGAATACCCATCTGCTCCTGATCTCCCGATGGCCGGGCTCGGTCAGGCTACGGTTACCCTGCTTCGGCCGAGCAATCGCCGAGCAGCCAACCTGGAGACCATTCCGTTGAGCCCGACACCCGCCATCCTCAGCGCTTCCTACGCCCTTGCTCACGCTCCCGATCTGGTCAGGTACGGGTCGAAGCCGGTGCGTGAGATCGGCAGGGACCCGTCACTGCTGCCCCGGATTACCGGATCCCTTCGCCCCTGGGACGAAGTGGTCGCCTACCCGCCGAACCAGGTGTTCATCGGCAATCTCGCGCCGGAGGACCTGGCGTCCATCCCCCGTCCCTGGTACGAGAACAGGATCGACTCGGCAAGTCCCTCCGGCGCCTTCGGGCGCATGGTCAGCCAGGCAGGGCTCTACGGGCTGATGAAGTTGTGCGACGACTTCGACCTGCTCACCCTCGACGGGGAGTTGGCCGCGCAGGCCGGCGCCGATCTCGTCGACTTCGATCATCGGAGGGGGCGTATCACTGGTGTCGACCCGGCCGAGTTGCGGACTCTGGCGGAGGAGAGTGACGGACTCGACCTCCACCACGACGGGCGCATGGCCGGGTTCATCCGCACCGTTCACGACCAGGACGAGGCGCTCACGGCCTCTGTGCTGCTCGAGAACCTGGCCGGCAAGGCGACCGCAGTCCTGGCGTTCTCCGATCTTCTCAGGAACAGCGGCATCGGGGCACGTGAGATCGACTACCTGCTCAACTGTGGGGAGGAAGCGGTCGGGGACCGATACCAGCGGGGCGGGGGCAGCCTGTCGAAAGCGGTCGGCGAGGTGGTCGGCTGCGTGAACGCCACCGGATCGGACATCAAGGCGTTCTGCTCGGCGCCGGTACACGCGCTGATCGCGGCCGGCGCGATGGTGGCGGCGGGTGTTCACAAGTACGTGGTCGTGTTGGGCGGCGGATCGCAGGCCAAGCTAGGCATGAAGTTCGGCGCTCACCTGCGCAACGGGGTGCCGGTGATGGAGGACTGCCTGGCTTCCATGGCATTCCTGGTCGGTCCCGCCGGCGGCGACGGCATGGAGCTGCGGCTCGACCTCGCCGGGAAGCATCCGATCGGGGCCGGTTCCTCTCCGAAGGCGGTGTACGAGGCGCTGGTGGTGGAACCGCTCGTGAGGGCCGGTCTCGGCATGACCGACATCGACAAGTATGCAGTGGAGATGCACAATCCGGAGATCACCGAGCCCGGCGGGAGCGGCGACGTGCCCAGAATGAACTACCGGACGCTGGCGGCGATGGCGGTGCTACGGCGAGAGATCGGGAGGGGAGACATCGACCGCTTCGTGGCCGAGCGGGGCATGCCCGGGTTCGCTCCGACCCAGGGACACATTCCGGCCGGGGTTCCCTACCTAGGGCACGCCCTGCAAGCGATGCGGCGCGGCAGCCTCGACCGAGCCATGATCGTCGCCAAGGGGAGCCTGTTCCTGGGCAGGATGACACAGTTGGTCGACGGGGTTTCCTTCATCGTCGAGCGGCCGGCCGTTGCGCGCCGCACGGGGTAGCAAGGCTGTAGGTCAGCCGAGCCGGCCACGAATCTGCCATTCCTGTGGTGGATAGGCCGGGCGATAGACTCTCGACGGCCCGCCGCCATCACACGGTCAACGAAAGCGTGACCCCCGGCGGCCGAGGTCCGACGTAATGAAAGAAGCGAGAGGAGCGGGTATGGATCTGAACGGCAGGAGGGTGGTGGCCATCGGTGAGCGCGACGGCGTCACCGGGCCCAGCCTCAAGCTCCTAGCCGAGTCGGCTGGCGCCGATGTGGTGTTCAGCGTCACCCAGTGCTTCGTCTGAACGGCTGGGGGAGCGATGGACCTGGAGGACCAGGCGAACGTAAATCGCCTGGCCGAGACCTCCGGCACGGACGGCATGGTCGTCCTGCTGGGGCAGCCGGATGCCAACAGCGCCGGTCTCTTCGCGGAGACGGTGACCAGAGGCGATCCGACCTGGGCGGGTCCGTTGGCCGGAGTCCCGTTGGGACTTCCCGTATATCACGTATTGGAGCCGGAGATCAAGGAGCAGATGGACGGCGATCTCTACGATGAGCACGTAGGTTTGATGGAGCTCTCCGCCGACGTGGAAGAGATAATCAAGTGGGTCGCTGTCTACAGGGATTGATTCGTGCGCCGCGGAGTCACGGTCGCCGATGAACAGGATCGTCGCGTGACCTCCGTCGCCCGGCTGCTATCGCCTCCAGGGCGTTAGCAGCCCATCTAGCCCCGCCCGGTCGATCAGGTCCTCGGCGCGGGCCTGAGCCTCGCGCATGACCTCTTCCTCGTCGACCATCGTGCAACGCCCGTTCTCCATAGCCACCTGGCCGTCGATTATGGAGTGGACCACGTCGGATCCCCGCGCGCAGTAGGTGAGGGCGGAGACGGTCCGGTGCCAGGGAGTCAGGTGGGGGCTCTTCATGTTCACGACGATGATGTCGGCCAGCTTGCCGGGGGCGATCACCCCCGCCTCGATGTTGGCGTAGCGGGCGCCCTCCCTCGTCGCCATCTCCAGGGCCTCCTCGCCGTTGCTGATGGTCGGCTCCAGGGTGTGGACCCGTTGGAGGAGGATGGCCTGCTTCATGACCTCGAACATGTCCTGGCGGTGGTTGCAGCACGGACCGTCGGTGCCGAGACCGATCGGCGCACCTGAGGCGCGCAGGTCCCGAAGGCGCATCACACCCAGCGCGATGTACTGGTGGGAGATCGGGCAGTAGGCGATACCCGTGCCGGTCTCGCCCACGTGGTCGATCTCGGCGTCGTCGAGGTAGATCCCATGGGCGATGGTCGCCTCCGGGCCGAGCAGCCCCTCCTGGTACAGCCACTCGACCGGGCGGATACCGTATTCCTCCAGGTAGGTGGGCGGGTCCTCCAGACGTTCCGAGCAGTGGGTGTGCCAGCCGACACCGGCCTCCCGTGCCAGAGCCACGCTCCGCCGGACCAGGTCCTGGTCGTTGTAGATGATGTTGAGGGGGGCCGGCCAGACCTCCACCCGGCTGCCGGCCGGATACTGCTCCATCGCGGCGGTGGTGATCTCGATCTCCTCGTCGTTGGAGTAGGAGAACAGCTCGCCGGCCAGGTTGAATCGGCGAGCTATGGCGGTCTCCTCGCCGACGATGCCGCGGGCCACCGCCCCTCGCAGCCCCACCTCGTGTATGGCGCCGGCCACGGCCAGGGTGGTGTCGAGATCGGACGGCGCGTAGTGGTTGTCGACCACTGTGGTGGTGCCGGCCTTGAGGGCTTCCACGGCTCCGAGCTTGGCTCCGATCCGGCCCTCCTCCAGGTTGATGGAGATCGAGAACGGCCACATGAAGTCGGTCAGCCAGGTCCACAGCGGCATCCCCTCGCCCAGCCCGCGGGCCAGGCCCTGGAACAGGTGGTCGTGGGTGTCGATCAACCCCGGCAGCACGGCTTTCCCGGAGCAGTCGATGGTACGTCCCGCCCGGTAGCCGGCCAGGTCCTCGTCCGGGCCCACCGCCACGATCCGGTTGCCCGACACCGCCACCGACCCGGGCTCGATCACCCTGCGGTCGTCGTCGACGGTCACCACCGACCCTCCGGTGAGGAGGAGGTCGCAATGTGGGCTTGTCTCGTTCATCTCGCAAACCTCCTTCACGCAGCGGTGCCCGCTGCTTGGTCCGGGATCTTCAGGAGTCGGGATGCGGTGCCGCCCATGATGGCCTCCATCTCCGCCTCCGTCACCTCGGGACCGCCTACCTCGGCGGCCACCCGGTTGACAGCCCGGAAGATGCCGGATGCCACCCCTCCGGGTCCCGACTTCTGCTTGTCGTTGTTGTCGGACCCGTAGACCGCCCGGTCCAGCGCGCCGAGGCTCCTGAGCTTGTTCAGCACCCGGTACAGATCGCGGGGATCGCCTCCTGCGTAGTAGGACAGGTCGGCGTAGAAGTTCGGGTGCCGGGCCACCACCGCGATCCCCTCGTCCACGTATGGAAAGGCCAGGTAGACGACCACTTTGAGGTCCCGGTAGCGGATCCCGAGCTCGTCGAGGAGGACGGGCCGGGCGTGGGGCATGGGAGCGTTGATGATCGGGGTGAAGCCGGTGTGGGTGTGGATCGGAAGGTCGAGTTCGAGGCACTTCTCGTAGACGGGCGCCAACCTGGGGTCGGCGGGATCGTGGTGGTGATAGGTGGGGAGCAGCTTCATCATGCGGAACCCGAACTCGGTGACGCACCGTTCGATCTCTTCGGTGGCCGCCCGTACGTCGCGGAGCGCGTCCACGCACGCCACGCCGTACAGGCGTCCCGGATGGGCGGCGCACTGGGCCGCGGTGTAGTCGTTGGGCACGTGCACCTCGTGGAGGTCCGGATAGTCCGGATGGAACGTGGTACGGCGCAGGTCCGATCCGTGCGCCAGGCCCACGTCGATCCCCGCCCGGTCCAGGAGGTCCACCAGGGTCGCCCCGTCCGTCCACGCGTACTCCCCGCCATAGGGACGGTACAGCTCCTCCATCCACCAGACGGGAGCGTGGCGGGCCGTCTCGGTGAGGTAGAGCAGCACGTCGACCGTGGGCATCGGATCAGTCCAGCCTGTACAGGCGCCGGGCGTTTCCGCCCACGATTCCGTCGATGTCCGCGGCGGTGAACGGTTCCCGACCGGTGCGATCGGCCACCTCGTTCAGCTCGCCCAAGAGGTGGGTTCCGATCTTCTGGCCGCCGCCGGTCCGGTCCTTGTCGTTGTTGTCCGAGCCGTACACGACCCGGCCGAGCGCGCCCAGACCGCGGAGCTTGTCCAGAGCGTCGAAGAGCGGCCCCGGCCCGGCCCCCATGAAGTAGGCGATGTCGGCGTGGAAGTTGAGGTGGCGGGCCACCACCGCGATGCCCTCGTCCACGTAGGGGAAGTTGATGTAGACCAGCACGCGGAGGTCGCGGTACCGGATGCCGATCCGGTCCAGCCGTTCGGGATTGCCGTACCGGAGCGCGGCGGTGATGGTCGGCGAGTAACCGGTGTTCACGTGGGCGACGATGTCGAGTTCCAGGCAGCTCTCCAGCATCGGCGCCACGGCAGGATCGTCGATGTAGTAGTTCTGGTAGGTGGGCAGGAACTTCGAGGATCTGAAGCCGTATTCCTCGACGCAGCGCCGCTGCTCGATGACCCCGGCCCGCACGTCCCGCAGCGGGTCGATGTTGGCCACGCCGATCAGGCGCTCGGGGAAGAGGGCTACCTGCTCTGCTGTGTAGTCGTTGGGTACGAACACGTGGCGCTGGTCGGGGAAGTCAGGGTGGTAGGTGGTGCGGCGGATATCGGAGCCCTGCACCATCCCCATGTCGACCCCGGCCCGGTCGAGGATGCCGACGATCGCCTCCCCGTCCGTCCAGATGTACCCGCCGCCGTAGGGGCGGTAGAGCTCCTCCATCCACCAGATCGGCGCCTGCTCCGCGGAGTCGGTCAGATGGAGGTGGCAGTCCACCGTCACCATGCGAACGTGTACCTCCCGCCGGCCTTCGCAGTTACATGGCAGCTTCGTAGCGTATCAAGCTGCCATGTGGATGCGACAATTGTCGGCGCGGATCAGGACCGACTTGGATGACGCACGTGAGTAGCAGAGCCCGGACCTCCAGCACCACGGTGAGGGCTGCAGTGTGGAGGAGCCCTCGGTCGCCGCTGAGCATCGAAGACGTGTGGCTGGCCGATCCGGCGTGCGGCGAGGTGGGCGTTCGGGTCGTGGCGACAGCGATCTGCGGAAGCGACCTCGCCTACGTCGACGGCCACTGGGAGTCGGAGAGTCCTGCGGTGTTCGGCCATGAGGCGGCGGGAGTCGTCGATCGGCTCGGCCCGGGCGTGACGGATCTGGCGGTGGGCGATCGGGTGGTCGTCACGTTGATCAGGAGTTGCGGATCATGCCGTCGTTGCATGGCGGGGGCGCCGGTGGGCTGTTCGGGCCGCTTCGCGCTGGACGAGTGCGGTCCGTTGCGCGACGCGCTCGGGTCGGAGATCTGGCAAGGTCTGGGGGTAGCGGCGTTCGCCGAGGCTGTGACCATCCACCGATCCCAGGTGGTCCGGGTCGGTTCTGAGATCGACCTGGACGTGGCGGCGTTGCTGTCCTGCGGCGTGTTGGCGGGCGTGGGCGCGGTCCGCAACACCGCCCGGGTCGCTCCGGGATCCTTCGTGGTGGTGCTGGGCGCGGGCGGGGTCGGGCTCAACGTGGTGCAGGGCGCCCGGATGGCCGGTGCGGCGGAGGTGGTCGCAGTCGATCCGGATCAGCGCCGGCTGGCCGCGGCCCTCCGGCTCGGTGCGAGCGCCGCAGTCGCAATCGGGGACGATGTGCTGGATGAGGTCCGCGCGGTGACGAAGGGCGAGATGGCCGACTACGTGTTCGTGGCTACGGCGGCCATTTCGGCAATCGAGACCGGATTCGACCTGCTGGCGAGGATGGGCACGCTGGTGCTGGTGGGCATGCCGCCGAGCGGCGCCAGGGTTAGCCTGGACCCGGTGACGGTGGCGAGTGCCGGCCAGCGGATACTCGGCTCGAAGATGGGCGCCGGCCGGCCTGCCCGGGACATTCCCGCGCTCGTCGCTCTCTATCAGGAGGGCCAATTGGAGCTGGATGGCCTTATCACCGGCCGGTTCGCGCTCGATGAGATCGGGGAGGCCCTCGGGTCGGCGCGCCGCGGCGACGCCCTGCGCAACGTGATCATGATGGAGGAGAGCCTGGTCGCATGAGGATCGTCGATGTCGAGACCTTCGTGGTGGCCAACCCGCGGCCGGATCTCGGCGGCCCGTACTTCGTGTTCGTCAAACTCACCACCGATGACGGGATCGTCGGGTATGGCGAGCACTACGGGGCCACCTTCCGGCCACAGGTGGTGGAGGCCATGCTGGATGACCTGGCCGGGGCGTTGCTGATCGGCCGGGACCCCTTCCTGATCGAGCGATTCTGCCGGAGTGCCTACGGGCGGGGTTTCACTGCGAGACCCGACGTGACCCTGGGCGGCGCGATCAGCGCGCTGGAGATGGCCTGCTGGGACATCATCGGCAAGGCGGTGGACAAGCCCGTCCACGCGTTGCTCGGCGGCCGGGTGAGGGATGCGGTGCGTTCCTACACCTATATATACGACGAGCCCGGTATCGAGGGCGATGCGGTGTACCGCGATCCCGAGTTGGCGGCCCGCCGGGCGGCCGGATACGTGGCGAAGGGTTTCACAGCTCTCAAGTTCGATCCGGCCGGCCCCTATTCCTCCATGGGCGGGTACCAGCCGCTCCTGGAGCGGATCGAGCTCTCCGTGCGATTCTGCTCGGCCATCCGCGAGGCGGTGGGGACGGACGCCGACATCCTGTTCGGCACCCACGGGCAGTTCACGCCGGCAGGCGCCATCCGGCTGGCGGCCCGGCTGGAGCCCTACGATCCGCTGTGGTTCGAGGAGCCGGTCCCGCCGGACGATGTCGAGGGGATGGCCAGGGTCCGCCGGCATACGTCGATCCCCATCGCCGCCGGGGAGCGGCTCACCGGCAAGGTGGAGTTCGCCCGCCTCCTGGCGGCGTCGGCGGTTGACATCGTCCAGCCCGACCTGGGACGGTGCGGCGGGATTCTGGAAGGCAAGAAGATCGCCGCCATCGCAGAGGTCCATGGCGCCCAGATCGCGCCCCATTGCTACTGCGGGCCGATCGTGGCCGCCGCCAACCTGCAGCTGGCCGCCTGCTCTCCCAACTTCCTGATCCTGGAGGCGATCGAGGACTGGGGCGGGTTCCATGCCGAGCTCCTCAAGACCCCGCTGCGGTTCGAGAACGGACACACCGTCGTTCCGACGGCCCCCGGTCTGGGAGTGGAACTCGACGAGGAGGTCCTGGCCGCCAACCGTTACGAGGGCGACCAGCTCCACATCGAGATGGTCGACAGCCCGGTAGACCACAACGATCCCCGGTGGTGACAAGGCCGCCTTACCCCTAGCGGTCCGCAAGATTGCGCCTTGCCCCGGCGCCGGTGGCCTGCCTGCCGGAGACCGCGAACCTTCCTGTGCCCGACGCCTCTAGGTGACCCTGGTTGATCCGCGGGTTCCCGGTCGAACCGGTGGCCACCCTTCCGGACGCGGTCGGATCAGCCGGAGTGCCCCCCGTTCGTGTCACACCCACGTTCTATGCTATTGGATAACCGCAAATACCAATGGTCCGGTTCGGACGTCGGCCGGATCATGCGACGGTCAAATCGTCGAGCAGCCCCGCCCGGGCAAGGACGGAACGCGCTCGACACCAAGGTGGTGGCGGAGGGGGAGGGCCCGGCG